>CAZIKB010000059.1:0-37991 GCA_964539665.1 uncultured Cytophagia bacterium
CACTGCTTTAAAGCGAATATTCGGGATTTTAAGGCCGGCATTCAGTAAAACCTGTCCCTGTGATCCTGTTCCTAATATCGCAATATTCAAGTCATTTGAAGTTTTGTTCCGTTGCTGCCCCAATATCTTCGGCGAAATAAACATACCTGCTCCTGCGGCAGCAGAGTACCGCAGGAAGCTTCGCCTGTTAATGCTTTTCTTTGACTTTTGTTCATTCATTGTTACTTGTTCACTCCATCAATTTGAGGTTTCTTAAAGCTATAAGGTCCAGTCTCCATAATACTCCCGCTTGACAAACTTATTCGCCTCCGGTACATTTGTGACTGCCACTTTCTCTCCATCCCAGAGCAATCGCTGGCCGGGTGTTCGAATGGCCAGATTACCGAGAAGCACAATTTCCGTCATTGGGCCTGAGACCTCGAAATTGGAACATGGCGTGGTGCCACCCTTGCATCCCTGAATAAAGTCATGATAAATACTTTCAACGCGGGGAATGGTTTTTGGTGGCAGGGTGTAGGCTTTCATTTTCGTTTCTGGTATTATCCTTGCGTTGTTACCATAGGTACTGCACATGATTGTGCCTTTATCGCCAATTAGGAGAACACCGCCGCCGCTGTCGCCCATCTTCCGTCCATCTTCCAGTTCGGCAGGTCTGGGAGGCATCAAGCCCCCATCATACCAAGACATTTTCACAGGCGGCATACTGCCCCGTGCTGGAAATTCATAGTGAACGATGGAAGCTAATGGCCCGGTTTCGTTGTTCACCGGGGTGGAACTTGCCTGCACACTAATAGGATTACCCAAATTGAGCGCCCAAACCGGAGTATCGATCAGATGGCAGCCCATGTCGCCGAGCGCACCGGTCCCGAAATCCCACCAACCCCGCCATTTGAACGGTACATATGCCGGATGGTAAGGACGAAAAGGCGCCGGCCCGAGCCAGAGATTCCAATCAAGGCCGCGTGGTACGGAAGGAACGGTATCAGGTCTGTCAACGCCCTGTGGCCACCAGCCAGCGGGTCTGTTAGTCCAGACATGTGCTTCATGTACGTCGCCAATGGCTCCATCCGCTACCCATTCTACCATTAACCGGTTTCCTTCACCCGCGTGTCCCTGATTGCCCATTTGTGTGGCAACTCCTTTCTTGCGGGCTGCTTCAGTAAGCATCCGAGCTTCGTGGACGTCAAGAGTTAACGGCTTCTGACAGTAAACGTGCTTTCCGCGTTTGATCGCGGCCATAGCAGCTACTGCATGCACGTTATCCGTAGTGGAAACCACTACTGCATCGATATCTTTTTCCTGCTCTAACATTTCACGAAAATCTACGTAATCAGCACAGCCCTTGTATTCACTATTATTTGATTGTGTTGCATAGTGATTCTCTACAACATGTTTAGCGGGCTTTCGTCCCGCGAAACGATCCTCGTACATGTGGAACTCATCAAAGACATCACAAACAGCAACTATTTGGGCATCTGGTATTGCCAATAGCTGGGTCATGTCATAGGTCCCCTGGCCACCAGTGCCGATAATTGCTAAATTAACCTTGTTGCTCGGTGCAATGTACCCGGTACCTCCCAAAACGTGTCGTGGAATGATTGAAATGCCTGTAGCGGTAATAGCGGTAGTCTTTAAGAAATCCCGTCGAGTTAATCCTTTTGGTTTTTTTCCGTTTTTCATTTTTGATTCCTCATTATTGTTAAATATGGTTTAAATATGCAGTCCTAATCCGCCCAATAATTCACAGTGATTGGATTAGCTCATTTGCTTTACCTGAGATTTGAAATAATAAACATCATAACGGACGAATTTTGATATAGCGGTACCAAACCTTGTCACCGTGATTCTGTAAGACAATATGACCAGAACGGTAACGTCCATAATCTGGCAGTTTCCCAAATTTGCTATTGGCAACCAACAATTGCCATTCAGAGTCTCCTATCTCATATTCGACAACCTTAAATCCGTTGAGCCAGTGTTCCACATGATTCTTTTCCACAACAATCCTGACTTCATTGTAAAGCCCGACCTCCCGGGTTACATCTTTAGTTGGAGCATGCAGTGCATAATTTGAACATGCAGACGTTATTGGATTTTGTCCGTCTTTGTGACCCTTGTTGTCGAGAACCTGTATTTCGGGACCGGTGTGCCAGGAAGCATCCCGTTTTTCAGATACCCGAAAGAAAATACCACTGTTTCCACCGGGGGAGATTTTCCACTCAAGCTGGAGTTCGAAATCGCCAAACTCCTCTACGGTCATAATATCTCCATTTCCTGTGCCAGTGAAATGGAGTTCTCCCGACCTGGTTATCTCCCAGCCTTTTGGCACGTTGTCCTCTTTGAAACCGCGCCAGCCTTTAAACGAGTTCCCGTCGAAAAGAACTTTCCAACCAGCTTTCTGTTCGCCCGAGGTGAGAAGTAACCTCTTTCCTCCCTGACAATTTGTTAATAACAGACACAGTCCCAAAATTGCAATGAAATTTTTCATAGCTAAAACTCATCCTTGTTAAAATTAATTATGATTAATTATAAAGCACATCAACACCTTTACCCTGCTGGATTAAAGGCACAAACATCTCCAGTTCATTCTGAATAGCCGGATCGGTCAAATCAATCGTTTTTTGTCGCTCGGAAGACATATATGCAGCCATCACCAGCTTAGTAATCTCGAGTCCGTAATCCCATGTTAACGAAGCATCTTTACCCGCAAGAAATGCTCTTGCAGCATCCTCATTTTCGTCGGTGTAACCGTAGAGGTCTGGCTCATTATGCTGCACCGCCAACAAGCCCCGCGATGCCGTGGATTTTTCCAGCGCTGTTTCAGCGTCAGCCGTTGCTTCGGCGGCAACATCGCCAATGAAAACCTGGAGCGATGAAATAAGAGTATTAACTTCGAAAGCGTAGCCCGGTCCCATGCCATCCATGAACAGGCGCAGACCCTGTTTCTCAAACATCCAGGAATCGGTGAACTGCGCTTTGGCGATTTGACCCGTCTCGGGATTTTTAAAAGTAACTATTCCGGTTGTGAAATCCTCTGCCGGGGTTTTTGCGTAGTCCACACCACGCTCTTTAAGCAGCTTCGCGCGCCAATCCGGCAATCCCCACTTGAGAAGAGCACACTCTGCCGATACTGAAATTGGCTGCATAAAAGTTATCGGTTTTCCTATTGGATTAAGAACATACCAACCAACCGCAATGCTGTGACAGCCCATATCACTAAGAACGCCGCCGCCCTGTTTTGTCGGGTCCCAGAACCACGGTTCATGCGGGCCGCCATGCTCTTCGGCCGAGCGTGTCAACGTCAGTGGGCCCATGGTCTTCTGTTGCGGTGCAAGCTGTTCTAATTGCGCACGAATCGGTTTCATGAAAATCTGGTTTTCAAAATAGGCAGTTTTAAGTCCGACTTCCTGAGCCAGTTCCACCAGGCGGCGGGCTTCCTTCATGTTTCGCCCTAAAGGTTTCTCGCAAATAACTCCTTTCAGTTTGGCGCCCTTTTTCACTGCATCCACGATCTGCTCCATAATTTCAATACGTGCGAAATTTGGAGCATAAATGGCCATGGCGTCTACATGATTTGCCATTTCAGCGATGTTAGAGTAAACAACACCCTCGCCAATGCCGTTCTCCCTGACCATTTTCGACAACGCTTCCGACAGTGGTGGATCAAGAGATGTTATGCCAGTTAGGTCCACAGTTCTAACTTGCTTTAAAGCTCGTGCATGAAAATTTGCAACAAATCCTGCGCCTACCAATCCCAGTTTTAAAGCTTGCACTATATTATCTCCTTTCTATTATAGAATTCAAGTCATGTGTCGAGTTTGTCATAATTTTAACAATATAATCAAAAGACAAAGCGATTTCAAGGAAAATTGCATAACTATTCTCGAATCCCGACCCTGTGTTAACAAACCTAAAATGGGTATCGGAAGGTCACCGCAACATAGAATCGGGGTCGCAAGTCAATATAATACAAAGTTACGCTTTTTCTGTGTTAGTCATTTTTTCTTTAAAAAGTAAGCCAAATATCAACATTACAGCACCTGCGAACAGCGCTGGAATGAGCCAGAAAATTTGAAACTGGTTCAGCACATTCGCATTGGTAATATCGATTATTTCATTTCGTAATCGGCCAACAATTTGAGCCCCTATCCCCAGGCCGAGACCGTAGGTCACGAGAACAATGAGTCCCTGGGCCTGTGCCCGAATTTGCGGTTTAGCTTTTTTGTCCACATAAATCTGGCCAGTGACGAAGAAAAAGTCATAACAAATGCCATGAAGGAGAATGCCCGTAATGATCATCCAGAAAATAGAAGCTGGCGCTCCAAGGGCGAAAAGTGCAAAGCGCAGTACCCAGGCCAGCATTCCCGTTAGCAGCATCCATTTAAGCCCAAAACGTGCAAAGAAGAATGGCATCAATAACATAAAGATCACTTCAGACATCTGTCCTAAAGTCTGTGTGCCAGCAATTTTTGAAAATCCTGCAGCTTTCAGGAAGATTTGGGTAAAATTGTAGTATGCGGCAAGTGGAATGCAGATTAAGAATGAACAGAATAGAAATATATAGAAGGGACGACTGCCCAATTGTTGCAGCGCATCCAGACCGATAATGCTCCGCATGGACACCTTTTCGCCCGCAGCCGGCGGTGGTGTATGAGGCAGAGTAAAACTAAATAGTCCAAGTAAGATACTGGCAACGCCTGTCATGTAGAGTGGCAGTGGTGTTTCTTCCGGTAAGACGGTTGTGAACCGTGAAAGTCCGAAACTGATTACAAGACCTGCCACAATCCAGCCAATAGTTCCGAAAACTCGAATTAACGGGAATTGTTTTTCCTGATTCTCGATGTTGTGAAAGGATATGGAATTGGCAAGCCCGATGGTGGGCATGTAACACAGGTTGTAAAGCAGCAACAGAAAGATAAAGATGCCGGGAGAACCGACGGCCAGCGGCACCGTTAACATGAAAACACCGCCAAGCAGGTGCAATACTCCGAGCACTTTTTCGGTTGCGAAATAACGATCGGCGACAAGTCCGAGGAAAAATGGTGCCACAATCGCGGCAATTGGATTAACAGTATAGGGCCAATGTGTAAGATCAGCCATCCCATGTGCAGTCATATATACAGCAACAGTGGTATACCATGCACCCCAAATAAAGAACTGAAAGAACATCATCACCATTAGTCGGTATCTCTTCATTTCTATCTCCCTTTCTTTGTTTCGGTAGTGTCAAATATTTTCAATTTAAAAATGCTTTAAGTTTAATAATATTCTTTAGTTAGCTACAATAATGCCTTATTTCAACAATTTTGTGTTAAGAAGCCGTCTATTTCTGTTGTCATGTCTTAAAAAAACTTACTTTTAAAGGCCTAATAAAATTGCTAATATGAATTCAACTTTTTTCATTTTTTCATGAAACTTTTGACACTACCTTTGTTTCTGTGGATTTAATTAGTTAGTTGTGAATCATTCATGTTTACCATATGGAGTTGACAAATAGTGTTTGACCAAAAACACTATTGTTGGTTAGCGGTTTTATCCCAAAATAGATTTTGATATGTCCAGGTTATTCAATCCCTCACCTGAATATTGCTACAGTATCATTGTTGCGTACAGCCATGATCAGTGTTTCACCAGAAGCATTCTGCAATGAAGCGATTTGACGAACTTCTCCCGTTACAACAAATCCACTGTTTTGAAGACTGACCGGCGTAAATATTCCTTTGCCATCACCAATAAGCAAACATCCATAGCTGGCATCATATCTTCCCTGGTTCGGAGCCACGCCGTGGAAATTGCCGCCCAGCAGCATATCCTGATATCCATCCTCATTAAAATCGTCAATCAGTGTTGAGTAGAATGGTGAGTACTGGACTTCAATCGGCAGTTGCTCTATGTTGAATGTCTCATCACCGTTGTTCATCAGAAGAATGGAAGCGAATTCAGTTGCTGTGCGGACTGTGGCTGCTTCTAACTGCTCCACTGGAAAAATATCCTGAACCGACTCGCCAGCATAGTCCGCAAAAGTGGCGTATTTGGTTTGTAAAGACGGAATATTAACAATCATCTGTTCGCGTGATACTATGGGATAAGCTTCTCCTTCATGAAAATATGTGAGAATCTGATCCTGCCGTCCATTTTTCGAAAAATCATTCATGAATAGTTTCACCGGCTTATCCGCCGTGGCTGTGAGCATAGAATTTAATCCAAGATTTCCTGCCACAAGGTCAATGAAACCGTCCTGATTAAAATCCGCCGCCGCAATCGTATTCCACCAGCCCCGGGTGTTTTGCAGTCCGTATTTTTGGGTGACATTGACTAATTCACCATTCTGATTATAAAATATAGTCACTGGCATCCATTCACCCACCACGATGAGATCCTGGTAGGAGTCCTTGTTCAAATCCACCCACAGCGCATCGGTAACCATCCCAACCTTAGATAGGTCAGGCGCAAGCGCGGCAGTTTCATCAGTGAATTTTCCCTGCCCGTCATTGATAAGCAAATAACTTTCGGGAATGATGCCGTAATTCCAGGGTATTGAGCGGCTGCCTACAAACAAATCCACATCACCGTCATGGTCAACATCAACTGGCTCCACACAGTCGCCATTCGCATAAATTTCCGGAAGCATGTTTTTCGTTTTGCGAAACCGGCCGTTTCCTGCATTCATATAAAGCCGATCTCGCAGGGCATCTGCACGTCCGAAAAATTCATTACCACCGCTCACAACATAGAGATCTGGGAGATCATCTCCATCAGCATCAAAAAAGGCGGCATCCACATCTTCATTCAAACTATCCTTTCCAAAGATAGATTCGGAAACGGCTTCAAATTTACCCTGCTCATCCTGTAGATAGATAGCGCCCGGCTGGTGTTTAGCTCCACCAAGAAAAAGATCCTCCAGGCCGTCGCCGTTGACATCCTGGATGGCAAATGCCGGGCCCGTGGTGGATAAGAAATGGGGGATAAACGGTTCCCGATTAAATTCAATGTATTTGTTTTCCTGATGCTTATAAACAAGCTGCACGTCTTTGGTAATATTTTGGAAGAGCGGTTGTTCGTTTCTCTGGAAAGGATTGGCGTACACAGTTGTGGCGTCAGTTTGATTCAGCGTCATGGTTTGATTGGCACGAAGATTTTTTAGCACTTGGTATTCACCCGTAGGCCAGGTGACTTCCAGAGAATCAAGTGTGTTAATGTTTCCAAGTCCGAAATTTAACACCGGTTCCACGGATGATTGGAATCCTCTGGTAGCCATTAATTGCTGGAAGAATATTTTGTCTTCATAGTGAAGGATAACTTTGGCGCCAATCCCGAAAGTATTTTTGCCCAGTCCAGTTAATCTCACTTTGAAATAGTTGGCGGCATTCAGGGAATCTTTGCTGATTTGATAAATGAGATTCTTATAAATAGCGGCCGGAGAATTGACATTATTCACTACCAGGTCCATGGCGCCGTCATTATCGAAGTCTGCATACGCCGAACCGCTTGAAAAGCCGGGATCGCCAAGTCCCCATTCACCGGCGCGGTTTACGAAAGTGAGATCTCCTTGAGAATGAAAAGCATAATTGGCTTCTGGAACACTGGGCATATGCCCGACTACTTCAGCCAGATTGTCCTTTTCTATAGGAGTGAGAGTCGACTGGTCACCTCGGTCACCTAACTTTATTCTGGTCTCGCTTTGCTTAATGTATTTCAGATAATCCAGATCATTGGGCCGGTGGAAAATGCCATTGCTGATGAATAAATCTTTGTAACCATCATTATCCAGGTCAACAAACAGGGGGGACCAGCTCCAGTCCGTGGCATGAATACCTGCCAGTTGCCCGATTTCGCTGAACAGGTGGACTGTCGCCTTCGAGGCCGCGTTGCCTTTAACGGCTGGTCCTCTATTCAACTGCAGAGTATTCCTGCGTAATTGATGATAATATCCGTATTGCAATTTCAGGTCATAAATATCAAAGGCATCAGCGCTGACCGACGATTTACGAATTTCCTCGCTCTCAGGCAACATGTCCAGAACGATAATGTCCAGAAGACCGTCATTGTTGAAATCCGCTATTTCGTTTCCCATAGAGGCGCTGCTTACGTGTCCCATAGAAAGTTTCATCGCTTCGGTAAACGTTCCGTTTCCGTTGTTGTAATAGAGGTAGTCATCCTCATGGAAATCATTTGATATATAAATATCCGGATAACCGTCCCAATTAATATCGCCAACAGCAATCCCTAATCCGTAGCCGAGACTGCTTCCATAAATACCGGCTTCAGCCGTTACATCTATAAAATGACCATCTTCATTTTTGTATAATTTATCCCCGGCCTCATCGTCGCGGATTTCCCGTAACTCGCTGGCACCGCGGAAGGTCCCCTTTGAATGCACAGAGTGATTCAACAGGTACATATCAAGATCACCGTCCAGGTCGTAATCAAAGAAAGCCGCCTGTCGGGAAAGTCCGGTGTGATCAAGGCCATATTCCGCAGCCCTTTCGGTAAAGGTGAAATCCCCGTTGTTTATGAAGAGCTGGTTTGCACCTTTTCTGTCCAGATAGTTCGACCGACACACATGAATATCGAGGAATCCATCCCCATTGACATCGGTCATGGTGGCGCCAGTTGACCACCCTTCTGTTCCACCTCCCACGCCAGCCGTTTCCGTGATATCCTCAAATTGAAAATCACCTTTATTTACATACAGGCGATTGGAATACATATTGGCGGTGAAATATATATCTGCCAGACCATCGTTGTTTATATCGCCAACTGCAACTCCTCCGCCATCATAGAAATAGAGATAATTGACGCTATTGAATAAGGGTTCTTCTTCAAGAGTGTTCTCAAAGGCGATGTTGGTGTCCTCAGCCGTTAGTTTTTCAAATAAGGTTTGAATGGAATCTTCTTGCTTACAGGAAGAATAAACAAAAAGGGCTCCTATCCAGATGAGAATAAAAAGCTTCTTGAACCTGATATTCAGATTTGATGTTAGTTCAGGGTGTGAGATAAGATATGTTATCCATTTTATTGTCATAAGTCGTTATTCCTCAATATTGATAAATTTCAGATATCCAATTTGTTTAATCTCAAATCCTTTTCAATTACATCCATCACTGCATCGGTATTATGTTGATTTCAATAGGTGACCAGGTTTCTTTTCTTCTCAGTTCATATTTGATGCAGTTGTGGCAGTAAAAATTAAAATGGTTTAATCACCATTTCAATCACATCCCCAGGTGATACAGAGAACTCTTCGCTTATAGGGGAATGACTGCTTCCAACCGGATCAGCCAGTAACCGCAGTGAGGTTGCGCGAGCTACGAGGTGATCTGGAATGGTAAAAGTACGTATGGTTAGGCCTGGTACCAAACCGAGATTTATGCGCTCGGAGCCCTGCAAAACGTAAATCGTCATACTCATTATGTTCTGGTTATCAACCTTTACCTTGGTTTTACCTGCGTCATATTCTCTCGTTGTTCGACTTGCAGAGGTGCAGGAACCAAGAAGGAGCAATATAACAAAAATAATACTTAGAATACGCATAACTTTATTCCTTTTTATCAAATGAGCTGCGTATTTTATCGCAACTCCTCATAAACTGTAAATTCAATTCTATGGAATTTGTTCAAAAAAGGAGCCAAAGCCCCATTTTACTTAATCTCTTTATAGCCTTATTAATTCATAAACCACGGAATAACAAGGAAAAAATCACTGAAAATCAATAGGTTACAAGATGAGTATTGAAGAAATCTTGAAAAATAATTGTTTTTGATTCATTCACGACTAAGTTACTGTTTTTAAATTATCTGTGTTATTCCGTGGTGAATAATTCAGGATAGCTCATTCAAACAATTCCATAAAGTCTAATAATAGATTATCTCGCCGTAATCTCATAAACCTGAATCCGGTCGTCATTCTTTACGATAATTACTACATCTGGTTTGTACCGTAAAGAAAGAGAAACCATGTCCCGAGCCTGGCCGGTCAAGGATAATCCACTTTTCCAAATCGGTACTGAGGTAAAACCTGTGGCAATGTTACCATCCGACTGGTTAGCGCCGTTTGCACCGTTTCCAGTTAACAGAGTGCCGTAGCTGGCATCATATCTCCCGAGTTGGGGTTGAACGCCATAGAAATTTCCAGCCAGGAGCAGATCTTTCGAGCCGTCAGAATCGAAATCTCTGGCCATGATCGCATAGACGGGTGAAATTTGTGCTTCAGTAGGCAGCAGCTGCCAGAGGAATGATCCTTCTTTATTTCCGTAGAACACACTGGTACCAAACGTATAGGCCTTTTTTATCACGGCTTTGTTCAATTGGTTTTCGCTAAATATTTCCGTTATCTGCTTTCCGGCATAATCGGCATGGCTGGGATATTTCTGCTTCAGATAGGGCAGTTGCTTCACCAAATCCGGTCTAAGCAGCATGGGATAACTATGCCCCAGCTTATAATAGCACAATATTTGTTCGATCAATCCGTTATTGTCAAAATCAGATATATAAATAGATACAGGCTCCGCATGGGAGGCCTGGATTTTGGAATTCTCTCCTAAATTGCCAGCCACAAAATCCACGTACCCGTCTTCATTCAGATCATCAACCAAAACACAATTCCACCAGCCATTGGTTTTCGCTAATCCAGCCTGCTCGGTGACATTCACCAGGCTATCCCCGGTGTTTTTGAACAGGGTTAGCGGCATCCATTCACCGACTACTATCAGATCCAGCTTTCTATCTTTATTATAATCAATCCATTCAGCATCGGTCACCATCCCCGCGTTTGCTAATTCGGGAGCATACTTTTCAGTGACTATAGAAAAATGCCCCTTGCCGTCATTTTCCAGCAAGTAACTTGTCGGAGTTAGTCCATATTTCCACGGAATACTGCGGCTGCCCACAAATAAGTCCGCGTCTCCGTCGCCGTCAAAATCGCCGGGTTCGACGCAGGAGCCGCTGGCGTAGAACCTGGGCAGGGCATTAGTAGATTGCGTGAAGTCTCCTTTGCCGTTGTTAAGATACAGCCGATCAAGGAGAGCAGGTGCTCGTGTGGAATACTCATTGCCTCCACTGACCACATAAAGGTCCAGGTCACTATCTCCGTCTGCATCGAAGAAGGCTATCCCGACGTCTTCAGAAATTTTTGCCTTTTGGAATAACTGTTCATTAGTGCTTTTAAACGTTCCCGATTCTGTCATGATCAGTAATTTCCCCGCAGATCCTTTAGCGCCTCCTAAATATAAATCTTGCCGTCCATCGCTGTTGACATCCCCTTTGGCTATTTTAGGTCCCTCAGTGGATAATTTGTGCGGGATGAGCAGTTCTCTTTGAAAATCGTTGAATTCATTCTCAACATGTTCATACTGAAGAGGAAAATTCTCGGTGATATCCTGGAAGATCGGATCTGGATTGCGAGGTAGTTCTGGTGTAAACGGCCGGGCATTTCTCTGATACAATGTGATCAGTCTATTTGCAGCAATATCTGTTATTGTTTCCCTGGCGCCGTCCGGCCAATCTACAATCAATGTGTCCACCTGGACATACTCTCCCAATCCGAAAGTCAGGACATAATCAATTGAAGACTGAAATCCTCTCATTGGTATCTGTTCCAGGACATAGATCTGATGATTCAAACATTTGAGTGTAACTTTGGCTCCAATAGCAAAAGAATTCATCCCTTCTCCAACCAGTTTTACTTGTAAATAATGATTATTGGTCAGGGAATCGGTTTCGTTTCGATATACAAAGGCCTGTTGGTTGACATTGTTAATGACTAGATCATTATCACCGTCTCCGTCAAGATCTCCGTAAGCGACGCCATTCGAGAAACCTGGAATATCCAATCCCCATTCCGCTGCCTGGTTAGAGAAGGTTAAATCTCCATTATTGCGAAAAGCATAATTTGGCAGCTTGGTGGAAGGTATTTTTTGAATTAATTCGCGAAAATCGATACGGTCGCCGCTCAATATCTCCCGCATGTTTTTTTCCTGCATCAAATACGCCATATAGTCCTGATCTGTGACATCCCGAAATATTCCGTTTGAGACGAAAATATCCTTTAATCCGTCGTTGTTTAACTCCACAATGTTCGCTCCCCAGCTCCAATCGGTTTCTGCAACACCGGCCAGCAGCCCAATTTCACTGAATGAGATGTGATTTTTGGGATCATATCCTCTGTTCAACTGGAGCACATTCTGGGCTAACTGATGGTAATAACCCCATTCGATTTTCTTTTGATAGAAGGCGAAGGATTCGAAGGTGAATGTGGTTTTCAACCGGTAATCATCTTCCGGCAGCATATCGGTTGCATAAATTTCCATAAATCCATCATTATTGAGGTCGGCAATATCTCCGCCCATTGAGGAGAGACTGATGTGTTGAATCATCTCTTCCAGTTTTTCTGTGAAGGTGCCATCGTGATTATTGACATAGAGATAGTCACGCTCGAAAAAATCATTGGCCACATAAATATCCAGCCAGCCGTCATTGTTGATGTCGCTGACCGTTACTGCCAAGCCAAAGGCAATGACACTACCGAAAATACCTGCATCATCACTAACATCCACGAATCGCCCATTATCATTTCTATATAATCGGTCTCCACCGTGGGGATCCCGTTCCTGGCGCAAATTATTTGATAAATCAAATGAACTCATGGCCCGGAACGCGTTATTGAGTACATACAGATCTAAATCGCCATCTCTATCATAATCAAAGAAGGCAGCATGAGTGGAAAATCCCTTATCATCGATTCCGTATTCAGCAGCAGCCTCGATAAAGGTGGGAACACCATTTTTTCGATTCCCCTGGTTGAGAAACAGCTCATTAGCGCGGTTATCACCTTTGATATTTCCGGAGTTGCAGACATAAATATCAAGCTGCTGATCGCCGTTAATGTCAACCATGCATACACCAGTTGACCAGTTATGGTTTCCAGCCACTCTTGCTTGCTTCGTGACGTCCTTAAACTGGAAATCACCTTGATTCAGGTACAATTTATTAGACTGCTGATTGGCGACTAAGTATACATCCGGCAGGCCATCATTGTTGACATCCCCGATAGCCACACCGCCGCCGTTATAATAATTGCGATACTTAAAGACGTTGAAATTCATTTCATTGGGCAGGGTGTTCTCGAATTTCAGATGGGTGTATTCATCGGGGAGTAAGGTAAAAAGATGGTCGATCTCAATGGTTGGCGGTTTCTCACTGCAGGAGAACAGCAGGATAAGATATATTCCACAAAGATATGAGATTATTTTCACAATGTTCATAGGAGGAAACAAAAAGGCGCTGTTCAGCAAGAATTAGATTCAATAAAAAAAATGTGAGCGGCCCCGACCGAGCAGGGCCGCTCATACCTAAATGGTCAAGATGTCATTAGGGCATATATGAAAACTTTTCCGCACGAGCATCAATATCCCGGATTCTGTACCAGGTTGGGATTTGCATCCATTTGAACCTGTGGGATGGGAAAGAGATTTCTGTGCGGGCCGTCACTTGCTGGTTTTAGTGTCCAGGCGTCAAGAAAGCGCCCGTGTCTGATCAGATCCGTCCGACGGTGTTCCTCCCATAAGAGCTCAAAACCGCGCTCATCCAGGATTAAGTCGCTGGTTAACGCCGTAAGGTCCTTATCCGGGTCAAACGACCGGGCCCTCACCTGGTTGACTAGGGCCAGGGCATCGCCGCCGGTTGCCCCGTTAAATATGGCTTCCGCTTTTGCGAGCAGGATATGCGAGTAGCGGAAAATGGCAAAGTCATTACCGGCATTACCACCATTCCTATTGGGATCGACCGACCACTTAAACATGCGGACACCATGTGATTCAGTGGCGCCGATTAGGGGTGAATCCACAGAAAAATTCAGGCGAACACCATCACGCTGGAGTGCCGGATCGCCTGCCTTCGGTCCGCCTAACACAAACTGGGGTCCTGCCAGCAAAACGTCGGATCGGTCATCGTCCGGATCGTAGTTATTATAGAAGTCAGCCAGGACAGAAAAGCCATTCCACGGGCCGTGGGGCAGCTGACTGTAATGCAAGGTCGCTGAAAGGCGCACACAATCGACCCCGCCTTCTGGCCGATTAGCAACCACAAAGATATTCTCCAGGTTTCCAGGTCCCTCTTTCTCTATTGCAAAGACATCACTATAAGTGGGCATCAGTTCATATTGACCGGAATTAATTACTGCGTCACAGGCTGCGACGGTTTCGTTCCACCTGGGTGTTCCGGTATAGACCTCGGCATTCAGGTAGACTGTGGCCAGCAGAGCATTGGCAGCCCCTTTGGTTGCCCTGCCGTATGTCGTCGCCACCTCCTCGAGATCCGGCAGCGCGGCGGTGATTTCTTGTACCACGAAATCGTACACCTCTTGCCGGGTATTTTGTTCCGGAGGATTGTCCGGATCCGTAGTCGCTACGGTGACGATAGGTACGTTGCCGAACATATCCATCAACCACCAATAAAAAAGCGCCCTTAGAAATCGCACTTCCGCTTTAAAAGAGGGGATAAGTGGCGAGTCACTGGTCGTTTGTTCCAGGTTCTCCAGCACAGCGTTCGCTCGTGCCACGCCGCCATAGAGGTCCGACCATGCGGAATTAAGTCTGCCATCAGCAGACGTCCAGGTATGTAGCTGCATTCTCCGCCAGTCTCCCCCGTCGTCCCAGTCTCCGCCTCGCGTGGGTACGAATATTTCATCCGATGAGACTTCCTGCAAGTGCGCTGCTTCACTCCAGGACCATGCTCTGGCAGAATTATAGACCGGGATCACTGCGGCGAGCAATTCGCCTTCTGTTTTGAAAAAGTTATCCGGTGTGACCTGGCTGACGGGATTTTCGTCCAGGTTAGTGCAGCTCGCAAATAGCAGCGAGATCAAGAGCACCGGCATTAGAAAACAAAGTTTATGGTTTTTCATAGCATACCTCCCTTTTAATGTTGAAATTTCTTTTCATATTATAATCCGAAACTTAAACCGAAACTAAAGGTCCGGGCATGAGGATAGTTGGTGTAGTCAATCCCCAGAGTAGGCACATCGGCTGCCTCATCAAAGGTGTTAGCTTCCGGATCATAACCTTCGTAGCCGGTCAGCACAAACAGGTTGTCAGCGCTCAGGTAAAGTCGCAAGTTTTTAACCCGCAAGTTTCTAAACCAATCATCGTTCAGTGTGTAGCCAATGGTGACATTCTGCAACCGGAGGAACGATGCGTCTTCAATAAATCGATCTGTAAAGGCTACCTGCGCTTCAGGGTCCAATCCGTTTGCCACATCATCCACCGCCCCTGCCAAAAGATTAATGCCATTAAAGACATTGGAAGGCCGTTGGTATTCCAGACGGGTATTATTCAAAAGGTCAAATCCCATTACGCCCTGTAAGAAGATTCGGAAGTCAAATCTCTTATAATGGATGCTATTAGTGATACCGAAGGTGAAGTCTGGTTGAGCGTCGCCTAAAATAAACCTGCCATCATCCAGGGGCCCACCTTCTTGTGATAATATTTCGTTGCCATCGGCATCATATCCCAGGAAACGAAAGCCGTAGAATGTTCCCAATGGAAGACCAGGTTTGATAATCTGTGCATTTACTCCGCTTAATCCGGCTCCATTGACCCGACCGGTAATAATCTGATCCCGCTCGCCCAGATCGGTTACTTCGTTCTTATTACTGGTAAAATTCAGGTTGGTGCGCCAGAAAAAATCTCCGGAGGAGACATTCACCGTATTCAACGCGATCTCAATGCCCTTGTTGGTTACCTCTCCTGCGTTATCCAGCCTGGTTTGAACCACTGCCGGCTGCGGCACGTCAAACTCGAGTAATAAATCAGTGGTTTTTTTGCTATACACATCGATGGAACCGGAAATTTTGTTGTTGTAGAGACCGAAGTCTATTCCCAGATTCAGTTGGCTGGTTTCCTCCCATTGCAGATCGGGATTGGCTATCTGGGTTGCGGAAACACCTGTCACGGTCTGATCCCCGAGAACGGCATTGGCTCCAGTGCCAAGAATCACCAATGAACGATAATTTCCAATGTCCTGGTTGCCGGTGATGCCATAACTTAGCCTTAATTTCAAGTCACTCACGCTTGCAAGACCTTGCATAAACGATTCATCAGAGATGCGCCAGCCAGCAGACACGGCGGGGAATGTACCCCATTTCTTACCTTCGCCAAAGCGGGAAGACCCTTCACGGCGGACGGCGGCGCTGAACAGATACTTACCATCAGCGATGCTGTAATTGGCGCGCCCGAGGAAAGAAATTAGTTTGTTCTCATCTGCGTAGGAAAACGGCCGTTCGGTAAAATTGGCTGCTCCGCCGAGGTTATTAAATGAAAATGCGTCGGTGACAAAGTCTTGAGCAGTTACTCCGGACCCTGAATTGTCAAACTCCTGATAGGTATATCCCGCCCAGGCTTCCAGTCTTTGCGAACCGCCGATATCCGTTCGATAATTCAGCGTGGTCTCCAACAGCATAGATTGTAATGCATTATTTCTGATATCGGCTCTGCCGCCAAAAGAGGCCGCATAGGGTAAACTCTTCGGTTGATAAATCTTGCGGGAAGCATCGGTGCGATCCAAACCCAAGTTTACCTTGGCGCTTAATTCCGGCAGGAAGTCATATTCTGCGGTGGCATTAACAAAGATGCGCGTGCTCGTGGCTTCATTATCGATTAGCTCAGCCAGGGCGACCGGATTCCGGACCTCTGCGCTGGGAAAATCGTAAAATGACCCATCGGATAAATACACTGGGTTTGTAGGATTGTGCTTGAAGATGTTTGTGAACATTCCACCGTTAAAACCGCCGGTTTGTCGATACGGCGCATCATGACGCTTGATGTAGGTGGGATTAAGGCGCAATGCCAGGTGCAATTTTTCATCGAGCATTTTATGGTCGAGATTCAGGCGGCCTGAAATCTTTTGCCGGTCGGAACCCAACACAATGCCCTCCTCATCCAGATAATTCAATGAAACCCGGTACTGGGTGAGAGCGCTACCTGAACTGAAGGAGACATTATGACTCTGGCTAATACCCGTTCTAAAAACCGCGTCCTGCCAGTCGGTGTCGGCTGTTCCTATGTTTTTACTGCCAGAGACGCCAACCTGCGTCCTGAAAGCTTTGTATTCCGCAGCATTCAATAAGTCTAATTTTTTAGACACGCTCGAAGTGCTGGTATAGCCACTGTAAGTCATAGCAAAGCCGCCGGGCTGTCCTCTCTTGGTGGTAATCAGAATCACGCCGTTTCCACCGCGGGCTCCATAAATGGCTGCCGCAGAGGCGTCTTTCAAAACGTCAATGGAGGCGATATCATTCGGGTTCAGCATGCTCAGAACATTATCCCGGATGCCACCGGTTGGATCGGTATCGCCGGTCTCACCGCCCTGACTCGTTACACCAAAGCTGGGAGTCGCGGATTCATTATTAATGGGTACCCCATCAATCACAATCAATGGTGCATTGCTGGCCGATACTGATGTTCCGCCCCGGATTCGGATCAGCGGAGCAGCTCCTAACTCACCACTGCTCTGAGTGACCATCACCCCTGGCATGCGGGCCTGAAGCAGTTGCTGAGCATCCTGCACTGCACCGCGTGTGAAACCGTGTTCATCTAATGAGGAAATGGCAACGGTAATTTCTTTCCGTACCTGGGTGCCATACCCAGTGACCACCAGCTCTTCCATGGCAAGGGCCTGGGGTGTCATACGGACATCAATGACATCACGCCCACTGACGGGAATTACTTGTCTCTGGTACCCGATATATAGGAATACCAAGGTATCCTGAGGTGATATATTTTCCAATACATACCGCCCATCCAAATCAGTAGCGGTTCCTCTTTCTGTATTCTTCACGACAATGTTTAGTCCAAGCATCGGAGCCCTCTCCTCTCCGTCAATAACTTGCCCGGTTACCCGATGTCCCTGGCCAAATACTTGCGCGCAGAACAACAGGCTCACCATTAGACTAACTAAAAGAACTTTAGCTTTCATAATAAACCTCCTTCATTTAATTATTAGAATTCCCTACGATTTAAATTATTGTAATTCTATATTATAATGTTACAACTCAAAATGATGAACCTAACAATTCAACTCCAGTTTCACCCACCCAAAATGGTGCGGTGATTTTACACATTTGCGAAATGGCAAGTGTGGTTGGTAAAGTTAGAAGTCAGGTTTTCAATTTTATGCACAAGTAAAAAAATGTTTGTCAAGCTTTTGTACACAGTCATGCAACAGTAATTGCTGTTGGATTATTATTTTTCTCACAAAGTTGCATAAATTGATATAACTTTTGATTTGTTTTTCATTCGATAAGATGAATTTTTTATGTGCTAATAGTTTTTCTTCTTGCCTCCTTTTTTTGATTTATAGTTAGTTTGAATTGAACTCACTATTTTCCATTACCTCCTTTCATATTGTTTATTATGTTTGGGGAAACTTGAAAATTTGTTGTAAATGGTTCACGAGATTGGAAAAAGGAAAAATATATTAGATTCAATGTCATTGACAGTTGAGGTTCAAAATGAACTTTTTTCGATACTAATAAATCTGCAGTCCTTTGAAATGTACAAGCTTTTCTGAAAATTGTAACCTGCATAAATTAATTTACATAAAGTTTATCGTGAATAAACAGGGGCTTGCCCTGATGATTCTCTGAGCATCAATTCTACCGGAACTATGATTTGATTATTCATCAATTTATTATTTTCAATTTTTTCAACAATCCGGCGTACTGCGATAGCTCCTATTTCCTCTTTATATACTTTCACTGTAGATAAGCGTGGTTCAACTTGTATGCATGCTTCGATATCATCGAAGCCGATAATTGATACGTCTTGTGGAATCTTAAAGTTGTTTTCTTTGAGACATCGCATTGCCCCAACTGCCATTGTATCATTCGATGTAACAATAGCTGTGAAGGTGATTCCAGTATCCAATAGTTTTCGCGTAGCTTCATAGCCATCTTCTAAACCTGTTTTTGGCTGACTAACAGATATGAGTTTTTCTACTTTGGGTAAGTTGTGCTCATTAAGGGTTTGAATATATCCACGATGTCTTTCGCTAATGCTGGGGTGGTTTAATTCACCGCCAATAAAAGCGATCTGGCGATGGCCATTTTTTATAAGATGCGTGACTGCCAATTGCGCCCCCTGAAAATTATCTATAAAAACATTTGAAGCATTTATTGTTCGAATGTTATAGTCAACTATAACTAATGGAAGCCCAATTTTTTGAATATAATCTATTAGATTTTTGGGAACCTTTCCAGCCAGTATAACACCGTCGACATTTTTTTCCAACAAAAACCTGGGGACATGAAAACCTACTTTAAAGTTATTTTGAATAGTGGTAAGCAAAATATAGTAATGGAATTTACGAGCTTCAAACTCGGTACCTAAGAAGATTTTTGTATAAAAAGGTTCTGCCTGAGAAAAATGATCTTCTGTTAAAATGAAACCAATGTTGTGTGTTTTTTTTGAAGCTAAACCACGAGCATTTCTTCGAGGATGATAATTAAGATCTGCAATAGCGTCTTCCACTTTTTTTCTTGTATGTGGACGTACATTAGTTTTATGATTAAGCACTAATGAGACTGTGGATAAAGAAACGTTAGCTTTATTGGCTACATCTTTTATTGTAGGGGACATTTTCAGTTGTAAAAACGTTTTTACGAAAAATGCTAATGAATTGTAATATATTGCAATTTAATATCAACTTGTACAGGAAATCAGAGTTATTCTATCGAAACGTTTCGATAAAGTAATAAATTAATTACACTTTGTCAAGAAAAATATGTCTTGGTAGAAATTAATGTGAAGAAGTTGTAGTAAAGAAGATTTATTATTGTCGATTTGAGAAACGATAGAATTAAAGATGGTACCCGCTATAGTCGTGTATCTCGGAGTTATTCGAATTTGGGATTCTGGTCCAGAAGAGCTTTAATCATTAAGCACAATTAATTTTCCGGGATTTTCCTGAGTCGCCCGGCCAACGATTTGCGCGGACATGACTCCCTGTTTTTTCAATTCCTGTACAAATTCCTCTACGACTTCCGGAGAAATAGATATGAGAAGGCCGCCTGATGTCTGTGGATCATAAAGCACTCGAAGTACATCTTCTGATATTTTTTCATCAATTTCAAGTTGACCTTCTAAATATACGCGGTTGGTTACGTCGCCCATGGTCAGGAACTTTCGCGACGCCAGTTCTTCCACACCTGAAAATCTTGGAATGTTAGCAGAATAGAATACCAGCCCCACTGCGCTTTCTTTGGCCAAACTCCAGGCGTGTCCTAAAAAACCAAAGCCTGTTATGTCAGTACAGGCGCTGGCTGCAAATTCTAAAGCAAGTTCAGATGCTGCTTTATTAAGAATAAGCATGGATTCGGTAACGGCCTGATATAGTTCATCAGAGATGGTGTCGAGTTTTAAAGCGGTGGTAATGATTCCTGTTCCAAGAGGTTTGGTTAAAACGAGAGCGTCTCCAGGTAGAGCGCCAGCGTTAGTTAAAATCCTGTTCGGATTAATTTTACCAGTTACCGCCAGACCGTATTTCATTTCTTTGTCTTCAACAGAATGACCTCCAACAATAATGCAGCCTGCTTCTAAAGCTTTATCGTGTCCTCCTTTTAAAATCTCGGTTAAGACGGCCATCTCAACCGTTTTGCCTGGGAAGCATACGATATTCAAAGCAGTTATTGGCTCACCGCCCATAGCATAAATGTCGGAGAGAGAGTTTGCTGCTGAAATCGCGCCAAAGGTGTAGGGATCATCTACAATGGGCGTAAAGAAGTCTACTGTCTGCACAAGCGCCAATTCATCATTTAGCTTAAATACGCCGGCGTCATCGATGGTGTTGGTTCCAACCAGAAGATCGGGGTGACTGGATTCGGGTAATTTATCTAATATTTGCCGCAACGCCGTTGGGCTGAGTTTAGATGCTCAGCCAGCGCAGGCAACTGTATGGGTTAAACGAAATATTTCTTCTTTGGAATGACAACCTTTTTCGCTTTTGTTCATTGAAATATCCAGGTTAATGTTATTATTGGCAACGTTGAGACTTTCAAAAATGTTATCGTTTCAAGTTAATCTCATGCTGAGCACAGTCTAAGTGTATTGATATTTTGTGACTTAAGTGTCCTTCGACTCCGCTCAGGATGAAGACAAAGTACTTTTGCACCGGTCTCGTTAACTAACGATTCCCTGAAATGCGGACGTCGCCGATGCGTTCGGTGACTCCTATTCCATCAAAATACTTTAACACCGGCATCGCATATTTACGACTGGTTCCTTGCAAAAGGTCTTTAAATTGACTAACCGTAATTTCTTTATTTTTATTCAAAAAAGAGACAACTTTTTCTTTTGCCTCACTAATTCGTTCCGGGTGAAAATAAATATTGCCTTCTACTCGCACCACTTCTTCCAGGTTAATCATGAGTGTCAGCAAATCATGCAATTGTTCGGGGGTGGTGGATAATTTTTGGGTCATTTCTTTTTCAGATGAGGTGGCAAATCCTTCTTCAAAAAGCAAGCGCTCTATTTTTTCCCTTAAATTTTGTTGTTGAGGTGAAAGCTCTAATTTATGCTCTTTCAGGCTTATCAGGCCTGCAGCTTCATTTATTACACTATTTTTTTTCAAATCTTCCAGACAATAATCGAGGAGTACTTTCTTTATTTTAGGTTTAAAATATTTATGAATTTCAGTTTTAGATATGCCCAATTTTGTGGGATTTTGTTTGTGGAAATTTTCAAGAATATCCTGGGTATATTTTTGTAATTTTTCAAAATTATTTGAATATATCACCGCTTTTTTACCTTCGATTTTCAGAGGTATCAATTTTTGATCCTTCTCTAGCTCGTCTAAATAGCCTTGCAGCGATTCTTTTGCAATGGCAATTTCAGAGATGAGCTGCTCTTGCGTGAGTAATGAAAATTCCGCGGTGATAAGTTTTTCCACTAAAACATCTAAAGGATCTTCCTTTTCGAGAGCCTTGATTTTCTGCAGGACGGTTGGGTCCGATAGTTTATGCCGGCGTGCATTGGCATCTAATATAATTCCTCCGCCAATTGTTATTGTGGGTGAGTATTGTCGAATAACAAAAGCATCCATGCGCCTGGCCGCGGCTGGTTTTTCGAGATGAAATTGCACAAACGCTGACTCTCCCGGATCAATTTTAGCTACCTGTAAAAGCGAGATGCGCGCCATAACTTCTGTTGTCCCAAAATGCAGCCTTACCCGTGTTCGCGGTTTTATGGATTTTGGCGCAGATTCAAGGAGTTGTAGTCGAGCGTCAAATCTCACGGAAGGTTTAAAATAATCTGGCGTCGCTAAAACATCTCCTCTCTGGATTTCACTTTTTGCCAGGGCTTGCAGATTTATGGCTGCACGATCGCCAACAATAACCTTTTCCACTGAGCCTCCGCGACTTTGAAGTCCACGAATTTTCACTATTTTTTTCTGAGGTAAAAGTTCAAGACTTTCACCTACCTTTGTTTCTCCGGAAAGAATGGAGCCGGTGACTACCGTTCCAAATCCTTTCATTGTGAAAGATCGATCTGTCGGCATCCAAAAAATGCCCTTATTTTGTTTTTGTGTAATCCGGGCACATTCTTCATCCATTATCGAAGCTAATTCAGAGATTCCCTGGTTTATTACTGTCGAAACAGTTACAATAGGAACGTTCTCTAAAAAGGAGCCCTGGACCAAACCGCGTACGTCCTCAATTACTAAATGTAACCAGTCTTCTTCTACAATAT
Source organism: uncultured Cytophagia bacterium (assembly GCA_964539665.1). Classification (GTDB taxonomy): domain Bacteria; phylum Zhuqueibacterota; class Zhuqueibacteria; order Oceanimicrobiales; family Oceanimicrobiaceae; genus CAZIKB01. Next base: position 22,739 of record CAZIKB010000059.1, read on the forward strand.
CAATTTTTGTTATGACGATAATTCCGTGTTTAACCTGTAATATTTTTAAGATATCTAAATGCTCGCGTGTTTGCGGCATGACTCCATCATCAGCCGCGACAATAAACAGCACAAAATCGATAGTACTGACGCCCGCCACCATGTTGCGGATGAATTTTTCGTGCCCTGGAACGTCTATAATAGTAGCTTTGTTGCTTAGATGTGCAAAACCCAAATCAATAGTCAAACCCCGCTCTTTTTCTTCCTTTAAGCGATCGGTGTCGACGCCAGTAAGAGCTTTTACTACTGATGTTTTACCGTGATCAATATGACCGGCTGTGCCAATAATTAAGTGAGCCAAGAAATGTGTTTCTCCTTGATTGTTTATTGAGAGTTCAATCCGAGTTTGACCGGTAATGAAAAATATAGATAAAAAAACCGCCAAAAGCAATGCCTTTGACGGTCACATGAAATAGTAATTTACTAGTTATTTAATAAATCAGTCGTCTGATAGACCAAAACCAATTAGTTGGATTTCTTCACTGGAATTTATTTTGGACAGATTTGGTTTTGGGATTACTTTTTTAGGCTTTACAATGGTTACTGCAGGTTTGCGTGTTTCCTTTGCTGCAGTAACAACTTTTGCTACAGGTTTGCTGGGATTGGTTTTTGTTTTAGCTTCAGTTACCACGGATTTGCTGGATTCCTTTTTTGCTTTCGCCTGAGCGACTACAGGTTTACCGGGTGCCTTTTCTACTTTTACATTAGCTATTGTAGATTTGGCTGGTTTTTCTAAGTTACTTTGCTGGGGCGGAGCAGTGGTATTGAGCGCGGTATTGTGTTTACTATTTTTCGGTTTCACGTCTTTGTGAAATATTCCAAAGTTGATTTGCGGCTCTTTTTGTCTAACTTCAAGGTTTTGAGCTGCATTACTAAAGGTTCTGCCAAGACTGCTGAAAAGTGCACTGAAGAGAATACGCATTTTTTTAATAGCTGTTGTCAAAGAATTTCGATCCCTAAATCCAACATCTCCAACTTCCAGAGGGGCATATTCATTGTTCTTAATCATTTCTACGGCCGAGTAATTATCCGCTACTTTTATTACTTTCACTTTACCTTTAAATTCAATTTTATGGCTGAATTTCCTGTAAAGTCTAATCACGTCATCAACTTTAACTTTATCTCCTGAACCTTGATCTATTATTCCGTAACTCCCGCTAATTTTCATTAAGTGTGAGGGGAAAAGCGAGAATTTGCCAAAAGCAGTTCCTTTCAAACCAGTTACTTTTAAGAATATAATCAGCGCAATTACAAAAACACCTACACTATATAAAATAGTGGTTTGATAGCGAAGAATTTTGAGTTTTTGAGTTGCCGCAACAGGTGGAATGTTTTCTGAAAATTCATCTCTGGTCTGTGACTGGACTAATGTGTTTGGAGGTTCGGTTTGTGCCACAGATTCTTCAACTTGATTATCTTCAGATGTTTCAAAATCACTTTGAAAATATGTCTCCTGTTCACTCATTTTGTTGTTTTTTGTAACCAATGTTGCGGTTGTTTCCGGTTCTGGCTTACTTTTTTCTTCCACCACCTTTTCAGGAAATTTTTCTTTGTTATCCTGAGCTTTGGAGACAAGGTTGGTTTCTACCGGGCGGGTCTCCGTTTCCACTTTCTTTGTTTCTATTGGACTATCTATTCTGTTTAGTCTGCTTAAACTATTTAGTTCATCAAGTCTGTTAACAGGTGTTTCTACTTTTTCAGGCTCCTGTGTTTGTTCATTTTCTTCTTTTATTAAATCTCCAGTATGGAAGTAAAGTTTTGAGGATTCCTCGTCTTCTGAAAAAGTATTTACATTATTCTTTGTTTTCAGACTTGCTATTTCAATTTTAGTCCCTTTTGAGTCTTCGATATAATTAATTTCTGACAAACCATATTTTTCTGCTTTAGAATACAGTAATCCTTTTTTTACTTTTAGTGTAATAAAATCTTCTCCAATGTCCCAAAGCGTACCATTGACTTTTTCACTATTATTTAAAAATACGGTACATTTTTTACCAACTAAAGGTAATAGCGAAGAAGTCTGTTCAACGAGACCTGAGTTATATTGTTGATTTGAACTATAAAGAGAAGTATGTCCACAATTTAAACACAACCCTAGGATTATAATAAAGCGAACTGTGTATTTACTCATAATAATCTAATTCTCATAAACTTCTTTGATGAGAACTCCTTTTTCTGAATTTTGTAAATGATTCGATTTTCGCATTTCTTCTCTATATTTTCGACATGGTTTCTAAAATACTTTATTTCATGGAAGAAATCATTTAATGTTAAGCTGTGGTCAAAAACAGTCTGATTGAACCTTAAAAATACTTTATGTAGAGGTTCTAAAAGTCTGATAATATGTGAGATAAAGGTTGTCGATATTTTCAAAAGAGTATATTTAATGAAATTATACAAATAATTATGTCAAATTCTTATCATTCATTAGACGTATATGTATCTACTGGCCTTGCGGTTAATTTATTGTTCTGATTGAAAATGGAAAATGTCGTGTGATTTATTCAAAAACTGAGGTAATATAAGCAATATCAACTGTTGACATTCAAACAGTTACGACAGGGGAGTGATGAAGTCTTGGAATGTTGGATAATTGGCCTGGTTTCAGACAATCACTAAGTAACAGGGAATAAAAAGACTAATTAGTCTGTTATTAATAAGAAAGGATTCAAAGCAAGATGAGAAGCAAAAATAAAGGCAAAGCCACTCGACAACACATAATTGAATAAGCAATTACTCTGTTTACGAGGAATGGTTTAAATCATACTTCATTAAATCAGCTTCTAAAAGCTACTGAATTAACGACAGGTGGGCAAAATGCAATTATTTAAATCCAAATCTACGATAAGTAAATATGAATTTGATATATTATTTCGAGAAAATGTCGACAATCTTTATTCACTTGCCCTTAGAATGACCCGCAATGTGTTAGACGCGGAAGATTTAGTACAGGAGACCGCTTTAAAAGCGTATCGCTATTTTGATAAATTTGATCTTGGAACAAATTTCAGGGCATGGATTTATCGTATTCTAACCAATAATTTTATAAACAGCTATCGCAAAAACAAGAAAATGCCAACCCGTGTGGAAATGGAAAATGTGTCTTTCAGACTGGAACAAAAAGACGCGGGATTCTGGAGCAATTTAAATGACAGGAGTAACAGGTTTGAATATGAAGACCTATTTGATGATGATATAAACGAAGCAATTGATAAATTGCCAGACGAATACAAAATGGTGGTGCTGTTTTCTGATGTTGAAGGATTGAGCTATAAGGAGATCGCGGAAATAATTGAACATCCAATAGGAACGGTTATGTCAAGACTGCATCGTGGTAGAAAAATGCTTCAAAAGAGCTTATCAAAATATGCAAAAGAAAATGGTTATAGTATGGCGCAATAATGGAATGTACCTGTTTTTTATCGTTAATAATATTATTGTTTTTTGCAAAATGTATGAAATGATTCGGGAATATGGAAATAAGTAAGTAAGGTGTAAAACCCTGACAGGATTTCGAACCCTGTCAGGGTTATGTTTCGTGCCGTTTCATCGCGTTATTCAGTTCTCTCATTTAATCCCCGGTCTAAATTATTCCTCATTTTATTTTTTTACAAAATCTCACCAATTTTATTAATAATCCAATAAAATGGAAAATTTTCATAATTTTCAGTTATTTTCCCTTGTATAATTTTGATAAATAAATTATACTATATAATCAGATTTATATTCGGCTAACCCGGCGTAAAATGCACCGCACTTTATAGCAACAGTATTTTAATAAATTAGGATAATGATAATGAAGATTTGCTTTGTTACCAGCGAATGTGTGCCTTATGTAAAAACCGGCGGACTGGCGGATGTCAGTGGTTCTTTGCCGAAAGCCTTATCGCAATCAGGATGTGATGTAAGAGTGTTTCTTCCTTTATATAAAACAATAGACAAAAAGAAATTTGGCTTGACTCTTGCGGAGGAATTACAAAATATTCCGGTGCAAGTGGGAAATTTATGGGTTGCATTCAATGTTTGGTATGGAGAATTACCCAATTCTAAAGTTAAAGTATATTTTATTGAATGCCCAGAATATTTTCATCGTGCCACGATATATACAGATGAGCCAGATGAAGATGAACGCTTCATTTTATTCCAACTCGCTGTCATTCAAATATTGCAACGTAATAATTGGTCTCCGGATGTAGTTCATTGCAATGATTGGCAATCCAGCCTGTTACCAGTTTGTCTGAAAAAAAATCACCAAAGGGATCCCTTGTTTGCAAATACGGCTACTTTACTTACCATTCACAATATTGCTTTTCAAGGACGGTTCCACAGGGATTCAGTAATCAAAGCAGGATTATCTTATGATAATTTTTATCCTGGTGGACCGTATGAATTCCATGATCAATTTTGCTTTTTAAAAGCGGGCATTATATTTTCGGACATTATATCTACAGTTAGTGAAACTCATGCTCGTGATATCCAAACTGATGCGTATGGCGCCGGATTGGAAGGCGTGGTGACAAAGCGTCGCGAGCATTTATTTGGCATACCCAATGGGATTGATACCAAAACCTGGCACCCGGGAATTGATGATTATCTCTCATACCATTATTCAGTTAAAAATTTAAGTAATAAAATTAAGAATAAGGAGGAGCTTCTTAAGTATGCAAAATTGCCATTTAGTGAAACCATGCCTGTAGTTGGTATGGTTTCAAGACTGACTTCTCAAAAAGGATTTGATTTGGTCAGGCTGGTTATCAAGAAAATAATGCAATTACCTTTGCAGTTTGTAGTGTTAGGTATTGGAGAAAAAAAGTATGAGAATTTTTTGCGCAGGATCGCTAAGTCTTACCCTGACAAGTTTTTTACTTTTATAGGATACAATAATGAATTAGCTCATCAAATCACAGGGGGATGCGACATGTTTCTTATGCCCTCACATTTTGAACCTTGTGGTCTCAATCAGATGTATAGCTTGAATTATGGAACCGTGCCAATCGTTCGTAAAACAGGTGGATTAGCTGACACGGTTAAAGATTACCATGAATATTACAAAGAAGGCAATGGTTTTACATTTAGTGATTTCACCTCAAATGCCCTTTATCTGACCATTCAACGCGCCCTGGATATGTTTAAAGATAAGGAGGTCTGGAAGGGAATAATGCAACGCGGTATGAAAGATGATTTTTCATGGAAATCTTCAGCAAAACGTTATATTGAATTGTATAAAAAAGCTAAAATACAACAGGCAGAATTAAAAAATATTTGATGGCATAACATTGATCATTTATATTATCTCTCTTTTAAATGAAAGAATTCTTGACCTTATTAATTGAAACTGTATCTTATCTGAAAAATAGTTCTTTTTCACAAAATTATTACAATCATTTTTCTTGACAGAAGTATGCAAATTTACTATTATCTAATATAAATAAATTGAAATATATGTAAATAAATTAGAATAATTCTTTATCGTTCTACTTAAAATGGAGAAGTTGAATATGGACCCAAACAAGAATGTTTTAGAAATTCTGGGCAATGAAGCCGGCCAGCTCCTTGAACACAAAAGTACATCCATTCCAAGAGAGCAGCTTCATATTCCGGGTGCCGATTTTATCGATAGGGTGTATGCCCAATCTGACCGATCAAACCGGGTTTTGAGAAATTTGCAAAGTACGTTTAATCAAGGAAGGTTGACCGGCACCGGCTATCTTTCAATACTACCAGTCGATCAGGGTATCGAACATTCTGCTGGCGCGTCGTTTGCGCCTAATCCAATTTATTTTGATCCTGAAAATATTGTGAAACTTGCTGTTGAGGGCGGTTGTAATGCAGTTGCCTCAACGCTCGGAGTTTTGGGTTTAGTCTCGCGCAAATATGCTCACAAGATCCCATTCATCGTCAAAATCAACCACAATGATATGTTGACGTATCCAGCTGTTTATGACCAAACACTTTATGCCAGTGTCGACCAATGTTTTAACATGGGAGCGGTTGCGGTTGGGGCAACAATATATTATGGTTCACATGAATCTCGCCGCCAGCTGCAGGAAATCTCTGAGGCTTTCGAACATGCCCACAATTTGGGATTGTTTACTGTACTGTGGTGCTATTTGAGAAATCCCAGCTTTAAAAAAGACGGTCATGATTATCACGATGCCGCTGATTTGACCGGGCAGGCAAATCACTTGGGCGTAACCATTGAAGCTGATATTGTCAAGCAGAAACAACCTGGCACAAATAACGGTTTTACAGCGATTAATTTTGGCAAAACCCATCCCCTCGTTTATGAAAAACTCACGACTGATAATCCAATCGATTTGACCCGTTATCAGGTAGCTAATTGCTACATGGGCAGAATTGGTTTGCTAAATTCAGGAGGCGCTTCAGGAAAGAACGATCTGCAGCAGGCTGTGAAGACTGCTGTCATTAACAAGCGTGCAGGTGGAGTGGGGATCATTTCTGGTCGAAAAGCATTCCAGAAACCGATGAGTGAAGGCGTTGAGTTGTTAAACGCCATCCAGGATGTGTTTCTTAGCAAAGAGATTACCGTAGCCTGATACTACCTAAGATGAATTATTGACAGACTTTACTACGAAGACTCTAAGACACAGAGAATTATCTGTGATATAAAGCATCAAAAACCGCAACTCGGAAAATCGAGATTATTTACTCTATTATTGCTGATTTTTAGTACTTTGTGTCTTTTATGTCTTTGTGGTAAGATTTCCGTTCTTACCTTTCAATCACCAACGCATATTTAAATCAATTAAAAAAAATTAATATAAGTAATATTAAGTATTGTAAATATTAAATAGATTTATTAAATTTCCAGATACTCATTTAAATAAGTGAATATACATTATTAATAATGTATGGTGATTTTTATGCCGAAAGAAAAACAAAAACGCGATACAACTCTACCTCATAAGAAAACTTTAATGAAGTTACGCGCTGATAAGTTTAGCCGTGCTTATCTTCTGCTATTGTTATTAATCATATCGATATTGTTTTTCAATATAATTAAAATCTTTATAGTTACAATATTGCTGGCCGCTGTGTTTACCGCGCTTTTTTACCCTTTATATGAATTGTTGCTAAAATATTTTCGTAATAATAAAACATTTAGCTCCATAATCTGTTGTTTGGCATTGCTGTTGGGCTTAATGGTGCCTGTTTACATAGTAGCAGATCTGGTTTCCCAGGAAGCCATCGATTTATATCAGACTGCCGTCCCCAAAATTCGCGAAATCATTGAAAAAGGCGATGAAGGCTTGTTAGGTAAAATTAAAGATTATCCACTTGTGAAAAACCTTAATTTGGATACTATAGACTGGCAATCGTCATTACAAGATATTGTGAAAAACACTGGTAATGTAATCGCCACAGTTTCCAACAAAACGTTTAAAGGAACATTTCAAATCCTGACGAATTTGTTTGTTACGCTATTTACGATGTTTTATTTCTTTCGGGACGGCGACCGATTGATTCAGCGAATCAAGTATCTCAGTCCACTGGATGACCGGCACGAAGAAACCTTAATTGACCGATTTGTTTCGGTGTCTCGCGCGACCGTCAAAGGCACTTTGCTCATTGGGATTGTACAGGGAACACTTGGCGGATTAACACTTTGGATTTGTGGCGTTGGGTCGCCGATTTTGTGGGGCGTGGTGATGATCGTTTTGTCTATTATTCCTCTGGTCGGAGGTTGGCTGGTTTTATGTCCGGCTGCAATCATTCAACTCATAACCGGCAACATTTGGCAGGGAATTGCTATAATCGTCATCACCTTAGTCGTAATTGCGAATGTTGATAACCTGTTACGCCCACGCTTGGTTGGGCGCGATACCGGTATGCATGATCTGATGATATTTTTTTCAACGCTGGGGGGAATCAGCGTTTTTGGGATTATGGGATTTATTATCGGACCAGTTATAGCGGTATTTTTCCTGACTATTTTAGATATTTACAGCATTGAATTTAAATCCACTCTCGATATTTCTCAAAACGCAAATTCAGGTGAAAGAGGGGGGAAAGCTACAGAACTTTCACAAATCCAGTCTTAATTTTGTCGATTTAATCAAATGGAGTTTGAGCATGAAAAAAGTCTTAATGATTTTTACAATTGTTTCCATAGTTATTGTGCCTGAAATTAAAGCGCAAGGTATCAGTATGGCCATTTTAGCCGGAAACGGATTTGAAGATGGGTATAATTTAGCATTTGGCGGTCGAGCCGGAGCCGAAATTGTAGTTGAAGGTAGGTCTTTATATTTTGGCGGCAGGGCAGTATTTCATCAGGGCACAGGCATATTGGATTCTACTCAGGTTGATCGCGACACAAAAGTTCAGTACTTCGGCGGCGAGTTTGGTTATGTCCTTTTTTCAAGAAGTATAAAAATATTAGCAACAGGGATTATTGGTTCAGCAGAAATCAGTGTCGAAGTTCCAAATGCTGATCCTGCAAGGAAAAGAAAGCTGTTTCTTTCGCCTGGATTAATATTTTCATTTGCTGTAGGCGATTTCACTTTAGCTTTGGAAGGGCGATATTTGAACGTCAGCGATTTTCAAGCGTTAGCTGTCTATGGCTCTGTTGGGATTGGACTGTAAATTTATCAAAACAGGCATTTCATACATTCGTTGTACAAAAAAATGAAGACCGGGATTAAGATTAATCAGTACATACTTCTATCCTCAATTATTTTTTTTAATATATTGTTGAGTAGTTGTTTGGTGGATAGAAACAGCCAGGATTCATCCGCACAAACTCCTGCCGCAGTCAATCAGCCGAAATTGAAAGTATTAGGCGATCCCATTGTCACCCAAATTACGTTCTCTGATTCTTGCTTAAACAAGTTCAATAAAATGCAGGATTATGACTCAATATTAGATACTTTTAATGTAAAGGAAAATACGTTATTAAAGATCACCACAAAATTGGAAGTAACGAATATTGGCAGTTCTCCAGGGGCATTGTTACTGTACATTACAACCGATACACTTGCTGAAATTAATGATTTAAGAGGCTTTTTAAGTGGCAACCAAAATGACTTAGAATTAAAATATCAAATTAACTTTTTCCCTCCTGAACTGGAGAATGAATTGTTACCCTTCGGCAGGGATTCGTTGGATCTTGATTTAGTTCACACCGTTCAGTTTAAATCGGATAAAAATTTTACGCTTCATTACCTTCTAATATATGAGGATGATGATGGAAATATATTCGACACATATTTTGAGACAGCATATAAATTTAAGAATACAGTCAATCCTCAGATATTTTCTTTTAAGGATAGAGATCTATTCGATAAAGAGTTTTTAGGTAGCATACTTTCCCTGACAATACACGAAAATGACTTAACATATTTAAATCATTCTGAACCAATTTATCATTCATATCAAAAGGAAAAGTCAAAATACATTAGAAAGTTGATTAATGATATGTATGAGAAATTATCCTATTCAATTCAGTGAAAGACTTGGTACGGCGAAGCCGCAAATGACAAATAACAAAAAATCAAATGACAAATAAACTCCAAAATACAAAAATCAATTTTCAAATCTCGTGCTTTCATGGTCTTCTTAGAGGAAGGATTGGATTTTTGGAAATTAGAATTTGTCATTTGAGATTTATTTGGAATTTATTATTTGAAATTTGATTTTTCTTTGCAATAAAATGCAAAGAATGAAAAATAATACTTTAATCATGTTTCTATTCGGTGTCACTGGCGGAATTGGTTGTGGTAAAACTACAGTTTGTAATTTTCTCAGGGAAAAAGGAATTCCTGTTATCGAAGCGGACCCCTTAGCAAAAGAACTCACCAATCATCTTCCCGAAATTTGTCAGGCTCTCACTAACGAATTTGGTAAAGAGGTGTACACAAAAGAGGGGGAATTGAATACAGAAAAATTAAGTAACCTGGTTTTTTCTAATTCAAATTCCAGAGAACGTGTCAACCAGATAATCCATCCACATGTTATCCATCACATACAGAAAGAAGCCCATCGACTTCATGCTGACGAAAATCACAAACTCGTTGGTGTGGAAGCTGCCCTGATTTATGAGTCGAAAATGCAAAAAATATTAAACGCAGTAGTAGTCGTAACTGCGCCGTTAGAAAAACGGATTCAGTGGCTGCAAAAGCGCAATAATTTTTCAAGGGCTGAAATCCAGCAGCGAATCGAATCTCAAATGCCATTAACTGAAAAAGCTGCACAAGCTGATTATGTCATTGAAAATGACAGTAACCTGGCGGAACTGAAAAAGCGGGTTATTCAATTTTATCTTTGGTTACAGAGCAAGGAAAAGAGTTAATAAATCGTAATAGGTCAGTTATAGGGGGGATTAGGTTGAAAATTATGGGTTCCCGAAATTTCTTCGGGACGCACCATGAAGTTAACTCATAAAAATAAACATACTTCATACTGAGCGAAGTCGAAGTATGAAATCTATCCCCCCCCAAAAAAACTGCCCGATTACTGTGAAGCCGCATCCTGATATAATTTACCTATAGTTATTGAAAGACTTTGAAGGTTTTTCATTAAGGTCCCCGGTGCGCTTAAGCGCAGCAACCACCTGTAAATATCAAATAACAAATTAATCTCACATTCCCAATATCTTAGTTGTGTTGATGGTGATTTAGTAGTGAAATATGGATCATCTTATATTTCTTTTAGATTATAATTTCCAAGGAGTGACATTTTTGGGAGTATTGCCCATTATTTGTTGTCTGATAAAGTAGAGTTAATAATCAATATTAGTGCCACTGTCGCAATTCCGCTCGAAAAATTAGAAATTAAATTTCAGGAACGTCAGACATAATATTTTGGATTTATAACTCCATGAGTACCAAGCCAGTCTTAAAAGTCCTCATTATATATATTTGTGGTCTAATCCTTGGAAAGTATTTCGATTTTCCAGCACCCCTGATTTTATTCATTTGCATTTTCCCTCTTATCGTCGCCTTTATATTATGGTACACTGATAAAGGTCATCATCATGTTAAAGAAGGGTGTCTGGCCGTCAGTTTAATATTCATTGCAATTGTCCATTATGAATTAGCTACGGGATATTATCCAAGCAACCACATTTCGAACTTTACTAATCAGAATGAATCAATCGCAATTTCCGGCATCATTGTTAAGTTTCCGGAGCCGCGACTGAAAAAAATCAGTTTAACGATGGCTGTAAATGATATATTCATGAATCATGAAGTCGTGTCTGCTCAGGGGAAAATTCTGGTGAATGTCCCTAAATTTGCAAGCATGTTTCAATATGGCGATGAAATACTTGTACGCGGCATGCTAAGAAAACCCAGAGATCGCCGCAATCCAGGTGAATTTGACAGTCAGGCATTTTTTCAGTCTCAGAATATTTTTGGCATATTATCGGTGGATAAAAAAGCGGAAATAAAAAAAATCTCATCAGGCCACGGCAATTGGATACTTCGAAATTGGCTCTTTTCGGTGAAAAATTATTTAAATGAATTTATCGGGAGCCATTTCCCATCTAAAGAAGCAACATTTCTGCAGGGACTCATCATTGGGCAGAGAGGCGAAATCTCTATCACACTTCGAGAGGCTTTTTCAAACCTGGGGGTGATTCATGTTTTAGCGGTTTCCGGGCTGCACGTCGGATTCATAATTCTTACTTTCATGGGTGTGTTTGGTTTTTTGCGAATACCCTATCGATATCGCATATTACTCACTATTTTGGGATTGGTTTTTTATGCATTTTTAGTTAACCTTAAACCACCAGTCGTGCGCGCTTCAATTATGGGTGGTCTGTTACTGACCGGAACATTGCTGGAAAGGAAAACCGACGTCTACAATAGCCTCGCGTTAGCCGCTTTAGTCATCCTGATTTTTAATCCATTAGAGCTATTTCAAGCGGGCTTTCAGCTTTCTTTCACCGCGGTGATTTCCATTGTGTATTTATACCCGAAAATTAAGGCTTTCTTCTCAACTCACCCCAAAATACATAATATTCAAAAAATTGCAGGAATACACTACGTAGTAGAACTTCTGTTTGTATCCATGGCGGCATTTTTAGGAACATTACCCTTTACCATTATATATTTTAATCGTATTCCTAATTTTGCGATATTTGCTAATCTTTTAATTATCCCTTTGGTTTTTTGTGGTTTTGCATGTGGTATTATTGCGTCAGTTGTCAATTTATTTGTACCGTTTCTGGGGAAAATCTACATAGCTGCTACCTGGTTTTTTCTTCATGTAATAATTGAGATCATTGAATGGGCTAACCAATTCATGTTTACACATTATGAAACCTACAAATTCCTGTTTCCACAAGCGTTGGCTTATTTTATTGGCATGATACTGATCAGCAATTTAAATCATGAGAGAGTCAGACGCTGGCTCGTTATTTTCTTTTTAATTTTGACCAATGTTTTTGTTTGGCAGGCAGCTACTAAGGAGAAAAATGTACTCAAAGTAATCTTTTTTGATGTCGGCCAGGGTGATGCCGCACTTTTAACTTTTCCGGATGATAAACATGTACTTGTCGATGGCGGACCACGCGGAATTAACTATAATGCTGGAAAATGGGTGATTGCGCCTTATCTTAAAAGAGAACGGATTCATGATCTGGACGCCCTGATTTTGTCACATGGCGATGCGGATCATCTTGGAGGTTTTCCTTACATTATGCGAAATTTTAAAGTGCATGAAGTCTGGGATAATGGCCAGGTACAGGACACAAAATTACACCAAGAATATATTAATTTAATTGACAGCCTGAAAATAACCAGGCGCGTCCTGAGAGCGGGCGAAAATATAACAGATTTTAAGCCAGTCCATATTTTCACCATGCATCCAACAGATAGATTTTTGAAACATAGTAATCTATCCTTAAATGATGGCAGTCTGTCACTGAAAATAAGTTACGGTGAGGTGGATTTTCTATTTGTAGGCGATATAGAGAATAAAGGTGAGGCGCAAATTTCTACTTACGGTAATTTGCTGGAAAGCGAAGTGTTAAAAGTAGGCCATCACGGCAGCCGCACTTCAAGTAGTCAGTTTTTTCTGAATAAAGTTCAACCTCAGATTGCTGTTATTTCAGCCAGCGAATTGAATAGGTTTGGCCATCCCCATAGAAAAACCTTGAATCGCTTGCGCGCTGCAGGGGCCAAAATATTCAGAATCGACAAACATGGAGCAATTATTCTAAAAACGGACGGTATGGAGATTGAACAAATTAATTGGAAATAAACTTTACTACCAACCAACATCTTATTATTTCGAGTATATAATTCCCAGGGAGTAAATGGTGCCGGAAACAGTGTTTTTGCCAGCGTAGATGTGCAGAATTTCTCCCTGCAAAGCGATTCTGTTGTTGACGTTATAGATTACAGAAGGGCTGACTTTAAACAGATCCTGATCACCCACAATTATATTTGGCAGGGCGCCACCGCCGCCTGGCAGCGGAGTAATCACAGGTTGCCCCACTATGTCTGGCGGAGCTATGGTGCTTTTTAATCCTTCGAGAGTTACTTTGATAAGAACTGAACCAATTGAATAACCCCCTTCAACATTGAATAGAATTTGGTCATGAAGCGCACTGGTTCGCCGTCGATAACCCAAACCAGCGGTCAAATAGGCGGGCAGCGGATATAAACTTTTACCGATTAATAGATGACCTTCGACGTCAATATTTCCAGTACCCAACGGCGGGCCGTCATTTGAAGGTCTGGCTTTATAACCGAGTGGTATATTTATGCCCCCCTGAAATGAAATAGCCAGTGGATTTTTTAAAATCGCGTACCGTCCGAGTAATGCAAAATCAGCCAGACCACTTGTGTGAATTGTGGCCATCTGTTCCAGTGAGCCGCCGCCAATGATTTCTGTGCGTTTGGAGGTGAGAATTTTAAAAGGAATGTTGGCCACTAATGTCAACCGATCAAGCAGGCCATATTCCAGATAAGCTGTTACACCAAAATCCCTGAAGGATGTATCTTCAAAAATAATTCGCTCCTGAAATATGTTTAAACGTTTTCCTGCATGATTAAACTCTTTAGTAGTGAGCAGGTAGCTTGTGGATAATTTCAGATACAATCCATGTTTTCGCTGAACCCATGCGCCGGCTACTAACAATTCCGGTACTATAATTGGAATTAATATAACAACAAATGTAAGGAAAACCACACCTCTGCCAGTTTTGGTTGATACAAGCCTGTTCAGTAAAGATTTTTTCATAGTCATCAGAAAGTTTGATTGTTTAAGTACTTGTTAAAATTAAATTAAAATTGGAATTCCCTGATTCCTTCAAATTGACAGCTCCAGCCAGGCAATTTATATGCTATCAATTACTTGATTCTATGAACAAGTATGTTTTTCAAAATATTCCAGGAGATAGTATGCAGTTCAAGTTGGAGACCAGTTACTATTTAGCATTTGAGGTCGTTTGGCCTTTACTAAGCAAAGATAAAATTACAGTTAATATTATAAGAAATATAGCAAGTATATTTGCGATATTTGAAACATCAGTAAGTAAACAATGATATTTTACATCATTTAGAGGATGTGATCCAATTTGTAAAATAGTACAATGTAAAATATTATTTAACTTGATATATTCGAAATAATTTAACATATTTAAACAGTAGACATTGAAATTATCAATTAAATTATACTGCTAACTAAATAACAGAAAGGTCAACATCATTAGTGAACTTGTAATACAATTACCTCCGGTAGTACAAATGGAAGAGGCCAAATTATTACTAATGATAAAGCTATCTGAGACTGGAAAACTATCACTTGGAAAGGCTGCTAAATTTTCGAGCTACTCAAAACATACGTTTATGGAATTGCTTGGCAAAATTGGAGTGCCTGTAATCGATTACCCAGCTAAAGATTTAGAGCAGTAATTGAATTTATGAGCGAAAATACAGTGAGCAATGGCACTTTATAGGGCTGTTGAACAATCCTGCCTTAAGGATATACACAGTGAAAATCGATAAAGATTCAATTTATAAAACCTTTCAGGAAATATGCAGACAGGTACCTATTGTCATTTTAGGTTGCGGGCCATCATGTGCTGCGGGAATTCCTGGAATGGAAGGGCTGGCAGAACATCTATTGGAAAAACTGGCAAGTAATATCAGTGATAAGTGGATAAAGATCAGTGATGACCTATGCAAGAAGGTCGATTTGGAAACAGCACTTAATAGAACATCGCCAGATGAGAAGTTAAGCAAAG
>CAZIKB010000060.1:0-37513 GCA_964539665.1 uncultured Cytophagia bacterium
TTATGTCTTTTAATTTACAATTAGTTAAATGGTTTTCGATCAAACACTAATTAGGTACTTTATCGCTTAAAAAAAACATCTCGAGCGGCACACTGAAAGCAAACTCATTCCATGTGTTTTCAAGTAGAATTGTGGCGGCAGAAATGTCCGATGTCCGAACAACTAAATATCGATTTGCTTTCGCTGATAGTTTAAATATCATTGGGACGCTTCCAGTAGATTTACCGTCAACAACATGAATACGGTAATCTTCAATAACACCGATGATTCGTCCTTGATATTTTTGTGATTCATAGTCAAAGCTGAGTTCTTGACCCATTGGAAATAAATACCCTTTACCAGATCGGTTTTTTTGTATTCTGGCCAATAGTTCTTCATTTATGATGAACGCAGATGAGTCACTGGAGAAATCTTTTAAAAAAAATCGACCTTCAATAAGATTAAAATGTAAGGTCCCAAAAAAATCATAATCGACAAAGGAAATATAAGCTTCAGTTCCTTGGCTTTCAACTTCGTCCATAAGAACAACGCTCACTTTCGAAGCAGACTTTGTTGGAATATCAGATAACGCTGAGACTTGAACGATGTTGGCATCGCGCATAATCGCTTTCTTGAAATATTCTATCTGGTCCCGATCTGAATCTGCTGTTATGGGTACAACAATGACGTCTGACCAATCCCCAGCTTGGTTGAAGACAAAATCTCCAGTGAGTTTTTCACAGCTAATATTCAAAGTGACAATCACGAGAAAGACAAGAAATATCGAAGTTCTTATAAATCGCTTCATTGTTCCCTCCATAAACTAACTTTTTAACTATGCACCTAATGAGTTTTTCTGCCGTTGTGGGTTTCAAGGCACTTGAATTGATAATCAGAAAATACTTCGGAAATGCTCAAAACTCTAAATTCACGCAAAAGCCCCGCAATCGGCTGAAAAAAAATGTTAGGAACTAAAAGAATCAATGACGACTAAATCAGTGACATATAAAATCTCTTGAATCAACTTTTCGTCAATTTTTGACAGAACCAAATCAAGTTTCTTCAGATGATTTAGAATTTGAGGTATATATTCAAAAAGATTAGACAATTCTTCATATTCAACGATTAAACCATCAATTTCCAACAACAACTCTCTGGTCACAAATGAATCGAGTTCAAGTATTCTTTGTAGTAAATTTTTGTCTGTTGTGACGGTATCATTTTGAATATCTCTATTTTCCAAAAAGTGAAACAGAATTAATTTTGCTCTAATAGGAACAAAATCTGGCGTTTTTTGGCCATCAATGTAGGAAACTACTTTCCCGTTCTCAATTTTAAAATCTATGTTTGCGTAACAATTGTTAATAGTATTCATAATCTATATTAGGTGATTGTTTCCAATCTGAAAAGTAGATCGCTAGCATTCTTTATCACAAATCTTGCGACATCTTCACCAGACAGCAAATCGATAGGACAACTATTAAGTTCGTTTGAAATCTCTTGTATTTTGTTTTCTAATACTTCTGTTCTTTGGGCTGTAGTAATAATCATACCGGCCGTGGCTTTATATTTCTTGATACCTGTTTTAACTTGCTCAACGGCTTTCAAATCGTAATGCTCTCCATCAAAGGATTTTACTTGAACTACAATTCTGTTTTCAAAATCCAAGTTTCCAATTGATGATTGCATTGTAATGATAAGGTCAGCACCATAATCTGTCCCCCAGCCAAAACCATTTTCATTTACATCAATTACACCAGGAATTCTTCTAAACACCTTTGCCAGAAAACGCTCCAAGCTTTTACTTCTATGCATCTCATGGATAAGCCCGGTTATCTCTTTCAGGTACTTGTTAGTTTTTTCTTTTAGGTGGAATTCTTCCTTGGTTTCTAAAACCCTAAGGTTCACTCTATTATGTTTCAGGTTTTCTATGGATTCAAGAAAATCATCATCTTTGTAGATTCTATGATATCTTTGTCTTGGATTCAGATTTACTGAGGGTAAAATATTTGGGTCTCTTCTTTCGAATTCGACAATAGTATTTACATCAATTTCAAAACAATGTCTGAAGTCTTGCCCCCAATCGCATTCTAAACCATCATCGAAATCATATTCGGTCATTACTTGTGCGGCAATACATTTTCCCCATACAGGTGTGTTTATATGAACAATCCAATCCCCCTTTTTTATCTGCAGAAGGAATAATTGCTTAGAGTGCCAATCAGACCAGTTATCCTTTAGCTTCAAATTGTGCTCATCTTTTTGAGACCAGCCAAATCGGGATTTTCCATTCTTCACGGATTGGTAAACTAATTCTCTGGCTTTTGTATCATCTGCTTTATTAAATGCCCATATTGTCATTTTTCGTTCTCCTAACAAAGTGCTCAGTAGTGCAAGGGTTTCAAGGCACTCGGCATCGAACTTCAAAAAAACTTTGAAGGAGCATTGAACCAACACTTCAACTCCACTCCTTGCATCTACTGAAGCAACATGTTATGTGAAATTATTCGATAGTAATTTGTTGCTCAAATTCCGTCGAACTTGATTGTTTCTCAGCCAATTTGGTGCACTTTCTGTATGTGCCAAAAAAGAGTGTTCATATATAAGATACTCAATATATTCAATCGATATGTTCAAAGCGTCAGAAATCACACCGCTTCTGTGGTTGACTTCCATTATTGGTCCACCTAAATCAAGTAAGAAAGAAAATGGAGATTTATATTGGTCTTGCCGAAAAAGTGGAGGCTCCCGACCTGTAATTTTTTGATAACCGTCTTTATCTTTGTGTTCCGTTCTTATCTTCTTTATTGCTTCCCAAGAGGGATTACCCTTTATAATGAGATAATCTTCACCAATACTATGAATAAGCTTTCTAAGACTGTATCTACTTTCATGATATATTTGAAACTGTTTCGAGATTTTATCATCATAGAATTTTTGTTTCTTAGGATTTTTTTCCATCAAATACAATGCTATATCATCAAAAAATCTATTGCAAAAATAAAAGAACTCCATCCATTCAGTCACGAACTGTTTCAATAATCTTCTGCGCCTACCAATTCGAATTATAACACGCGATAATGATAAAACAAGAATGATGCTCAAAAAGAGTCCTAAATAGGCATAGATGGGCAAGGTAACTTCTTTCGAAAGAAATGGCATTACTTGAGATTTATACCCAAACAAATACCGAGCACTAAGAGTCAATATGGCAAGCCCGACAAAAATTGTTATCCGCTTAAAAAGTGACCATTTACGCAACTTTTCAAGTATTTCGGGGAATAATTTTTCGATATATTTAAGCATTAGGCAATTTCCTGCCGTCAATGAGATTTAGATTTGGTACTAAACCAAGCTTTAACCAATAACCAGTGATTGTACAGTTTCTGTAAAAGATGCAATATGTAAGGAAAAACAGAAACTGGATAACACCACTTCTGCATTTCACTCAGCCACAGAGGCTGGGTGGAACGCAGTAAGTAACTTATTATTTTGGTATAACAGTAATATATTTAATGTGCTATCAATAAATAACAAAAATATTACATTTTGTCATAGGGTAAGTAAAAAAGTAAACATTCACTAACTCATATTAGCTAATGTGCCTCCATCCCTGCATGTTGTGCCCACTCAGGAAAAACGCCGGGATCAATAGAGAATACAACCGTTCCGATAAGGTAAAACAAAACTGTGATTATGATGATACCAATAATGTTGAGAAATATGCCAACCCGCGCCATTTCTGAAATTCTGATTCGTCCGCTTCCGAAAACAATTGCATTGGGTGGAGTTGCAACTGGCATCATAAAAGCGCAAGACGCGGAAATAGTTGCCGGAATCATTAGCAACAGGGGATTGGTTTTCATCGCTATCGCAACCGAGGCTAAAATTGGCAGAATCATTTCCGTTGTCGCTGTGTTTGATGTAAGTTCTGTTAAAAATGTTATACCGAAACAGATAATAATAATCATAATAATGGGCGGCATTCCAGCAAGGCCGCTAAATTTATTCCCAATGAATCCTGAAAGTCCCGTAACCTGAAATCCCTTTGCTAAAGCAAAACCGCCGCCGAAAAGCAGCACTATATTCCAGGGAAGCTTTTTGATAACATCTGGTCCCATGATGGTTGAGTATTTTGTGCCTTGGGTTCGGGTCGGAATTAGGAACATAAGCATTGCCATAAATAGCGCAACAGTCGCATCATCAATCAGTGTGGGATGGGAAAGCAGTTGCGACCATCCTGGAATCGAGACAAATCCAATGACTAACTTTTTTCTGAAAACCCATAAAATTGCAGTCAGCGAAAAAATTATGAGTACAGATTTTTCCTCAAAACTCATGGACCCTAATTCTTTGTACTCTTTGTTTACAATAGACCTGTCAACAGTCAGGTTTGATGGCACCCGAAAAAATATCCTGGTGAGTATTAACCAGACTACGACTATCATAACCGCAGCTATCGGCAAACCCATTATAAACCATGTACCGAATGCCACTGGATCTGCTTGTGGGAAGGTTATCTGAAAAATCCTTGCAAATGAAAGATTTGGAGGAGTTCCGACTAAAGTAGCTATACCGCCCACGGAACATCCATAGGCGATGCCAAGCATTAAAGATGTTGTAAATTTACGTGTTTCTGCAATATCAAAATTCTCCTCCATTTTCAAGACAATGGCGAGACCAATTGGAACCATCATGATAGCTGTAGCTGTATTTGATATCCACATAGATAAAAATGCTGAAGCTATCATAAATCCTAAGACAATTTTGTGAGGTCCTCCGCCAATAAATCGTATGATAAAGAGAGCTATCCGTCTATGGAGGTTCCACTTTTCCATCGTCAGAGCAATCATGAATCCACCAATAAAAAGAAAAATAGTACTGTTGAAATATATTGGAGCAGTGTCGTTGCTTTTCATGATACCCAATAATGGATAAAGGAGCATTGGCAGCAGAGCGGTAGCAAACAAGGGGATAGCATCCGTTATCCACCATACAGCCATGAGAATTGCCACCGCGGCCATGCTGGTTAAAACAGGTTTTTCCGGGTCAAAATTGAAGAACAGTAACACGATTAAGAACAGAGTCGGACCTAAAATCAGGCCTATCTTCTGCGTGGTACTCTTTCTATGCTCTGATTTTTTTTCGTGCAATAAAAATCTCCTTTATCCATCGTAAGCCAGACAACGATTTGCATCTCAGCAGCGGAAGGTTACAGTACACCGACAATCGATATTTTTATAATATATTATGTGATGTAACAAAGGTAATTTATTTTAATTGCAGCACTTACGTTCTCTGCATATGCCTATAAAGTTCCCCTTTTGCTAAAAGGGACTTTCCTTAAGTTGACGCCAATGCGATGCAGGCGGGATTGGTGAATCCATGTTTATTATTGTGAAAGATACGAAATCAACTTTTGAAAGGCAACTGCAAAATCATGAAGCTTTAAGTGAATATTATCCGACAAAAATTCATTGTATTTAAGAGTAATAATCATTATAATTCTACGTTGAGCAGGTATGTGGCCATGTAAGTTGGACTGGTTATATTAGATTTCATCAAATAGAATTAGAATATATTCGGGTGAATAGTTTGAGTTTGAATCATTTTCTAACCTTTCAATAGCGATGATAACAGCAATGAATTTACTGAAAAAAGTAAACAATTATCCATTTGTCTATCTCATTTTATTTCTTATTTTATTTTCAATTATTAGTAAGTTATCCACACCTAATTTATTTAAAACAAAAATATTAACCGATAATTCGAACATTGAAATAAACGATGGGCAGAATAAGCTGCCTTCTGATTGGGCCTGGATGCAGCGGACCTTTCCTCATTGGCAGGCCGATAAAACTGCCCACCTTGACGCTTTGAGAACTGCTCAACAAATGCGAGCAGAGGCAAAATCATCCAATATTTTATTAAAGCAATCTCATGGAATAAACAATGATGTTGAGTGGGAGTTTGCCGGGCCCGCCAATATTGGTGGGCGTGTGGTAGATATCGAGTTTGATCCAAAAAATCCTGCCACTGTTTATGCGGCGGCAGCTACGGGCGGAGTGTTTAAATCAATGGATACTGGTAAGACCTGGCTACCAATTTTCGATGAGCAGACTGTCCTGACTATTGGCGATATCGGGGTAGACCCGGTCAATCCACAAATTGTTTACGTCGGCACGGGTGAAGCCAATGGCGGACACAATAATTTCCCGGGCGGTGGAGTGTATAAATCCACTAACGGCGGCCAATCCTGGCAGTTGATGGGATTGGAAAATACCGCCTCCATCGGCCGAATTTTAGTTGATCCTTTAAATCCTCAAAGAGTATTTGTTGCAGCAGTAGGTTCATATTTCCAGCCAAATCCTGAACGAGGTATCTTTAGAAGCGAGGATGGCGGTTTGAGCTGGTCAAATGTTTTATTCATTTCAGATTCTACTGGCGCCATTGATATTGTAATGAATCCGAATGAGCCTGACACCCTGTTCGCAGCTATGTGGGAGCGGGTGCATCGACCAAACAGTTCTCGCCTTTATGGTCAAACAAGTAGTATTTATAGAAGTTATGACGGCGGTGAAAACTGGGAATTACTATTAAATGGATTGCCTGATCCTTCTTTAACCCAGGTCGGTCGAATAGGTTTATCTCTTTGTTTAAGCATTCCCAATACAATTTATGCTCTTTACAATGATGGCGCAGCTTATACCGGGCTTTTCAAGACAACCAATGGAGGCGATAGTTGGACGGACATTGATCCATATAAAATAATTTCCGCAGGTACAGGTAAGCCTAAACCTTATAGCTGGTACTTTGGCCAGGTTCGGGTTCATCCATCTAATCCAAATAAAGTCTTCGTAATGGACGTCAGTTTGATGAATTCGGAAGATAGCGGAAGACGTTGGCATTTTGTGCGGGCATCTGGTTTGCATGTAGATCACCACGCTTTGGCTTTTCATCCAATTGATCCTTCAATTATAATCGAAGGAAATGACGGCGGCATAAATGTATCGATTGACGGTGGTGACAACTGGTCCAAAGTGCTGCATCTGCCAGTTACCCAATTCTATGAAATTGGCCTTGATCAATCAAATCCGGAGCGATTATACGGCGGAACTCAGGACAATGGCACGATGCGTACCTGGACGGGTTCAATTTCTGATTGGAGAATTATTTATCCATTGGACGGATTTTATGTGGTTGTTGATCCAACGAATCCAAATATTATCTATGCGGAATCTCAATATGGTGATCTTGGAAAATCCACAAATGGCGGTCAAATCTTTTTTCCAGCACGAAATGGCATAAATCTATCAGAAAAGACAAACTGGTCCACTCCTGTGGTTATGGATCCTGATGATCCTCAGGTGCTTTACTACGGTACCAACCGAATTTACCGTACGGAAAATGGTGCAATAAGTTGGACTCCAATTAGTCCAAATCTGACAGATGGTGTTCCCGACAAAAAATTAGGTACAGTAACAACCATTGCTGTTGCCCCGACCAATTCCGGTGTTATTTATGCCGGCACAGATGACAGCCATGTCTGGGTGACCCGCGATAACGGGCAGGTTTGGACGGACATTTCTGCGGCGCTACCATATCGCTGGGTTACGCGTGTTGTGGTCGATCCCAAAGATGAAAATATTGCTTATGTCACTTTTTCCGGCTTAAAATGGAAAGATCCTCAACCGCATGTTTTCCGCACTACAAATATGGGTTTAGGCTGGGAAGATATCAGCAGCAATCTACCCGATGCTCCGGTCAATGCTTTTGCGGTTGATCCAATAAACACTAAGGTCTTATTCCTGGGCTCGGATGTTGGTGCGTTTGTAAGCTTTGATTTAGGGCAATCGTGGCAGCCGTTAGGGACGGGATTACCAATGGTGTCGGTTTATGACCTTAAGATTCATCCTACGGAACACTTTCTGGTAGCAGGAACGTACGGCCGCTCTATGTATAAGCTGGATTTAACCACCCTGATACCGAATAAAGAAACACCAGAACCGTCAAGTCTGATTTCACGTTTTCAATTATGGCAAAACTATCCAAATCCGTTTAATCCAACAACTAATATTCAGATTAATATTCAAGCATTCTCTCAGAATCCTGTTCATATTCAACTAAGAATTTACACTCTCACCGGACAGCTGGTTCGGACTTTATTAAATGAAAATAAACATTCTGGAATTCATACAATTCCATGGGATGGTAAAAACCAATCAGGTGTGAATGCTGCTTCTGGAGTATACATTTATATATTATCAGCAGAGAATGTTATGCAATCCAAGAAAATGATACTATTACGATAAGGACATAACTTCTCCGGTTTCATTATATAGAATCAGAACAAATTCAGGTGAATAGTTTGAGTTTGAATCATTTTCTAACCTTTCGAAAGCGATGGTAACCTCAATGAATCTACTGAAAAATGTAAATAATTATTCTTTCTTTTATCTCATTTTTATGCTTATTTTATTTTCAATTTTTAGTAGGTTATCCTCACCGAAGTTATTCAAGACACAAATATTAATCGATAATTCGAACAATGAAATAAACGATGGGCAGAATAAGCTGCCTTCTGATTGGGCCTGGATGCAGAGGACCTTTCCTTATTGGCAGGCCGATAAAACTGCCCATCTTGAAGCTTTGAGAACAGCTCAATTGATGAGAAAAGAGGTAAAATCGTCAAATATTTTATTGAAGCAATCTCATGGAATAAACAATGATGTTGAGTGGGAATTTGCCGGGCCCAACAATATTGGCGGTCGTGTGGTAGATATCGAGTTTGATCCCAAAAATCCAACGACTGTCTATGCGGCAGCAGCTACGGGCGGAGTTTTTAAATCCATAGATACGGGTAAGACCTGGCTACCAATTTTTGACGAGCAGACTGTTTTGACAATTGGTGATATCGGGGTGGATCCAGTCAATCCAGAAATTGTTTACGTTGGTACTGGTGAAGCCAATGGCGGACACAATAATTTCCCGGGCGGTGGGGTGTATAAATCCACTGACGGCGGGCAATCCTGGCAGTTGATGGGGTTGGAGAATACCGCATCCATTGGCCGCATTTTAGTCGATCCTTTAAATCCTCAAAGAGTGTTTGTTGCCGCAGTAGGTTCATATTTCCAGCCAAATCCTGAACGAGGTATCTTTAGAAGCAAGGATGGCGGTTTGAGTTGGTCAAATGTTCTATTCATTTCAGATTCAACTGGCGCAATTGATATTGTGATGAATCCGAACGAACCAGACACTTTATTAGCAGCTATGTGGGAGCGGGTACGTCGACCAAACAGTTCTCACCTTTATGGTCAGACAAGCGGTATTTACCGTAGTTTTAACGGCGGTGAAAACTGGGAGTTGCTATCAAATGGATTGCCTGATCCCACAATAACCCAGGTAGGTCGAATTGGTCTAGCTCTTTGTGCAGGAAGACCCAATATAATTTATTCTCTTTACAATGATGGTGCCGATTATACCGGTCTCTACAAAACAATTGATGGCGGCGATACTTGGCTGGATGTTGATCCCGATAAGGAGATTTCTGAAGGGACGCGTCAATTTAGTTGGTACTTTGGACAGGTTCGGGTTCATCCAACTAATTCGAATAAAGTTTTTGCCATGGATGTCAGTCTGATGATTTCGGAGAATAGCGGAGAAAATTGGACAATTGCACATTCTTCAGGCTTGCATGTGGATCACCATGCTTTGGCATTTCACCCGGTTGATCCTGAATTTATTATTGAAGGAAACGATGGCGGCATAAATATATCGACAAACGGCGGCGGTAATTGGACAAAAGTAAGTAGATTACCAGTTACCCAATTTTATGAAATTGGCCTTGACCAATCAAATCCGCAGCGATTATACGGCGGAACCCAGGACAATGGCACGATGCGTACTTTGACTGGTTCTGTTTTTGACTGGGGGAAAATATTTGGTGGTGACGGATTTTATGTCATAGTTGATCCAACGGATCCAAATATTATCTATGCCGAATCTCAATTTGGTGCTCTTGCAAAATCCACAAATGGAGGCCAATTATTTTTTCCGGCACGTACTGGCATAAATCTATCAGAAAAGACAAACTGGTCAACTCCTGTGGTAATGGATCCTGAAGATTCTCAGGTGCTTTATTATGGTACCAGCCGCATTTACCGTACAGAAAATGGTGCAGCAAGTTGGACTCCAATTAGTCCAAATCTGACAGATGGTAGTCCAGGCAAAAGATTAGGTACAGTGACAACCATAGCTGTTGCTCCGACAAATTCCGGTGTTATCTATGCCGGCACAGATGACAGCCATGTTTGGGTGACGAACGATACCGGACAGGTCTGGACAGATATTTCAGCAGTTTTACCATATCGCTGGGTTACGCGTGTTGTGGTCGATCCCAAAGATGAAAATATAGCATATGTTACTTTTTCAGGACTAAAATGGAAAGATCCACAATCCCATGTTTTCCGAACTGAAAATATGGGTTTGGATTGGCAAGATATCAGCGGCAATCTGCCCGATGCCCCGGTGAATGCTCTTGCAGTAGACGCCATTGACACTAAAGTCTTGTACCTGGGCTCGGATGTAGGCGCTTTTGTTAGTTTTGATTCAGGACAATCCTGGCAGCCGTTAGGGACAGGATTGCCAATGGTGTCGGTTTATGACCTTAAGATCCATCCAACGGAACATTTTTTAGTAGCAGGGACACACGGACGTTCTATGTACAAGCTGGATTTATCGAGTCTGGTAACGACCGTTGAAGCGCCAGAACCGTTAAATGTGGTTTCAGGTTTTGAATTAATGCAGAATTATCCCAATCCGTTTAATCCTGCTACAAATATTCAATTTACTATTCCTGCTTCTGTTCAGAATCCGGAGCAGGTTCATTTAAAGATTTTCTCTCTCACCGGCCAGTTGGTGCGGACGCTATTGAGTGAAATAAAACAATCTGGAGTTTACACAATTAAGTGGTATGGCACAAGCGATTCGGGTGTAAGCGTTGGTTCTGGAGTATACATTTATCAGTTAATAACAGAATCCACAATTCAAACAAAGAAAATGATACTATTACGATAGCATCAAATTAACCTTTATTTACTTGACAAAAAGCCTTGACTCTCTGTATTTAAAAACATAAATTTGCTGAAATTAATCACTACATTTTAGATAGATAACGGTCATTAAAATTGTCCAAAGCCTTCTTAGAAATTTTAGAAAGACTCGACAAAGCCTATCCTGAAGCCCGCCTGGAACTTAATTTTACTACCCCGTTTGAGTTGTTGATTGCCACCATATTAGCCGCCCAATGTACTGATGAGCGCATCAATAAAGTTACAAAAAACTTGTTTATCAAATATGCAGGACCCGCTAATTATTTGGCTGTTGATATCTCCGAATTGGAAGAGGATATCCGGTCAACCGGTTTTTATCGCAATAAAGCAAAAAGCGTTGTTGCGTGCTGTAAAACTTTGATAGAAGAACACAACGGTGAACCGCCTGGTACCGTTGAGGAATTAACAAAATTACCAGGTGTAGGGCGAAAAACAGCCAATATTGTTTTAGCAAATTCTATGGGCATACCGGCTATTGGTGTTGATACCCATACTGTGCGGGTACCCAATCGACTGGGATTGATAAATACAAAAGCGCCGGATAAAATCGAAGCAAAACTATGTGAATTGTTACCCAGAGAAAAGTGGCATCGAAGTAATTTATTAATTCAGTGGCATGGCCGCTATATTTGTCAGGCGAAAAAACCTGTATGCGGCCAATGCGTGGTATATGATTTGTGTCCATGGCCTGAAAAGAACTAATTAAATAAAGCAATTAAAAGTAAGAAATAAGGGAAATATTCATGGATAAAGTAAATGAGTTTGAGGAGCATGCAGACAATCCGGGAGATTCAGAGAGACCTCCAAGTTCGCCCTTAGCTGATATCATTTCAGTTGAAACGGTTATCAATGTTTTAATTCAAAAGGGACTGTGTACTCCAGAAGAACTTTTTGAAGAAGAACGGAAACTTCGCGAATACAATAGCAAGGTTAAAGATATTTCCATCGTGAATACCAGCCACCTCTCCGACTCCAAAAGTGAAGAAAAATCTCGACGGCAAAAGCAAAAATGGCTAAAACGTAAAATGAGCAAACGCCGTTGGACAAGAAGATTGGGCACAAAATTTTTGGGCTGGCAATGGAAAAAAGTAAAAACTGACAAACAATCGGTGCACATTGAGAATTTTGAAAACAATACTATCCAATAGCCCAGTTCGTCATTGCATATTATCCTGACCTGAAAGCAAATGTAAATTTTATTCGATTACAGGGCGAGCAGGAATATTTGGATTTCAGTAGCGTATTTATTGTGAAGTGATTGAGGGGACCGATGCGGCGCCTCAAGTTGGTTTTTCATGGAATTAGAAATTCTTTCCAAAACTCAAATCATAACTCTTAAAAATAAGAATATTATTGAGGTTATTTCTTAAAAGTAAGAAAATCAACAGGACCTACGTGTGACTGATTTTATTATGAAAGATAATTATTAAAATATCAATAGTTTAGAGTTTGGTGTGTTATAATACAAAGCTAATAATTTGGCATGCAATTTGATAATAAATAAACGTTGTATTTAGTTTTAAATTGATGTAATATAGCAATAAGTGTTTTTTTAACCTGAGGAGGCATTATGTCAGAATTCGTCCAAAATTTAATGGCTGATGTTAAAGCAAAGAATCCATGCGAGCCAGAATTCCATCAAGCTGTGGAAGAAGTAGCTGAATCTTTAGCTCTTGTATTGGATAGGCATCCAGAATATCGTTCGGCTAAAATATTGGAAAGAATTATTGAACCTGAGCGTGTAATTATGTTTCGAGTACCCTGGTTGGACGATCAAGGAATAGTACAAGTTAATCGTGGATTCCGCATTGAAATGAACAGTGCAATTGGCCCTTACAAAGGAGGATTACGTTTCCACCCATCGGTAAATTTAGGAATTTTAAAATTTCTGGCCTTTGAACAAGTGTTCAAAAATAGTCTCACTACATTACCAATGGGCGGCGGCAAAGGCGGATGTGATTTTGATCCAAAAGGAAAAAGTGATAATGAAGTTATGCGTTTTTGTCAAAGTTTCATGACTGAATTGCAACGGCATATTGGTCCGAATACAGACGTACCAGCAGGTGATATTGGCGTGGGTGGAAGGGAAATTGGATTTTTATTTGGCCAGTATAAAAAAATTCGAAATGAATTTACTGGAGTTTTAACCGGTAAAGGTTTAAATTGGGGCGGTTCACTTATTCGACCAGAAGCTACTGGCTACGGGGCTGTCTATTTTGCAGCAGAAATGATTGCCACAAAAGGAGAATCTTTGCAAGGAAAAACTTGCCTGGTTTCTGGTAGTGGCAATGTTGCACAATACTCTGTAGAAAAAATTAATCAACTCGGCGGAAAAGCGGTTTCATTGTCAGATTCCAGCGGTTATATTTATGATGACGAAGGTATCTCTTCGGAAAAATTACAATTTGTTATGGAATTAAAAAACATTCGTCGTGGAAGAATTAAAGAATATGCTGAGAAATATTCAAGTGCAGTTTATACTCCTCTTGATCCAGCATCTGATTTTAATCCGTTATGGAATCATAAAGCTGCGTGTGCATTCCCAAGTGCGACGCAGAATGAAATCAACGGTAAAGATGCACAGAATCTACTGAATAACGGTGTCTACGTAGTCAGTGAAGGCGCAAATATGCCAACCACCCTGGATGGTGTGAAGTTGTTCCTTGACGCAGGTATTCTTTACGGTCCTGGCAAAGCAGCAAATGCTGGTGGCGTGGCTGTTTCCGGACTGGAAATGACACAGAACAGTATGCGCTTACCCTGGGCCAGAGAAGAAGTTGACCAGCGTCTCCAGCAGATTATGAAGAATATTCATAAAACTTGCGTTGATGTTACAGAGCGTTTTGATACTCCCGGGAATTATGTGAATGGCGCAAACATCGGCGGCTTTCTCAAAGTGGCGGATGCCATGCTCGATCAGGGCGTTGTTTAATATTTCCTAATATTTTAGTATAATCGGAGTAGTATTTTTGCTACTCCGTTTTTTTTGTTTTTAAATAGAAATAAAATGAAAAAAAACAAAAAGCAATCCAATCATGATTTTGAATCCCCCTGGTTTGACCTGGAATATGGAATGCGGTTTCAGGTATTTCAGAACTTGATGCGTTTTCGTATTCGAAATATTTTACTGGTCTCGAGTTTGTATGATCTGTTTTTATTTGAAGAGGATGGTAGACTTTTTGAACTCCTACGCGAAGAATATCTTGGCTTGAATCTTACTCATGTTCCTGAACTAACACAGGTTTCCAGCGGTAAGGAAGCTATTTCAATGCTGAAAGAACAAAAGCGCTTTGATTTAATAATAACAACACTTCATATTGAAGATATGCAGGCGTACAATTTTGCCCAATTAGTGCGGAATTCAAAAATAGATATTCCTATTGTTCTATTGGCATACGATCACACTGAACTGTCAGAATTATTACTTTACCATGATCCGTCTGTTTTTGACCAGATTTTTATTTGGCAAGGTGATTTCCGAATAATTATTGGCATAATTAAAAGCCTGGAAGATAAATTCAATGTGGAACACGATACTCGGGTAGTTGGTGTTCAATCAATCATTTTAATTGAAGACCAGGTTCAATTCTATTCCTCATATTTACCAATAATTTATATGGAATTATTTAAACAGGCGCAACGATTGATTTTTGAAGGGATTAGCTTGTCTCACAAATTACTCAGAATGCGAGCACGGCCTAAAATTCTGTTGTGTACAACCTATGAAGAAGCCTGGAATTACTTTTCGAAATATAAAGATACAATATTGGGAGTTATATCAGATATTGATTTTATTCATCAAGGCAAACAGGATCCTTACGCGGGGATAAAATTTGCCAGGAATGTTAAACGTCAACACGTAGACATTCCAATCCTTCTGCAATCCAATGTGCCTGAAAATGAAATCAAAGCCAATGAATCAGGAGCTGCCTTTTTATTAAAGAATTCACCCACTTTGTTGCAAGAACTGCGTCAATTTATGTTCGACCATTTTGGATTTGGTGATTTTATTTTCCGAGCGCCGGATGGAAAAGAATATGGTCGCTCTGTCGATTTAAAATCATTAGAAAAACAGATTCAAATCGTACCAGAAGATAGCATTAAATTTCATAGCGAAAGAAATCATTTTTCTAACTGGTTAAAAGCCAGAACCGAATTTTGGTTAG
This sequence comes from uncultured Cytophagia bacterium, assembly GCA_964539665.1. GTDB lineage: Bacteria > Zhuqueibacterota > Zhuqueibacteria > Oceanimicrobiales > Oceanimicrobiaceae > CAZIKB01. The sequence goes on from CAZIKB010000060.1 coordinate 15,257, forward strand.
CGCACCAATTAAGACCGCGTAAGGTTTCTGATTTTCCTTCTATTAAAGCTTTAAGAGAAAATTTAATTTCATCACTACGCGAATACAGAAAAACCAGACAGATCGGTATTCTTACAGATTTTGAAAAAGAATCATTCTATCCTCTGAGTAGCTTTGCGCGAGTTGGCGGCGGTTCCTTAGGCGGGAAAGCGCGTGGTTTGAGCTTTATCAATAAACTAATTTACAATTACAAAGTTAATAACCGCTTCGATGATGTTAATATTTATGTTCCACCTGCAATTGTCCTTGGAACGAATGTATTTGATCAATTCCTGGATGAAAATGATCTGCGAAACTTTGCATTGAACGCATCGAATGACTGGAAAATTAACCAGAGGCTTTTGCAATCTGAAAACTTTCCAAGTGAAATACTTCAGGATTTAAAAGATTTTCTGGAAATTATTGATAGCCCATTGGCTGTTCGCTCTTCGAGCTTACTGGAAGATTCGCAATATTTTCCATTTGCTGGCGTTTATGAGACCATTATGCTTCCAAATAATAATGATGAGCTCAAGGTGCGATTGAATGAATTGGTCAGTGCAATCAAACTGATTTACGCATCAACTTTCTACCAAAGAGCCAAGAATTATTTCAAAGTTACTTCGTATCGCCTTGAAGAAGAGAAAATGGCTGTGGTGGTTCAAAAGATGGTAGGGGTGAAACATGGCGATCGATTTTATCCTGATTTTTCCGGAGTAGCAAAATCATATAACTTTTATCCAGTACCTCCCCAAAAATCATCAGATGGAATCTCTACTGTTGCTTTGGGTTTAGGCAAGACCGTGGTCGATGGCGACCTGTCTGTAAAGTTTTGTCCGAAATATCCTACTCTTTTACCTCAGTTCAATTCAGTTGAAGAATCGTTAAAAAATAATCAGCAAAATTTTTATGCTTTAAGATTAAAGGGTAATTTTAAAGATGAAATTGAAACGCAGGATATTTTTATTGAAAAATTTGGATTAGAGAGTGCAGAAAATGACGGTACTTTGAAACACGTCGGTTCTACTTATACCCACGAGAATCACACAATCTATGACGGCATATCGAGAATAGGACATAGAATAGTCACCTTTGCTCCTATTTTAAAGCATAAGTTGTATCCGCTACCCGAAATCATCGAATTATTATTACAAATGGGAAGCTGGGCTATGGGTACGCCGGTCGAAATCGAATTTGCGGCTGATCTTTCCGTAGCAAAAGGTAAACCTCAGGAATTTGGGATTTTGCAAATGCGGCCTTTAGTCATAAGGCATGAATTTGATGTTTTGGATATTGAAGATGAGGAGCAGGATAAATTAATCTGCAAGAGTAACAATGTCCTGGGAAACGGCATAATTAATAACATATGTGACATTGTAGTTGTGGATTTACTTCATTTTGACCGCTTCAAAAGCCATGATGTAGCGAAAGAAATAAGTATGTTTAACTCAAAATTAATATCCCAAAACCGGCCTTATCTATTAATCGGCGTGGGTCGTTGGGGCTCATTGGATCCTTTATTAGGTATTCCGGTAAAATGGGAACAAATTTACGGAGCAAAAATTATTGTTGAAACTGGATTTAAGGATTTTAGCGTCACACCCTCACAAGGCTCACATTTTTTTCATAATCTTACATCTTTCAGGATTGGATATTTTACTGTTAATGCTGATACAAATGATGGATTCATCAATTGGGATTGGCTGTTGCGGCAAGATGCTGTGGAACAAATGAAATATACCCGATTGATCCATTTTACAAGCCCATTAACTGTTAAAATGAACGGTCGCGAGAACAGCGGCATAATTTTAAAACCGATTTTATGAAAATTATGTTGATTTTATTATTTGATTTTCTTAACATTGAATAAATCTAGCATATCGTTATTCAGAAACTTGACATCCAGAAATTAATCTATCCACAATCATTTAAACGTAATTACTCATTTCAATGTGAGGCTACTATATGAAAGATGAAGCCCAACCAAAAAACATTTCACGTAGAAAGTTTATCAAAGGAGTGGGAGCGGGGGTTGTCGGAAGCTCGGTACTCATGTCCACCTTAGAGGCTGAAACCCATAAAGAAAGCGAAATAAGTATAGAAAATCTCGAAAGGACTGAGCTGCTATCACTTAAAGTCAATGGTCAAAAAGTGCGTGTACACGTGGAAGCACGAACTACTCTGGCCGAACTGATTCGAGATCGCCTGCAATTATCCGGCACTAAAATTGTGTGCAACCAGGGAGAATGTGGCAGTTGTACTGTGCTTTTAGATGGCAAGGCGGTTTATTCCTGTCACACTCTGGCTCTGGATGCAATGGATAAAGAAGTTACAACGATAGAAGGATTGCTTTCTGGGGAAAAATTGCACCCGACACAGGCAGCTTTCCATGAAAAGGATGGCTACCAATGTGGTTTTTGCACGCCGGGCCAGGTTATGGCTGCACAAGCTTTGTTGCTGAAAAATGCAAATCCTAATCGAGAACAAATAATTAAAGGTATGTCAGGGAATCTCTGTCGGTGCGGCGCATATCCAAATATTATCGCTTCTGTGGAAGCTGCTGCAAAAACGGCAACAAGTTAGTTTTTAATGCCCCAAAAAACAGATTTCTATAAATTTATTTGAAATCCGGGAGGAGCTATGCCTCATAAAATAGTTAAATCAAAATATTTTGTTGAAGAAAATTTTGTAGAAACTCTTGCTGAAGTTCCTACAGAAGAAATAAAACCATGGGGACCTGAAGAAAAGCTTGAAGTGATTGGGAAACCCATTTCCCGTGTGGATGGACATGATAAAGTCAGTGGCAGTTCGGTTTACACTTTTGACGTGAACTTACCCAATATGGCTCATGCTAAAATCCTTCGCTGTCCGTTTCCACATGCCCGAATTAAATCGATTGACTTAAGTAAAGCTAAAAATCATCCGGGCGTACTGGCAGTAATTGCAAACGAAAATACTCCCAAAATTGGCTGGTACTATGATACGAGCAGCCTTTTCGATTCTCATCTTCGATATGAAGGCGACGAAGTTGCCGGCATTGTGGCTAAAACTGAACAGATTGCGCAGGATGCGTTAAAGTTGATTGAAGTCGAATATGAAGAGCTACCTTTTGTGGTGGATCCTGAGCAAGCCATGAAATCTGATGCTCCCCAAATTCATGAATCTGGCAATATCATGCGTGGAAAGCCAGATACTTATGAGCGTGGAAATGTTGAGGATGGCTTTAATGAAGCGGAAGTTATTGTCGAAGAAAAATTTTCTACACAGGTTTTGGTTCACAATACCGCTGAGGTGCATTGTAGCGTTGTAAACTGGGATGGTGATAAATTAACTGTTTGGGATTCCACTCAAGCGATTTTCTCTGTTCGGGATGCGGTTGCCAGGAGCCTGAATATTCCAGCCAGTCATGTTCGAGTCATTAAAAAATATATGGGCGGTGGATTTGGCAGTAAACTTGAAGCCGGTAAATATACAGTGATTGCAGCTTTATTAGCACGAGAAACAGGGCGGCCGGTTAAAATAAAATTGGACCGCAAGGAAATGAATCTGGCGGTTGGGAACCGTCCAAGTTCTGTCCAATCCTTAAAGATTGGCGCAAAAAAAGATGGTACTATAATGGCTATGACGCATGATTCATTTGGCGCTTCTGGTGCGTATCCAAGCGGCGCTGGTTGTAGCTGGCCATTTCGTACTCTTTACCAGTGTTCTAATGTACGTACAGAAGAATACAGCGTTTTTATCAATGCAGGCCGTGGACGTCCATTTAGGGCGCCTGGTCATGTGCAGGGAACTTTTGCCTTAGAGTCCATTATGGATGATGTGGCTGCAAAGCTCAATATGGATCCGCTTGAATTTCGTTTGAAAAATTATACTGAAATTGACCAAACTTCAAACCTGCCATATACCAGTAAGAGACTGCGTGAAGCCTATGAAAATGGTGCAGAAGCGATTGGATGGGCAAATCGAAGAAAGGCTGCAACAGCAAATTCTGGTCATGTAAAGCGAGGTATCGGCATGGCTTCGCAGATCTGGTGGGGAGGAGGCGGTCCGCCCACTTATGCTACGCTTAAATTAAATCGGGATGGCAGCGTTCATGTGTTGGCTGGTACGCAGGACCTTGGCACGGGAACTTATACATTCATTGCCATGGTTGCAGCCGAAGTTTTAGAACTGCCATTGGAAAAAATAAAAGTCACAATTGGCGATACGGATGCCTGTCCTTATTGCGTCCTAAGCGGCGGCAGTTTGACAGCGCCTTCAGTGTCGCCTGCGGTTCGTGATGCTGCCGAGCAGATGAAAAGTAAATTAATTTCAGGAGCGTCTGCAGTATTAGAAATACCAGAAAATCAACTAAAATATGTTAAAGGTATAATTTCATCAAAGCAGGATGGCTCAAAGCAGATTTCTACTTCAGAATTGGTCCGGAAAATGCGAGAACAGGTGTTGGTTACTACCGGAGCGCGGGCTGCAAATCCTGAGGGTTATGCCATCAACACATTCGGGGCGCAATTCGCCGAGGTAGAAGTGAATACTGAAACCGGCAAAGTACGTGTATTGAAGGTAGTCGCCGCGCATGATATCGGAAGGGTATTAAACCGTAAGACTATGGAAAATCAAGTTCATGGCGGTATTATGCAAGGTGTGAGTTTTGCTCTTTTTGAGGAACGCGTGATGGACGAGTACACGGGTAAAGTCCTGACAACAAATATGCAAACCTACAAAATACCAACGATTACAGATACTCCGAAAATTGAGGTTATAATTGTCAGTGACGGCGATCCATTAATAAGCAATACCGGTGTAAAAGGAGTTGGGGAGCCGGCTCACATACCAACGGCAGGAGCTATAGCAAATGCTATTTATAATGCTATTGGTGTTCGCATAAAGAGCAGCCCAATGACTCCGGATAAAGTGTTAATGGCTTTAAAAGCATAATAAGAATTTAAATAACAAGAGGGTTTTAAAAAATGAATAATTTTGAATATTTACAACCCAAAGATTTAAAAGACGCCAGCAGTCTTTTTAAAAAAACAGCACAACAGTGCCTACTTTTTGCAGGCGGTACCGACGTCCTTGGATTAATGAAGGATGAAATCATAAGCCCGGAGAAGTTGGTAAACCTGAAATCAATCACTGGCCTGAACGAAATTAAATTTACTCCTGGAACGGGCTTAAAAATCGGTGCACTCGTTTCTGTTACCGAAATAGCAGAACACCCAATCATTGCTGAAAAATATACCATATTGCAGCAAGCGGCACAGGAAGTGGCATCACCGCAGTTAAGAAATGTCGGAACACTTGGCGGAAATATTTGTCAACGACCGCGATGCAGCTACTTTCGAGGCGACTTCGACTGCCTGCGTAAAGGTGGAGACATGTGCTTCGCTGTGGATGGCTTCAATAAGTATCATGGAATTGTTGCAGGCGGGCCATGCTATATTGTGCATCCGTCAGACATGGCAGTAGCTTTGTTGGCGCTTGACGCTAAAGTTTCCATCTTTTCCGGGAAGAAATCCCGTGTAATCCCAATTAGTGATTTCTTTGTTCTGCCTGAACAGGATGTAACAAGTGAGAATATTTTGCAACCAGGCGAGATAGTTCATGAAGTGCATATACCAGCTTATTCGGCAAATGTTAAAACAGGGTATGTCAAGTTCACAGAACGCGAGGTTTGGGATTTTGCGGTAGTCAGCGTTGGGGCTGTTCTCCAAAAAGATGGCAGCAATATTGCATCAGGAAGAGTGGCCTTTGGTGGTGTTGCACCAGTTCCCTGGCAAGATGAGACCATCAATAAGGGCTTGACTGGTATATCTGCTAATCCAGATTCAGTGACAGAAGTTGCCCAAAAAAGCTTTACAGAGGCTGAACCTCTCCCTATGAATGAATATAAAGTTCCCCTGGCTCGTAATCTCGTTAAACAGTTATTAATGCAACTTTCAGGCTGATCCGAAATTGTGAAGAGTTTTTGAGCACACAGAGTTTTAGGGATCTAAAAAATTAAAACCGGATCTGGAAACCATAAATCAACTGAATTGTGTCTTTTAGGGAACGCTGGGTTGTCGTAATGCAATCGTCTCGATTGCAAATGTTCTCAATAGTACCTACGTTTCTTGCCTTCCCATTTAAGCGGTTCGTCCAATTTCAAAGCAATATTATACCATACCAGATACTTCCTACTAAGAATTTAACCTAAACCATTCAATTTTGTTACTCCAAACGCATCTTTTTACAACCCTCTTGTTATTTATTTATCAAGGGAATGATTTATAATGTACGTATTGTTAGTTGTATAGATGTACTATTAAACATCAATGTATTGTAAACGGGGAATACAAAGTTATCAGATGTTACAGTAACCTGATAGGATTCAAATATATACTCAACCTGATAACCTATTAATTTATAATGATTAATAGCCGCACAGCAACTGATAAGCAGAATCCTGTATTCGGCATGAATCTTGCCTGACTACTTCGTAATGATCAATCATGCGAGCAGATATTAGGATAACGCAATGGCAACTTTGATTACTATTAAACAACAAATTAAAAAAACAGTCGACGGAAAATATTCAGATTGGCAAATTGGTGTAACAAATGATCCAAAACATAGAAAAGCCCAACTGGGTAATCCGTTAAGCTGGCTGCAGTGGAAGGTTGATACCGAAGAAACCGCGTTTATGGGTGCACAATATTTTCAAAAAAAAGGTATGCTGTGCGATGGGGAACTACCGAAATCAGCAAAATATATATATATTTTACTTGTGCATAGTTTCGATAACAACATTGTATTTTATTAAGGTTAGTTCGGAATTACTTCATTTTGTCCTTTCGAATCCAGTTGCATTTTTATCGGACTGATAAATCTGCAACTTCGATATTATAAGATTTCTCAAGTCATTCAAAATAAAATTATTAGCTATTGTATAGCATTTAATTCTTCTACAAAAAATCAATCACAAAATACTTCTTTCAATAGTCTACTCTGTCTTTGAAACGCTGACCTTGCATCAGGTGGGTATATTGAGTATTTATCCTGTAACAATTATTCTTGCGAGTCTATGTTATGGTTAAGTTATGTAATTTGAGTTGTTTAGTGTTCTTTTATCCTGAGATTATAAACAACCAAACGAAAAATAATAAATATAATTTATTGCAAGTTTTAAATTTTCTTTTATTATGTTGTTATTCACTAAACGAACTGAAATACTTTTATGACACAGAAAAACCAGAATTTACAAAAATCTGTCGCTTTAAATATAGATGGAGTTGGTTCAGTCCTGTTCAAAAAGAGTATCAGGGCCAGGCATTTAAATATTAGAATAAAACATAACACTGGTGTGCAGGTTTCCGTGCCAAAAGGCATGAGTTTTTATAAGGCGAAACAAATTGTCAGAACAAAGACCGACTGGATTCATAGGAATTTGGAAAAGATAAATAATAATGAGTTAAAGAATGTTTTATATGATGGTTCCCAACCCATAAAATCCCGCCATCATATTTTGGATGTAAGAGCTGGCCGAGTAACTAAAATCTCGATAATATTAGTCAATGGAGTGATTAAAGTACGTTATCCAGAAAATTATAAAATTACCGATCCAATTGTTCAATCAGCAATTAAAACAGCGTTGATCGCGGCTTATCGCAAAGAAGCAAAAGCATATCTTCCAGCAAGATTAGCATACCTTGCCAATGAGCATGGTTTTGAATACAATAAAGTATTTATTAAAAATCACAAATCCCGATGGGGTAGCTGTTCTGCAAAAAACAACATTAATCTGAATCTGCATTTAATGCGTTTACCGGACGAACTCATCGATTATGTTATCATGCATGAACTTGTCCATACAAAAATAAAGAATCATAGCCGTGAATATTGGACGCTGCTGGAAAATATTTGCGGCGATGTGAAAGAATATAAAAAAAGGATACGTAATTATGTTATAAATTAGTGATTGAATGAACACAGTCCTTTTTGTCATTTCGATTGCAAGGAGAAATCTATAATTTCAATGATACCAGATTTCTCACTGTGACCGAAATGACATTGTTAACCAGTTTTCGGTTAAACACTAATGAACTTAATATAGGAATTAAAACTATGAGAGCATTTCTTGCATTCATTATTTATTGTATTTTATCAAGTAGTTGCAGTTCTGAGCAATATATTAAAATCGCAACCTATAATATTTATTTTCTCGATGATGGGATATCACAAGAGCGTAAAAGTAATTTGCAGGCGGTAATTACAAATCTGAATGCGGATGTAATCGGTTTTCAGGAGATCAATAATCCTGCTGCTTTAAAAAACATACTTCCAGAGAACTACGAAATTGCCATGATTGATGATCCATCTGAAGTCCAGGAAACGGCTTTGGCGGTTCGTCCGCCTTTTAAAATTAAATCCTACCAATACGTGTTTCCAGACCAAATTTATGACGATGCTTTCCCAAGGAAAAGAGATTTACTGCAAGTGACAGTGGAGGGTTATGATAGCGAGTTTTATTTTTTTGTACATCATGCCAAATCTCGAAGTGGTGGGAGATTGAAAACAGATAAAAGACGAGAAGCTTGTTCAATCCTCATTGTTGAATACATTAAATCAAATCTGAAAAATAAGAAATTAATTATCCTCGGTGATTTTAACGATAATCCAGACGATCGTTCCCTGAATATCCTGGAATATGGCGATAAAAATGCCTCCGGCGGGATAGATGAAAAGGAAGATACATTTCTTTTCAACACTACTGAACAGTTACTTGAGAGTAACTATTGCTCTTACGGTTACAATTATATTTACGAGAAATCTTCCAGCGACACGTTCAAACTTGCGGTGGAAGGCTCTCGAGAAGAGAATAATAAATGGCGTAATATAGAACACAATTTTCGCAGGGACGTAAAAGTAAAAACAACTTTATTTGATCAAATAATGGTTTCAATGAATTTAAAAGAGTCTGTATTTAAAACAGGGGTAATCAATAAAGCTGTTGCTGTTGAGGGCGAGTCTTCACGAATTCGATTTATTGATGATGAATTACACTATGTTAAGAGAGGAAGTGTGGCTTCGGATCATGTACCGGTGTGGACGATTTTAAAATTTGACAATTGAGTTTTGGCTCTCACACAATTTTGGAGTAAGATTGTCATTCTGGAAAAATCTTTTCAGACAAAACTAAGCTTGATGATTGTTAATTTGACAAACCTTTAGATATATAATAGCGTGGCTCTTTAGAAAGTTTTTCATCAAAGCACAAACCAAATTTAGAGTTGTACGGTTGACCATATAGTTCAAAATCTCTATTTTCACACCAAACAGTTCTTCCAGACAATTGTGGTAAGTTGCTGGAGTCGCCAATTTTAAGTACGATAGGAATTTTTTCATTGCAAGTACATGAAGAAAAAATCTGTGCACCGGTCTTACTTATATTGAATAATTGTCCATGATGCCATTGATTGTTATAAAGGAAATAAATTGTTAATTGCCCAGGAATTCGTTTTGAACCTCGTCTTTCTGTCTTTCTTCTTTGTTCCAATCGCCGGTCTTCATTGGCAGCCTTTAGTTGGGTGATTTCCATGTTTTCAGTATCTTTTTGCTTAGTTATTTTTTTTCTTTCATTTGCATTGTGTCTTATTCGATGGATTATTGATTTCCACAGTTTGTCAAGTCCTAAGTAAAAAATAATGTCTAACATTTCCTTGTCTCCAAATAAATATTATTTTACTTCATCAAATACATTTTATATTATTTCGGTGTAGAATAGTTCAACTTAAATTTTTAATTATCAATTTCATATATATTAACAATTGTAACTATTCAGCCTGTCATTCTGGAAAAATCTATTATGAGTCTGAGAATTAATTAGCTGAACAGTTACTAACAATTTAAATTCATATTTGCTATAAGTTTACAAAAGGTTTGAAATTATAGATAATGTTTTGCATATTGTATAATGAGTAGAAAGGTCATAATTATTACAGGGGCTGCGGGATTTTTAGGTTCTTCTATCGCTGTTGCTCTGTCACCAGATTATATAATCATTGCTATTGACCGGCGGCTGCCAGGTAGTGCTTTGAAAGCCGAAGCTCCTGGCATCCAATGGGAAGAACTGAACATTGCAGATGCCGAGCAGGTCAATCATACTTTTCACCATGTGAAAGCTGATTTTGACAAAATCAATTTCGTCATCCACCTGGCTGCTTATTATCATTTTGGTAGTGATTGGCGCAAAGACTATGAGCAAACCAATATCAGGGGAACAGAAAATGTAGTTGGGGCAGCAATAAACAACGGTGTTCAGCGAATTATCTTTGCCAGCAGTATCGCGGCAATGGAGCCTCCACTTCACGGTCAGATGTTGAATGAGAAATCACCTACAAGCAATTATCTTCCTTATGCTAAATCGAAAGCAATTGGAGAAAAAATAATTCAGAAAAATGCAGACAAACTTCCAGGCCTGGTGCTCAGATTTGGCGGAGTTTTTAGTGATTGGTGCGAATTGCCTCCCCTTTTTAGCTTAATCAAATTATGGTCAGGATTTGGTCCATTTAGTAGAATCATGCCTGGAATAGGAGAGTCAGGAATGCCATATATTCATCGATTTGATATAGTTCAAATCATTAAACGCTGCCTTGCTTTGCATGAACAGTTTGAGTCCTTTGAGGTTTTCTTAGCATCACAACGTGGTGCAGTTTTACACAAAGATATATTTTTAACTGTAAGGCAAACACTCTCCAAACAAAGGTCATCCAGGCCTGTTAACATTTCTCCTGAATTTATTAAAATAGGCCTCATTATGAAATTGGCGTTGGGAACTTTGAATGGAAAACCGCCTTACGAACGACCGTGGATGCTTAATTTTGTAGATCGTCCTTGGGTAGTGGATACCAGCATCACACAAAAAAAGCTCAACTGGCGCTGTAGTCCTGGCATGGGGATATTGGAGCGGCTGCCTGTGATTCTCAAACGCTATGAAGCGCAACGCAGAGACTGGATACAACGAAACATAAGAAGAAACAAAGGTGGATATAGTTATTCAGATTAAAACAACTGTGAATATAAATTTGGTACAGCTATGAATTGGGATGAAAATGATCTCCTCTGCAGTAATTTACTAACAAAGCCACAACCGGAAATCGGCAAAATCCTGGTAACCGGCGCCACCGGTTATATCGGTGGACGACTTGTTCCGGAATTGCTGGCAAGAGGTTACAGTGTAAGGGTGGTGGCACGAGTTGCCGCGGAGGAATGCCGCGAACGTTGGCCAGAAGCGGAGACCGTGGTTGCGGACGCCCTGGTATCAAACCAATTGCATCAAGCTCTGGAAGGAATTCATACTGCATATTATTTGATTCATTCATTGCTTCTCGGTCCTAAAAAATTTGAGTCGGCAGATATCCAGGCTGCAATCAATTTCAGAAAATCGGCAGAAGCAAAGGGCGTTAAGAGAATTATTTATCTGGGAGCACTTGGCGATAGCCGGTCACCGTTGTCACCTCATCTTAGAAGTCGAATACAGGTAGCCCAGGAACTACAGAGTGGAAAAGTTCCGACAACCATACTGCGAGCCGCAATAATAATCGGATCGGGCAGCGCTTCTTATGAAATTTTAAAACATCTTGTGAAAAGATCTCCAATATTTTTTATGCCATACTGGGCAAAAACCAGATGTCAGCCCACCAGCATTAGAGGTCTGATTAACATTATGGTTGGTGTTTTAGAAACCCAAGAAACATCCGGAAAATCATTCGATATTGGTGGATTAGAAGTTCTTACCTATGAAAAAATGCTTAAAATCCTGGCCCAAATTCTGGGGAAGAAAAGACTTTTCATTGCCACTTCATTTTCGAACATAAAGTTTTATTCATATATTGCGAGTTTACTCACACCTGTTCCTGCCGCGGTCATCAGGGCTCTGATGGGTGGCTGTCATAATGAAGTCATCTGTCAGGAGAATGACATTCTGTTGATTTCACTTTATAATCCGATTACTTTTAAAGAAGCCATTCTGAGAGCCATGTCTCGCGAGGAACTGGATGCCGTACATACAACCTGGTCTGATGAATATCCACGTGCTCATGAGCTGGCAATAAAACTGCGTGAGCTTCAAAATCCTCCATACTATCGAAGATCTTATTCTCTCTTGTCTGACAAGAGTGCTGTCGCGCTTTTTCAGTCCATTTGTAAAATTGGTGGCAAAAAAGGTTGGTTTCATGCCAACTGGATGTGGCGACTCAGAGGCATTTTGGACAGGCTGCTTTTGGGCGTTGGTCTTTCCCGTGGCAGAAGAAGTAAAACAAGCTTGCGGGTCAATGATGTTGTAGACTTTTGGCGGGTTGAGAGTTTATTGCAAAATCGCAGGCTGCTTTTACGAGCCGAGATGAAGTTGCCGGGCAAGGCATGGTTGGAATTCAAAATAAATAAAAATGGCCGGGAAAATCGTTTGACCGTGACCGCGTATTATGAGCCAAAAGGTCTGCCTGGAAAAATTTACTGGTACAACTTTTTACCTTTTCACCACTTCATTTTCACAAATCTTATAAAACAAATTGATAAAAGAAGCTGAAATATTGGTTTATTTAACTGTCTAAATTCATCCGTCACAATTTTACAATCAAGCTCACCCCTGGATAAATTTTCGAGCCTCCAATCTGGTTCCATCTTTGTAAATTACTTACGGTTGTATTATACCTTCGGGCCAGTTTCCAGAGCGAGTCACCGCGTCTTGTTTTATGAACTGTGATGTTATCTATCGATTTATAGATATTGATTTCTTCGCCCTCCTGGAGGTCATCTGCTTGTAACCACTTATTCCATGCTTTAAGGTCCTCTGTGGTTACAGAGTAATAACGTGCTAAAGTTTTCAGTGATAAATCGTCTCTCTCGGCTTTATAGACAAGATTTATTTTATTGGCTATCTCATCTTCTAATTCAGCTTCATTTGTAGCTAGCTCATCTTTTATTTCATCTGGCACAGATTGCTTTGTAACCGTGACCGAAGCAATCCTTAAATTCATACCAACATTTATCCATCTACTGCTTCTGAGATTGTTGTCAGCTTTTATTGCGTTGACCGTGGTTCCAAACCTTTTGGCAATCTTAAATAGCGTATCTCCTTTCCTGACTTTATAGCTTTTGTAGATGATTTCGACGCGATCCGGAGGGTTATTTTTGTATTGTTGCAGGAAATTTTCTTTGACGCCTGAAGGTACTTTTATAGAATATTTACCGCTTGGAGCTATATTTCCGGTTAATGCTGGATTGAACTGTTTTATGATTTTCGGTGAAACATTGGCAAGCCTGGCAATCTGCTGCAGAGAAAACGTAGCTTCCAATTCGATAGTGTCATATTCAATCGGTTCACTTCTATCAGGCAATTTTATATTGTATTTCTCCGGATTGGCAAATATGTGTAAGACTGCATAATACTTGGGTACGAAATTGTATGTTTCTCTCGGAATTCTACGTAACTTCCAATATTCTAAAGTTTTATCCCGCCGCAAGGCGCGGTTAAGTTTTCCCAGGCCGTAATTATAGGCGGCCAGTGCAAGATCCCAGTCGCCAAATTTTTCATATAGAAACCGCAAATATTCAGCGGCTACAATTGTGGATTTCTCTGGATCTCGTCTTTCATCGATCCATCTGTTCACCATTAATCCATAATCTAATGCTGTGGCTGGCATGATTTGCCACAATCCAACCGCACCTGCATGTGATCTGCTGTTGGGGAAAAAATTGCTTTCTATTACTGGTAAAAATACCAAAGACTGGGGAAGATTATATTCTTCAAAGATGGCTGCAATCATGGGCAGGTACTTACCTGACCGCACATAAGTTTTAACCAATTCCGCTTTCCTGTCAGCACGAAGGTAAAATCGAATCCTTTCCTTTATTCTATCATTGCTTGGTAAATTTACATTTGCAAATGGATCGAATTTTGGCTCAAGGAGAGTCCGATCCGAATTCCACTGATCTAGAGAAAAATCGAAGGGATTATTAATGAATAAGATTGAAAAGATAAAACCAACCACTATACCTAAAATAAAACTGACTAACTTATTTGATTTAATTATTAAGTTAAAATACCTGCGCCAAATTCTAAACATTTTTTTTCCTATTTTCCATGAAATCTTTTATGCATTTAATTTCATGTCAATTAAGTTATCAGACATTTTCGTCAGGGGTTCTTAAATTTAAAACGAAATTGTAAAATATCAAGGATTTTTTAATTTAAAAACTAATGTGTTAGCCTGAAATAATTTTGGATTCTTAAGTTCCTTCACTTTTTGATTTAATAGTTATTTAAAAATAAATAATGCTTGCATTTTTTTGTGTAGTTATTAACTTTCAAATAATTAGCATTTTCAAATTCGATTATAATTAAGGACTATTATTAATCTTAAAAATATGATAGACAACTTTGGATACAATAAAGTAGTTAATATTCTTTTTTACTTCAAGTAAATTATCCATATTAATTAAAAGAATATAATAGCTAAATTGCTTAATTGGAGAATTCACCATTGCAAAAAGAGAATCGGATAGGCAAAATCATTTCTCATTATAAAATCATTGACTACCTTGGTGGTGGTGGAATGGGAATGGTATTTAAAGCTGAAGACCTCAAGCTGAAACGAACGGTGGCATTAAAATTTCTACCCATAGATTTAACCAGCGATGAACAGGCAAAAGTCCGATTTATGCATGAAGCCCAGGCTGCTTCTGCGCTGGATCACCCGCGAATTGGCACCATTTATGAAATTGATGAAACAGATGATGGCGAGATGTTTATTGCTATGGCCTGCTATGAGGGTGCAACTCTTAAGAAGAAAATGGACCAGGAAAGCCTGTCAATTGAAGAAGTCATAAACTTGATCATACAGATTGCCAACGGTCTGGTGAAGGCCCACGAGGAAGGTATTGTTCATCGGGATATCAAGCCAGCCAATATAATTATCACCGAAGAAGGTTTTGTGAAAATTGTCGATTTTGGGCTTGCCAAGCTTGGCGGCGCTACCAGGATTACCAAAGCTGGTACGTCTATGGGCACGCCCGCTTATATGTCTCCCGAACAAGTGAGAGGCCAGGATATTGATCACAGAAGCGACATCTGGTCGCTGGGGGTTATATTATATGAACTGCTGACCAAAAAACTGCCTTTTAAAGCGGACTATGAAATGGCTCTGCTTTATTCAATTGTTCATGAAGAACCCACACCGATCTCTCAATTTAATGAGGAAATTCCGACTGAGCTTGAACAAATTGTATCTAAAGCCATAACAAAAAATGATGCAGAAAGATATTCTTCGATTAAAGATATGCTCGATGACTTAAAAGCATATCAATCTTCACGATCGCTGAATACAGATGGCATGAATACAATTGTCATAAAAGAACAGGGAACCATCTTAGTAAATAATAAACAGGGCAAACCTTTCACGAAAAATCTTAATGAAAAGCAGACCATTCTCGTGTCAGGCGAAGGTAAAGATAAGCGTTCTTCGGTTAAATCAAAATTTATTATTCCTATCTCTTTATTAGTGATTTTAACAATTTTTGTTATAATTAAATTTTCAAATATTCAGGATTTTTTTAAATCAAATGTTGGAAATTTAAATATAAGTTCTAATCCTCCCGGAGCTTTGATTGCTTTAAACGGCAATTCAACCGGAGAATCAACGCCTTCCATATTAGGACCTTTAGAGATAGATAATTATGAAGTTACACTTTCACTTGCTGGTTTTGAAAATTGGTCGCAAAGTGTGACAGTTACAGAAAATGATACGTTTGCTGTTTCTCCTCAATTAACAGCCGTAATGCCGGCAAAAAGGGAAGAAATATTGTCAGACATAAAGCCGGCCTTCGGGAATTTGTCAGTGAGCTCAAAACCCAATGGCGCCCAGATTTATCTTGATGGTCAATCGACAGGAAAAACAACTCCCGCTCGCCTGAGCAATTTAATTCCTGGCAAACATGAAGTCCAATTGAAATATAAAGACCATGAATCAGTCACAAAAACTGTCACTATATTTGCAAATCAGGCTGCTGAAATTTCTGAAACTTTGAAAATGTTAATTGGGAGTTTGATGATCGAATCAGAACCGCAAGGCGCCTTAATATACCTTGATGAAAAATCCACAAACCAGAAAACGCCATACAAATTTACAGGTTTAAGCGCACGGCAATATGCTGTTCGATTAACTTTAGAAGACTACGTCGATCAGGAGAAGCAAGTAATCATCAAGCAGAATGAAGAGGAAACAATCCAACTACAATTTACTGTCAAACCAGAAGGTGCGCTAAGAGTATCAGCAGTTATTCTCGAAAAGGATACCGAGAAATTCGCCATTGCGAATATTTATATTGATGGCAAGGCTTTCGGTCAAACGCCCAACTCATTCTCTTTAAATAGCGGCGCCTACACCGTGACAGCAAAATTATTTGGGCATACGCCTAAAACACCGGAACAACAAGTTACGATACAAAGCGGCAAAGAAGAAATTATAAAATTTGAATTTATTAAGAATTAAAATAAAGGAGTGAAAAATGAAGAAACTTCATAGTTTTTTTGTGATATTAACCATATTTATAATTTTCAATGTCAATCTACAATCCGCTGAAAACAGGCCTGCTTCTGAAGAACAAAATATTGAGCTTCAGGAGGCGATTCAGTACTTTAATAACGGTCAATTTAAAAAGGCTGCTGATTTATTAGAGCGTCTGGTAGTAACCAAAACCCTGTCCCGGGAGGATTACGTTACAGCAAGCGAATATCTGGCTGTGACTTATGTTTCCAACAGACAGGACGAGAAGGCGGAAGCTATTTTTGCGCAAATGATAGAAAAATCTCCAGACTACAAGCCCAACGATCAATGGTGGCCTCACAAACGATTAATGGCTGGCTATTATCGGTCATTGAAAAAAGCTGGCAAGTCTTTAACTGGGTCCACACCAGGGCCGGGAATTAAAACTATCGCCATAATTGATTTTGAGAACAATTCGATTGAGGACGCTGAAAAATATGAAAATCTTGGCCGCGCTCTTTCAAAAATTCTAATTGGTGATTTGGCTGTTTTAAGCAAATTGCGGGTAGTCGAGCGGGAACGTATTCAATTTCTCATTGAAGAGCTTGAATTAACAGCGAGGAAGGTTGACGGCAAAAACATCGTTGATCCAGAAAACGCACCCAGGCTTGGGAAACTGCTTGGAGCCCATTCATTTGTTTTTGGCAGTTTCATTCGGCTTGGTAAAACATTCAGGATTGATGTTCGCTTAGTGAAGACCGAAACAGGTGAAATATTCAAAACAGCCTCAGTTGAAGGGAAGCCGGACAAAATATTTGAACTGGCAAAAAAGCTGACTTTACAAATTACCAAAAACCTCGACGTCGCTATTCAAAAAGTTGAAAGGGAAAAGCTGGATGTAATGGGAAAAGATGAGATACCGATTGAAGCTGTAGCCCTGTTTGGAGACGCCATGTCCAAAGCTAATGAAGAGGCATATATGGATGCGTTTGTTAAACTGGAGGAAGCCCTGGCCCTGGCTCCGAATTTCCAAAAAGCACAGGATATGATGTCTGTGATTAGGCCTTTAACGTTGTAGTATCATTATAAATTAAAGGTTTATGCAGGAAATTGGAAATAACAAAATAAGGGTAAATGGAGAGACCAAATTTTAATAATATTTGACATGACTCATGGAATGTAAGATTAAAATATTTATCTTGGTTCTACTGTTGTGCATTTTGAGTTGCGGTAATCAAGCCCATAAAAAGGCGAACGAGTATGTTAAAAAAGCAGATTACAAATCAGCCATCGTACATTTAGAGCAGGCAGAAATCGAGCATCCATCTGATTGGAAAATTAAACGTGATTTAGGAATAGCATATTTTAAAAAAAATCAAATCAAGATAGCCATCAATAAATTATCTGAGGCTTACCAAATCCACCCCAATGATGGACGTACTTTGCTTTATTTAGGTCTGAGTTATGAAACCGCTCAAATGTATTCAAAAGCCACATCGGTTTATAGATATTATTTAACATTAAAGGTGAAAGGACCGCTCAGGAAGGAAATAATAGCGCGTCTTCGAGAAAATACCAATAAAAAATTAAGGCAGGAAATAAAAGCCAATTTAGATAATTTAAGCAAAGGTCGGGTAAAATCTATTTTACCAAATTCCTTAGCCGTACTTTATTTTCGCAATATTTCTCAATGGACCGAGTTTAATCCTATTCTAAAAGGAATCACTGAAATTATCATCACAGATTTATCTAAAATTAAACTCTTACACGTTATTGAGAGGAAGAAATTACAAATCTTGTTAGAAGAGCTCAATCTCTCATCATCTGATTTTTTTGACAAACTTAAGGCTTCTGACGTCGGAAAAATGCTAATTACTGCAAAGCTGATTTCAGGTGGAATTGAGCGCATCAGCGATACAAAGATACGAATTAACGCCGGCCTGGTTGATACAAAAACGGGTCTCCTGCGAGGAAAAGGGACTGAGACTGAAGGAAGCATATCAGATATCCTGGTGCTTGCGAAACAATTGGTCTTTGATTTAATAAGTGACATGGGAATTAAGTTAAGCCAAAATGAGCGTGATGCGATAAAACTTATTGCGACTAAAAACAGCTTAGCTTTTATAGCTTTTTGTAAAGGCGTCAATTTCGAGGACCAAAAACAATTTGCACAGGCAAGAACCCAATTTGGTAAAGCGGTAAAATTGGATCCTGAATTTACATTAGCTAAACAAATGTTGGAACAGCTTCCTCGCGAACGGTTGACTCTCTCGGAGATGGAAAAGTTAGCAGTGCATGAAAATATGTCCAAGCGACTTGAGAAGGATGTCTAAAATCTTAAAACTAAAACAATCATTTAAAAAAGATCTATTTCTGAATAAATATTGAAGTGGAGAACTATTATGATAAAATCAAAAATATGTGAACGCAAATTTTTAAATTATATACCATTGATTTTAATTATTTCGTTCCTCTCTGGCTGTGCCATGAGTAACTATAGACGCGGAGTGAACCATCTGAAAAAAGACGAATTTAATGAAGCTGTCACTTTGCTGGAGGAGGCTGAAAATGAATCACCCGAAAATTACCGGGTGAAACGTGATTTAGGAGTAGCCCTTTTTAAGGTAAAGCGATTTGATGTTTCTATAAATAAACTCAAAGAAGCCAAAGAATTGAATTCTAAAGATAGTAAAACAATTTTCTACCTTGGTCTGTCATACGAAGGCAAAAACATGCTGTCTGAAGCAATAAGCGAATATAAAAATTATAATAGCCTGAGCCGTTCTGGTGGTTTTAGAGGGAAAATCTCAAAAAGGATTAAACAGCTAACAAATGAGCAGGTCTCGACGGAGATCGCAAGGGCTATTTCACAGGAGCAGACCCTTGATGTTGGAGCCATTCCGGAAAATACAGTTGCCGTGCTGTATTTTGAAAATTTAAGCGCTTCAAGTGATTACGACCCACTGCAAAAAGGTCTGGCGCAAATGCTCATTACTGATTTAGCCAAAGCTAAAAAACTAAAAGTAGTTGAGAGATTGAAATTACAAAAGCTTCTTGAAGAATTGCAGTTCGGTACAACTGGTCTGGTGGACCAGGCGACTGCACCGCGAGTAGGGAAACTTTTGGGCGCCCGAAAATTAATCAAAGGAGGATTTACAGATCTTTCTGATGACAACTTTCGAATCGACGCCTCTTTAGCAGAAACTGCCACAACCGAAGTGTTACAATTAGAACAAATAACCGGACAGTTGAATGCACTTTTTCGGTTGGAAAAACAATTAGCCTTTAAAATTATAGATGAACTGGGTGTTGTACTTACAAAAGAAGAACGCGAGGCTATCCAAAAAATACCCACGGAATCTTTGTTAGCATTTCTGTCCTATTCAAAAGGCCTGGACTTTGAAGATCGCGGCATGTATGAACAGGCAAAACAAGAATATGCACAGGCTTTATCACACGATCCAAATTTTGATCTGGCGAAAAATTATCTGGAGAATGCTGAAGTTGCCGAAAGCGCTGCGGCTGAGCCCAAAACTGAACCATTAGCTTTGGAGAGTGATTTTGAACAAACCACGGATACATTTGAAGATTTCAGTAAAGCCTCTCGACTGTTAAATACGGGTTTTGCTGCACAAACCGGACAGACGCCCCAGGGCGATAACGACACAAGAAAACCGCTTCAGGAAGGGACTGGTACCGATACTGCCACGCCAACTAAAGCAGTGATTCGCATTGTCGTTCCTCTGTCATCTGGTAATAATAAGAAGTAATTATTTTTAATCTCATCAAAACAAATCTAATGTATATAATTTTATTTGCAAACTATTAGAGGTTAAAAAATGTACAAAAAAATAAACAAATGCGCGATTTTATTAATCACACTGTTTAGTTTCAATTCAGCCCTATCACAAGTTGATCAATTAGAATTTATTCGTATGCAGTATTTTAGACCGGGATTTCATATAAAATCCTGGACATTTGAAAATTCTGCGGCTCTCGACAGATTTACAGAAGTTGCTATTCCGGTGGTTTATTCAATGCCCCTGAGTTCACGATTTGGAATAGACGTCGCCACTTCACCTTTCATTGGTATAAAAGAAGAGCCGAGCGGCAAGGCGAATGAATTTCATAACATTACGGACACTTTTGTACGCTCATCATTAATATTGGGGGATAATACTGCGTTGGTTACGTTTGGCGTAGGAATCCCCAGTGGCGAAACCAATCTCGATAATGACGAATACGCCATTTCCGGTATCGCGTCCAATCGTTCTCTGAACAACCCGGTTTCGAATTTTGGCACCGGTTTCAGTTATAATCTTGGTCTCGCTGTTGCCCATGAAGTCGGTTCCTGGGTGATGGGCCTGGGCATGGGTTATTCCTTGCGACAAAAATATGATGCGATATTCAGCGGTGAAAAGTATGACATTGAGCCTGGCAATGAATTAAATCTCACCTTCGGCGTAGAAAGAGATTTTATCGTATCCGAAAAAAGCGCAAAATTCATGGCTGACTTTATCTACACTAATTATGCTGAAGACAAGGTAAATGGCGAAGCATTTTTTGAGGCTGGCGATAAAATACTGGTGCAGGGTAAGATCCTTTTGCCAGTAGCATTTCTTAATCCTGTCATTTTGTCTGCCACGCAAAGATGGAGATCCGATAACCGATCCCCAACACCAGAACTTATTAGCAACGGCAATGAATTAGAATTACGGGCAACTTTGATCCACCCTTTGGGCAGTAGTTTTAGTTTGAAATATGTTGCTAAATCACAATTCTATGGCGATAACAACAATGCTATTGAAGGAGCGACAATTTACGGGATAGGCGGGGGATTGATTCTAAAAGCCTCAGAACATTTTTCATTTGACCCGACATTTATTTATTCCAAAGGCAGCATTAATATTGGACCAAACTCAACAATTGACATCACAGGCTTAGAATTAACAGGTGGTTTTGCATTCAGGTTTTAGAGTAGTGGATGTTACAATTTTCTTTTAATCCAAAAAGATACACCTGTGACTAAAAATATATTCTAAATAATAGAGGAAATAAAAATGGGCTTCATACATAAACATTACATTCATTTATTCTTCTTCGCTCTTTTCTTAGTTTCCCTGCTATCCTTTTACAGTTGTGAAAAGAATAATCAATTGGTTAATCCTTTCGAAACAGCAAAAATTGAAATTAAACTGGTGTTGCCGGAGGGCTCACAACAATCTATCTATGAATACCAGGGCAAAGATTCAAATCACTCTGTACAAAATGGACAGGCTCTCAATATAAATGATGTGCAGGTTTCCGTTTTAGATTCAGCAACACAAAGTGTTATTATTAAAAAACAACAGTTGACTATATCTGGTAATTCCGCGACAGGTGAATTGAACATTCCTGTTACAGGCGCACGACAGACTTTTATTATCATCGTTTTTGCATCAGACCCTGTACAACTCCTGTTTTTTGTGGGATCTGAAAATATTCAATTGGAATCAGGTGAAGAGCGGCAGGCGCCAGTTATTATTATTCTGGGAGAACCAGTTCTCATTGCTTCACATGGATCCCCGCAAGTATCCTCAAGTTTCTCTGAAGTTAATTTTGCGCCTGAATTAGCCCTTGATTTCGACTTCAGCACCTCGTGGTTTTCAGCCGGTTCAAGCGTTGATGGGGGTACATCCACGTTTACTTGGACCAGCGCGCAGGATGACTTCATCGCTTC
>CAZIKB010000061.1:0-20393 GCA_964539665.1 uncultured Cytophagia bacterium
CCTTGATTCTCACTTTAATACTCTTCATTTTTTCATAAAACTTTTGACACTACCAGAAATCAATTTGATATCAGAAACTAATCCGCTCACCGGCGCCCCAACCGGCGGTCTGTTTGTGCCTGATTTAGAAAATATTAACCATGACGTCTACAATCAAAAGCCATTTGATTTTTCGGCTTATGTTCAGGATAAGATCGAATATCAAAATGTTATCATTAATGTGGGATTTCGCCTGGATTATTTTGATTCAAAAGGCAGAGTCCTGGCAGATTCTCTGGATCCAAATATATATGAGCCATTTAAACCTCAGAACGAGGACCTGTCATTTGAGCAGCGCGAGGAAATTTGGTACAAAGATGTGGATGCCAAATTAAGGCTGAGTCCCAGATTTGGTATTGGATACACCATTACCGATCGCGGTGTTATTCATTTTTCTTATGGTCACTTCCTGCAGGTTCCTTCTTTTAGATTCCTGTACAATAAGCCCGGATTTAAGGTAAATAAAGTCGATCCGTTTCAAGGTGTATTTGGCAATTCTGATCTCAAGCCTCAAAAAACTGTCATGTACGAGCTGGGTTTGCAGCAGCAAATTTTCGAGGATATCGGCATTGACATAACCACATTCTACCGCGATGTCAGGGACTGGGTAACTACTGGAGTTCCAATCGAAACGTCTATTGCCGGAGTATCCTATGTGACTTATATCAACAGAGATTATGCAAATGTCAGAGGAATTACTTTATCCCTGAAAAAAAGACCTTCCGGTATTTTTTCATTTAATCTGGATTACACTTTTCAAGTCGCGGAAGGAACAAATTCCAATCCCGAAGCTGAATTTACCAGCATCCGGGATAACGACGAGCCGACTCGCCAGATTACGCCTTTAGACTGGGATCAACGTCACACCTTGAACGTTTTTCTGAATTTTGGCAAATCAGGTTGGGGAGTTAATTTGTTAGGGCGTTACGGTAGTGGTTTACCTTATACGCCGGATATTCAGACTGCTGCGAGACAGGGGGTGAACCTTTCAAATACCCTGTTACAGAACAGTCGTCGCAGACCTGATTCATACACATTTGATATCAAGGCATTTAAACGGTTTAACATGGGAGCTTTCAGATACACAGTATTTGCCAACATTTTTAATATTTTAGATCAGCGCAATGGGGTAAGAGTATTCGGAGATACCGGCAAACCAGATGTTTCTTTGTCATCAGATTTACCCCACGATCAGGGATTCTTCGTCAGACCGGATCATTTTTCCAAACCGAGAGAAATTCAAGTTGGCGTAGAAATCGGCTTTTAGATAATAATTCTTTGTGTCATTAATCGCAAATATGTGAAGAAACACAAATACGAATATGGACAAAGAGTGGCCGGAGAAAAAATGCAAAATACAAATTAATTCACCGTGTTCCCTGTGCTGCTTTGTGGTCTCGGTGTTCTTGATAATACTCTTTTTAATTGTTCAGACAACAATAATTATTTAATATACACAACAATAAATATAACCATTTTAATATTCATATTATCCTTTGGACTTATTATTTAGATGAAGGAGTGTCCAGATGAATGCAAAATTCAGGCTTTTAGTTTTAATGACAATGTGCTTGGCTGTGATGCAACTAAGCGAGTCCCTGGCCCAGATTCAACATTTTCCAAGTGATGAGCGAGGCGATGTACGCTTTCGGAGAAAAACCAATATTGATGCAAATTTATTGCGGACAACGATTTTTAACTACGCTTTTTATGGTCGAACCGGTGCAGGTGCGCCGGATGTCGTTGGTTTTCCTTTTGAGTGGCCTAAAAATACTCAGCGCCATTATGTTGCTTTAGCCTCAATTTTCCTCGGAGCGGAAGCTGTAGACGAGGATGGTAGTATCATACATATCGTGGATTTACCAACCTTCAGACAAAGTCCAAGCGGTGAAAGCTGGAATTTACAACCCGTACCAGGCTACCTGAACGAAAATTCTAAAAAGATTGCAATTAGTGATGATCCATCGTCGTGGCCCCCATCCTGGCCTGATAAAAGTAATGATGCAGACGATCCTGGCTGGCCGGATAGCTGGAATGGTTTTTTTGGTAAAAATCAATTTAATGCGGATCAGGAGATCTTTTTTCGGGATTCAGATGATGATTATGACAGATACAACTTCTTTCCGGATTCCACAGACAATACTCGCAAGGGCTTGGGATTTATTCTGGACGTCAGGGTTATGGAATGGTCACAGATTCTTATTAATGATGTAGTGTTCGCACTGCATGAAATTAGAAATGATGGTACTACCGACTATAAGAAAGTCGCCTTCACCCTCTGGCTGGCAGATTTGGTAGGCGGGGATGGAGATTCATCAGACGATACCCCCGAATTCGATTTATTGAATGACGTGGCCTGGTCCCTGGATAGAGATGGACGGGGCAATAATGCTTTCGGAACCGATAAGGTTGGAGTTGCATCCACTGCATTTTTGGAAACGCCCGGCAATGCCATCGATGGAATCGACAATGATGGCGATGGGGAGGAAAACAGTCCCAGAATTCTCGAAATCATGCTTGAAGGCGAAGACCCTACCGATCAAATTGACAATAACGGCAATGGGTTGATTGATGAAAACAAGACCCATGTACCCTTCGCACAGCAATTAGGTGTTGGTTTTAGAGATAGAATCGATAACGATGGCGATAGTGAAGAAGGCAGCCCGGTAATTGAACAATCTACGTTACAAGGTGAAATCGGTGGTAATGGTCGCGATGATAACAGCAACGGACTTATCGATGAAGGCACAGAAGACCTGGGGAAAAAATATACCGATGGGATTGACAATGATGGTGACGGTGCGATTGATGAAGATATCGATGAGGGAATTGATGAAATGATTGATGAAAGTCGTGAGGATTTTGTGGATAATGATGGCGACTGGGATCCTCTCCGAGACGATGTTGGTTTGGACGGTGATCCTTTATCTCTGGACACGGGCAACGATGACGGTATGCCGACCTCCGGCGCTGGTACGGCGTTTCCGGGGGAACCGAACATTGACAAAACAGATGTTGCAGAATCAGACCAGTTAGGTTTAACAAATGTCCAGTACCTGGCAGCAGGTGCCATCAATTTCACACAAACACCAGATGATTTTTACTGGTTCAACATGATGGTGCCGGGAGATTTTAATATTGTAGATGTTCTCGGAGATTTCGACCTTTTTGTATCTTCGGGTTTCTTTCCGCTAAAAGCCGGACAAACCGAAAGAATTTCAATGGCAGTGATGCTGGGATAGAACAGGACAGATGCTTTGAGAAATAAGGATCGTGCGCAGTTGACGTATGATTCTGATTATCAATTTGCGCAGGCGCCGATTCCGCCAAGTGTCACGGCTGTTCCAGGCAACAGCAAAGTAACCCTTTACTGGGACACCATTGCAGAGACCTCGTTTGACAGATTCCTGGCGCGTTTGGATGAGCCTTCTTATGATTTTGAAGGTTATCGCATTTATCGTTCTACAGATCCTGCGTTTCGTGATCCTGAACGTGTAACAGATGCAACTGGCATTGAAGTATTCATGCTTCCAATCGCACAATTCGACCGGGTAGATGAATGGTCGGGGCTCCACCCGGTAGCAATTGACGGCGCCAATTTCGACCTCGGAAATAATACCGGTCTTGTTCAAACCTGGACAGACACGACCGTACAAAACGGACAGACCTACTACTACGCGGTTGTTTCGTTTGATTACGGCAGCATATTGAGTGATATACCACCTTCAGAGTCGCCAATGTCCATTAATACTATTCCCGGTACCAACAAAGTGGTGACCGGTTCAAATGTGGTTGAAGTAACGCCCAATCCACCGGCCGCCGGCTATGTACCGCCGGACGTTACCAGCATCGGTCTTATTGCTGGGAGTACAACCGCAGATATTTCATACAAGATCATCGATCAAAGGGCTATAAAGGATGGTGAAATTTACCGCATCACTTTTGAAGACACCTTAAAGAAAGCTGCAACACCCTCTGAAACGGACACACTAACTACGAAAAACTTCAGCCTTTATGATGTAACTAATTCTAATGATGTTATTTCTATCTTCGACAAAATACCCCTGCCTGGCGAAAATGTTGAATTGTCTATCTTCGATGGCATTCAATTATTCTTTCGAAATGAAGAAAAAGTGTTTCTCGATCGCGACCACTCTGTGTGGAACAGAGACGATGTACACGGAATTGACCTAAGAGTTTTTACATTCAGATTTACAAAGGGTACGGCCAGACCTTCTGATTATCGGATAACAGTAGAAGATGTTGGTATCGCGACTTCTGAAGGATTACAGTTGGAATTTGGCCCGTTTCTTCCTGCAAAACCAGTGAATTTTAAAATTGAAAACTTAACAGAAGACCAGGAAATTAAGTTCGCCTTCTGGGAGCTCGATGGTGATGATGGTAATCTGACAGCTAATCCAAGCGAAACGGACATTATTGTAATGTTAGAAGAAAATGATCTTGGAGAACAGATCATTACCTGGGAATTACGTTTGGCTTATGCTGACGACAAGAATAATCCTCAATCAGGAGATGTCATCGATGTTATGTTGATTAAGCCATTTTTGGCCCAGGATGTGTTTCAATTCTCAACCAGGGCTGGTACCATTGACAGACAAGCGGCCAAAAACGCCCTGGATAATATAAAAGTTGTACCCAATCCTTACCGGGTTGCGGCCACCTGGGAACCAAGCAATCCATTCAATTCCGGACGTGGACCTCAGGAGCTACACTTCAATCATCTGCCAAATGAATGTACTATTCGGATTTTTACTGTTAGTGGAGAATTGCTGGCAAGAATTGACCACAACAGTCCATTTGATGATGGTACCGCTGTTTGGAATCTCCTGACCCGGGATCAATTAGCAATATCTTATGGAATTTACATTTATCATATCAGCGCACCTGGAATAGGCGAGAAAATCGGTAAATTTGCCATAATTAAATAGATAATGATTATCCCAAAAAATAGAAATTGCGGAGTAATAGCCATGGAAAGAACGTGTAAGACATTTGTCACTATTAGCCTTGTTAGCCTGTTTTGGCTCGTGCCAGTTTGGGCACAAAACATTACCAAAATAGGCACCTCTGCTGCTAAATTTCTGGCCATACCAGTGGGTTCTCGGGCTCTGGGTATGGGGGGAGCTTTTGTTTCACTGGCTGATGATGCCACTTCTATGTACTGGAATCCTGGCGGTCTGGCCAACCTCACAGAAAAAGAAATCTTTGTTATGCATTCAGAATGGATCGCAAATATTAATTTTGACTATTTAGCATTAGCGATTCCAGTTGGCGGTGCAGGCGCATTTGGTGTAAATGTAACCGCTATGACCATGGATGAATTTGACGTAACCACTGAGGAATTTCCAGAAGGAACGGACGACACCTTCTCAGCGAGCAGCTTTGCAGTAGGCATCACTTATTCGCACAAACTAACCGATCACTTTTCCATTGGTGGCAATTTCAAATTTATTAATGAAAAAATCGCAGCTTCTAATGCAAGAGCATTTGCTGTGGATATCGGAACCATTTTTCAGACACCTTTGAAAGGTGTGCGCTTAGGGGCCAGCATCACAAATTTTGGTGAGAAAATACAAATTACGGGCGATGATTTACTCGTACAAAATGACATTGCTCCCAACAATTCTGGTAATAATCCAAACGTAAATGCCTTTCTCGCCACGGGAGAATTTGATTTGCCCTTGCTTTTGCGGATTGGCGTATCCTGGGATGTCATTAATACCGATAAAAACCGGTTGACCCTGGCGGTTGATGGCGCGCATCCCAACGACAACACTGAATACGCCAATATCGGTGGTGAATATGCTTTATTTGATAACACCATTTTCATCCGGGGTGGCTACAAGTCCATTTTTCTGAAAGACAGTGAAGAGCAATTAACTATCGGTGGCGGCTTTGATTATGATTTTATCCGCGGCTACCACATCAAATTTGATTATGCTTTTGAACAATTCGAAAACCTGGACAAAGCACACAAATTCTCGTTTAGTCTAAAATTCTAATAACCTGAAAATCATCATAGAAAGGAGGTGCACATCAATTTTTAAATAAAATATAATTGGATAAATCTATTCACATAATTTACGGAGTGAGACTTATGAAAAAGTTTACCATTCTCGGTTTTTCCCTTTTAATTTTACTATTTCTAATCGGTACTTCCAGTGCTCAAACTACCGCCAATGTAACGTTTCAAGTTGACATGAGAGCACAAATTACCGCAGGGGGATTTGATCCTGCGGGAACAGATATTGTTGAAGTTGCAGGAAGCATGAATGAATGGGCGAGTCCACCAGCCGACACTCTAAAAGACGCTGACGGTGACAGCATTTATACCGGAACCTTTGCTTTAGATGGTACAGTCGGTACCACAGTACACGAGTTCAAATTTCTACAACGAACAACAACCGGTGATGCTTGGGAGGATAAGCTTCCTGCCAACCGAAAACTCGAGCATCCAGCAGCCGACACCACGCTGCCCGTCATCG
The DNA here is from genome assembly GCA_964539665.1 of uncultured Cytophagia bacterium. Lineage (GTDB taxonomy): Bacteria > Zhuqueibacterota > Zhuqueibacteria > Oceanimicrobiales > Oceanimicrobiaceae > CAZIKB01. Next base: position 6,546 of record CAZIKB010000061.1, read on the forward strand.
TATTCGATGTACCCTATCCAAACACGGCAATGGTGACTTTTCAACTTGACATGTCTGTGCAAATGGGCAAAGGACTATTCAATCCAACAACCGATTCAGTTGAAGTAGCTGGCAGTTTCAGTGGCTGGGCGGATCCTCCCTCGGCATTTTTAGAAGACGCGGACGCCGACAGTGTTTATACGGGAACCTTTGATTTAACCGGAACCATAGGAGTGACCGTGCACGAGTATAAATACATTCAGCGCAAAGGCGGCGGTGTTGCCTGGGAAGATGTGGACAACAGAAAGCTCGATCACCCAGCAGCTAATACCGTTCTTGATAAGGTTTTCTGGGCTGATGATCCAGGCTTCGCGTCAACACTGGTCAATGTAACGTTTCAGGTCGATATGCACATTAAAATGCAGGAACCGGAAACGGGCGATACCTACGTCTTTAATCCAGCCATTGACATTGTTGAAGTTGCCGGCAGCATGAATGAATGGGCGGATGCACCGGCTGATACCTTATTCGATTCGGATGGCGATAGTATCTACACCGCAATCCTGACGCTCGATGGTGCACCGGGTTTCACAAACCATGGCTACAAGTTTCTGATCAGATCGCCAGGTGGCGATCTCTGGGAGGATAATATCGGTGGCGACGGAGGACTTCTCCATCCAGAAAGTGACACCGTGCTGCCAGTTGTATTCTATGACGGCGATGAAATTGTCAGTGAACCAGCGACAGGTAACATTCTGTTTCAGGTGGATGCTGCTGTGTTGGAGGATATTGGCTTTTTCAGCAGAGCCAACGGTGATATGATGTGGGTGCTGGGCAGTTTTTCTGGCTGGGAAGGCGCCCTGGATGATCCCGCAAGAGAATTTGTCATGACTCGGATTCCGCCGGATGAGATTCATGAGCTCCTGGTCGCCTACAATGGTCTCACCGGAGATATACTGCCGTACAAATTTTATATTGAGTATGCAGACAGTGCAGCTTATGCGACTAAGTTCAATCGTGAATGGCCGGGATTCTTCGGCTGGGAGGAGCCAGCTACCACTGGCGGTGCAGACAGACGCCATACTTTTGCGACAGGCGGTAACCAGATCGGTCGTCTCGGATTCTATGCCGACCTGCCACCGGAGGGTATTATTCCGGCAGGTGACACAGTAACAGTTACGTTCCATATAGACATGAATCCGGCCATTGGACCAGGTGGATTTGATCCGTCAACTGATCCAGTCTTTTTCCGCCAGCAGTCGCAAATTCAGGCTGCCTTGCAGGGACGACCCCGGCAGGAAGCAGACAGCTCGCTGGTGTATACCGATGACAATAGTGATAATATCTATGATTTAACCTATGATATCATCGGGCCTGCACAATACGCCATGCAGTATGTGGCTATGTATGCGACTACTTCCGAAGACCACGGTTTGGATGCTGTTGGCCGGCATCGTGTCCGCTATATTCAACCGTTAGGTCCCAACCAGTTCCCGAGAACCTTTGAGTTCGATTTGGACACCTGGAATCCATCTCCAGGACCGCCACATATTTCTGAAGTTCCGCCGTTTTCACCATTAACCTCGGTTGAGCGTGTAGAAGGGGTAGGAACACCACAGGATTACCAACTCTTTGCTAATTATCCCAATCCCTTTAATCCGAGCACGACCATCGAGTTCGCAGTATCAAAAGTGGGTGAAATTTCATTAGCAATATACAACGTCCTGGGGCAAAAAGTGCGTACCCTGACCAGCAAGGTATATTCGCCAGGTCGTTATAAAATTGAATGGAATGGCCGAAATGGAGTTGGAGTATCAGTAGGAAGCGGCGTATATTTCTATCGCCTGAAAGCGGGTGATACTGTACTGAATAAAAAAATGCTGCTGCTCAAATAAGGAAAATCATCTGGAAGCCCAAATTCATTTGGGAGCCATCTCGATCAATCGAGGCTTCTTCCTGAGCGAAGGCGACTAATGATTTGCATGTAATTAGTAACTAACTGATTTCCACACTCATTCATTCCTTAGGATGAGTTCTTACCAGGGCTGGATTGATAAATGAATTCAATCCAGCCCTTATGATTTTCTAATCGAATAATATGAAACCAACCTTAAAAGAAAAAAAACAATCTCAGTCAAAATCTCTGACAGAAAAGCAAAAAAGGACGATAAGGAAACAGTTTCCACACCGCTCTGCAGAGGAGATCGCTAAGAATTTCAAAGTATCCACGAATGTTGTTGAAAATTACATACATCGAATCAAACCGTCATTTTCAAAAGGCAAAATACTGCTTTTCAGGATTGTATTAATTCTGTTTTCATTTCTACTCATTGGTTTAGTTGAGTTGGGTCTCCGAATTTTTAATTACGGCGGTGAGTTGAACCTTTTCCTCCAATCCGATTTCAATCCGGCTTACATGATAATAAATCGCAATGCTGGCGCCAGGTTTTTCTTTGAAAAAAATGTAAATCCAGTCGCTTCATATAATGTATTTTTGAAGGACAAGCCGCCCAATTCATATCGAATATTTGTCCTGGGAGGCTCCTCCGCAGCAGGCTACCCATATTTATATAATGGCGCTTTTTCTCAAATGCTTAAAACGCGTCTCGAGTATTACTTTCCACAAAAAGAAATCGAAATGATCAACGTCGCGATGCCGGCAGTCAATTCGTTCACGCTGCTGGATTTCACTCAAGAAATTGTGGACTGGCAGCCCGATGCTATGCTCATTTACGCTGGGCATAACGAATTTTACGGAGCTTTAGGCGCAGGATCATCAGAGTATCTTGGGCAAACACGAACGTTTGTCAATTTCTATCTAAAGCTCCAGAAATATCGAACCATACTTGTGCTACGTAATTTTATTTACTGGGTGAGAGGTAAAATTCAACCGCGGGCCGTTGACAAAATATCTAAAGATCGCAACCTAATGCAGCGTATGGCAGCGGATCAGCAAATTTCATATCGTGGTGAGAAATACCTCAGTGCACGAGCAAATTTCAAAGAGAATTTGAGAGATATTATTTCAATTGCTAAAAAAAATGGTGCAAAAGTGTTAATTGGTGATTTGGTTAGCAATGTCCGCGAACACAAACCATTTGTTTCGTTATTTAGCGAAAACACTGACAAATCGGCCTGGAATAATTATTTTGAAGAAGGCCAGCAACTGCAAAACAGCGGCCATTATCAAAAGGCCGTAGATAGATATAAACAAGCTCTTGAAGTTGACGATCAACCAGCCATAATCCACTTTCGGATTGGTCAGTGTTTGGACAAACTGGGGCATTTCGAAATGGCCAGGCAGTCTTACTACAAAGCGAAAGCTCTGGATGCACTTCGCTTTCGTGCCAGCGAGGATTTTAATGAAACTATTTACGAACTTTGTGCTGAGACGAATACACCTTTAGCGCCTGTCAAATCACTCTTTGAACAACACTCTCAAGAAAAACTGATCGGACTTAATTTAATGCTGGAACACCTGCACCCAAACCTGGAGGATTATTTTCTTATGAGCAAAGCTTTCTGTCAGTCATTGCGGGAGAATGCGTGCATCGAAGCGACCTGGGATGATGCAGAAGTGAAAACAGACAGCGCCTATTGGCAGGAAACTGGCGTAACAGAGTTAGACCAGGAAGTAGCCCTGATGCGTGTAAAGATGCTAACCGCTGGTTGGCCCTTCAAGCCAGAAATAAAATCCAATCCTTTAAGTGTTGTATCCCCACAAAATTATATTCAAAATTTAGCGCTGGATTTCTGGCAGCGTGAAATCACCTGGGAGAGAGCCCATGTGCTGCTTGCAAAACATTTCATTGAGCAGGGTAAGTTAGACAGCGCTGCGATGGAGTACAAAGCTCTCATTAAATATACGCCCATAAATGCCTCACCTTATATATATTTAGCCAAAATTTATCTTCTACAAAAAAAATTCGATGAGTTGCAGTCGATTCTTTTACCGACCCTAGAGCTGGAACCAACAGCGTTTGCCCACAAGTGGATTGGCATAGTTTACCTGAATAATAACAAAGTGAAACCGGCCGTCAATCACCTCGAAAAGGCATTTGAAATGGAGCCAAAGGATTTACAAATCATGTACAACCTCTGCGGCGCTTATGCACTTGACGGCAATTTAAATAAATCCAAAGAGTTAACCGAACAATTGCTTAAACTGGCTCCTGATTATCCTGGCGCAAAAGACCTTATGCGTCAACTCAAAGATAAAATATAATTTGCGTAAGCCAGGCAACCCACTAATGAAGATAAATTATCCAAATAGTATCAGTTTAGTATTCAATAAGTTTTTTAATATATTCATAGAGGTAACATGATGCAAAAATCAGTCTTATTGTACTCAATACTTTTGACCTTCTCCACATTATCCGCGCAAGATGCACCATTAGATTGGGCTAAAGGCGCTGTTTGGTACCAGATTTTCCCTGAACGATTTCGAAATGGCAATCTTGAAAACGATCCCACGAAAGAGCATGTTTTTAATAACGGAGATTACGATTGGCAGGTTCATCCCTGGACCTCTGACTGGTACAAAATGCAAGCCTGGGAAGCAGATAGAAGTTCGGATATTTATTCTGTGGTATTTGACCGCAGGTATGGCGGTGATTTGATAGGGGTGATTGAAAAGCTGCCTTATTTAAAAGAGCTTGGCGTAGATGTCATCTATTTCAATCCAATATTTGAATCACCTTCCCTGCACAAATATGACGCTGCAACTTACCATCATATCGACAATAATTTTGGCAATGACCGTGATGGAGACTTGAAGGCCATTCATTCCGAAAAAGAAGGTCCGTCCACCTGGACTTTTACTCAAGCAGATCAAGTGTTTTTGAAGCTTATTTCTAAAGCTCATGAATTAGACATTAAAATTGTAATTGACGGGGTATTTAACCATTGCAGTCCGGCTTTCTGGGCTTTTCAGGATGTCATTAAAAATCAGCAGAATTCAGTTTATAAAGACTGGTTTGATGTCATTAGCTGGGACGATCCCGATACGCCGGATGTCAATGAATTCGATTATAACGGCTGGTGGGGCTATAAAGGCATGCCGGAATTTAAAGAGGACTCAAATGGTTTGGTAGAACCAGTTAAAAAATACTTTTTTAATATCACCCACCGTTGGATGGATCCTGACGGCGATGGTGATCCATCAGATGGTGTAGATGGTTGGCGGCTGGATGTGGCAAAAGACGTGAGTCCCAAATTTTGGGAAGAATGGGGTCAGTTCGTTAAATCCATCAATCCTAAGGCCATCACCATAGGTGAAATTTGGGAAGAAGCTCCGGAATGGATCGCCCAAAAGCGTTTTGACGCAGTTATGAACTATCCATTTGCTAAACTCATAGTAGATTTTTTTATTGATAAAAATACAGTGATTTCAGTTTCAGAATTTGATCGCGGCCTTGAAAGATTAAGAAATCTGTATCCACGAGAAACGAATCATATCCTGATGAATCTGATTGGCGGCCATGACACAGACCGAATAGCCAGTATGATTAAAAACCCGGACCGGGATTATAACCAAAAAGCGAGTTTGCGGGATAATCAAGAATACGATCCGAGGAAACCTGATAAAGCTGGGATAAAAATTCACAAATTGATCGCCATATTCCAGATGACTTATCCGGGCGCGCCATTGATTTATTATGGCGATGAAGCTGGCATGTGGGGCGGAAAAGATCCGGACGATAGAAAACCCATGATTTGGAACGACTATATTTATGAAAAGGAAACGTATAACACACTACGTCATGATTTAGTCGATAAAGATGAAGTTGTTTTTGAATCAGAACTTTTTGAGCATTACAAAAAACTAACTAAAATTCGTCATGAAAATCCCGCAATTCAAAAAGGAAACTTTGTTACCAAGATAGCTGATAATGACAAAGGTTTGTTTGCCTATGCTCGTAAATATGCGCAAAACGAAATAATAGTCGTTCTAAATAACAGCCTTAAAGATCAAAAAATTGAACTGACAATCCCATTACCAAACCACACAAAATTAACAGACGTCCTGAATAATAAAACCTTCCAGATTAAAAACAGTTCGATTGAAATAGCGGTAGAAAATAAATGGGCAGCAATTCTGGTCAGAGACAGATAAGAATGTTAGCGCCGTTTGATGCGCAAATCTGCGTAAAAGAATCGTAACTGGCAAGCGATACTTCGCCTCATATCGGCCAAGAGCGTTCAGATAGTAAAACTGGTCAAATTCAAAAAGCTGGAATATTAGTCTCTTTGACTGTATGCTACTCCCATTGCTTCATGCAACAGTCTTCCAGCGAGAATAGCCGTTTGATCATTGACATCCAGTTCAGGATTCACTTCCACAACATCCATGCCCACCAGATTTCCACTGAAGTTTTGGATAAAGTTGAACACTTGCCGTGCGCTCAGGCCGCCTGGAACCGGATGAGAAACACCTGGTGCAAAAGCAGGATCAAAAACATCCATATCTAAAGTTATATAAACAGGCGTATTTGGCTGAATAAATGGCAACTTTATCAATTCATGAGAGATGTATTTTGCCGAAACGATATTCAAGCGATCCCGATGAATTTCAACTTGTTTCTCCTGGATTTTATTCATAGCCCGGATACCGATTTGAGTTATCGAATGCACATGTTCCATTTCAAGCATTCTGGCGGCAGTACAGGCGTGGGAAGTTCGACTGCCTTCATATTCGGAATACAGATCGGGATGGGCGTCCAGTTGCACGACATGTATCGGTTGTTTTAGAACCTCAAATGCTTCGACAATCGGAACGGTAACAGCATGATCTCCTCCAACAAAAAATGGAATTTTTCCGTCACGAAAAAGTGATGCGGCATATTCCCGATAGGATTGTGCTGTACTTTCCCAAGTACCCTTAGTTGGCAAGTCACCCAGGTCAGTAACTTTACCTGTGAGATCTACACCTGATTCCGTAGTGCTGTTATAGCAATTTCCATCATACGCCAGGCGGATTCGTTCTGGTGCTTGATAAGAACCTCGGCGGTAGGTTGACTGTGAGTCATCGGGTAGTCCTACAAATACAAGCGGGCTTGCGTTTGGTAAATCGGAATCTTTACAAAAGCAATCAGCAAAAGGGATACCAGTATTATGTGATTTCATAATCGCAACTTTCAGAAACAATTAAATTGGTTGATATTTATCATGGATTATGTATAATTTAATAATTAGATTTAAATGTCAATAAAATGAAAAAGTCAGAGGTATTAAAAAATTGGTTAGATTCAGCTAAGTATGACTTGGCCGTATGCGAATCGTTGTTTGAGAAAAAGCACTTCACCTGGTGTCTATTTATTGGGCCTTTGGTAATAGAAAAAATCCTGAAAGCACTGTGGATGAGTAAGCGATATCCTGAACCGCATCCGAGAATTCATAACCTTGTTAAACTTTCCGATTAAATTCAGATATTTCCACTGAACTCCTTTAAAATAGAAAGAGTCTTCATTGAGTATTCCACATTGCCAAAGGGTGAGCTAACCTGAAATCCCTGAACCTTATCCTTGAGTAGAGTGATCGCTTCCTGGGCGATTCTTATGCCTTCAGCACAGGCTGTTTCTTTGGAAATTTCCTGAGCTTTTCTCATGCGCTCCATATACTCGTCCGGTACAGAAGCGCCAGGCACTTCATTATTCATAAATTCTGCATTTCTCAAACTGATTAATGGCCATATACCCGCGATGATGGGAATTCTTACATGTTCAATTTTCACCATAAAATCAAGTAAAATCTGAGGATCAAATACGGGTTGAGTTATGGCGAATTCAGCGCCTGCATCTACCTTCCACTCAAAACGTCGAATTTCTTTTTCTATTTCAATAGCATCAGGATTGAGACCTACGCCAATATGGAAAGCGGTTGGTGCGTCAAGTTTGCTGCCGCCGAGGTCAACACTATGATTCATACGATTTACCATATTAGTCAAACCAATAGAGTCCACGTCAAAAACTGCAGTTGCATCCGGATAGTCTCCCATTTTGGGTGGATCGCCCGTAATGATCAAAATATTACGCAATCCCACTGCATACAGTCCCATAATATCAGACTGCATCCCTAAGAGGTTTCGGTCCCGACAACAATAATGCAAAATGGTTTCTATGCCAACCTTTTGTTCAATTAAAATACTTAGATGCTGAGCGCCCATGCGAGACATAGCACGCGGGCCATCCGGCACGTTTATAGCATCCACACCAAAATCTTTTAATCTTGTAGTAGAGTCTAAAACATTGGAAGGATCACTTCCCCTCGGTGGCACGATTTCCACACTGGTAACTAATTCACCTCGAACAATTTTAGCCGCAAATTTACTTTTTTCCGCTACGGGGACAGGCTTTGCTTCTTCGATGACTTCTTTAGGTATGTCTATAATAAAAGTATGCTGCCTGGGACTCAACATTCGAACGGACTTTTCCATCGCTTTAATATGCTCAGGAGTGGTACCACAACATCCACCGACAATCTGTGCGCCACCTTTTATAAACCGCATCGCATATTCGCCCATATATTCAGGACTGGCAAGATACATATTTCGTTCTTCAACCACTCGAGGATTACCTGCATTGGGTTGGATGATTATGGGCCTTTTTGTCGCGTGTACCATCTTTTCGAGGGCGTCCATCATTGGAGGCGGTCCCACCGAACAATTTACTCCAACCACATCTGCTCCCCAGCGGTCAAGTTGGTAAGTAAAGGTTTCTGTTGCAGTGCCGTACAGTGAATTCCCAAAATTATCTATCGTCATTTCCGCAATTATGGGTACTTTAGACAGTTCTCTAACGGCTGCAATAGCCTGTTCGATTTCACTCAAATCAGAAAAGGTTTCCAAAATAATAATATCAACGCCCCCGTTTAAAAGCGCCTCAGCCTGCTCCTTAAAAATCTCTCTCGCTTCTTCACGACTCACTTTACCCCACGGTTCAATCTTAACTCCCAATGGGCCAACGGAACCTGCAACATAAAGCTGCTCTGCAGCTACATCCCTTGCGAGTCTTGCTCCCTGATAATTAATCGCTTCCATGGAATCAACAAGACCGTGCTTTAATAACTTAAAACGGTTAGCGCCGAATGTATTGGTCTGTAAAACATCAGCGCCCGCATTTGCATAACCGGTGTGAATTTCCTTTACCAGTCTGGGATTTGTGAGATTTAAATGGTCAAAACACTGATTAATAAATATTCCTCTATTATACAACTCAGTGCCCATGGCACCATCAAACAATATGACTCTATCATTTAGTTCGTCTAAAAAATGCTCTTTTTTCATAATAAATATTCGCCATCAAACCTTGATTATTAAAAACTTAATATAAATAGTTCTCTTATGCTTTGCAAGCGATATTTCTGTTATACTTTTTGTTACTCTACAGAATCTAGTGGCATTTTACACTGCAAGCTCAAAGAAATCGAAATCTATCATTCGTGCAAATATATTGGTTTGGCAATATTAGCTCATTTTTCTAAAATCCTACATTGACTGCCGTAATCTCATCAAATGTTCTGCCGCACGTTCAAATCCCAAAGCTTCAGATCTATAAAATCCGTTGGATTGATGCCAAGAAACTTTAGAATTGGAATTAACAAAGACACTACAATCAAACTTACAAGTGATACTACTCCCTTTGTATTTTTATACCACTTTTTATTTTCTACAGAAGATTTTTGCTGTTCTGCCATATGTTTTTTCTCCTATTTTATTCTAAATTGAAAACTATTTGCACTTACGATTATTTAAATTACTAAATGGAATTTTATTGCTTTCTTTGCCATGGACGCCGCGGGCCCTTTGGTGTTATAACTGAATCGCCATTTGATGTCAAATTTGCTTGAGAATTAGATTCACCTGATCTCTGCTGATTTATTTGACGGTTCATCCCTGAAACTGAATTAGATGCTCCTGGATTATTCTTGCCTGAAGAACCATTCTGTGCACCAGGTATCCCTGCGGACGGAATTATGTCTGACTCAAATGGAATAACCAACACTTGACCTGGTTTAATCGAATTCGGATTATTACCAATTCTTTGTCGGTTGGTACTATCCAGATGTACATAACTATACTCATAAATATCCTGCCAACTGATGGGATATCCTAATATAACAGACCACTTTTGAGCAATTATCGATAAAAATTCACCACGTTTAACGACATGAATATTAGGCTGTATAACAGGTGGTATGTCAATTTGAGGCGGTACTCCACCGATTGCATAAACCAATTCACTCGCAGAATTACTAATTTGATTTAAGTCATCCGAAACTATTATATTGGTAAGATTGAAAAGTTCAATTAAAGTGTCGGGAAGTATCGATACCACTTTGGTAGTGTATTTTATAGTAATTACGGAATCCGGCGCCAGTGATTTAAAATCCCAGAAGAGGACTTTCCCTTTAGTACGACTGGTATCGGGTTCAAAATTCGACGTGGTGATTGAATCTGGAATAACATCTCGCACAGTAAAGTTCCTGGACCTAAATGGACCATTGTTTCTAATAGTAAGTACATATTTAAACTCGTTACCAGCATTAGCGGTCTTTACAGTATCTATCAAGCAGCCTGCCTGGTTGATTAAGGAACAGTCTACGGAATCTTTAGAGCAACTCTTTTTTAGCAGGTAAATTTCCACCCGACGATTTATTAGATGTAAGGAGTCCGCATTAGCATTTGGTATGAGCGGCCGACTTTGGCCGAAACTCTGAATTGCAATACGGCTGGAATCAATCCCTAAGGAATCGACAAGATAATTTTTTACACTTGCTATTCTGTTTATTGAGAGAACCAGGTTTAATGCTGCATTTGAATCCGGGTCTATAACGCCCCTAAATCCTTGTTCATCTGTATGACCATCAATCTTAATGCAAGTTTCTATAAATTGGGATGATTTGAAAGCCATACTTAATCTATTAAGTTCTTTTTTTGCAGCATCAGATAATGTAAATGAGCCAACTGGATCAAAAAACACATTTGGCTTGAGTGGTGGTACAATTGCAGATTTTGTTATTTCAAGATCAGATACAAAAAGGGTGTCAAAAAACGTATTATTCGCTTCATTGAACTCATTTATTTTTTCTCCAAAATCGATCACAGCGACCATATAAAGACTGTCCTGAGGCCATTGAATATTTTTTATCCAGAGACTATCCCCCGTCGTAATGTTGGAAAACGTTTTGTCTAATTTTGTGATTCCGACAGTTTCTAAGCTATCAAAAATCAATTTATTAGTTGTATCTGGTATGCCACTAAAACCTGGTTTACTACTAACAAAAAAACCTGGAACCAGCACAGGCTCGTATGCCAATTTCTCATATTCGTTTTGTGTTAGAACTTTAACTTTAACTTTAAAACTGTCATCTACGCTTGCTCTATCGCTATTCTTTAAAAGAACATCAGTATAAAATTCGGTCCCATTCTTTCGCTTGTTCATTAAAGTAATTTGAAGATCAGGCAAAGCAACTCGGAACCGTGCGACGTGACTGCCGTCCGTTTCAACATATCGAATATGGCGATTTCTATCATAAGCCATTACTGACCAAAAATAATCTCCTTCTTCCAACCATGAATCTGAGTATATCTTGAAATTCAATCGATTGAGATTATTATTAACCAGAGAAGAAGAGCTATCTTTGACGAAGATATATAAGCTGTCCTGGATTTGCTGACTAAACGGGTCATTTTTTACACTCACATTTGAAGCATCCAAACGAAGATAAATAATTTCCGTTGAATCTTTAGTGTATTTATATTTTGCGGATTCTTTGAATTTGAAAAGGTCAATTTCATTTCTATTTGACTTTTCAATAATTTTATCTATGACCGTTCTGCTGCTATCCTTCAAAACCATCAATATATAATTAACATCGTCGTACAAATCGGGATCCCGGGCAACTTCCCACTCGAGATTAACTGTGTCAGTCACAGCATAAGTACGAATGCATATATCTTTAGCCGAAAAGGATTGATAGTCAGATTTAACAAATTCAAAATGCTCTGGTCTGATTGGTCGGTTCGTGATGCTTCCTTGATAAATCTGCGGGAAAATTTTACTCTCGATCATTCCGAAGTCAAAACGTATTTCTGTATTTCGAGGTGTTATCCTTTTTAATGGAGCCTCCATATAATCATCCAAACGTAAACTCAAACCTATAGAATACTTGCTCACCAGATCAGTGTTTCTTTTGTCATCAAAATTATATCCTCCTCGAAGAGTAATAATACGGCCCATGCTTTGACTGAAAGGGCTCAACAAATTGGTAATTTCAGCACCAAAACCGAAGTGGCTATTCTCATTATATACTTTTTGATAGTCAGCGACGATTTGTAGTTGTAGGCCATCATGCCTGCCCAAATTCAGTGCAAGTCCTGCGCGAATCGTTCTTGGGAGGGGAGTATATTCAGAAATAAATTTCATTGAATTACCCAATTGGTTCACGGATACCCCGGCGGAAATGATTCCAAACTCAAATAATCCAGTATTTGAATGACTCAAACGTATTCGTGGTGTGCGGTAAATGATTCCGAAATCAAAAATCCATGAACTGGAATTATATTGAGCCAATTCACTTCGGAGGAACTTAATATTTGTACCAAAAGAAAGATTTTTTGTTAAAACGCTGATAGGCATTCCTACACTTGTGGTCAACAAAATATCTTTTGCGGATGCTGGCATCTGAGCTCCTCTCGTCGCATCAAATTCACCAACTCCCTGATAATTCAATCCAAAAGCGACGGATAATCGGTCACTCCAGGGGGTGCGAAAACGCACTTGTTTGCCATAAATCAGGGACAGGTTAAAAATGTCGGCAATCCACTTATTATAGCTCGCGGACCATTGCCATTCCCTGAGGAAACCTGTGGCTCCTGGATTTGCATAAAGGGTGTAGGTCTCATCTAAAGCCCCAGTGAGACTGGAGGCCAGGCTTTGTTGTCGGGTGCCTGGTAAGATTTTCAAATATGCAGAACCTGCACGAATTTGTCCATGCAAATTTTGAGGCAAAATGCTATTTATCATCAGTACTGAAATACAAATAGCATATTTTATGAAAACGACCTTCCTTTTCAAAAAATATTTTAAATCATTGCTCATCGCGCTATAATTATTTTTTCCACACAACTAAATTCTGTGGTTCGAAAAATAATAATATAGACTCCACTGCCAACTTTTTGACCTTTTTCAGTCATACCATTCCACTGAAGAATATATTGGCCTTCACTATATATTCTGTCAACAAAATTAGTTATTTGCTCCCCGGATATGTCGTATAAATTAATTCTCACATGACTACTTGAACTCAGTTCAAATGTAATTTTGAGCGGCGTTCCTCTATCTGGTTCAAACACATTTTGATCTAAAACAATGCAATCGTTTTGTGACGGTGGTAAACAGACAACTGTACTGCTCGCAAAATCATTTACATCATTAGTATCATTTTCTGCTGTGACAAGACTTACATTTACGATCCTGTTTTGTTGCTCAGGCAGCTCTATGGATGTCGTGATAATAGCCGTGATTCCGATGATAATACTGTCGTGCTGTGCGAGGCCCTCGAACTGCCAATGTAGTGTATCTGCATGAAGCGGACTAGTGGGTTCAATTGTGAATTTTACTGGAGTGATTAAATCTGGCACGGCATCCCAAAGAGTAAACTCGTTTGTTGAGCCCGGTCCATGATTGACAATTTTCAGGGTATAGGTAAATTCCTGTCCTTGATAAATAGTATCCGGATTTACTGATTTCGTTAATTCTAGATCAAAATTTTGAGAACATGCATTAACAATCAAAACTGCTGCGCTGTCCCGGTTATTTGTCGAATTAATGTCAAATTCCGAAGATACCCAACTATAATTTATCGGCT
>CAZIKB010000061.1:20493-37324 GCA_964539665.1 uncultured Cytophagia bacterium
AGAGCATAATATCGATGGCGGCATGCGGTCCACGATTCAAAATGTTAATTGTATAAGTAAATACTTCTTCCTGAAACACGGTATCACGGCTTACGGATTTTTGTAACTCAAGATCATATTCTGGACACAGGCCAACTACCATTACTGCTGCGCTGTCCCGATTATTTGTCGAATTAATGTCAAATTCCGAAGATACCCAACTATAATTTATCGGCTCAAACACACTACAAGAAATGTCGAGTGAGTCAGACAAAATTGCATTGATGAGCACAGTGATGCTGTCCCCTGCAGCAAGTGAATCAAATTTCCACGCCAGTGTATCGGAGTTGACCCTATTAAGCGGAGTCGGAATCGATTCAATAGGCGTTACAAATTCAGGCAACGCATCCCAGAGCATAATATCGATGGCGGCATGCGGTCCACGATTCAAAATGTTAATTGTATAGGTAAATACTTCTTCCTGAAATACAGTATCATGGCTTACGAATTTTTGTAACTCAAGATCAGAAACTTGTTTTTGTATAAACACGGCAGCGCTATCCAAATTATTAGATAAATTGATATCATTGTCTGCGGACAATGTGCTTTTGTTGATCCTTTTAAATGGAGTGACGGGTAAAACTAAAGAATCTGCCATAGTCGCTGTTACGGTAATGACTATGCTATCTCCCGATGCCAGAGCATCAAACTGCCAGTAAAGTGTATCTGCGGTGTATGAATTCTGCGGTTGCAGATTGAAGTTTATTGCTATTACAGAATCCGGGATTGTATCCCAAAGTCCAATATCTATTGCATCATTCGCACCAAGATTTTTGACTTTAAGGGTGTAAATAAAATCTTCTCCTGAAAACACGGTGTCGGGGAACACGGTTTTCGTTAATACCAGATCGGTGTTGTCAATTACTATGACGGCAGCGATGGCCTCGTTATTGGCGGTATTTGTATCGCAAGGTGCGATTACATGACTACGGCTTTCAAGTTTATGAGGGAAAGATAGAAATGAACCGGCAACCTTAACATCGTACTCAATGTTGATAACCTCCCCTGCTGTGAGCGAATCAATTGTCCAGAATAGCATGTCTGCATTGACGGAATTCATTGGCTCTAAGTTAAAACTATCTTGAACAAGAGTTACTGAATCGGGGATTTCATCCCAAAGTTCAATTCTGTGAACAGTTGCAGAACCAACGTTTTCAATTTTAAGCGAATATGAAAACTCGTCTCCAGGTTTTACGGAATCTCTGCTGGCGCTTTTGGTCAATGCAATATTGTGAATTTCATTTGTTCGTTCCATAATTAAATGTGTAAGATGTACGCTTTGAGGTCCATTGAAAGTAGAGTCATTATTCACAAAATATATACTATCATTCACAAACTGAAGGAAGTCTTTAGCAATTAATATGAAATGGTTCAATAGAATAACATGATTTCCTTTATCAAAATAAAATACACCGGCATTCCGGGTTGCAGTTTTCACTAACTTACCATCATCATCAACAATAACTTTTTGAGTGCCGGCATTTGAATCACACGGGTGTGTGGTGTCTCCAATACTGGTTATAACTTCTAAAAAGAAAGATTCCTCATTTTGAGTTTCACCACCGTACTTTATGATTGCTAAGAGACGATAGAAACCAGGCGTTTCAATCTCCACACATGCGGCTATTTTACTCATTCTAGTTGAATCGTTCGATAGGACTGTCACATCAGAACCTGTAGCCCCAACTAAATCGATTGTGCATGTATCAATTGATACGACAAATGTAGTATCACATTGATCCAATAATTCGTTACCATTGTCAACAGGAACATAAATTTTATTTGCAGTCCGTGTGTGTATTAATCTTTCGATTTGACTACCATCTGTACTACTCAAAAAAGTGTTTGGAAGATAATCTTGTTGTCCATGTACGAAGGGTAATTGATTATTAATAAATAAATATAATAATCCAAAACTCAGAAGTTTTACAAAAGGAGAGAGACTTGAGGGATATTTAGTCATTTAATACTGTTCCACAAATGAGTCATTTACTTAGTGCTTGACCGAAAATTCGGTTCTTCATGTCATTCCAGCAATCTTTCATGCTAGAATCTCCTCATTTCAGGCTCGAGATTCCTGCTAAAACATGCAGGAAAGACAGAAAAGACTGTTTTCAGTCAAACGCTAATCATCATAAAGTACATTCCACTACCTTGAATGCCGTTGGATGTCAATGATGTTTACCAGAAGCTAATTTGGTAAGTAAACAATGGCAGGCTTAATATTTTTGGTCTTTTCTAAGTTTGACTAATAAATAATAAGTTATAATTATTAAAATTTCAAGTAATATTTTATGTTTAATCTTGTATCCATAACTTTCAAGTATAATTACGGCACCTGTAAACACAATTGACAACAAACATGATTATGATTTAATTAATTCCCTTTCAATATTTTTTTGTCAAAATCGCTACTTGTACGGTACTAATATAATATTACTATGTAATTTACACTAAATCATTTAAAGAACTTTATCAAATTACATGGTCAAATCATTACTAAATCGAATTCAAATATTTAGAATTCATTTTCTTGTATTATCAAATTGTTTATTATTTAGTCTATTCAGTAATGTAACTGCACAGTCTCAGGAATCATTATCAGTTTCACTATTTAATAATACAATTGAACAATTTTCAATTCGCGGGTTAGATGCATCCTTTCCGCATTCCATTCTCTGTTTTATTTCGGTGGTTGACCGGGACAGTGAGGTTGTCAGGAGGCTTGCCAATACATCAAGGTGGCTCGGGCCGAATGATTTTACTGATAATAACAGACTAATTTCTGAAACCTGGAATCCTATTTTAGAATTTCATAAATACAATCCATCTGTACCACTGAATCCCAATCTTTACGACCAGACACCCGCACCGAAGTTCATAGAAATTTGTGAATCCTGTGAATCTGTTATTCCTGTGAGCACGATGCTGCTTATGGACCTGAGTTCGAGTATAAGAGGTGAGTTTTTAGAACGCGGCAAAGCAGGTATTAAACACTTTATTGAAGACATGCGACCTCCAGATCGAACTGGCATAATTCAATTCGCTGGAGTAAATGACAGCTTGCCTACTTTACCACTGACCAGTAACAAAGATTCTTTGATCGCATTCGCTGATACGGCACAAATAGATGATTGGACGCCGCTTTACCGAGCGCTTATGAAAGCAATTCAGGAAATCAAAGATGAAACATCCATTCGACGTAGCATCATTATATACACCGATGGCAAAAATGCGTTACCAGAATCAGAAGTAGAGATTTTCACCCCGGACTCCATAGTTACTAAAGCTCAAAAATACAAAATACCGATCTTTACAATTGCTCTGAACAGATACACTAATGAAAAAGTATTAAAGCAAATAGCTAATCAAACGGGCGGTTTCTTTTTTAAATCAATTGATGGCGCGGAGTTAAATGATATCTACAGAAAAATATCCGATATCCTGCAAAATTTTTATGTTATGGCTTATGCATCACCAGACCCATGCAGCCAGGACAGTGTTCGAAGCATAAACGTTACGGTAAACGATTCAAATCGTACCGGCCATGATGAAAGCTCTTATAGTTATTCAGGCCCTTCAAAAAACTATGATCTGGCATTGTTCAAGGGTTCGAACATGGATACGGTTTGCACGGGAGATGAGTTTCAATACGCCCTGACAATCCGTAACCAGGGTCCGGCAACTGCCTTCAATTTTGAGTTGAGCGACGCCATTCCTGAATTTATCACACCTTCAAATTTCAATCCGCCGCCAGATCGCATTCAGGGGAAAACCGTTTTCTGGAAGTTTGACTCACTCGCTTTTACACAAGAAACAACTGTCACCTTTAATGCAAAAATTAATGGCAAGATACCAGTCTCGATCTCAACATTTGTTAATACAGGCCAGGTCTATGCCGCCTGTGATACAAACGCTATTAACGACATTTCAACAGACACAATAATTTTTGCTCCATCAAAATGCTATACTGATATTACAGTGACAAAATATGCAAAAACCGGGTCTTTCACCGTGCAGGAAACAGACACTTTATGGTTTGCCGATGAAGAGGAATCATTTTCGTATTTTATCACCGTGAGCAATGAAGCTGATAAGGAAGCACAAAATGTCGCTTTAACAGACACCCTTCCGGAATTTGTTCTGGCGGATAGTTTAGCTTCTAAAGGAGTCATCCAGTGGGAGCTCGGTAATCTACCGCCATTTAGCGACACAACTCTAACTTACAGCGGTACAGTCTCACCAGATATACCTGAAGGGACAAATCTACTCATTAACCGGGTATTCGTTCAAACAGACAATGAAGATCCTGGTAAGCTCCTCAATAATGTAGCAATTGACACTGTTTATAATATCAGACTCGCTGATATTTCTGTCACGAGTTCTGCGAGAACCGATTCATTTGTAGTCAATGGCTCAGACACTTTATGGTTTGCAGATGCAGGGGAATCCTATACATATTACATAACGGTGTCAAATGAAGATAATCTGGAAGCAACAAATGTCGTTCTCAAAAATGTGCTTCCCGATACCGTTCAGGTAAACGATTTTTTTGCTGGTGACACTGTTCAATGGAATCTCGGCAACATACTACCCTTTAGCGACACAACCGTAACGTTCAGCGCGACTGTTTCTCCAAATATGCCAGAAGGTACTAATCTGTTCATTCATAAAGCGTTTGTTCAGGCTGAAAATGAAGATCCCGATAAGCTCGCAAATAACACGGCAATTGACACGGTTTATAATTATGTCGAACCAGTCGTCATTGACGTCTCGGTTTTCAGTACTGCAAAAACCGATTCCTTCATAGTCGAGGAGGCTGACACTCTCTGGTTTGCAGACGCAGGGGAATCGTTCTCATATTTCATCACAGTTAGCAACGAAACCAAGTTTGAAGCAGAAAATATCGTTGTCAAAGACATTCTGCCCGATTCTGTTTGCACAGACACATTCTTCGCGGGAGATACTCTCCAGTGGAACCTCGGCAACCTGGCGCCGTTCAGTGACACTACCCTGATATTTAGTGCGGCCGTTTCCCCAAACATGCCGGAAGGCACGAATCTTCTCATCAACACCGTTTTCATCCAGGCTGATGATGAAGAACCTGATAAGCTATCAAATAATTCGGCGACTGACACGGTCTTTAATTATGTCGAACCAGTCATCATTGACGTCTCGGTTTTCAGTACTGCAAAAACAGATTCCTTCGTAGTCGCGAGCGCTGACACACTCTGGTTTGTAGATGCAGGAGAATCGTTCTCATATTTCATCACAGTTAGCAACGAAACCAAGTTTGAAGCAGAAAATATCGTTGTCAAAGACATTCTGCCCGATTCTGTTCGGGCAGAGAACTTCTTCGCCGGAGACACTCTCCAGTGGAAACTCGGCAGTCTGGCGCCGTACAGTGACACTACCATGACATTTAGCGCAGCCATTTCCCCAAACATGCCGGAAGGCACTAATCTTCTCATCAACACCGTTTTCATCCAGGCTGATGATGAAGAACCTGATAAGTTTTCAAATAATTCAGCTACTGACACCGTCTATAATTATGTCGAACCAGTCATCATTGACGTCGCGGTTTTCAGTACTGCAAAAACAGATTCCTTCGTAGTCGAGGGCGCTGACACCCTCTGGTTTGCAGATGCAGGGAAATCGTTCTCATATTTCATCACAGTTAGCAACGAAACCAAGTTTGAAGCAGAAAATGTCGTTGTAAAAGACATTCTGCCCGATTCTGTTCGCACAGACGCATTCTTCGCGGGAGACACTCTCCAGTGGGAACTCGGCAGTCTGGCGCCATTCAGCGACACAACATTAACATTTGGCGCTGTTGTTGCCCCCAATATGCCGGAAGGCACCAGCCTTCTCAACAACACCGTTTATGTCGAGGCAAAGAATGAAGATTCTGGGATGCTTGCTAATAATATGTCAATTTATAACATCTATAGTTATGTCGAACCCGTCATCATTGATATCTCGGTTTATAGTACGGTAAAAACAGATTCTTTTCAGGTCCAGGGTGCAGACACATTATGGTTTGTAAAATCGGGTGAGACCTATTCATATTTCATCACCATCACCAATGAATCAAAATTTAAAGCAGAAAATGTTATAATAAAAAATATCCTGCCCGACTCCGTTCGGGTGGAAAACTACTCGGCTGGCGACACTCTGCAATGGCATATCGGGGATTTATTGCCTTTTGCGAGGGCATCTGTAAATTTTGAGGCTACCGTCTCTTCAAAAATTACTACAAATGTTTTAGAGCTCACTAATAAAGTACTGGTGCAGGCTGATAAAGAAAATCCGGAACTGTTGTTTAACAATATTTCAATAAATAAAGTATTCACTGTGCCGCCGAATGAAGGGTGTGCATTATTTAACCTGGATTTAAATGTCTTTCTACCTGAGAAAGACGATCTGTTAGGCATTAATTTTGAGTTAAATTCAAGTCGACCAGCTCGTCTGGATATCTATGACATTAGCGGTTATCACATAAGAGAATTAACTGAAACAACATTCAACTCCGGTTCAAACAGATTCGAATGGGACGCTACTACTGATAATGGACAAAAAGTTGGCAGCGGGACTTATATCATCACTTTGCGTTCGGGTAATTTAATTTGCTGGAAAAAAGTCATAATAGTTCGATGAAATCAAACTTAAAAAGATTCATGTTCAGGCTGAATCATTTATCATTTTTTACTATTCTGTTTATAGTCGCAGGAATGTCTTGCTTTTTTCCTGAGCCGGCAAGGGGACAAATCCGATCAGGAGGGGCTTTCTTAAAAATGCTCCCAGGCGCCAGACATCATGGAATGGCTGGCAGTCTCACCGGGACTATTGATGCAATGCATGCATTTTATGCGAATCCCGCCGCAACTGGCTTCTTACGAGAGTGGCAATGGTCGACAACCTATACCGAATGGATTGCAGACATCTACAACCTTTCGCTTATGTACGGCTCGAAAATCCGCACACCCTGGAGTGCAAAATCGAAAATAGCGCTTGGAATTCATTATCAAGGTATTCGCGAATTTGATAGTACAAATCGTTCCCAGTCTGCTGCATCTGCCAATGATTTACTGGTAACAGCAAGTTTCGGCCACCCGCTAAATGTCATATCGAAAAATATAGCATCAGGATTAAATGTTAAATATATTCGAAGTAAATTAGCAGATTATTCTGCAAGCGCCTGGATTTTAGACTTCGGATTGCTATATCGAACAAACAGGTTTAAAATCAAAACTGGATTAATTGACTATGGTATTTTTTCAGCTGGCGTCGCTGTCACCCAATTTGGTAGTTCTTTAAATTTTATATCTTACGATACTCCGCTGCCAAGAACCCTGCGCGCAGGTGCGGCATTTAATTTCGGTTCTCACACTGGCTTACAAATCCAATTTTCAACGGATTACCAGAAAGTTCGTGATGAAATAGGCCGATTCAGCTTTGGTACAGAAATTTCATGGAATTATCTTCTGGCAATACGTGGGGGATACAATTTCAATAGTCATATTTTAAGTAAATTTTCTTTTGGCATGAGCCTGCGCCTTGACAGTCAAACATCTCCGGTTAAAAATGTCCTGCCAGGAAAAAGCAATGCCCTTCGCCTTGATATTGCCGGGTTAGAAAAGAATGATCTGTTTTCTACTTCATTTCGGGGCGGCGTGAGCCATTATCCAATCGGGCCGGAAAAATTTGATTTGGTTGAGCCATTTTCTGGTAAACCCTTTGAGACTGACAGCTTAAAGTTCTCCTGGGACGCAACCAAAGACCCCGATTTGTACGATGAGGTAAATTACTTATTAATTATTGAAAAAGCAGAAGGAATCGAATCTGCCAGTAATATATTGACCCGGCTTATTCAAGAGACAGAGAACACAAATGATGATTTATTTCAAATTGTTGACAAAAATCGTTCATCGTCACTATATGTTATAAATTCCGGATTCGTTGTAAATCGGGAGCTTAATCAATTAAGCTATATGCAAAAGCAACTTTCTAATGGAGACTATTTCTGGTCAGTAGCGGCCTACGATAATGATAATCACTTCCGTTTCGCAGAAAAAGATGGCGCGCCAATTTCGCACTTCAGAATTCTTCCGGACCTCCTAATCACAGAAATTCAGTTCCTTCCCGATAAATGGATTACTGAAGATGATTACCAGGGCGAATTACTGATAACTGTATCGAATAATAGTAATGTAAAATCTCTAAAAAATACATTGGTAGTCTTTGACTCTTTACTGACTCACCCCACCAATAATACCAATGGCCATGCCCATACGGATAAAATAAAACACGCTTTTGAGCCGGTTTCAATTTTCGGAGTCTCAGCCAAAAGTGACACTACGATTGTTCTTAAATGGTTCACACAATGGCACGGTAAACATCAAATACGGACCGAAATTTACAAATCCAGTCAATTTGTCAAAAGTAATGAAACGAATAATAATCACCAGGCTACTTTTTATACAATTCCCAAGGGCGCCTTCAAAACTGGCGACAAAGTAATCGCTGCAATTGATTCGGTTTATGAATACGAATTGCCCTTTATTCCGAAAATATTTTTCGAGCATAATAGCGCTGAAATAAATCAAAATAAATCAGCATTAATTTATTCTCCTTTAGAAATATTAGTAAAAAGACTAAGAGAACAACAAAATTTAAAATTAAAGCTTCAGGGTTTTGCCGACGCAACCAATGGTGAGTCGGAAAATCTGGCAAAGGCGAGGGAACAAGCGGTAAAAGATTATTTTCTGAAACACGACATACCAGACAGACTGATTGAAATACACGAGACTCTTGAGCCCGGACAAATTATCACAAATCTAAATCCAAAATTTGAGCCAGACAGGGATTGGGTGCAAAAGGAGCGTAGGTATGTTAAAATTACCAGCAGCAGAATCGATAGCGAAAATGAAGAAGTTGCAGACGTATTCTATTCAGTGCCTTTGACTCTGCCAAAATCAAAACGATTTTTACCAGTCGTATTTGTGTCAACCATCAAAAGTTATGTCGCTTTAAATTATGGAAAGATTCAAATTCATGCAGATTCATTAAACACAAATATGAACTTTGTAAATTTTGTCGATCATCGTGCTGATACTGTCGCATGGCAACATTATAGCAACGACAATAGTGTCTGGCTTAATAAAAACACAAACTATTCAGTTGTACTCAAAGACACACTTGGACGTGAATTTTATACAAAAGAGCGGCAAACAAATTTAGAGCTCGTAAAATGCAATTTATTACCCAATAAAATTATTGTCGGCGTTGCCGAATTTAAACAAGATTTCCCCTCTACAAATTTATACTGGTTAAATGTTCTGGAAAAAGTCAAGCAGCGGCTTGAAAACTTCGCCAGCCTGAGATTGCAGTTTATTGGTCACGCCTGTGCGATTGGTTCGCAGGTTGTCAATCAGTCACTCTCTACAAAACGTGCCAAAAAATTTCAAAAAGAGTTTTTGTATGAAATAAAGAATCAGGAACCCGAGTTGTTAAAAAGAATCGAAATAAGACTCGATAAATATGCGGGCAAGGGGGAAAGTGAACCACTTCATTTTGAAATAGAAAAAAACAACTTCTTACGCGCGGTTAAAATTCTGAATTTTGATGAATATCAAACGTTAACAAAGCTAATGGATGCAGGCAAAAAAAGAATTAAATTCTATCCTTTTATTTTAGACATAAAGAACAATAAAATTAAAATAATAAGCGATAATGCAACAACACTTGGAAGACAAATTAATCGTCGTATCGAGATTCTTGTTAAGAATCCCGGCGAAGAGAAATTCACTACTAAGAAGTCATCTTTCTAAGATAGTCCATATTATCATTAATTACACTTTTGTTTGAATACTAAACAAATAAATGGACCTCTGCTAACAATATTAACGAAATCCCATTCTAATTTACTTCGATGAATTATGATCTTGCCAATTTCATCCTTTAACGTTTCAGATGAGTGATAGGCATTAATCAGTAATTTTTCTTCAAAAAATTCCAATTTCCCCTGATTTGCAGATAAATTCACACTTTCTTTGTTCATATTTATGAGCTTGTGTTCAAGGCTAAATCTAAACAGATAAATTAATGAGTTTCTCGTTACGCGGTGGAAATCCTTCCGAAGGTTTCTTTTTCAACAAAGTCATTAATAAGTGTTAAATGTGAGCTCAATGCTGGCTTATAAATACCCGAATGTTGAATTTATTATTTGAGAATTGTTACTATAAGTTAGACAATCTTTAGCACAAAAAGTTTAAAATAATTCATAAATAATTTAAAAAAAATAGAAATTGAATTTTACTCAGATAAAAGTGACGTGCCATCGTCATTTCGGACAAGAAAAAGAAAGGAGTCACCTAAAATTGATAATTCTTCTTAGCCAGATTGTAAGATAAATCGACGATTGTTTCTTCAGCTTCATCAAGATCAAGCACATGTTCAGCCACCAGTTCAGCGAGATATCGGCAGTCCACACGACGTGCTAAATCATGACGGGCAGGGATAGAAGGAAAAGCGCGGGTGTCATCATTAAATCCAACCGTATTATAGAATCCAGCGGTTTCCGTAACCATTTTACGATACCGCAGCATGCCCTCACGGCTGTCGTGAAACCACCAGGCCGGCCCCAACTTCAAGGCAGGATAGTGCCCGGCCAGAGGCGCCAATTCTCTCGAATAAGTCGTTTCATCTAAAGTAAATAAAATGATTGTTAACCGTGGCTCATTGCCGTATTTGTTCAGCAAAGGTTTTAAATTGTTGACGTAATCAGTTGCCATGGGGATGTCCACCCCTTTATCAAGCCCAAAAGTTCGAAATACTATGTCATTATGATTGCGATTTGAGCCGGGATGAATCTGCATAGTCATGCCGTCATCTAAACTCATGCGCGCCATTTCCATAACAATATGGCCTGTGAATAGACAAGCATCATCGGCGGACGCCCTGCCTTGGAGGGCTTTATTATACAATTGTTCAGCTTCCGCTGCACTTAATTCAACTGTATATGGCGTCGTCACACCTTGATCCGTTGATGTGCCGCCCAATTCCTTAAAGAAAGACCTTCGAGTCTCCAGCGCCTGAATGAAGCCTTTATAACTGGAACAGTCAATTCCACTGATTTCGGTGAGTTTGTCAATGTTTGCTTTCCAGTCAGGATACAAAAAATTCGTTACATTATCCGGTCGGAAAGTCGGCACAACTTTTCCATTCCAGCCGCTTTCCCGGATCTTCCTGTGGTGTTCAAGAGTATCGGTCGGAACGTCGGTTGTGCTCAGAACTTCAATATTGAATCTTTCAAACATTGCCCTGGGTAAGTTTTCCGGTTTAGAAAGGGTTGTTATGATTTCATCGTAAATTTCCAAGGCCGTATCATCGCTTAGCCTTTTAGTAACCCCGAGGACGTCGCGCATTTCGTGTTTCAACCACATACCTGTTGGCGTGCCTCGGAAGAGATAAAAATTATCGCCAACAACCTGCCATATTTTGCGGTGATCAGATTCAGTTTGACCACCGTCAACACGCGGTACACCAAGAGCCTCAAGCAGAATACCCTGAGAATAAAACATGCGAAAAACGTAATGATCGGGAATGATCAAAAGTTCAGTCGGGTCTGGAAATGGTGTGTTATCAGCAAACAATCGCGGATCGACATGTCCATGCGGACAAATCAGCGGCAGATGCCCGACAGTTTCATACAGGCGCTTTGCGATTTTTCTTTTTTCCGGATTTGAACTAAAATATCGATCTTCATGCAATGTCAAAATTTTTGAATCAGTCATTTTCTAACCTTTCATTCTATAACTGCAATGTTCTCTATGATACAAGATTTCTCACTTCGTTCGAAATGACAGCTCATAATCAGAATCCGACGATTCATTTATTTTGATTCTGAAACGTGCGTTACTTTGGAATCACTCTACTAATTATCTTTCAGGACACCTTTCAAAAATTGCCTGAACGGTTTAGCAAACTCTTTACGTCTTAATGCAAATTCTACTGTAGTCTTTAAATAATCCAGTTTATTACCGATATCATATCTTTTACCTTCTATGGAATATGAAACAATTTTTTCCCGCTTCAATAATATTCTCAGGGCATCGGTTACCTGAATTTCATTGTTTTTATCTCTTTGTGTTTGTTCAAGTGCAGTAAAAATTTCGGGCGTCAAAATATACCGGCCTGCTATCGCTAAATTCGAAGGGCTTTTATGTACAGGTGGTTTCTCTACAAGATCGGTAACCTCCCAAATACGGTCGCTGACTTTTTCACCTCCGATAATACCATATCGGGATACTTTTTCTTTTGGCACAAGCTCAACCCCAATTATGGTTTGCCGAAACTGTTCATAAATATCAATAAGCTGTTGTGTCACAGGTATCACCGAGTCAATAATTGTATCACCGAGCAAAACCGCAAATGGCTCATTAGCTGTATGTAACCGTGCATAATAAATAGCATCTCCCAGACCATTCATTTCCTTTTGTCGCACGAAATGGATGTTCGCCATATCTGAAATACGTCTAATCTCATTATACATGACCTGATCTTCCTGGCCTTCGAGCTGTGTTTCTAATTCAAAATTGCGGTCAAAATGGTCTTCAATCGCCCTCTTCCCTTTCCCTGAAATAATAAGAATATCATCTATTCCGGAATCGATGGCCTCTTGAACAACATATTGGATGGTCGGGGTATCAATGATTGGCAGCATTTCTTTGGGTTGAGCTTTTGTGGCGGGCAGGAAGCGTGTGCCCAACCCTGCTGCAGGAATAACTGCTTTTTTAATCATAAAATAAAATCCTTAATTTGTAGCCGATCACAATTACTGCCAGATGATAGTTTATAGTCAGAATTGACGAATCATTATTGTTTATTCTGAAATCCTCGATACTTTTAATTCACTCCACTCGAAAGTGCGAGTCTGAAGCTTAACACAAGCATCCAGTATCGAATCTCGAGCAACCTGACCTAAATCAAATAAGGCTTAATAACTCTGGCATTTATTTTTTTTAATTCGACAACTAATTTAGTGAGCATTTCATCGTTTTCATAAATACCGATGATGGAGCCTCCTGAACCAGCGAATTTTGCGGGAGCGCCACATTTGCGCGCTGTTTCAACCAATTCCAAATTACTTTGACTGATTTTCATAATCTCCCTGCGCAAATCAAAGTTCTGGTTTATTAAAGCAGTCAATACTGGCATGTCTTTGTTTAGTAAGGCTTGCTTGCCCTCATCAGCAAGATCGCCAATGCGTTTCAGGTTATCAAGAACTTTTGGATCTCCACGGTCGTATCTGGTTTTAATGTCATTGAGCACCACTCCCGATACTTTTCCTAATTGCGGTTTGTAGGCGATATATAGATTTGGCAAAAGTGCTGGAGAGATACGCTCATATATTCCATGCTGCTTTTTATCCATAATCTGTTTATCAAAATTCATATAAACGCAGCCCTCATAAGTTTGAATAACTCTGTCCTGCAGGCCGGCGTTGATTCCCAATTCATCCCGTTCAGTTGAAAGTACAATATTTGGTATAATCTCAATCGGTATGCTTACCTGATAAAACCGCATTAACGCTTGTATTGTTGCAGTCACAATTGCGCTGGAGCCCGCCAGGCCAATTTGTCGTGGAATTGAAGAATAATATCGGATAGTGAAATTTTTATTGTTCAGTTTCTGGTTATGCTCTTCACAATATTCACTGAATTTTTTAATCGCGGCCTTAATGAGCCGGGTGCCGCCGTAATATCCCATTAAATTCACAGATTCGACCAAATCATAAATATTTCTGAAATTGTTCAAATCCTGTTGTTGAGATTCAATGTTCAGTTCGGGTGTTTCGTATAGCGAAACATGCGCGCCAAAATTTCGCACGCTGATAGAAATGGTTTTACCAAAGTATCCGTCGGATGGATTTCCCAGAAGACCAGCTCGAGCGTATGCACGGGTTTCAATAATCATCTATTGCTATTACCTGCAACAATTAGTGGCTTAAAACTTAATATCCTTACTAAGTAAGCTGTAAAGTCGGAATTTACAAATAAATTAGAACAAAGGCAACAATTTCAATAACAATCCTAACTGAAATTGCGGAGCTATTGCCGAATTAAAATATCTGAAAAGTTTTTGAATAATTTAGGAATTCTGACTTGATTTACAAATAGAACACGGAAGAAACAGCGAGGCGAAGTAGCAAATCACAAATGCTCAATACCCAAATAAATCTCAAGGTTCTAAACTCATAATCGTAAGTAACAATGTCAACTCAATTGGTTAACTAATTACTGACTCAAGACACTAATGGAGTGATTCCACATTAATGTGCGTTTTAGAATAAACATCAATGAATCGTCAAATTCTGGATATTTATTGTCATTGACTTAATGACCGAATGACCCTGAATGAAAAATCGGTGTAAATTCGCGTTACCCGAGTTACAGTTTTCTATGTTATATACATGTATTGCTAACAGCAAAATGATCTAATTTTTTGTAAAATCAAATTCCAGTTCGGTAAACATGCAAATCAATGCCTGTCTATCTTCATCATCGAAATTTCTCAAAAATTCTTTAAATACAAAATATAAGTCAAATGTATGAACCTGAATAACTCTGATTGCGTCAATATTTGTTGGAATCTGCAGTAATATCATTCTTGTTCTCTTTATAGAAATAGTCATAAAATATTGTACCAGTTACTTCTAATTATCGACTCATCTTTAAATTTATTGCTAGTTATGAAGTGAATTTTATATTTTATATTCAAAGAATTAAGAAAGCAATGGCACGGTTATCCAGTTAGCTCAGCAAAGACCACTAAATTATCATTCCGAATCCGCTGTGGCGGGTGAGGAATCTGATGTCTTTCAAAATTGTGCTAACCATCAAAACCAGATTTCTCACTTGGAAGCTTACTGGCACGAGGTCATGGAGAATCTCACCACAAAGGAGGGAATCGGACTCTGGAAACAAAGAGGCGTTGATGTGGAATCGGTCTTTTGTCATATTAAACACAACATGGGGTACAGGCATTACTTGACTTTCAATTAAAATATAACTATTTTACAAAAATTTAATGCAAACGTTTGTACACTCACATCTCTTTAATTCAGGTACTGCAAAGCGATTCATATATACCTGATAAGAAATCGATTCAATTAATGATTAAGGGCTAAAATTTGGTGATAAAATCGGAGATTAAGTAAATTAGAGACGCTTTTACTCAACCGATAAACGAAGTTGAACAACGACAACGTTTTTTTCTAAAATACAAGACAATCAGTAGCTTTCTGTATATTAATTAACTCGGATTAACATTATGGCTGGTGTGACTTTTAGAAATGTCTCGAAGGTATATGATAAACAAATAGAAGCCGTTAAAAATGCGACTTTTGAAGTCATGGACAAAGAATTTGTCGTGCTGGTTGGTCCTTCAGGTTGCGGCAAATCCACACTCTTAAGAATGATTGCCGGGCTTGAAGATGTTTCTGATGGTGAAATATTCATTGAAGATCGAATGGTCAATGATGTCGCGCCGAAAGAAAGAGATATTGCCATGGTATTTCAAAATTATGCGCTCTATCCCCACATGACGGTCTATGATAACATGGCGTTTGGGCTGAAGATGCGAAAATATAGCAAACAGGAAATAAGTCACCGAGTCAGGCAGGCAGCCGAAAGTCTCGGTATCACTGAATTGCTTGACAGAAAACCGAAAGCTCTTTCGGGCGGGCAGAGACAAAGAGTGGCATTGGGAAGGGCTATCGTCCGACACCCGCAAGTCTTTCTCTTTGATGAACCGCTGTCAAACCTGGATGCAAAATTACGCGTTCAAATGCGCACTGAAATTTCACGATTACATAACCGCTTACAAACTACCATGATTTACGTAACCCATGATCAAATTGAGGCGATGACTATGGGACAACGCATCGTAGTATTGAAAGATGGGATAATTCAGCAAATCGATGCTCCGCTTAATTTATATAATTCTCCTATAAATAAATTCGTAGCTGGATTTCTCGGCAGCCCTTCTATGAATTTCCTAAATGGTAAAATAATTGAAAATAATGGGCTCTGGTTTGATGAAGGTAACTTGAAAATCAGAATTCTATCAGAACATGAAGAAAGACTTGCAAAATATGTGAATAGAGAAATAATCTTCGGAATTCGTCCCGAAGAAATTTATGACTCCAACAACAATTTGAATGAATACTCTGAAGTATCGCTTGATGTTGAAGTTGTTGAACCCATGGGCAATGAAATATATCTCTACCTCACGAGTGGATTGCATACAATTGTGGCCAGATTAGGTTCTCGAACTGACATCTCAGTAGGGCAAAAGATGATATTATTTTTCAACACGAGAAAGTGTCATTTTTTTGACAAGGTGAATGAAGAAACTATAATTTAACACTAATGTAGAATTGAAAATGTCAATAAAAGAATGAAGCAGAGATTTTTGGGATGATAGAAATTGGCAGCCTCGCTTTAGGTTTGTTAAAAAGTTGGCAATAGGGGTAGAAAACGAGTTTTATGAAATTAAAAAAGGGTTTAAAGTTAATCTTTAAACCCTTTTTTTAGTAGCGGGGGGAGGATTCGAACCTCCGACCTTTGGGTTATGAGCCCAACGAGCTACCAGACTGCTCCACCCCGCGATATGTAGGTTATAATATAAAATATTTTAATCTAATGTCAAGATATTTCCCAAATACTTTGCTGACACGCATTGACTCATAATAAAAGTAACCGTGTCAATTTGCAAAATTGGTCGTTGC
>CAZIKB010000062.1:0-37022 GCA_964539665.1 uncultured Cytophagia bacterium
CGTTTCGTTGGTCAAACCGGCAGTCCGGGACTGCGAAAGGAAAATAAGGCATGTTTTGAGCTGTAGTCTCGGACTTCTGCTCGCGTAAATATGGCATTATATTTTGTTCCTTCTATTTTCTGCTTATAAAGTAAATTATTTTGTCATCAATCATTTTGCCTGTTAGATGGTTTTACTGTTTTGAACGTTCCATCAATCGCCTCTATATCTAACCACCACTTCCATTTAGATTTTGGCTTTTCATAACCGAGCAAATCGTCTGCTTTGATGGCCATTTTCCGAAGACTGGGAAAACGTCTCACAGTCCAATTGACCATTCTGTGGAATGGCGTATCAGGTTTGTTCCAGGGGCAGACTTTTATGCAAGTACCGCATCCGGAGCCGTGCTGATTGCCAATTCTTATACTCGTACACTTTTGGACATCAACAGGCCACTTTTCGTAGTTATTGTGCATTACTTTATCACCGAAGCTGATCGCCTGGGAAGGGCACTCACGGGCACATTTGCCGCACTTGCTGCAAAAATCCTGAAGGCCAAAATCAATCGGTTTGTCAACAGACAAAGGTAGATCGGTAGTCACGACAGCGGCCTTGAAACGCGGCCCAAGAAATGGATTGAGCACAATATCGCCGATGCGGCACATTTCCCCCAGTCCTGCCCACAATAAGATAGGAGGTACGACTACCTGGTAGTTCATGGCGTGGTGAGCCCGGGCAGGGTAGCCCAGTCGCCGAATATATTCTGCCAGGATGCAGGCAATAAATCCCGAAGTTGAGTAGGAAAGGAAGCTCATGGAATTGCTTATCCAGTCTCTGCCACTAAAAGCAGATGCGGTTTTCCAGTCCTGGTCAATTAATATGGCAATGGCATATTTATGGTTGAGCTCTATCGGCGTTCCATCCCATCTGCTGTGAGTAAAAACCGCATACTTTGGTAACTGACAAATGCCAACCATATCAGCTCTGAGGAAATAAGCCGTTTCTTTGATATGCCGTGCCGTTGTTTCCGGATCATCAGGTAACGGCGCTTGCTGCGTTCCTGTTTGTCCGTCCACAAGGGGCGCAAGAGACCTGGACATAGTTAATAAAGCGTCGGACAGGGGATACTTTTTCATGAAGCGGCGGTATTCCTTCTGCAGGAAGTCCCCATACTCTCCGCGTCCGGCTCGTTGGAAACCGCCATCACGCTCATCAACACGAGAAATCTCACTCTCGTTAATCAGAGTTGTCGGCATGTCAACCCTTTTTAGAATTTCGACGGGAAATGGGTCCGGATAGTCGCGGTTTTTATCACGATAAGTGGAGGAAAATGCACGAGTCATAACAGATTCCTAATTATTGAAGGTGATAAAATTTGATCATAATAGATATCTATATATGTTACTTCCCTTGAGGTTGATAATTTATTGCTAATATTTAAAAAATAAAAAATGTTTATCAATTACAAGGAAAAAGTACATTAATTTATTACAAGGGTTGTTTTTTCAGTTACATTTATATAAATTAATCAAAATACATTATTAATTTACATTTCATTGAGGAGAGAGAAATTAT
The DNA here is from genome assembly GCA_964539665.1 of uncultured Cytophagia bacterium. GTDB lineage: Bacteria > Zhuqueibacterota > Zhuqueibacteria > Oceanimicrobiales > Oceanimicrobiaceae > CAZIKB01. The sequence goes on from CAZIKB010000062.1 coordinate 1,555, forward strand.
GGAATTAGTAAATATTAATTATTGGGCTGTTCTTGTTTCAGCTGTAGCTTACAACGTCCTTGGGGGTTTGTGGTATTCACCTATACTATTTGGAAAAGCCTGGATGGCTGCTCAGGGATTGACAGATGCAGATGCGGAAACAATGAAACAAGGCGCTGCGAAAGCTTATGTGGTTAGTTTTATTGGCTCACTGATAGCGGCATTCGTTCTTGCCATGTTTGTGGAATATGCAAAATCAACTACATTGCAAGCAGGGCTATCCACTGGATTCTTTATTTGGTTTGGATTCGTCGCAACGACAGCCGCCCCACCGTACTTCTATGAGGATCGCTCTAAAAAAGTGTATTTAATGTATGCCGGATATACGCTTGTAGGATTCCTTATCATGGCTGCCATTTTAACACTTTGGAAATAAGTTAAACTTATTTGAATTGACAGTCATCTCAAAGATGACTGTCAATTTCTAATGAATATAGTATTATCTCCTTACCGGGGCAGATGTGTGAGCGTGAAGGATTCTCCAATCACCATCTTTTGAAACAAAAACCGTAGTTTGAGCAAAGGGTGTTTTAAATGTTTGTCCATCATTTGTTGTTGCAATAGATTCCCCCTCTAAAACTAACAGGGCACTTTTTGATGAAAGCGCTGTTATATACTGCTGATTGATTTTGTATTCAACTTTTTGCAAACCTCTGAAGCCCTTTTTATAAGTATCAAGAGCTTCCTGGCGAGATAAAATTAGTTGACCATTTCGAATGAGCACTCCTTTGTTGTTCTCAAGAATGAAGCTAAACATTTTATCTACATCCGCTTGTTCCGAGGCTTTCATTACTTCGCTATATACATGGTTTATGGCGTTTTCAATTTCTATGCGTTCAGAATCTGTTATATCAGGTTGGTTTTGCGTACATGATGATAATAATAATAAAGCAATAACAATAAAATATTTTATTAAACTTGACATGCCTCTCTCCTTTTTTTTGAAAATGAAAACTCATCAGTTTATTATTCTCCGATACCTGGGATTGTCAACCGTAAGATTCTTTCCTCTCCAGATAACGGCATTCCACAGGAAAAACAGGACTTATTCATTTGTAACCTCCTTGGTGAAAAGTAATAAGATGTTTAATTTTCACTAATATAATAAATGTCTGTGACACCATTATGTCAGGTTTGATAATAATTTATGATTTTTTTCGCTTTTTCCTGGATAATTTTTCTTATGTGCTGTGGTTGCAATACTTCTACAAATTCTCCGTAACTTAATATTATAGAATAAACCCATTCATCTTCCGGGAAAGATACTTTAACAATTAAATCACCATTTTGCTGAATTTCAATTTGTTCTTCATCGAAGTAGTCTTCTACTCGTACCCTGGCCTTTGGAGAGAATTTCAGGACAAGATGTGTCCAATAATTCGTATCAATATCTGGTTTCATTACTTCGTGAACAGACTTTTCCCGACGCACAAATTGCTTTTCTAAAGTGTCAAGAAAATACATTCTCGACAATCGGAATATCCGATAATCTTGCCTCAAACAACAATAGGCAAAAAGATACCAGGCATAACCCTTGAAAAGCAAAGTCATTGGCTCAACCGTTCGTACATTCTTTTCACCTTTGTAATTTCTATAATGAAAATTCAAGAGTCTGTTACTAATGATTGAATGATGTATTTCTTTTAGCTTTTCTCTTTGTTTTTTAGTATAGCCCCAGGGTAGAATATCAATCACCAATTGTTCCAGATGCAGATTTAACTGTTCGGTTTTATCTTTCGGAACAAGACTCGTGATCTTTTCAATTGCTGAATCTAATTCTCTATCTTCTAAGGTTGTATTGATCCCCTTCAATGCTGACAGCATGGCAAGCATGTCATTCAAAGTCAGTAGTTGTCGATCAATTTTATAAGTGTCAATAATGCCAAAGCCCCCATCAGAACCTTGATGCGAGGTTATGGGGATACCTGCCAGATTAATTGCATCAATATCTCTGTACACAGTTCGTATTGAGACCTCAAACTTTTCTGCTAACTCGCGGGCAGTGATTCTTTTTCTGTTGAGCAGCATGATCGTTATTGCAAGCATTCTATCAATTCGCATGGTATTCTCAGCTTTCTTTAACGGGATTATCGATTGTTGGCGTATTAACTTATAATTCTGAGATGGAATAATAAGTAAATATAATGTATTCTTCTAATTATGGAAAGAGAAAAATGATTTTCATAATCAAAACGGTTTTCCATTTAGCACAGTAGAAATCATATAATTGTCATTCCGAATCCGCTTTAGCGGGTGAGGAATCTGGTTTCTGACAAAATTAAGCTTTAAGCATTGTCAGAATTCTCATCCCGCATAACGGGACACAAAATGACAGAAGCTGAATTAAATGGCTAACCAGAACTTACTCGTGGCTATATCTGATTCACTATCTTTTCTGCTCTCCAAGTATCTGTCTATATGATTAAGGTCACAAATATTAAATAACTGTGTAAATAGCATTATTCATTGCTTGTTATAAATACTATTTTATCTTTATATTGTATCAGTAATTCCTTTGTATTTCTTTGCCAATATGAATTAGCAGTCAACCTTCCAATAAAAGATTAACTGAAGTTATGGGGCTGACACTTCATGTAAAGACGAGATAATAACGCAGCCACTTTCGATAAAAATTATATGTGTATTCATGTATTTTTTTGTTTTAATGATTTATCGTAATTGACTCGAATAGTTTCATCAACTTGAATTATAGCATGTTACCCAGAAGCTTAATATTCTTTCTATTTGCCGGTTACCTTGATAGTAAAACTGTCAAACAACGAATTTAGATTTGCAAAATAAAAATACGTTACTCAATTTGGTGTGTTATTCATAAAACCAGACTATCATTTTTATGTGTAAAATAAAAGCTAAGATACAATGCTGAAGCAACTACTTACACAACTTTCTTTAAATAAAGAGGGTCGGCTAATTCGTTCAGCTCTTAATGGTCAAAGTGAAAAAGTTCACTCGCTGTTACAATTGGGAATCAATCCAAATTGCAGATCGAAGAACGGTTTTACTCCTCTAATGGGGGCTGCATTGGTCGGGAATGTGCCCATCGTTAAACTTATACTGAAGGCTGGTGCAGATCCTAACATGAAAGAAGAAACAAATGGCTCAACTGCACTATTTTTTGCAGCAGATCAAAATCATACCGAAATGGTAAAGCTTTTGATAAAAGCAGGAGCAGATTTAGAAGCGACTGATAAGATAGGTGAATACACGCCTCTTTTTTGTTCTGTTTTCAAACAGCATGTAGAAGTAACGAAAATATTAATAAGGGCAGGGGCAAATCCTTTTGTAATTGGGAACGAAGGTGAGTCGGTTTTAGAATTAGCGGGAAAATTAGGTAATCAACAAATTCTCGATTTGTTGTACAAATCGGCCAAATCCTCTGATTTTGAGAAACCTTTGACGCTTAAACAGTTCGAATACTTAACAAGATTGATTTCCGAAAAGAAAGTCAAAATGATGATTGCCGAAGACGTGCCGGTTACTGTTCCTTATGAGTTGTTTTTATTCCAGAAATTATATTCGAAAAAGAGATTCTTCATACAATTAAACGAAACGGGACAAAAAGTGGAATACCCAACACCATGGCAGACAATTCTTGAAGAATACGAATATCATGAATTGAACCAGTTAATGGGCAAGAAAAGTGACTCCAGAGATACAATTGATGACGCAACTGGAAATTTCGGATATGAATGGAGCAATCCTATTCCAGTCAATGACGCAGTCGGTGAAAGGAATTATATTGAATCATTACAGTGTCAATGTGGTGCGCCTTTCTTGTACAAGAGAAGTGGAAGCGTTGGTAAAGGGCCAGATGGTCATATGTTAGATCTATACCGACTTGTATGCTTTAAGTCAAAATGCAAAATCGATCTTTATTTTGATATGTACCACGGGTCAGAAAGTAAATTACTTCCTCCAGGTCTACGCCGAAATAGCCAACAAAATGGGATCAGTGTAGAAGAGTATTTGAGATTTCATCCAGACCATACTAAAGAAATAGAACACATTATTAGTTGAACCAAAGAGCATGTAAATTTGAAGTACTTAATCAAGCATAGTCTTTCATATGAAGAATAGAAAGAAGAAATATCCACTCCATGAGTTAGAAGCCGAAGTATTTGAAGAACTTTGCATTGATTTGATACATGGTTCTGGCAAATATAAAAACTTGATGCTTAAACGGCAGCATGAACACAACTACTTAAATACGGATATATGGGGCAAGTATGTCGATAAAAATGGTGGATCCAGAGCCAATAGCAATCGAAGTCAAGCATTGGCTTCAAATGAATGTTAATGCGCTCAAAGATGAAATAAAAGGAAATCACTGAGCAAGAGTTAAAAGCTTTGGGAATGGTATTTGGTAAACAGAAGTGGTGGCAGACGGGTATAAATTACTTTTTTGGTTTTATCCTTGGTGTTGCATCTTCAATAATTGCGAGTATAGTAATAGACCATTACAAGAAAAGGAAAGCTTTAAGTGCTCTTACAGATTAGGAAGCAACGGCACATAATAGCCGTTTTTACAGCGACAGCTGGACGCTGACGATCTGGGTTAGTTTTGTGAATTTTTCAAAGTTTTTCTTGTCGGGATGCTCTGTGCGTGAAGCGGAGCGTTATAAAACTGATACTTCATGCAAAGACGAGATAAAAACGCAGCCACTTTCGATAAAAATTGCCTGAGCATTCAGGTATTTTTTTACTACAATAATTTATCGTAATAGACTCGAATACTTACATCGACTTGAATCATTGCATGTTACCCGGGATCTTAATTTTCTTACTATTTGCCGGTTACCTTGTTAGTAAAAATGCAACAAAACGAAATTTTATTTGCAGAACAAAAATTCGTTACTTAAATTGGTATGTTTTTCATAAAACCAGATAATCAATTTGTTGGGGTAAGAATATCATACTCATGGCCAACTTAATACGGTCAATTTACAACATTGGGCAATATAGTGAATCGACGTCAATTATATAAATACAAAGGTGATCGTTGCGCTTATTGCGGTCTCAGCGTAGAGGAGATGGTTGAACGCTATGACACCTTTAATAGAATGTTCGAATTTAATCATATTGATCCGAATGAGAAACACCCAAATTATGATAACATTATACGACGTGTTATTTCAAATGAACAACTTGATGAGATAGATAAATGTATTTTATTATGTACGAAATGTCACGGTATTATTCACGCTCAAAATATAACGAGGGAATTGGAAATTATAGTAAAAATAGGTTCAAGAAAGATTAGTCAGAGATTTACGGGACAATTAATTATTGATAAGGTGGAACAAAAAACTACTTTCCTTACAAATGAGCTAGTTTTGGTTATCCCATATCGTGTTCAGTTGGGGGAAGAAGAACCAGGCATTCTAATCGGTAAGGAGCTTGCGCAAGATAATTATATACCTAACCTCTTAAAGAATATTGCACATTATAAAACGGTCAAAATATATGAATTTGACAGACAATTGCTCTTGGTACACATGGAGTACATCCAAGATAATGCCGTAGAAATAAAACTAAACATTCGATTTCCTGTTTGGGATATAACTATACGCAAGGAAAAGGGGGGTGCTCCAACGAATTGGATACGAAGGGGTTTTGCTCTTAGCAGAGAAGGAGAAATAAAAGAAAATGGTACTTTAAACTTCACAATATCACTTTAACAAAAAGTTGATAATATGTAGAGCTAAATTGCCTAATTTGCGGTTCAAGGTGATGCGCTTCGATAGTGTAATTTTCATAGTTTTGAGCTTTTCAGTTCGTTTAATTTCAAATTCGTAGTTAGGTGGGTTGAAGACGAGCACACCTTTACCAGATTGTTAGAAAACCAATTATGATTAGATAGTAAACCACATTCTTTATTAAGGAGGCAGTATGCTAAAGAATAACTACACTTTCGGCCTTTTTCTCTCAGTTTACCTCATGGCCATTTTCTCCTGTCAATCCTCTTCTTCCTCAAAGGAAGACACAAATCAAGCAGAAAGCCCAAAGGCAACTTCTTCTCAAAATAAAACCGCTGCAATGTCTTTGAGAAAGTTCTTTCAGATAGAGTCTGTCAGGATTGACTTTACTTATTCCGGTATCTTTGAAGGCAAAGAGACATTTTATATTGCCGATTGGGGAAATACAGTTGTGATAGTAGAAGACAAAAAGGAATTTGGCAATCAAGTGAAACAGACGAGTATTTGGAAAGATAAACTGTCCACGATTTACAACCACTTAGAGAAGAAAGTGTGGCAGGGTAAAATACGAGCGATAGCCACCGAACCTCCTGCTGTTGCCGGTATCGCCGAATCGCAATTGGAAATGGTCGGTTATAAGAAGATGACTGATGAACAAATTGCGGGAAAGACATGCACGGTTTACGAGAATAGTAACCTTAAGGTTAAGTACTGGCTCTGGAAAGGAATCGATCTCAAAATTGTCAATCGTTCAGTTGGGCAGGAGGGCTATGTACGTGAAGCCACAAGCGTAGTGGAAAATGTGGCCATCCCAGAGAAGTTGTTGGCTGTACCAGAAGGTTATAGTGTGGATCAGTAAAATACGTGAGCGTGTAAGTGTTTTCCCTCACAAGTTTCTCAAACTTACAAAAACGTGTGTCAGGCATGGCACGTAGCTATCGGGGTGAACGTCCCCGTACCAGATGTTCGCGGAGTCCCGACTTGAAGCATATCGGGATTAGGAGAGGGGGCTTACCATGTCAAGCCAAAAATGTAGTATGTTAAAAATATTTTTATCATAATGCGTTCTGTTGCCACAGAGCATACAGAATCTTCAGATGAATATTGGCTAAGCAACGCAATGCATGGCTGTTTTTTTGCCATGAACTCAAGGCCTTTTATAATATGACCTGCACCGTGGACATTTGGTCAGAGAAGCAAAAGCCAGTTGGTGCAGGATATTGCGATTGATTTTATTGCATGCTCTTCGAAAACCTGGTCAATTTTCATTGAAATCTCAAGACCGCCGTTAGAGCATGAACATCAGTTGGTCTTCCCTGCCGCTGAATCCGGCATAGCGAAAACAGCTGGACCGATGACTGGATTGATGGCAATTTCCCTGACCTCTATGCTGCGATAACGGATACCATATTCGGATGCGACCAGGAAAGGCATCAGCACCCCATCAACGTTGCGGTAGTTGCTGAAGAATATTTCAACATCGGTCGGTCGCCCGGAGTCATAGGTGATGCCTGTCATGCCAGATTCCAGGAATGTCTCAGCGTCAAGATACCAGAATTCGATGCTCGAGTCAGGCAGTGTGACCTTCAGCTTGTAATTCTCGCCATCGTCAAAATCTTCAATGCCCAGGAGTTCGACCTGATTTCCCTTTTTATCAAATCCCCAGAACGGCGGTTCAAAGAATCGTTCCCTTAAGGTCACCTTGTCCAGATTGCGCCTTGTCGGAATGGGGACAGGTTTAGCCTGGGGTGATCCCTTGCGTGATCTGACCCACCACGCCTGATTTCCGTCATAAGCCCGAATAATATCAGTCTCCTGGATCGTGGTGTCGAAGCGATAGAGGTCCGGACGTTGCCTCCATATTGTAAATGGGGCGGGATTACTAAAGCTCACATATGTCCCTTCCATCTTAATGGTGTTTAGCGCGGCCCATTTTTCGGCGCCGCCTCGCGCCTCGATATTTTTTTGAATCACCTGATTCAGGTTGAGTGTTTGCGCCTTCGCGTTCCCGAGCAGGGCACATGCCGTTGTAACCAGAACAGCAACAAGGGTATGTCTATGCAGTTTAGTTGGTGAGATCATAACAGGCCATCTCCTTTCGGTTTCTGAGATAAATCTTGCCGCCGACAAATGTTGGCGAAGTCCATGATTTCCCATCCAGAGCTTGAGCATAAGCGAGTTCATGATAGCCATCCGCGGTCGCTTCGATAATCGCGAGTCGGCCGCGATCGTCGAGAACCACGAGTTTGTCATCCACGATGATTATACTCCCCTTACCGAAGCCTCGCTTGCGCCACTTCCTTTCGCCGGTGGCTGCCTCCAAACATTTCAGGGTCGATTTGCTAAAACCGTATATATGGTTTTTGTAATAGACCGAGCTACTAAAGTGATTTTTCATCTCCTTGCTTTTCCATAGCGGCTCGATTCTCGTAGTATCAGCATCTTGAACAACTCTGAAAGCCAGGCATCCGTCTTCTCTGGAACCTGAGACAAATACCCTGTCAGGCCCCATGAAGACTGGCATGGCAATGACCAGGGGTAACGACGGTGCCTTCCAAAGAATCTTACCATCGGTGGATACAGAGATGACTTCGGAGATATTTTGCGGGCTGCCGTCGATTTCTGCAATCCGGGTGGCAGCAAAAATATTCTGTTTGACACCGTTGATCGTCGCCACAAAGGGTGACGAGTAGCTCGGTGCGCTATCCCCAATTTTCCAGACAAGTCGGCCAGTGTTTTTATCCAACGCAACGATGGCCTCTCCTTCACCGCCACCGGCATGCACGATCACCAAATCATCTTGAACGAGCAGTGAAGTAGTGAAACCGCGGTCGGGTACTTTTATTTCGAAACTGTCGGCAAGCGAGACAGTCCAGAGTATCTCGCCTGCATCTGCATCCACAGCGGAGATCCTGCCACGGGAAGCCAACACAAAAGCCCGTCCATTGTCAAAAACTGGCGTAGAACGCGGACCATTGCCAAAATTATCAATAAACATTTTGCCTATTTCAACCCGCCAATTTTCTCGACCAGAGCGGCTGTCATAACCGGCAAGATATTCTGTACTATCCACTGCAAAGGCGGTCACGAGAACAGTACCCGTAATTACGATGCCCGAAAAACCATCACCTATTGTGTGTTTCCAGACAAGTTTGGGACCATCACTGTTCCAGATTTTAAGATCATATTGCGCAGCGGAGACACCACTACGAGCCTGCCCACGAAACTGCGTCCAAATATCCGTGCCGGCCTTTTCTGGTCCTTCCTTCGAAGGCTGCGAGCCTCCTACATTCCGGACCGCCGGTCCACTCCTGCCGTAGCTCAAAGAAAAGAGTAAAAAGATTACGAGGAGATTAGATGCAACCGACAGTTGCATGCCAGGGGTCTTGTTGTTCATATTTGCCTCATTTCAGTTGATCAGTAGATTTAGAAATCATAACGCGACCTGGTGTCGGAGCCGATGAACCAAACTCAACAACGGACTGACTATGTTACGAAATCCGCTTCCCTAAGTCAAGAAAAGAATTTAGAGTTTGATAAATTTATGCAAAGTGATGTGACGCTGAGCGTAGGAACCGGGCGCCCCGTGCAGACCGGCGAAACGAGTTTTTTCTACTGCTAATTATCAGATTTCTCATCCCGCAAAACGATTTTGCGTCAACCTAAGGAACAGTCCCCCTTAGCAAAGGGGGATTTAGGGGGTTGTATTTAATCCTAATAATGAAATTGTTAATAATTTGTGTAATCGTAGCTTACCAGTAAACTTGAATAAATGAATACCATTATAAATTCGGCTTTACAACCCCCTTTGTCCCCCTTTTTTAAGGGGGAATTTAAAAATATTGCTTAAGTTGACTCCAATGCGCATAACGGGATTCAAAATGACAGAAGCTGAGTTAATTGGATACCTGACTTACTCGTGACAAAATCTATTGCACTATCTTGTCTGCTGCAATATATCGATGTCTGTGAATATAGGCATAAAAAATAAGTACCTGGTTAAACAACATTATTCATTGCTTTTTATCGATACTATTATATCTTTATATTGTATCAATAATTTCTTTGTTTATCTTTGCCCATATGCGTTATCAGACAACCTTCCTAAAAAAGATAAACTGAAGTTATGGGGCTGATACTTCATGCAAAGACGAGATAATAACGCAGCCACTTTTGATGAAAATTAGATATGTATTCAGCTGTTTTTTTGCTTTAATAATTTATCTTAATTGACTCGAATACTTTCATCAACTTGAATCATTGCAGGTTACCCGGTGCGTAAAATAATAATAAAAAGATTTTTTCTTTGAAAAATAACAATCCGTTACTTAAATTGGGGTGTTATTCATAAAACCAGATAATCACTTGTTATGTGTCAGAGGAACAAATGCGAGAGATAGTAAAAATAAGCGCAATTGCGCTTATACATCAAAAATGGCAGAATATAAACAACTGAATATACACAAACGTTATTAGAAACCAAAAAAAATTAGAGAAAAATGAATTATGGAAAATATTAACGTAATAAGAGAAATTCAAGAACTTAAAAATCAATTGTCATATTCTAAAAACATTGGTTTTTTCTTTGGTGCTGGAACTTCTACAGCTCTTGGAATTCCTGATATTTCTGGTCTTACAAATAGTATCGAAGAATCTCTTAATGGTGATTTATTAAATAATTTTCAAATTATAAAAAAAGATTTAGAGACAACACTTCCAGATAAATCGATAAATATTGAAGACATATTAAACCAAACAAGAAGAATAAGAGAAATTACTGGGGAAAAAGAAGAAAAAAAATATCTTGAGATAAATGGTAAATCTGCGAAGAAATTAGATATTAAGATCTGTAAGAAAATTTATGAGATAATTAGCCAAAAAGAAATAAAAGCAAATCTTCAAAATACCATTAAATTTCTGGCTTGGCTAAATATGCAAAATCGAGATTTTTCCAAAGAAATATATACATCAAATTACGACATGATAATTGAAAAATCACTTGAAAAAATTCAAATACCTTATTTTGATGGATTCGTAGGTTCTTACGAACCATTCTTCTTACCGGAAAGTGTTGATAAATTTGTAAAGAATTTTGACCTCACAAAGTCTTGGATTAGACTTTGGAAAATTCACGGATCTTTAAGTTGGTTTTGGAAGAAAGATGATGACGCAAAAACATTCAAAATTGTCAGAATTGGGAAAATTGATAATATTGTAGATGATAACGATGAAATTGTCATATATCCATCCCGAGAGAAATATGATTCTTCTAGAAAACAGCCATTTATTGCCTATTTTGATAGATTAAAAAATTATTTATCTGAAGGAGAATTACTGTTTATTATTTCTGGTTATTCTTTTTCCGACCAAGATATTAATGAAATATTTTTTAATAGTTTAAGACAAAATAACAGATTATTTATTGTTGTTTTTTCCCATTCTGATTCTTCAGTTGAAGATTTATATAAGCTTTCATTTTCTTTCTTAAATATCCGTGCATTCGGCCCCAATAAGGCCATAATCGATGGAGTGCTTAAGGAGTGGGCTTTTACCAAAGATGAAAATGAAAATTACGATTCATATTGGGATGACAAGAAAGATGAGTTAACGATTGGCGATTTTAACAAACTTGTAAATTTTTTAATCACTAATTCTGGTAAAAAAGAAACCATTGAGCATATAGCAAATGATAACTGACATTACATATCTTGGGAAAATAATAAGAGTTGATTCAAATACTGTTGAAGTTGAAGTTTCTGACGATATTCCATCGGCAGCGCCTATTATTAATGGCCGTTTGTATAAAATTGGACAAATAGGTACTTTTGTTAAAATGCCAATTGGTAATATTACAATTTACGGCATCACTTCGTCTGTTAGTAATACACCAAGCAAAATTGATGAAAATGAAATAAAACAGCTTATAGGTTCTCGATTTTTAACAGTTCAATTGGTTGGTGAAAAAATTGGAAATAGTGATTTTGAAAAAGGCATCGGTACTTATCCAACCATAAACGATGAAGTTCATTTGGTTACCGAAAAAGATCTATTTGATATCTATGGTGACAAGGAATTAGGAACAATAGAAATAGGCAAACATTCTTCATCTGACAATTTAAGTGTCTATGTTGATATTCATAAACTTGTTTTAAGACATTGTGCGATTCTAGGTTCAACTGGCAGCGGAAAATCCAACACAACAGTAAGTATCCTGAAAGCAATATTAAACGATTATAAAGGCTCAAGAGTTATTTTGGTCGATCCACATGGTGAATATGCTTCTGCATTTCCTGATGCTAAAGTGTTTAAAATTAACGAAAAGGATAATCCCTTATTCATTCCCTTTTGGTTAATGAATTTTGATGAATTAGCATATTTTCTGGTTGGTGCTAAACCAAATGATGACCAAAGAACAGAACACAGAATGTTTAGGGAACTCATAACAAAATATAAAATGGAAAATTGTAACCTTAAATCTGGGAAAGTTAAGGAAGAATTTATTACTGCTGATTCCCCAATCCCATTTAATGTGAGAAAAGTTTGGTATGAGATGAATTGGTGGTTAAATGCAAGTTTTGAATCAACCAAAAAGGATGAGCAGAAAAGAGAGACAAAATTTCAAGAAGATAAGGGGGGTTATGAGAATTTAATTGGCGCGAAATTTACATCTCATTTAACAACTTCAAATGATAAACCGCCGCATGTTTCAAGACACCAAGAATATTATTCGTATGAAAAAAAACTGTTAACAAGAATAAAAGATTCCAGATATGATTTCCTTTTCAATCCTGGTGAATATAAAGACGAAAAATCTACAAAAGACTTACATAATTTATTGAATGAATGGATTGCCAGTAATGAAAGATTATCCATCTTGGATTTAAGTGGTGTTCCATTTGAAGTATTAGATATAACCATTGGATTAATTACTCGATTTGTTTACGATAGTATGTTTTGGGGGAAAAACGAAATTTATACTGGCAAGAATCGGCCTTTACTACTTGCTTATGAAGAAGCTCACACGTATCTTAATAAAAATGACAACAATAGTTATTCAAAAAACGCTGTAGAAAAAATCTTTAAAGAAGGCAGAAAATTTGGGCTTGGTGCTTTAATTATCTCGCAAAGACCGTCAGAAATATCAGATACTATTCTTGCTCAAATTGGAACTCTAATCGCACTACGATTAACTAATTCAAGTGACCAAGGTATAGTAAAATCTTCTGCACCGGATAATTTAAATAGTCTTATTGATCTTTTACCATCATTAAGAATTGGTGAAGCTGTTGTAGTCGGTGAGTCAATCAAAATTCCATCAAGAGTTAGGATTCAACTAAATAATCCAAGACCCACAAGCGAAGATCCTGAACTTGTTGACCGTTGGAATAATGAATTCAAACTAGATGATGATAATTATAAAACTGTTGTGACAAAACTTAGAGAGCAAAAAACATAAGAGAGACAATTATGGATAGACAATTCATTGAATCGAAGATGATTAAAAGTATTGGATACGATGCACAATCATCAACTTTAGAGATCGAATTTAACACTGGTGCGGTTTGGCAATATTTTGATTTCCAGGAGTCATTATGGTATGAATTTGAAAGCTCAGAATCTAAGGGTAAGTTTTTCCATAGAGAAATAAAGAACCAATACAGTGAATCAAGAGTTGGATAGGAAGGGCTGCCACTAACAATGTGTATAGCGCATTAAAACGCGCCATACATCAATCGTTGAGAATAAGAAATGAAAGAAACACATAACAAATCGTTCCACCTGACATTTTTCCGCTCCGCTCCAAAATGCAGGTGAACTCAAACATTATAAAATTGAAAAATGAGCAATAAGGCAGAAAAAAATAAAAAGTGGATTGAAGCAAAAAAGAAATTTAGGCTGTCAAATATGCACATCCAGATGGCCCGTGAATTGGGAATGAATCCTAAGAAATTTGGAGGGTTGGCAAACCATAAGCAGGAACCATGGAAAGCGCCTTTACCTGTGTTCATTGAAGAATTGTATTTCAAAAGGTTTAAAAAAGAAAAACCAAATATTGTTAATCCATTAAAATAAAGTTATTTAAAATGAAAAAGGAAGAAAATAAAAATGTTAAAGAGCCAGATTGGCTTGATCCGAAAAATGACAGAAAGACTCCATATACTGAAAAGGAATTGGATATGTTTGTCTATGGTGTAATTGATAATATGAAAGATGTAAAGAGTATAAATAAAGCAATAGATGAGGAAGGATTATTGGAAACTCGTAGAATACTAAAAGAAGCATTCAGAAAAAGGGACCCATACTACACCAAAATGGATAATTAGAATATGTTATCACAATGTCTTGCAGCAGATCGCAAAAAGCGCACCTGCTAAAGACTACGTTAACCGCTAAAAAAGTACTTGAAAAATAAATAAAAGATTGCTATATTTAGACCTGAATAAAGGTTTAAATCTGGAGTTAAAATATGAACAATTTAAATGTATCAACTGATATTATTCCAATCGGCGAATTTAAAATAAGTCTGTCTAAGTGGCTTAAAAATGTTCAGAATACTGGTCATCCTTTAGTAATCACCCAAAATGGCAGACCTGCTGGAGTGTTAATTTCGCCTTCTGAATACGATGACCTCGTGCATAAGAAATTATTTCTTGATTCTGTGAACAGGGGATTATCTGATATTGAATCAGGTAATGTCTATAGTACAAAAGAGTTGAAACAAGAATTAAAAGAAAGAAGAGCCCTTAGGAATTCCGAATGACAGTAATTTGGACCAGGGAAGCGCTGGAAAAATTAACTGAAATTGAACAATTTATAGCAACGGATAGTCCTGCCAGAGCCGAATCATACATAAATTATTTAATCGAACGTGGTGAATCCATTTCGCAGAATCCCAAAATTGGAAGAACCGTTCCAGAGGTTTTAAATCCAGAAATTAGAGAAATTATTGTATCCAAATATCGCATAGTATATAGGATTAATAAAGATAAAATTGAAATTTTAACTGTATTTGAAGGTCATAGACTGCTTAGAATAGACGAGCTTAAAATTGATTAATAGCTTCTATATCTAAAAAGATTCTGAGCTTTGTTTGAAATTTCGATACTTCCAGATAAATATAAAATACTATTGAAAATAAGCGTTATGTAATTTTATTGTACACGAAAATTTGCTCATTATGACTATGAAAATTCGTGCTACCATTCTGTTTTATCTGCTGTTGTTGTCTTATCCCCTCGGAATCTTTAGTTCTACCAATACAAATAAATCATCAGTTCAATCACTTCAAAGCACTTCACATCTTGATTCTATTCTTACAGAAGAGCAGTACTTCACGGCTCTGGACAGCGCCGATGAAATTGTATTTAGTAACGATTTCGAAGCAGAGATTCTGATATTGTTGGATGAAGAACAAAGGGAAGCTTACGAGAGTAAATCAACACTTAGTCAGAAAAAGGAATACATTAAACTGTACTGGCGAATTTTAAATCCGAATCCATTACTTGAGGAAAATGAGGGTGTTGCGGCTTTCCTTAAACGGCGTACCGATGCGAGAAAAGAGTTCCCTCATAATGAGCCGCCATACTTTGATGACCGCGGAAAAGTTTATTTAAAATACGGTAAACCTTTCAGGCGGCATCGTGAATTAGGAGGACTTAACTCAGTTGATTTATTCAAAGATGCTCAGATTTACAGAGCAGTTGCTAAATTGTATGGAAGAATACCTCGTAAATATAAAGTTAAACCCAATGAATCCTGGTCATACGACCAGATTTCAACAGGGACTGTTTTTAACTTCGTGAGAAAAGATAATTATTTTCGCGAGGTCGAAAGTCTCAAGGAAGCCTTGGAAGTTAAGAACAGACGCCAACTGCTCTGGTTTTGGAGCGACATGATAAACAAGCGGTGGGATATTTCTATTGATGTTAATAGTACCATTATGTACCTCGAAGAATTTGAACAGAGTTTGTTGGATTATGTCATGTCGCAAGGTGAATTTGTCGCTTCAACAAGAGGCAGCGTAGAAAGGAACTATAAGCCAATTATTGAACGATACACGACCCATGATCGAGATGAGAAAGAAATGAGGGAAGAACTCCCCACCGTAGTACTTACACCAACAACAATATATAATGAAATAAACTTTATAAATGATGTTGCCCAGTTCCAGGATTTGAATGGATTAACACGACTTAATATTTCATTCTTAGTGCCGTTTAAAAAACAGCTTGAAACCATGTTGAATGACACTCTCGAAATTGAATATAGCTGTCTGTTAAGGGATAAACTCTTCCAACCAGTAGCTGAAACCATTAGCCTGACAAAATTGCCGGGAAAATTGATAGATTTAGAATACTTACCAAACGCAGTAGGCATGACTTCACTCTTGACTTTACCGCAAAATACTGAATTGACCATGCAGGTAAAAGACAAACTTGCAAACCAATTTGGCTATTCAAAGCAGGGGATCACTATTCGGGATTTTCGCGGCAGCCGACTCATGATAAGTGATATACAGTTGCTGTTAGCAGTAACAAATAATGAACAGGAGCAATTGCTGCCGCTCATAACTAAAAACGATGTAACTGTTGCCCCATATCCATATCAAAAAATACACAAGTCCTTTCCTCTAATGTGCTATTTTGAAATATACAACTTAAAGACAGCAGGGCTGAAAGACGAGTATGAACTCACTTTAAAGGTTATGTCTTACAAAGCAAGTGTTCGCTCCAGTGAAAAAAAACAACGCTCAAACAGAAAACCGGAGGAAATTGCTTTATCCATAAGCCATATTCGAAAAATTGAAAATGATACTGTTAGTGAGCTGGTTGGACTTGACCTCAGCAATCTTGACAAAGGTTTATATATACTGGAAGTTACTGTCACCGATGTTATGGACAAAATCCATACAGTGAGCATACAGAAAGAACTTGAAATTGTAGAATAGATTTCTCTCCAATAGAAGCTTATAATGACAGATACTTTCGTCAATACAAGAAGTCTATTTTATAGTTGAGTATTCTGATTATGATTATCTCTTCAAAGTCTAATTTTGTGTTATTATGCTATGCCGGCTAAATGACATCTAAAAATTAATTGATTGTTTAACATTTGTTTGTTAGATTCCTGGTATAATTAGAGTAGCGACATAAAAGGTTTAATTAAAAATATCAATCAGGGAATATTTATGATAACATTAAGAGGAATTTATGACGGAAAACAAATTCGATTGCTTGAACCAATACCCGAGAGTAAAGTTAGTAAAGAAAGTACAGTGCTTATAACTTTTTATGAGGAGGAAAAAGTTCCACAATCAACTAAACAGGCTATTTATGAAATGGTAGAAGGAAACCTCTTAGATTTAGATGAGGTTATAGGTGATATTTAAAGCTACCCCTACTTTTGCGAAGGCTTTTAAAAAACTAAAAAAAAAATACCGAAATCTTGGCCAGGACATTGACCGACTTCGCTCAATTCTAACGACGAATTCAAATGCAGGTATCCCACTTGGTTCAGGATTATATAAAATTAGACTGGCGAGTTCAGATATACATAAAGGCAAAAGTGGAACTTTTAGAGTAATTTATTATTTGATGCTTCAGAGAGATCGAATCGTTTTCCTTGATATTTATACAAAAAGTGAGAAGGGAAATGTGCCAATGTCTGCTATCCGGAAAATCCTTGATGAGTACTTGAGAAATGAATAAAAGGTGCCGCTATTATACCATTTTGAATATATTTAAACTAATAAATTAGTACTATTCCAGGTGTATTTCAATCTGCTTTTTTATAAATAAACCCTATCCTGATTAATTTTTAAACCACGGAATAACCCGAAAAAAGACACTGAAAATCAATCGGTTACATGATGAGCATTGAAGAAATCTTGAAAAATAATTGTTTTGATTCATGCACAACTAAGGTAATGTTTTTAAATTATCTGTGTTGTTCCGTGGTGAATAAATCTAACTATAAGCTTGCTTCCAGATTCCTGACTTTTTCCTGCAGCATTTCAAGTGTTAAATCAATTGTATCTTTATGCGTCCGAAAAGCCAGCACGGCTAACCGAAGGGTAAATTTGCCATCGATTATTGTTGAAGACAGGAATACCCGTCCATCTTTATGAGTTTCTTGAATAAGCTTTTGATTGAATTCATTCACGTCTCCACGATTCGGGATATATCTGTAGGTGACCACGGAAAGGTCCGGGTAGGGGCCTACCTCAAACCCATCTGTTTCCTGAATCTTTTCATGAAAATATTGCGCCAATAAAATTTTTTCTTCCAGGCATGCTCGAAATGGCGCAACTCCTAAAAGTTTTAATGGTAGCCACAACCGCAGGCCTCTAAAATGTTTGGTGAGCTCCGGTGAAAGATCTGCTGGTGAGAGTTCATCCCTGTTGCTTAATGTATCCAGTAAATAATTTGGCATGTAGTAATGGGCGTCCAAAAGTTTTTGCTGGTCCTTGACCAATACGGCGCCAGAACCGTAAGGCAAAAATAATCCCTTATGCGGATCCATTACAATTGAATCGGAGGAATCCATGCCTTTGAGGGTTTGCCTGCATTGCTCACACAAAATAAAAAAGGCTCCGTACGCACCATCGATATGATACCAAAGCTGGTGATTTTTTGCTATCTCCCCAAATTCAGCAAGCGGATCAACTGCTCCAGTATCGGTAGTACCAGCCGAAGCGATAATCAGCCAGGGATTTAAGCCGTCTTTTTTATCCTGTGAAATGGTTTGCTCAAGCGCACCCGCACGCATGCGGTATTTCTCATCTAAGGGAATATATCGTATAACGCATTCTTTAAGTCCTGCGATGCGCAAAGCTTTATCAACCGAGTGATGAACTTGCTCGGACAAATAGACGACCGCCCTGTGAAAATCCCTGGATTGCAAATTGTGTGCATCTCTTGCTGTAACGATGCCAATTAAGTTGGCAATGCTTCCTCCTGAGGTTAAATTGCCAACTGCGGCGCCTGGATAACCAATGATTTTAGCCATCCAGTTCAACAGCATATTTTCCATACGCACGGCGCCGGGATTCGCAAAAAAGACGCCTGAGTAGCGATTTGTGATATCGGCCATGAAATCCCCGAACGCCGAATGAACAATCCCTCCACCTGGAATGTAGCCCAAATGCCCTCCGGAGGCTGGATTAATACCGGGCCTGTCAACATTATAAGTGATTAGTTTTATGGCCTCATCGATATCAATCGGTTCGTCTGAAATTGGCGAATCATATAGTCCAATGCCTTTGTCTTCAGTTATAGTATAAGTTGGAGTGTCATAAATATTGTCAAGAAAAGCGTCTGTATAGTTTTTTAATTTTTGAAAAAGCTGTTCACGTTCTTCAATGCTCGGTTCCAACCTTCGTGCAATTTTTTCTAGTTCCTGAATTTTATTTAGCATAATTTGCTTCTCAAATTGTAGGTAATCATTTATTGTTAGTATTAATCTTCATATAAGCAGTCCTTCTTTATATCGCCGTCTGAGCGCTTTCTTGTCAAACTTCCCAACACTTGTCTTTGGTATTTCTTTGATAAAAATAAATCTTTCTGGCAGCCAAAACTTCTCGAATTTTGTGGTTAAATAAATTCGCAATTTCTCTGCCGAAACCTGTCCGGCGTCGGGTTGCAGAACCACAACTGCCAATGGCCGCTCCGTCCACTTTTCGTCTGGAATAGCTATTACCGCGGCTTCCAGGACTTTTGGATGCGCCATTAATGCGTTTTCGAGCGACACACTTGAGATCCATTCACCGCCGCTTTTAACCAGGTCTTTGGTTCGGTCAGTAATATTCATGAATCCGTCTTCGTCAATGCTGGCAACATCGCCAGTGCGGAACCACCCATCCCTGGTAAAATATTCTTCAGTTGGTGTAAGTTTGAAATAGCTTTTGGCAACCCATGGCCCACGTACTTGCAGCTCTCCCATAGAAATCCCATCGCGCGGAAGTTCTTCACCGGCTTCGTTAAGAATCCGCATCTCGACGCCAGCCATAGCCTGTCCCTGTTTGGCTTTCACATCCCATTTTTCGTTTTCGTGTAAGCCGTGGTGGTGGCTTTGCAGCCTGGAAAACGTACCCAGCGGCGACATTTCAGTCATGCCCCAGGTGTGCAACACATTCACGCCCAGTTCCTTTTCATAGGCTTCAATCAATGCGCGGGGTATCGGAGTTCCGCCTGACACCAAATCACGAACAGTGGACACATCGACGGATTTTGTTTTAAGCTCATGGTACAGTCCTCTCCAGATGGTTGCTACACCCGCCGGAACTGTGACCTTTTCATCCTGAATCATCTCAGCCAGGGCAGCAGAATTTTGATGTGAACCTGGAAGCACCATATCCGCACCGGCAAATACGCAGCTATATGGCAAGCCCCAGGCCATCGCATGAAACATGGGGACAACGGGTAAAACTACATCCTGTTCTCTGAGCCCCAGGGCGTTTCCCTGAAGTGTACCTAATGTGTGAATGTACATGGAACGGTGACTGTAAAGTACTCCTTTTGGATTGCCGGTGGTGCCGCTGGTATAACAAAGTCCCATGGCTGTATTTTCATCTTTAACCGGCCAATCATAGTCATCGTGCGAATCAGCCATTAGTTGTTCATAAAAAGAAAAATCTGGCAGCATGGTTTCTGTACCGTTGCTGGCGTTGAAAAGAACATAGTGCTTGACGCACCTGATTTTGTCAGCCGCCTGCTCAAACACTGGAAGCAGCGTAGCATCGATAAAAATAATTTTGTCTTCAGCGTGGTTAATTATATAAGCTAACTGGTCCGGAGATAATCGGATATTGAGTGTATGACAGATGGCTCCGCAGCAAGGAACGGCATAATATAATTCCAAATGTTGATAATTATTCCATGAGAAGGTTCCTACTCTGTCACCTGCTTGTATGCCTAATTTATCTAACACATTTGCCAGCCGTTTGACTCGTTTATACAAAGTGGCAAAACTGTAACGATGTGTGGAACCGCCCGCAAGTTTGGTGGTGATTTGCTTGTTTGGATAAATGCTATTCGCATGTTCAAGAATGCGATCCACAGTGAGTGGATAGTCCATCATTAAGCCTTGCAAACCAGTTTTTTCCTCCTATCCCGTAAGTCAATCGTCTCGATTGAGAGTTTTCGCAAACGAGGACGTTTGCTTTGCAAATTTACTCCACTTAGTCCAAAATCCAAATCCTCGATATTTAATGCAAACTGAATTTCGGAATCATTTGCTGACGGTTCAAGCACACTACGTCCTGGCTTTCCCTTGCTTTGCAACAGCTTCCATAGCTTTCCTGACTTGTTCTGGATCACCAAGATAATAGTGCTTGAGCGGTTTTAAATCTGCATTGAGCTCATAGACAAGCGGCATGCCTGTTGGAATATTTAATTTTACTATTTCTTCATCAGAAATATTATCAAGATATTTTACTAAAGCGCGCAAACTGTTGCCATGCGCAGCAATTAAAACCCGCTGTCCAGACTTTACAGTGGGCACGATTACCTCATGCCAGTAGGGTAAAAATCTTTCGACCGTATCTTTTAAACACTCTGTCAAGGGTAATTCGCTACCGGTCAGGTTTTTATAACGCGGGTCATTGCCAGCATACCTTGGGTCTGATTTTTTCAAAGCAGGCGGCGGTGTATCGTAACTTCTTCGCCATACAAGCACCTGTTCTTCGCCAAATTGAACCGCCATCTCTGCTTTATTGAGTCCCTGTAAATCGCCATAATGTCGCTCATTCAATCGCCAGGAACGCTCAACTGGAATCCACATCAAGTCCATTTCCTCCAGGGTCATCCACAGCGTTCTGATAGCTCGTTTTAAAACTGAAGTATATGCTATATCAAAAACAAAGCCTTGCTCTTTCAAAACCCGGCCGGCATTTTTTGCTTCAGCTACACCTTTTTCAGATAAGTCAACATCTGTCCAGCCAGTAAATCTATTTTCTTTGTTCCATATGCTTTCACCGTGTCGGAGCAGCACAATTTTAGTCATTGTAATTCCTCCTGATTTTAAAAATTGTTATTGAATATATTGGCATTCATTGCCATGCCTGGTCTCGGCAATAAAGCTTATGATCGACACTTATTCAACTTGTTTATGTTTTAAACTGCAGCAGTGTAATACATGTGAAATACAGATTTTCTAAGTTTTAAAGGAAGCTAATACCGTTCAAATCGGCGTAATATAACTATTTATCAACTGAAATAAAAGTATTTTTTGGGACAGTCATACGAAATGTAAGAAATAAAAGTAACATATTACGGGGAAATATTGTATCTTCTAAAAACCAGGTATACACACTGTTGCTTCCCAATTTACATAAATATCAAAATCGAGTATTCAGTACAGAGTGTCTTTCACTAATCGGAGTATAAAATTATGAACCATGCAATTCTTACGGAATGTGCCCCATTTTACCATAATTATATTAACCAGGTGCCTGAAGGTGATATTATAGAATTATTGGAAAGGCAGTTCGAAAAAACTCTTCATTTGTTAGAACCAGTATGTGAAGAAAAAGCTGATCATCGCTACGCACCAAACAAATGGAGTATCAAAGAATTAATTGGACATATTATTGATTCAGAGCGTGTTTTTGCTTATAGGGCTTTGTGTTTTGCAAGAAATGATACTAATCCTCTACCTGGCATGGAACAAGATGATTGGGTAAAATACAGCAATCTCAGTAAAAGAACCTTAAAAGATTTTTTGAATGAATTTCGACTTGTCAGGCTTGCCAATATACTTTTATTTAAAAGTTTTGATGAAGAAATCTCAATGCGCAAAGGTATGGCAAGTGGTTTTGAATTTTCAGTACGGGCCTTAGTTTACATTATTGCTGGCCATGAAAAGCACCACTTTAAAGTGCTCAAAGAAAAATATCTATAGTGGTTATAATCAAATCTTTGTTTTTGTTCTTAAAGATTTATTGTTTCATAGTTCTATTGTTTGATTTTTGGAAAGGCGACATAGAGATGATGTAACAATTATTAAATATCAATAGTGTGTTGTGGTTTGAAAGAAATAAAAAAAAGGATTAAAAGCAAAGCCTGAAGACTTAACTCCTAATCCTCTGATTTATCATGTAATCTAAATTTTAATTCTTAAAATAGCAAATACAATAATTTTGTGGAACAGAGAACAAAACAAATTTATGTGGTCTGTTTTTAATTATCAGACGGCTGGTCCCGCTGCTCTTGCTGCTGATTCTCTGTCCAGCATGAGTAATGCATGAATATTATCACCAATGAGCTTCAATTGTTCAACTATATCGCTGGCACTTTTTTCTTCTTCGACTTGCTCTGTAATAAACCACTGCATTTCAACCTGTGTTGGATAATCGTTTTCTTTGACGGCTAAAGCGTAAATATCGTTAATCATCCCTGTAACCTTTTTTTCGTGCGCTAACACTTCTTTAAAAAGATCCAGAGGCGTGTTGAATTCTGTTTGCGGCTGCTCAATAGCTTTTAGCACAACCCGACCTTCTCGATTGTTCAGGAAATCGTATAACCGCAAAGCATGCACTCTTTCTTCTTCGTACTGCATTCGCAACCAGTGCGCAAAACCTCCCAGGTTTATTGAATCACAATAGGCCGACATGCCAAGGTATAAATAAGCCGAATAGAATTCGTTTTTAATCTGTTCGTTGATTGCATCTTCAATTGCTTTATTTATCATTAGTTTTCCTCCTAATAAAATATTTTAGTAATTTTAACATTTATTAATATACAGATTCAATTAAGAAAATAAAAGAAAATTTATTAGAGTTGTTTGATAATTGAATCCCCTATTATCTTCCCAATTGTATTATTAGATTAGAAACAATATTTTCATAATAAGTATTCCAAAAACATTAAGCGTCAATAAAAAAGCCCCGCTTCAATTGAAGCGAGGCTAAAACGATTAATTAGAGCTCCGAAAATCTTTATGCTACCCTAGTTAGCTCACTTTATTTTGATAAGACGTAACGTAACTGGATTAGCTTAGTTTTTCGGAGGCTCCCATTTCTATGCTAGATATAGGATCACCTCCTTTGAACTGGGATTCAATTGCCGCCAAAAACTCCCCAGGTTGAATTTCCAGCGTTCTAGGAAATTTCTATTAATTTATATATTTTTAATTAAATGTCAAATGATTTTATTGAAATTTCCTTGACAATTTTTAAAAATGTGGTTATATTGAACACGTTTTAATGGACTAATTTGTTGTATTTAAATACAATATATAAGGAGATAGAATGCAAGCTTTTTTAAATAACTTAAAAGAAAGTTTGCTCAAATCCCAGATTTGGAAATCCATTTTCCGCCATAGTTATGAAGATAGCCCCAGAAATCGATACCTGCAGATTTTAGATAATATCTGGCAGCATCTTCATCCTACTCGTATCCCTCGGCCTGCTTGTAATATCCGGTTCACATGGTGCATGGGAGGCATTACCTGGTTTCTCTTTTTAGTAACCACTGTTACTGGTGTATTGTTAATGTTTTATTACAGGCCCACGGCTGAATATGCTTTTAATGACATGAAAAATTTACAATTTGGCGTAGCCTTCGGCATGTTTTTACGCAACATGCACAGGTGGGCCGCGCATGGTATGGTGATTACTGTTTTACTTCATATGTTGAGAGTATTTTTAACCGGCTCGTACAAACCTCCACGTGAATTTAATTGGGTTGTCGGTGTCGTTCTGTTAACCACAACTTTACTTTTAAGCTTTACAGGCTATCTTCTACCATGGGACCAGCCTTCTTTTTGGTCAGTTAAAGCAGGAACCGATATGGTGCGTGCGACACCTTTATTAGGGCATGAAGGTCCTTTTGGTCCAGAACTTGGCATGAAGCCTGATAACGATGTAAGCTTTCTCTTGTTAGGAGCAACCCGGGTCGGGCCGTCGACATTGTTGAGATTTTACGTTTTACATTGCATATTTTTCCCAATATTTTTAGCTGTGTTCGCTGCTGTGCATTTTTGGCGGATTCGAAAAGACGGCGGAATTTCAAAGCCACTATAATCACATTTACTTGTTAAATCTGGCACGCTAAAGCGCAGTGTCTAAAGTTGAAAGTGACTAAAATGCCTAAAGTAATAAAATCAATATTTTAACGCACTTTGGTTCACTTTAAACCTTTGTTTTAAATATAAAATGCGGCAACAATGAAAGTACTTGTGGAAAAGTGCAAATGTTCGTTCGTAATACTAAAGTAAACAATCGATTGGTGAAATTTTTCTGTACAGCTCCATTTAAACGAATACTGCTATTTATTTAATTTATAATTCAAAAATCAGGATTGAGAAAACAAGTAAATTTTAGGTAAAATATGGAACAGTTTTTAGCGATTATTACTAAAGCGGATAATCTCCCGGTTGTAGCTATGCTAATTCTAATCGGGTTCTATATCTGGCTGGCAGGGCGAGAGGCAGTGAAAAATGATAAGTTAATTACTGCGGGCAATTATAAGATGCTGCAGGATGCAGGTCAAGATGGTATTTTTTCCTGGCCCTATCTTACCCGTATTGAGTTTTTAGCAGCGATTTTAGTCATGATTATATTAACTGTCTGGGCGATTGTAATTAATGCACCGCTCGAGGCGCCAGCCAATCCAATGCGGGCTCCTAATCCAGCCAAAGCGCCCTGGTATTTTATTGGATTCCAGGAAATGCTGGTGTATTTTGATCCATGGATTGCTGGTGTGATAATTCCCACTCTGATTATTTTAGGCCTGATGGCTATTCCTTATTTAGACAAGAATCCAAAAGGAAGCGGGTATTATACCTGGAAAGAAAGAAAGTTCGCCATCTCTACTTTTTTATTTGGCTTTTTTGTACTGTGGCTATTATTAATTTTTGTAGGGACATTTTTACGCGGCCCGGGTTGGAACTTTTTTGTGCCATGGGAAAAGTGGGATGTCCACAAAGTAGTTGCTATGTCGAACATAGATCTCCATCAAAAGTTTGGAATACGAAGTTCTATTGGCGCTTTCTTCTTCGGAGGATTTGTTTTAACTGTATATTATTCTTTAGCAGTAATTTATTATTATTGGAAAAAGCAGGCAGATTTTATAAAAAAACTCGGGACGGCTCGTTATACGGTACTGGCGTTTCTATTTTTAACCATGATGGGACTGCCAATTAAAATGATTCTTAGATGGACTTTGAATATTAAATATGTCTGGGTTACACCCTGGTTTAATATTTAATTTTTATAGTTGTCAGAAGATAAATGCATAAGTCATTTCAGCAATGGTTTTCACTCATCGGCTGACTCCAGGTCATCCGATGAATAGTATTATTTTGCAGAAGTCGACAAATTAATAACAAGGAGGCGTATTTGCCAAAGCGATCAGAAACTCCTTTAGAAGAACGGGAATACGGATTGTTTTATTTAATTCTCGCTGGAATATTGGCTCTTACAACTTTTTGGGCGATTTTAGACATGTTGAGTTTTCAGTCGCCATGGCAAAAGTATCAAAAAAAGCTCAACCAAATGGAGTATCAAAACGTCGAGGTACAACTCAATCAGGCCCGGGAAAAATTCAATGCCCAAAACGCAAAACAGTTAATTGAACTAAAGAAACAATATGAGCGGGCAGAAACTGACCAGGAGGGCCAGGCATACGAAGATTTACTCAACGATCTGAAGCAGGCTGATGTAAATATTGCAGAGGCTATGCAAAAATATCGAATTGCAAAAAGTGAATATGACGCGCTGGGGTATGAATTAACGCAGGCAGAACATGCGGCTGACAATTTAAAAGCACAAAAGCTGCGTGCTAATGTTGATGCATTAAACAAAGATGTGGCACTGCTCAAATTGAATTGGGATAATTCTGTAATCCACAATAAGGATTTAAAAGCTCGGCTTGACCGGTACAGTGTAAGGACAGACAGTATTCAGCGGCAAATTGATGATTTAGTCGCCCCTATCGAAAAGATTGAAGCGAAGTTAGAATTGATTGATGATCGAAAAATAGCCATCCAGCAAATTGTGCTGCCAAATTTTGTCCGGGGTAATTTTGAGAGTTTCCTGGACCAGGTGGACCGGTGCACAAGCTGCCATGCAAATACAGATAAAGTCGGGTATGATGATTATCAAAGGCCTTTTCAAACCCACCCGAATCGTGAATTCTTTTTGAAAACACATCCAATTAATAGATTTGGCTGCACTCCCTGTCATGAAGGTCAGGGAACGGCATTGAATGTTCATGATGGACATGGCTATGATAACTACTCGGAACATCCACTTTTGAAAGATGAATTTATTGAAACTGGTTGTAATAAATGCCATAGCAATGAATTATATGTAGAGCATGCACCTTCTCTTTCGAAGGCAAAACAAATGGTTTTGGAGTCAGGCTGTTACGGGTGTCATGATATTCCTGGATATGATGTTGCACGTAAACTCGCGCCTCCGCTTAAGGACATTTTATCTAAAACAAAACCAGCGTTTATCGCTAAATGGGTGAGTAATACAAAAGCCTTTCGACAATACAGTCGAATGCCAAATCCAGAATTAAACAACGAAGAGGCTTTAGCGGTAACGGCCTATTTGAACTATGTGAGGAAAGACAGCAAATACAGACTTCCTCGCGTGAAAGCAGGTGGTTCTGTGAATAGTGGCCGCGTATTAATTGAAAGATTTGGTTGTAAAGGCTGTCATGTTATTACTGAAAGAGATCGTCAGCATCTTCAGTCTGATGTGACTTATGACCTCGCACCTGATTTGAGTAAAATTGGCAGCAAAGTTAACCGCAATTGGCTTTATGCCTGGATTAGAAATCCCAAACAATACAATCCAAATACAACCATGCCAGATCTTCGACTAACGAATGCTGAAGTACGCAACATAACAACTTATCTAATGACAAATAAAGAATCCGAATCG
The DNA here is from genome assembly GCA_964539665.1 of uncultured Cytophagia bacterium. GTDB lineage: Bacteria > Zhuqueibacterota > Zhuqueibacteria > Oceanimicrobiales > Oceanimicrobiaceae > CAZIKB01. Next base: position 29,203 of record CAZIKB010000062.1, read on the forward strand.
TCTGGAAATCCTGTTAAAGACGCAGATTTAGAATCGGAAGAGCTAATAGCCGAAGGAAAAACCATTATTCGAAATTTTGGCTGCCATGGTTGCCATGAAATACCTGGTATGGAAAATGAAGGGAAAGTGAGCGTTTCACTGGATGAGTTTGGAGCTAAAACACCTGAAAAGCTATTTTTCGGTGACGCCCTGGCTAATGCTGATGTTACAGAAGAATCCTGGGAAGCATGGACTGAGGGCAAGTTGATGAATTCCCGGGTTTATGCCACAGAAGCCGTCATTCAACGCATGCCGAACTATGCGTTCTCAGCTGATGATGCACAAACTTTAATTTTGCTTTTGAAAAGTTTGGACGGCCGTGAAATTAGTACGGACTATTTACCAGATTCAGATCGACTGGATGAAGCCAAAGAAAAAGGTCGAAGATTAGTAAGTCAGTATAATTGCACTCAATGTCATATTATTGAAGGCAGAGGTGGTTTTATTCGGTCCATCATCGCAGAAACCATTAAGAATGAAGGCAAGCCTGCTGAGGATTTGATTTCTTTCGCGCCTCCGGATTTGATTGGTGAAGGACGAAAAGTGCAACCAAAGTGGCTGTTTGATTTTCTGAAAAAGCCTACAATTAGAATCAGACCGTGGTTGACTATCCGAATGCCGACTTATAATTTTAAGACTGATGAAATCAACCAACTCGTTGAATATTTCCTGGCTTTAGAAGGCATTAGTGGCCCATTTAAAGAAAGTAGTGTAGTCTTGACCAGGACAGAAATAAATGCAGCAGTTAGACTCATCTCACGGCGATTTTTAAATTGTTATAGTTGTCACCAGGTCGGGAAGAAAAAGCCTAAGGGACCACCTTCTCTTTGGGCGCCAGATTTTCTATTGATCCCGGACAGATTATATCCGGCCTGGATTTACGATTGGATCGCCAATCCACAGGCGATCCTACCTGGCACGAAAATGCCAGCATTTTACCCGAAGGCGGCGCCGTCAAATATTATGAACGGTGTTCAAAGTAAGCAAATTGAGGCCCTGACAGACTACCTTATGCGCATTCGTAGTTTTGAAAAGGACTGATATTTAGTCCTTGTTTTTTATTTAGATTTAATGTACTTTCCATGAAATATTAAAATTGTATTTTAGATTTTCATGGAAAGAGGCTACCTGTGTTTATAAATAGACGCCTGACAAGTGAGCTTATCAAACTCATCAAACATTTTCCTGTTGTGGGAATTATTGGTCCCCGTCAGGCAGGTAAAACCACAATTGCCAAACATCTAATAAATCATATTAATAAAGAGTGTATTTATTTAGACCTTGAATTACCAGAAGAGCAAAGCAAATTATATGAACCTCAGTTGTATCTGGAGCAGCATATTAACAAATGTGTTATATTGGATGAAATTCAACAAATCCCACAAATATTTCCCATATTAAGGGGACTTATCGACAAACATCGAGTAGCAGGTCGCTTCATAATTTTAGGTTCTGCGTCGCCGACATTGCTTAAACAAAGTTCAGAGACTTTGGCAGGTAGAATCGCATATAAAGAATTAGCCCCTTTTAACTTTACTGAAATTACTGAAAATTATGATATGAATCAACATTGGTTCAGAGGTGGATTTCCAGAAGCATTTTTATCACCGAATGAAGCTCTCTATCGAACCTGGATTAGAAATTTTATTCAGACTTATTTAGAAAGGGATTTACCGCTGCTTGGTTTGTCAGTAAATCCAATGATAATTAGAAAATTGTGGACAATGCTGGCTCATTTTCATGGCGGGATATGGAACGCCAGCAGCTTTTCAAACTCAATGGGTGTGACCATTCCAACAGTCAATCGTTATCTTGAGTTCTTAGAAGCGGCTTTTATCATAAATCGATTACAGCCATTTTATCTAAATTTAAAAAAGCGATTAGTAAAATCGCCCAAAGTTTATATCAGAGATAGCGGCATTTTACATTATCTTACCGGTATAATGAGTTTTGAAGATTTGCAAGGAAATATTTTATTAGGGAATTCATGGGAAGGTTATGTCATTGAACAAATAAAACAAATATTACCAGAAGAAATTGGTTTATATTATTATCGTACGCACAATGGTACGGAAAGCGATCTGGTTTTGGTGCGTGGCAACAAAGCAGTATCCTGTATTGAAATAAAATACACTGCGTCGCCTAAACTCTCAAAAGGTTTTCAAATAGCTATTGCAGATTTGCAGACAGAAGATAATTTTATTATTGTTCCTAAATCAGAAACCTATCACCTCAGTAGAAATGTAAAAGTCTGTAATCTTGCTAATTTTCTTGTTCGGCATAATAGTTCGTTTCTTCATTAATGATAACTAACATTTCTCGCTTCAAAAACATGATTAAACTGTTATATAAACAAAGCCCTCCATGTCATTCTGGAAGAATCTTGTTAGTTCTAAGAAATGAGTATTGAACTAACAGTAGTGCTGAAAATTAAAAAGATTCCTCCTGAATGACAGATACCGTAGACTTTTATTGACTGTACCTGAAGTGAGAAATGTTAGTGATAAGTTAATATTTGCAGATAAGGGGGGCGGGTTAAGCTTTATTTATATCTCTCTTGATTCCACAATTCTACTTGTTTATTTTGTTTAGATTTTGTATTATCTTACTACCGTACACTTTTTTCTTCCGATGTCTTTCCCGCATGTTTTTAGCGGGAATCCAGGACTTTACTGCCAAATGGATGCCCGATAATCCCGATATTCATTATTATTAAATATAAAGGAAAATCGGGACGGGCATGACATTTTGTGCAAAAAATAACATTTTTAGAAAGTGTACGGTAGTGAGTGTATTATTTAATGTTCATTTTAGTAATCCTGTAAAACACTATTTCCTGAGAATTTTTAATAAGTCATTTGTACCTTGTAACTATTTTACAAACAAGTAGTTTCTATGATCGGAAAAACAATTTCACATTACAAAATTCTCGAAAAACTCGGTGAGGGCGGCATGGGAGTTGTCTATAAAGCCGAGGACACCAGACTGCTTCGTCAGGTAGCTATCAAAATTCTGATTCCGGAATTGGCTACTAACACAGCGCATCGACAACCTTTCATCAAAGAAGCACAAACCGCCTCCGCTCTAAATCATCCGGGCATTTGTACGATCCATGACATTGGACAAGTCGATAAGGCCAACTTCATTGTAATGGAGTTCGTCGAAGGCGAAACCTTGCGCCAAGTCCTGACCCGCCGTGGACCGCTGTCTGAAGCAGAAGTCATCGACATAGCCATCACGGTCTGCAATGCTCTGGCGGCCGTGCACGACAAAGGCATTCTGCATCGCGATATCAAGCCGGAAAATATCATGATCTCCCGGCAAGGTTTTCTCAAGGTGATGGATTTCGGCCTGGCCAGGCTGGCTATTGAGACTGCAGAAAACGTTGCAGAATTGAAACTGCCTAAAAGCGTCAAAAGACGTTTAAAAAAGCAGGAGCAAAACTATACCGACAGCGTTGTCCTTACCAACCTGAGTGGTTTTTTGGGTACAGTTGCCTATATGTCACCGGAACAGGCAACAGGTAAGGATATAGATCACCGTACCGATATTTGGTCAATTGGCGTTACGCTGTATGAAATGCTGACTGGAGAACAGCCATTTAAAGGAGAACTGGATCAAGCAGTGATTTATTCGATTTTGAATGAAGAACCGCAACCGTTGGTAATATCGCGCCCGGGTGTACAGATAGACTTCGAGAAAATTATTAACAAGTGTTTGCAGAAAGATCCTTCTGACCGCTATCAGCAGGTGCGTGAATTGATAGTGGATTTACGAAAAGTTAAGAAAGAGCGTTCCTCAGCTCGAAGCTATGAAGTCAAAACTGCGGCATATAGCAACTTTATGAAAGGAGTGCACTGTTTTGAGAATTTCACTCCGATGAATTTACAAAAAAGCCTGGAATACTTTGAGCTTGCCGTTGGTGAGGAACCTGATTTTATGGAAGCCCATATCGGATTAGCGCAAACGTTGGTGCATACAGCTATGACAGCCTGGCGGCCACCCGGTGAGACTTTTCCCAGCGCACGAGCTTTAATCCATAAAGCTTTGAAGATACAACCTGAAAATGCAGAGGCTTATGCCCTGCTTGGCCTGATCACATTCCTGGAATATAATTGGTCTGAAGCTGAGACAACATTCAAACAGGCCTTTACATATAATTCTGAAAGCATTTTGGCAAAAGACGCCTATGCCTTCTATCTCACCGCCTTTCTAAGGCATGAGGAAAGTATCAGCCATGTCAGAGATTGTCTGGCGACGGCTCCTAACGCCTGCTATTACCATACCCGCATGGGTTGGACTTATTGTCTGGCAGGTCGTTATGATGAAGCCCTTACGATCCTGTTAAAAACCCACGAATTGTTTCCTGAACTTGCTTTTCCGCATGTGCTGCTCGCCTGGTGTTACACGAAAAAGGGTATGCATGCAGATGCCATGGAGCAATGCACACTATCTGAATCGAAGGGCCTTCCAAAGTGGCAAAATGCTTTTAGTTATTGTAAAGCCGGCAGGGTAGATGAAATAAAAGACGCCATTAAAGTCATACACGAACAAAATCTTTCCACGCACTTTTGGTTTGTAGATTTATACTTATCCTTAGGTGAAATAGATCTGGCAATTGAACAAATGTACAAAGTCTATGAAATGAAAGAATCGCCGCTGGTTTTTATTAAAGCCTTGCCTCATTTTGATGATATACGCACAGACCCAAGATATCTTGACATAGTGAAAAAGATGGGATTGGCTAAGTAACTGCCCATACCCTGAAAATTTCCGAATGTACCCTATCGCCTCAGTCGAAAGGTAAAAGTCTGCAATCTTTCTGATTTTCTCTCAGAGTACTTAAGTAATAAAATTAGTTGACAAAAACGTGTAGAAGTTTGTATATTAAAAAGCATACAATTTGGAGAACAATATTATGCACAACACTACGGTTAGAATCAGTGACACAAGCCGGAATATCCTCCGGGAGCTTGCAGCTCAAGAAGGCGCCTCCATGCAAGCTGTTCTTGAAAAAGCCATTGAAGCTTATCGTCGGCAATATTTCCTGTTAGAAGTCAATAGGGCCTACGCTGTGATTCGCAAGGACCGACAGGCGTGGTCAGAAGTACGAGAAGACCGTACGCAGTGGGACACAACCCTTGGCGATGGACTCAACCAGAATGAACGGTGGTCTCAAAATGGTGACATGAATTTCGGGGATGTTAAGAGAGAAGAAAATGACTGAACCTCTCCGTGGCGAGATTTGGTTAGCCGACCTTAATCCCACTCGCGGTCATGAACAGAGTGGCCGCCGTCCTGTTATCGTACTATCTGAGGATCTTTTCAACAACGGGCCGGCAGACCTGGTTATTGTACTGCCAATAATTCAACATATCGAGGCATACCTTCCCATATCTCAATTAAACCTCCGGAAGGAGGATTAAAAATTGCCAGTGTTATTTTATGTGAAGCAATCCGTTCCATCTCCAAAGAACGCCTTGTACATCGGCTGGGCAAAGTGTCCCCAACCACATTATCAGCGACAGAAGATTGGCTCCGCATCCTTCTGGGCCTCTAACCTTTGAACTATGGAAACCAGTAGAAATAAATCAGAAATCCTCTTCGAATTGGCAGCCATTCTCGGCCAGCAAAATGACTTCGAGGAAATACTCCGTCTTGTTTCATCCAAGACATGCTTTTTATTTGATGCAGAAGCCGTTTCGATAATGATGATCAATCCGCGCACGCAAAATACCGTAAAAACTATTGTGAAGGAAGGCTCACAAACTGCTCAAAAGCGTTACCGGTTAGTGCACGCCAACGTTACTGGCTGGGTATCAAAAAAGAAAGAATCTTTCTTGAGTCCGGATGTAAAAAAAGATAGCCGTTTTAGGAAGGATGTTTTTGGAGATGATGCTGTTCAGTCGGTTATGTGCGTTCCCTTGCACAGCGAAGGATTGACCGCTGGTTACTTACTGGCGCTAAATAAAATTGGCAACAGCAGATTTTCCGAAAACGACCTACTACTTTTTGAAAAAATGGCTGCCATTACCGCGCCTTTTTTAAGCAACGCGCAAAAAATACAGGAGTATTTCAATCCGCCCATGCCGGAAATTGCGTTGGTATCGAAATATGAATCCACCGGGCTGCTGGGCAAAAGCCGGCAATTTATTGAACTGTTACGAGCGATAGAAGCTGCCGCCCGCTGTGATGTGCGTGTACTGCTGGAAGGTCAAAGCGGCACCGGCAAGGAGCTCATTGCCCGCGCCATCCATAAATTTAGCGCACGCAAGCAGCATCCGTTTGTGGCCATCGACTGCGGCTCCATTCCAGAGAATCTTATCGAAAGCGAATTGTTTGGTCATGTCAAAGGCGCTTTTACCGGGGCAACCCACGACCGGCTGGGGCTAATCGAAAAGACCCACCTGGGTACCTTGTTTTTGGACGAGGTTGGTAATCTGCCTTACGAGATGCAAGCCAAACTACTGCGTGTGCTGCAAGAAGGAGAAGTGCGGCCCGTGGGCAGCAATAACCCAGTCAAAGTGGATGTGCGGGTCATCGCCGCTTGCAGTGCCTCCTTGCGAACACTCGTTGCCCAGCAGGCATTTCGGCAAGATTTGTATTACCGGCTACACGTCTACCCCATACAAATCCCCACTTTAAATGAAAGGCGCGATGATATTCCTCTGCTCGCAAATCACTTTCTTCTGATATTCTCCCAACAGCAACAGAAGAAGGCGCAATCCTTTCACGGCTCACTTCTGAGATTTCTGCGGCGGAGGAACTGGTCTGGAAACATCCGCGAATTGGAGAATTTCGTGGAACGGTTGGTGACAATATCAAAGTCCGAAACCGCCACCCTGAACAAGGAAATGCTTCCGGCCGATTTAATGGATGAATATCGTGAGTTTTCGGATGCTCAGAAGGTTGGCGACGGCAAGTCATTAAAGCAACAGCTCCAGGAGAGCGAGCACCGGATCATCCGCAAGACACTGGCAGAGAACAACTGGAATCAGTCAAAAACGGCGCTGGCCCTCCAGACCTCGGAACAACTCATCCGCTACCGCATGAAAAAGCTTGGTATCTCGCGTCCCAAGCGAATATCTTACTAATATTTCCCACTCGTTTGAGGTCAAGCATAAAGTACTGGAACTGTCTTTCAGGAGGAATCTTTGTTCTATTTGCAGAGACGCTCGCTCAAAGCACATTTCTTAAAGCTAAAAAGATTCGACATGTAAGGGTTTGCTGTAAAAGTAGATTCGCACGTTATTGAAGCGAGAGATGTTAATGCCTTACTTACGGCCACAAATTTTCGTAACTTTATTGCGATTTTGATCAGCTTGCCATAAGCTGCTGATTCTATTTCGTTTGTCCCAAATCCTGGACGAGTGCTCCCAGTATTTCGCAGTTTTGTTGCGAAATTGTCGTCTTTGTATCGGGAATCCTGCTTCATTTCACTCCTTTATTAAACTCAAATATAACAGTGCGTTAAAATACTTGTTATTCTTCTCCTTATTATGTGGCACGTCTTTTGAGTTATAGTCTGCTAAAGTCTGTGCTTCTCAATTCAATAAATGAAAAGAAAATGAATACTTGAGATGGTTGCGGAAACCGTTCCGAGAGAAGATTCAGGACTAATTTCCACAACCAACTCAATTAAGCTGAGAGTTTTGGGGCATTCCAGTGCTCTTTTATTCAGGCTAGCCGTTACAAATTAATTTTACTAAAACAATTCATAGAGGACATCATGAGTGCGCCAAGCAAAGCTAATATAGGCAAGCCGGACAATCCGGCACGTG
>CAZIKB010000063.1:0-36563 GCA_964539665.1 uncultured Cytophagia bacterium
TGATTCTCACTTTAATACTCTTCATTTTTTCATAAAACTTTTGACACTACCTTACCTGATAAGCTGTTATGATAAAACTGTGTAACTTGTCACTTAATCAATTCTTTGATTTGTTTTCTATGGTGTACATAATCTTCAATATACTCATCTACTGTATTTTGAATTGTTATTACAACTCCATTGTGCCTGACGCCGAAATCACGTTCCAAGTCAGTGGGATTCAGCAAGTTTAGAAATTGTTGCAATTCCTGGGCAGATGTTTGGAGTTCATCAAGCAGCTCTTGTTTGTTTTCAGAGGAGTATTTGCTGACAAGCACAGCATTCACATTGCTGTAATTCTCTCCGGGATCAATGTCATAAAAAGGCAGTTCTCCTCTTTTTAATTGCTCGCTTCCTTCAATTATGTATCGGTTCCAGCCAATCAAATGAGCCAGAATGTCTCGTGGTGACCAGCTTCCGAGTTTTCTAAGAAGCATATTTTCTGTCAAAGGAGTCACGCTGAGTGTGAAATCCTCAACAGCATGACTAAACCTCTTAATTTGCTCTTTCAATAAAGATTCTCTGTTCGCCATCTTTTGCTCCCTACTGAACCTGTCCAAAACAATAGAGCGTTTTCACCGTTCGAATGTAGATTCTACCGTCTGCAATAGCGGGTGTGGCGTAGCATTGTTCTTTGAGATCATTTACTGCCACTACTTCGAGACTACCGTCCGGCTTCAGCACACTTACTTTCCCCCGACGGCTGACCATGATCACTTTGTCATCGGCTGCAACCGGGGAAGCATAGTACTGGTCCACGGCTCCCTTGAGACGGCCCTGTTTTATGACCTCGCCATTTTTAGGATTGAAAGAGGTTGCAATTCCGCCATCGTTAACCATATACAGAATATTTTTGTAAAGCAGCGGAGAAGGAAGCTGGGGTACTGATTTACGATATTGCCAGACCATGTTGTTTTCAGTCATGTCACCGCTTCCACCCAGGCGAATGGCCAGCATGCCGTTTAAACTGGCGAGCGCTGCGCGGCAATAATTCCAGTCCTCTGCATCCAGATGGCCGTCACCGGCGAGATCCACAAAACCAAACCAGGATTTTACAGGCTCCTCAGTCACCTCTTCCTTAGTCAGTAAGTCATTTCCATCAACATCTTGTTTTGACAGAATCTCCTCCCAGGCAGGTACTTTGACCTGGTTACCCGGCTCATTCATCGGCGAACCATAGCCATTGATGAATAAAATGTCATTCATGAATACAGGCGTTGACTTCATCTCAAATGAAAGACCTCTTACCCACCAGAGCTTATCTCCGGTTACCGCTGAATAAGAAGTAAGCTGAAAAGAGCCGGGCACAACGATTTGTGTTTCACCAGTACCAGGCCGGTAAACCACAGGCGTAGAATGGCCGCTTTTGGCTTCAGGACGTTCCTTTTTCCAAATTACTTTACCATCATTTTTATTCACCGCAATGATGAACGAATCGGTATTCTGGTCGCAAACAAGAATCACTTTATTTTCTGCCAAAATCGGTGAAGCGCCCATACCGTACATATTGTTAAACGGTCCAAGCGGCAGATGCCAGAGCTCCTCACCTTTGAGGTCGTACGCCAGCAAACCGAAATCTGGAAAAAAGACATAAACCTGCTTTCCATCTGTAACCGGAGAAGGTGAGGCTGGCGAGTTACGATGGTCCAGTTTTTCATTCCGGGGTCTGGGAGCTTTCTTTCTCCAGATGATTTCACCATTCGTGCGGTTGAGGCACATGGTCAGCAGATTTTCTCCTTCAAAAGCAGTAATGAAGATTAAGTCCTTTGTGAAAACTGGCGACGAATAACCATCAGGAATATCTGTTTTCCAGACAACGTTTTTGTCGGGTCCAAACTCGATGGGTAGTCCTGTGGTTTCGTTAATTCCTGACCCATTTGGCCCTCGGAATTGTGGCCAATCACTGGATGCTGCTTTTTCACAAGACATGGCTGTGATGCTAAAAAGTAGAAAAGCAGACGATAGTATCAATTTCTTGACAAGTTTATTAGGTGCCTGGATCCCAGTGGTTTTTCCAGAAGTACTGGAAGGTTGTTTTCTTCTCATTGTGAACCTCCTGAGTTTTATGTAACCTCCAAACCCGTGATTTAGCTCACTTATATTTTATGATTATTTCATTTTCGACGCAGGCGCAATAGAGCATTTTGAATAATTTTGGAAATATCCGAATCATGCAAGCCTTTAGGGCTTTCCTTGCCAAATTCACCTCTTTCGTAAACTTCTTTGGGAGAAATGCCTTTAAAAATTGGTTGATGTTCAAGCTGGCCGAGTAATTCTTCTAAATCATGTTTTAGCGTGTTTAGAGTAAAACTTAAAACTAGCGCACCTTCGAGTTCATTCTTAAATGATCCGCTGCGCTGTTGCCATTCCTGGCAGAATTTCTCAGCAAGTTCCATAATCTCGTCATGAAAATTGAAAGTACCATCTTTATTAAACATGAATCAATTCATCCTTTCTTTTTGTGAATATTGTTTTTTATAATTCTATAACATTTTATCCAACTAATAAGGTTCAACTTTCGAAGAATGGAAAGATTGGTTGATACGGAAGTGACTTCAGTTTTCGGACAGTTCTTTCTCTGAGAGTCTCCGCCTGTCTCAATGGAAACGGTGCAGGCTGCTCCTCTTCAGATGTCTGTTTCTGAATTCCTTTTTAGCCGTGAACCCAAAATAATTCCAACTACTCCTAAAATTGGATTAAGAAATACTAACCATGATGGCTGTTTGAAGTTCTGCATAGCCTCAATATTTCCGACGTCTTCATCTGAAAAAATCCCGCTTGTTGATTACATAATTCAGAAATTTAACTGAATTACTGCCCGATAGCAAACAGATGCTTCTCAGCCCGCACATACATCACCCTTTTAGAAAGGGCGGGAGTAGCCATGAGTCGCTCACCCATGGAGTTGGCACCGAGGACCTCAAATTCAGGCCCGGCTTTGACAATGAAGATGTCGCCGTCCTCACCTGGTAAATAAATTTTACCGTCTGCCGCTACCGGTGAAGCGCTGAATCCGCCGCCACTGTGGGTTACACGCTGGCGATAGATTTCGTTGCCGGTCTCTAATTCGTAGCAATCGAAAAGACCGTTATTTGCACAGACATATAAATAGCCGCGATAGATGATTGGCGTTGGCATATAAGAGCCGCGGCGGACTTTGCTCCAGGCGACGAATTTGTTTGAGGTAGAATCATTTGCCAGCGTTATATTTCCATTGGCGCCGGCTCGAATGGCAAAAATGGGTCTTTCAGGCCGGCGGCCGCTGGCTACAATAATAAGATTTTTCGAAAAGATTGGAGTGGGGGCGGTAATCTGAGAACTGCCGCCAAGCCGCCAGAGTTCCTGCCCTGTTAATGGATCATATCCGCGAATAAAATGGGAAGCATTTGTAATGAGCTCAATTCGTCCTGGATTTGGATAAATAGTCGGAGTACCCCAGGAAGGCAGCTCATCACGAAGGGTCTTCCAGACGGTTCTGCCGGTCTTGATGTCGCAAGCCAGGACGAAATCTTCACCCTGGGTGTCGCACTGCACAATAACCAGATTCTCATAAATGATCGGCGAGCTGGCGGTACCCCATTCAAAACTGGGTACGTCATAAGCGCCGACATCCAGATGGCCAAAGTCTTTTTTCCAGAGAAAATTGCCATCAACATCATAAGCGTACAGCCCGTGCGATCCGAAGAACGCCACGACATAGCGGCCGTCTGTTGCCGGGGTTGAGTTAGCATAAGTGGCCTTGATGTGGCGTTTTTCTTTGGGCGCGCCTTTATAGGCAGTTTGCTCCCAAAGTATTTTACCGGTTTTTTTGTCAAGACAGTGGACTTGCCATTGGTGAATTGAAACATCCTCTGAAGCATCGCCATCACCATACAGTCCATGCCGAAAAGAAGCGTCAGGTTTACTGCTTTTGGCTGAAGTTACGAAAAGTTTTTCCTCCCAAATCACCGGACTGGAATGCGCCAGGCCTGGAATGCGTACTTTCCATTTGACATTAACGAGACTATCACCATCCCAGTGATCAGGCAGATTCTGACCATCAGCTACACCGGAGGCATATTCTCCTCGGAATGACGGCCAGTTACCTGTGCCGGGATTGAATTCCTCAGTGCCCTGTGAGTTAGACTGTACTGAAGAATCGCTTTCTCGCATTTGATTTTCATCGGAGCAAGATAATAATATAAAAGATAGCGCTAAAATGCTGGCTATGAAATTGTATTTATTTAGTAGCATAATAATCCAAACAAAAAAATAAAGAGATGACAGTACTTGAGATAACAGGGTACAGGGATATAAGGTATAAGTTAACGATAATGATAATATCTGCTTTATACTATATATCCCTATTCCCTGATAACCACTTATTTCGCTGATTTCGTTTTGTCTGTTACTTTTTCTTCAGCCGATATATTTTTCACATATTTCTCCATCCACTGGTTCGTTTCCCAGAGCATGTGCATAATGGATTCTCTGGATCGATAGCCATGGCTTTCATGTGGCAGCATCACCAATCGTGCTTTACCGCCATGACCTTTGATCGCGGCATAGAAGCGTTTACTCTGAATTGGGAACGTTCCGGAATTATTATCTGCTTCACCATGAATGAGCAATATTGGTTCGTTTACTTTGTTTGCATGCATAAAGGGTGACATTTGAAAGTAGATTTCCGGAGCTTCCCAATACGTTCTCTCTTCAGCTTGAAAACCAAATGGCGTCAGAGTGCGATTGTACGCGCCGCTGCGGGCAATCCCGGCGCTGAATAAGTCGGAGTGAGCTAAAAGGTTGGCGGTCATAAATGCACCGTAAGAATGCCCGCCAACGGCGATTCGTCCCGGCTCAGTCACGCCGCGGCGTACGACTTCGTCCACTGCAGCTTTAGCGCTGGAAACCAGTTGTTCGATGTAGGTGTCATTGGATTCTTTATCACCTTCGCCTATAATGGGCATAGTCGCGCCATCCAGGACTGCATATCCCATAGCCAACCAGACAACAGCCGAGGTCGGGCTCACCCGTACAAAGCGATGGGGAGAACCGATGACCTGACTAGCCGCATCTTTACTTTTGAATTCCCGCGGATAAGCCCATACCATCATGGGCAGGGGTCCGTCTTCAGGTTTGTAGCCAGGGGGTAAATACAGGTTAGCCGATAAATCGACTCCATCCTCGCGTTTATAACGAATGAGTTCTTTTTGAGCATCTGCCAATTGAGGCGTTGGGTGGGGAAAACGGGTAATCCTGTCGGTCTTTTCTTTGCTTATGTTTTGCATAAAATAATTTGGCGGCTCGTCTTTCGCTTCACGAAGTGTTAATAATTGTAATTCCTCAATATTCAACAATCGAATGGGGTATTCATAATAGGGTTCTTCTGAGCGCCATAAGAGTTTTGTATTTTTGGTGGTCAAATCTAATTCATTCAAAAAAGGCCTGTCGCCTTCAGCAGATGCGCCGGCCCCGGTCAGATAAAGCGTCTTCCCTTCGTTTCCCATTAGTAACACCCGGTGACCTTCAGAATTTGTCACCGTCATCGGGGCGCCGGGATCATTATAGCGGTCTTGCCAGGAGTAATCGAACAACAATGTTTTTTCGACTTTTCCTGCATCGGGTTTAATAATCCAGGTGCGAATATTGCGAGTTTTCCACCACCGTTCAGAGACCAAAGCCAGATTTGCATTGCCCCATCGAATGCCGCTGAAACGATTTCCAAGCGAAGCGAGCAATTTCGGCGTTGCTGAAAAGGGCGCTGACAGAGTGTAGATATGGTCTCTTATCTCGGCTTTTTTTCTGGGATTTCCGTCATCCTGAGCTTCTGTCCAGTACAGGGTGGCCGGTGCATCTGAACGCCAATCAATTGAGCGTGGACCAGTTGGAACAGCGCCGCGTCCAATGGGAATTTCTTCAGCCAAAGGTAGATCAGCAATTTGTTTGACTACCTTACCGGCAAGATCCCAGATTTCCACTAGGGCTGGGAAGCGGTAAACTGGTACGATATAAGAAAAGGGTCTGTGTACTGTTTCGACCACTAAATATTTACCATCCGGGGAAGGTTCGGCGCGTCCGATTAAATTGGCTGAACCTAATTTAGAGTTTTTACCATCTAGGTTAACCTGCATAATTTGTGCCTGCATATAATACTCAAACAGAGCGGCGTCATGCTCGTTTTTAAGCAAATCCTGGTAGGTTCTTGCCGGCGCTCTTTTGCCAGTGGTTTCCTGAATGACCGGACCTGCGGGAACCACAGGAGCAGCAGGAGCTTCACCGCGGTCTGCCGGGATAACCTTACAGATGAGAGATTTATTTTCCGAAAGCCAATGGAATGGTGCTCCAGAGACACTGTTTATCTTCGTTGCTATCAGCATCCTTGCCTGTTTAGAGGCAACGTCAACCACCCACAGATTCTGGCCGTTTTCGACTTCGTTCAAAAAAGCGATCTGATTGCCATCAGACGACCAGTTGACATTTCGAATGCGAGCGCTTTCCGGTAAACCAACTATGGCAATGTCTTCTCCGCCTGTAATACTTTTCAGCTTCATGCCAGTGTAATAGCTGCGTCGACTGCGGCTGTTCGTACGGGGATTAATACGGACTCCGGCAATACGAAGTTCAGGCTGTGCCAGCACTTCGATGGATTCTAAATTAGGTCTTTCCAAAATAAGCAGCCAGGTATTGGTCGGATCGATATCCACATTTGGCGTTGGCGGTGCGTCAACCAAATCGGCCAGGGCTTTAGGCGGCATTTGATACTTTGGCGCTGGTGCGGTTTGACTGAACAGAATATTACCGCCTAAATAAAACATGCCAATGATTAGAACGAAGAACATTTTATTTTGGCGATAAGACTTGTTTAAAAATAATTCTAACATGATACGTTTCTCCTTGATTAATTTTAATTGATATTAATTTTTGGTTTTGGTCAATATAATTATTTACAATTCGATTAATACTCGTTTGTAAAATTGATTGATATTCAGAGGTTTGCCCCAGAATAATTTGTATGACCACCAACCTGCAACAAGTACGGCAAGACCTAAAACACCAATTATGTATTTCTTCATTGCTTTCCTCTTCATTATATTCTATTATAATAAAAAATAATAAACTCTCTGTCAAGGATTTTACATTATGGTTTTACTAATAATAATGGAGCCAGCGAATCTGCTGGATTCATCAATTACTCCCTGCCTCAAAAATCCATTCCCAACAACGCCCCGCACGCTCTGCAACGTAATCCACATCCTCCGGTAACAGGAAGCCTTCATTAACCAGATTCCCGGCTTCTTTCCGAATTAGTTTTAAATATTCTTGCCGGGATGAATAGAGAGAGCTGATACCTGGTCGTGGGTCTTTTTCCCGAGTCCTTTCGATTTCCGTTTGTGAAAGAGGTGCAAATGTGCCGAGAAAGTTAATTAATTCGTGTTGCCCGCCCTCAAAACCGGCACGCAGATTCCAGGGTGAGTATGTTGCCAGAGGTACTCGAATTTCCACGTTGCGTACGCCGGCTATTTCATTCCCAAACTCATTTACCTGCGATACCTGAGAGGGAAATGGATTCTTCAGTTTTGGCGGTTGATTGTCGATGATGCCGTGCGACCAGCGTGGTCCGTAGTCATCACGATAGGCAATGTGAATGGTTTGCGGAAAGGTCAATCCTGGAATTTTGGGAAAATTCACTTTTGCAATCGCGACCATGCTGCTGTTATCTATACGCGGAAAGGAATTGGCCGGCGGCGGGGTATCCTTCTCGACCCATTCGGTGAGCCGTACCAACAATGCCCGGTAATTTACACTGAAATCAAGAGGATTGCCACGAAATATAGTGGCATCATTAATTCGGGAGTTTTCAGGAGGAGGGAACCTTCCCACGAAATGCTGACCGCTGGCAAGGTGGTAAATGCGTTCGTGCGCCATAGGCTCCACATCTGCCGTACCGTCAGGTGTTGTATGAATGAGTGAAGCCGCCCGGCCCCAATACTCATAACCGGTATTGATATAAAATGTCCTGGGTGCGTGCGCTGGATTGTGCAAATGGGCGAGCAATCCATCGGATTTCCATAGCTCCTGGTCCTGCTGAATACGGCTGGTAAATGGAAAAATATCAGTAGGATAGAAAAAAGCCGAATAGCGATGCGCGTCACGCGAAGGCTGAGCGAATCGGTGGTTGAAGCTGCCGCGTCCAGCGCCGGCTGTGATAATCATAAGTCCATCGTAAGCTTTACGGCTCTTTTCATCTGTATTGAAGCCTTGATACAGGAAGTGGCGTAAGAAGCGGCCGGTTTGCGATACACCGGCAGCAAGACCGTACTGTACAGGAAAAAGGCTCTGGTCGTTATACTTTGCATAAGAAATGACATCCCGAATCGCCGCCAATCCTAAGCCAACCACTGCCGGTTCTTTTGCACGATAGACCAATTCGTAAATCTTACCGGCTTCGAAGCCTGCGGCCATATAAATGTTTGTGCTATCCGGTTCAACTTTGCCGTCCTCCTCCCGTGCAAATTGCCAGAGATCACGATTTACGACCTGTCGCTGCGCATCTCTGCCGTCACGCACGGTGAGCACATTGTCCGGATGGTTCGGGTCAGCGACTGGATAGGGGATATGGTTTCTATGACTGATTTTTAGCGTGTTGACGGTTTCGTCAACTGTCCAGTCACTGCGCACTAGCCCGAAAATATGGGAGCCGTCTAAGTTTTGGGCTCTGGGAACATGCAGTCTGAGTATACCTTCACGCAGGGGGACATCAAACTGCCAGCCGACCCAGATTACTGTGACTCCCTGGCGCATGAGCAATTCATTGCCGAAATCCTCAGGATTGTCAGCCTCCAGGCTGCGGCTGGGTGCCCGGTTGAAATAGCGCATGGAAAATTTACCGCCACGATTGCTCACTTCGACAAGCGCAACTCCACGAGCTTTCTGGTTGTCCACCGGTTTCAGCGCCACGAAATTAGCCCATGATTCTACCAAACCGTCTGAGTTGCGCGGAGCGAGATTTATATCTACGATTCGGACATTCATGGGATTAGCTGGATCATAGCCGAAGTAGATTCGCCCTCTTACCAGCTCATAAGCGCCATACTTTCCATACTCTTTACTTTTTAGCACCGGCTCGCGTGAATCGACCTGTACTCGCAGCACCTCGGCTTGAGTAAGGGCAGGGAGCAGGAGAGAGGCAAGCATCAGGATAGTGAAACACTTCCTGGATTGTTTGTTAAGTGTTTTCAGTAAACCAGACAAAAACATTGATAATTTAAAAGACATGGACTAACTCCTTCATATTTAGATTACTAACGATTTAGCACGACGCAACGAACATTGCGCTATGCGCTTTACGCGTTGCGCTAATCTGTTGAGAGTTCAATCTTCGTTTTTTATGCAAAAATTATTTTATTGTAAATTTCTTTAATCTAAACTTCAAACTTTAGTCACTTTAAATTTTATTCACTGAGCTTTAGCGCGCCGTGATTCTGTTGTAAACAATCCAACTATCGAAATGTTTATTCTCACTACATACCATTCGTGGATGTCTCAAGACCCAGCGTCTTACCTTTTTGGATGGCGGGTACGCCTTTTTTCATCCAGACCGGCTCTGGTGCGCCTTGCAGATAATGATCGAAAAATTGCTGCAATCGTTTTGCCCAGTCTTTTTTATTTTGAAGTTTACGGAGACCATGCGGTTCGCCGTTGTAATTAAACAGCCAGACTGGTTTGCCCAAACGCCTCAGAGCCACAAAAAACTCAATCCCCTGATACCAGGGCACGGCTGTGTCTTTATCATTGTGCAGCATCAAAACCGGCGTTTCGATTTTATCCGCCCAGAATATCGGCGAGTTTTCCATGTACCGCATTGGGTATTCCCATAGTGAGCCGCCGATACGACTTTGCGTGCGCTCGTATTGGTGCATGCGGCTCATACCTGTGCCCCAGCGAATTCCACCGTACGCGCTGATCATATTTGCAACAGGCGCACCGGCTTCGGCGGCCTTAAAAATACTCGTCCGTGTCACCATGTAGGCAATCTGGTATCCACCCCAACTGTGCCCTTGCACACCGATGTTTTTTTCATCAACAAATCCCAGTTTAATCAAATGTGTCACCCCGGGCACGACGGCATTCATGGCGCTTTCGCCGGGATAACCAACCTTGTATGGAATATCTGGAATAAATACCACGTAGCCTCTGCTGACATAAAAAGTGACATTTATACTTGAACCACCAGCGCCCGGCGTTCGATGTCGATGCAGATTGTGTGAGCTACGTTCATAGAAATACACCATCATGGGGTATTTCTTTTTTGCGTTAAAATTTTCTGGCTTGTATAAAATACCCTGTAATGGAATGCCGTCCAGTGAAGTCCATTCGGTAAGTTCTGCCGTGCCCCAGAGGTATTCTGATTGCTGCGGATTTACATTGCTCACTTTTTGCATATTACTTAAATCGATTTCGCTTGTCCACAAATCTGGAAACTCCACAAAGCTTGAACGAGTGAAGGACAGGATATTGGCGTTTTTAGATTTCTTTGGTCTTGAAAATCTGTGATCCATCATCACAAGTTGGCTCGGAGATTTGGTGCCTGAAACTTTATCCCGATAGAATCCGCTGGACTTTTTGTAGTCATGAAATGCCGAGAGCAGCATGGGGGTATTGGGATTAATAGCCCTATCTTCTGGATCAAGCTTAACATAACGGAAACGTAAGTTGTCTCTACGTCCAACTCCTTCTGTTATTGACCACGGTTGACGTTTCTCAGTAGGATCAGTAGCCCAGATATCATATTTATCATAAATGAGAAATAATTGGTCTTTATCAGTCCAGCCAGCGCTGCCATAAGGATTAGGATTAAATATCCTATCATGTATTTCATCATAAACATTTTGTGGAAGTTGTCCTGTTAGATTAACTGGTTTTTTCTTTTTAACATCCAATGCATACCATGAAGAATCCGCACGATTCCACCAGGTAAGGTACCTGGCTGCCGGTGATATTTGCACTCTGGACTGCAACTTTTCAACAACCAATCGACTTTTGCCGGTTGTTGCATCTATGAGGTAGACGTCGTAATACCCAGGCGAATCCCAGGAAATAAGCTGTCGATAAGGTAAATTTGAATGGCCAACCGCCATGTTTGCATTGCCTTCGTTTCCCACTTCTACCTGCGGAATGTCAATAGTGGACAATTGCACGATACGCCCATTGTCAAGATGAACCACAGCAAGATAGCTGCGTTCGCGTTCTTGTTTAACTTGTTTGAGCTGCATGGGCTGCAGATAGGGGTCTTTCCAGTTCCAGATATCCACGGTGACTTTTTTATCCTCAGGCTCTTCTTCTGGCTCGGGTTCTGGACGTGGGGCTGTCCCAAAAAGTATGCGTTTGCCGTTTTCTGAAAAACTCACTTTACCGTGCTCGCTCACCCACCAGGAATTAGGTAAGCCTGCCGTACCTTCGGCAGCTATGGCTTTAGAAGCCCCTGATCCGATGCGCCAATAATAAAGAGTATACGCTGGTTGTTTCGATTGAAAGTCATCTCGATTTGATAGAAACGCAACCTGTTTGCCGGCTTTATCGATTACAGCTTGTTTGTAGTCGCCCTTGCCTGTTAAAATTTCGGTGGCTTTGCCTGAATTGACTTCAACGACATAGATTGCATCGGCTGTGCTGTCTTTGTTTGCAGCAGTATAAACCAGCCAGTTACCGTCTTCTGAAAAGAGATAGGTGGAGACGTCTGAAAAACGGGTTTCGGCACCGGTAGCCAGGTTACGTAACACTAACTTTGTACCTTCAGCTTTTTTCTTTTTGCTATCTTTTTTATCATTCTTTTTGGCTTTTTTCTCCTTATTCTTTTCTTCGGTTTTTGAGGTGTCTTTCTTTGCAATGGATTTTTCCAGATGATATGCGATCCAGCCGCTGCCTTCCTTTGGCATCTTAAACGATTTCACCCGCGCGATGCGGATGAATTCACCCGAATCCAGATTGGTGATGCCTAAAGTATCTTTTGGCATTTCCTCGGGTTTCTTTTTATCCTGTTTGGCTTTCTTCACTGAATCCGTGTGGGCTTTTATCAGGAAAGCTGCAAATTTCGAATCGTTGGTAATAGCAGCCAGTTCGCCCCTCGCGTAAGTATGTGTTTGCTCGCTGGCTAAATTTTTGATCTGCAATGTAGCATCTTTGTCTTCTGGTCCGTAATACCAGGTCAGCCATCTACCGTTCTCAGAAATAGAGTTCTCGTTGATCCGGTTCCAAAAATCATAGACGTCGTGGTCGAGGGATCTCTTTTGTTGTCCATGAACAAAAGCAGATGTGATAAGTAGAAAAATTGAAATGAACAACCGACGCTTGAAATTTGATTTGGATTTCATAAAAACCTCACTCGTTTTAGTTTGGGAATTGGATTTAATAAATTTCCTGTTTGATTTTTCTAATATAGTGTTAACCATATGGATTCAAAAACATTGATGCATAATAAAATGGGAAGTTCAGGTTATTCTTCAAGGGATGTTTTTGCATTACTGATTCTAATGAGTAACTAACATATCCTGATTTCTTTCTTCGCTGTTTAATGCTTGAAGCCAAAACCTAACAGCAGAGCCAGGCATACATACTATTTCTGCATACGCAGTCTATGTAGAGAAATGTAACTGAGTTGTAATTAATTTATGAAATTAAAGCAATTATTTAGTTGTAGTCAACAAAAAAGTTGGGTCATTTGCAAAAGGTCAGTTATGATGGGGGTGGGGAGCATACTTTCCCGAAATTTCTTGCATGCGCGTCATCTTAAGCTTTATTTACTATTCCCCTTTGCTAAGAAGTGGAATTTAGCCTTAAGTTGATGCACATGCAAAATTTCTTCGGGACTCTATATGAAGTAATCTATTAATTTAAAATGAAATTTTCAGGATTTTGTGCTTTACCATTTTTCCAGACTTCATAATGTAAATGCGGGCCTGTCGCGCGACCTGTACTGCCTGAAAGACCAATGGCATCCCAACGGTCAACTTTTTGTCCGGGTTTGACTAATATTTTTGAAAGATGACCGTACAAAGTTTTATATCCGAAGCCATGGTTAATAATAATAACCTTGCCATAGCCTTTATTCAATTTGTAGCGAGCCCTGGTAAATGCGACCACCCCTGAACCAGCAGCATATATTTTTGTACCATGACGAGCTGTTATATCAATGCCGTTATGATGTTTTACACGTTCTACAAATGGATCTTTGCGAATACCAAATTTATCTGCGATTCTCCCTCCATGTAACGGGCGAATTGACGGAACATGTATTAATTCTTGTTGCGTTTTCAAAAAATTATCTTCAATGACGCCTTGAACATTCAATGTGTTTTTCATTCTTGATTCGAGAACTGCCAGATATTTAGACATTTCATCCGTTTCATATTCATGCTCAATGGGGAGATAGGACAAATCCACAAGGCTCTGTGAATTGAGTGAGTTGGCAATAAAATCACTATCGCTGGTGGATGAAGTTAAACCAACTAACACTTCTAAATCCTCAGTATTCTCTACTAAAACATTTAATTTATCATCGAGATTTTTAATATCATCTTGAAGTCTAACAACTTGTTCATTTAAATAAGCATTAGATTTCTCAAGTTTAGCTTTTGAACCGTCATCATACAGACTATTGCTAATTGTTGCAGAAGTTATGAACACGCAACCTATAAAAAATGAAGCAAATAAAAAGATTAGAAAAAGACGCTGCAAATTAAAATCAAATTGATGGATATCAGAATCAAATGATGAAAAGAAAATTAAACGAATTTTATCATGTTTGGCGGGTTTTTTTAATTTCATAAAGTGTAAACCTTACGTTAAGGTAATAAAAATAAAAATTCTATTTATAAGACAAGAAATCGATTTCTTAATAACCAAATCCCAAATATCCACTAATCGGAATTTTAAGAAATTATTTGCATGAAGTCAAATTACATTTGTGTAATTAATTTCTTCTCTGGTGTTAATATAGATAATATTTCTTCAAAAATGCAAGAATTTTAGTCAATGTAATAAAATAGTCATAATTTCTATGCTGCAATTTAGGGTTTTCCTGTTTGGCTGATTCCAACATTAATATTAAAGTCTGTTTTACTGATTGCAATTAGTTCTAAACTTATGGTAAATCTTGATGGCAATAGTATATCTATACCCCAAAAAGGACTAATTTGCAGACCACTTTTGTATTCTCCAAAAGTTTGATTTTCTGAATCGACTCCACCTGCAATGATAAATTTGCTGATTTTGGTTTCGTGACGTTGAATCAATTTTCCCTGAATGCCGCTAAAAATATTCGCAAAGCCCAAACCTTTGATGAAACCAGAATTAAAAGTTACTTCTCTCCAATCGTATCTCATTTCGAGTGATTGTTCTATTTCTGAGCTGGATATATTGGCAATCTTTTCTGAAGAAGGATTGCTGGTGAATCTGAATATCCGGCCGCTTACAAATAACGAAAATCTAATGCGTTTAAAATTCAAATAGCGCAGTGTTATACCACCACCAAATGCTAAATGATATTTATCTTTAAAAGTAAACTGTGATTCGCCTGAAGTTGTTAGATTTAATTTGACAAATCCGATTTCACCAAAAACGTCTACAAATTTAGCTAAACCAAATAGGCTTTTTACTAATAATCGCGGTGAATCATTGTGAACGCCATAGATATTTTTTCTTAAATAACCGCCATTGAAACTAAATGTAAATTCCCGGTGGCTTTGTGAAAAAACAGGGCTGCCAGCCGGCTGGGCTGCAATCTCAGCATAAATAGGCAATAAACAAAAAATTAAAACGAGAAATAGTGAATAGTTTTTTCGATTACTTTTCAATTTCTTTAGTCTATTAACAAGTGAATTGGGTGAGTCATCTTTAATACTCTACCATTTTGACTTTCGACGAGTATAGTCACCGGTGTTGTAACAGGCTTTGCCTCAGGATCGTTGGGATCAATGTTATTCGTAAGTATCACCTGGTAATGAGTAATACCAGGATCATCAGTAGTCATACTTGACCAGGAAAGCTTGCCGCCTTCGGCGGTAATTGAAATTACAGATCCTGGAACGATTGGATTGCCATTGATATCATAAACTTGAAAATCAATAAATGCTGATTCTGTCGGGTGCAACACGGTCTTTGATACTAAAATGTTAAAAGTCGTTATTCGACCAGAAAAAACAAGATTTGTAACCGACCAAATACGAGTAGAATTGCTGTCTGCATCAACGCCTTCGGTGACCGCCAGAATTCTGACAATACCATCGTTTTCATCCAGACCACCCACAGAGTTAATCACCTCACTCAATTCAAAATCAGGAATTGGCCCGGGAATAATTGCTGGATTAATGAAATCCGGATGATAATTATAATTTGGATCATAATATGTTTCATAAAAACGATTAATAGTAGGGTAGGGTTGTCCTGTGTGGATAGTTACAGTCGCAACTCCTTCTGCATCAGTGTAACCGGCATAGGTTGAAATCACCCCCGCTGTAGTCGTAAAGTAAACCGCGGTACCTGGAGGAACCGGGTTATTATATTTGTCTCCAACCACTACAGTAACCGTGGCTGTATTGTTTACAATATGCCACCCATAAACATTTAAAGGCTCCACACCAACTGAAAGGTGACTGGTGCCACGATCATTCACATTTTCAAAATATGGCGGACCAGCAAATATTATGATATCTGTTGACAATGCTCTAACTTCTGGTATCAGAGGAACACCTGACTCATCTAACACTCGAGCTAAGATTCTCACTGTGCCTGAACGAATGCCGCTGTTTAATGAAATATGTGCTTTACCATTTAAGGTTGGAATAGGTTCATCACTGCTTAAAAATTCTCCTCCTCCAGGAGAGGCATATATTGAAAACAAAACAAAAGTACCGTCAATTACTGGATTATTTTTACTGTCGAGCACCTCTGCTGTAATCGTCAAAGTCTGATTCCGCCCTGAATCTTTAACCCCAATGGAAGTGGGATTGTAACTTAGCAAAATACTATTAGGCAGTCCGGGTCGCAGAAGTATGGTTAGCTCATCAGAAATGTCTCCCACTGAAGCTCGAATGGTTGCAATGCCGGTAATACTGCTGGTGAATTTAGCCTCGGCTTGCCCGGAAGTTGTCTGAACAGTTGGTGTGATATCACCAATATCTGTCCCAAATGTCACTCTTGTACCATCGACTACCGCATGTCCAACTACATCGAATACGTATGCAATGACTCGTGTTGAAGTAATTCCATCTGCAGGCAAAGAAGATGAATCTGCCGTGACACTAATTGTCGCTGGTTCACCCACTATATATAGCACAGTAGTTGTGTCAGAGAGTTGGTCCACCTGTACTACAATTGTGACTGTATCGGGTTGAGTACTGCTTGTTAATGTGCTGGAAGCCACGCCGCCAACTGTTACCTGGTTTGATGCAATCGTTCCGGTCCCGTCTATTATATCAAAAATGACCTGAGTGCCGTCAGATACAGGATTGTTCGTTTGGTCAGATACCATAGCGGTTATTTTAGATGTGCTTTGATTGTCTGCCATTATCACCGGCGGCTCTGCTGAAACATTCAAATAGGTCGGGCGCGATTCACCAAACTGAACTTGCACTGTTTCTATAAGTTCTAGTCCATAAGTAGCCGTGACAGTAGAGGTACCTGTTTGCGGTTCACTGGTCAAATTAACTTTTGCAACTCCACTTGAATTGGTGGTAGCTGCATTAGGAATGGTACCTAAATTAGCGCCAAAAGTAATTAGAGCATCAGAAATTGCAATGTGAGAATTTGTCTCCTTCAATACGGCAGTAATCGTTGCCATACTTCTGCCATCTGCAATCAGGTTCACGGGTAAGGCGTCTAAAGTAAACTCCAGTCCTTTAAAAAGAACCTGCGTGGTGGCCTTAGTGCCAGAGCCTTGCGCGGTTATTTGCGCAAATATATTTATCCTACTGGCAATTGAAGTCAAAATTGCGATTGCTATACCAGATGAGTCCGTGATAATTGGCGATGTAATAGAACCAGCAGTTGTTTCAAAAGTAATTGGAATTCCCTTCAGAGGTTGATTCTCTTCCGTTAACCAGATGGAGAGAATTTTAGTAGAACTTTCACCGTTTGCTAAAATACTGGCATGTTCCGGGCCTATGGTTGTTGATTGAGGAGTCGTATTTTTCACATCCACTGTCACGGTTTTTGTTTGCGTCGAATCTAAAGAGGCCGTGATAATTGCACTTCCAGTATTCTGGGGGGCAGTAAAAGTGGTTGTGGCAATGCCGGACTCATTGGTTGATATTGAATCTGGATTGCAGCTCCCCATTGTTGTGGAAAATTCCACAAGACTACCTGCTGCTGGCTGGCCTGATTGATCCATCAAATATGCCTGAATTACTGCTGTACCTCCAGGGATAGTCTCTGTCGGAATACTTTGTATCGTCGCTAAAATTGTATGTGGACCCTGCGAGTTTTGGTTTGGATCTAATGGTGGATTTTTCGAACATACCCAGCCAGTCATTCCAATTAATAAAGAATAAATTAGTGCAGAAAATAAAGCACTTCTTGAAATTGATGACTTTTGCGCCATATGATCACAAATAAAATTCTATCTACTTAAAAGCATTCTCCGGGTCTGAACTTTTTCCCCAGCTTTTAATTGGTAAAAATAAATGCCAGATGAAACTGGTTTACCTAATTTATCGACACCATTCCACTGAAGTTGATACGATCCTGGCCTTTTTCTGTCATTAAAAAGCACAATTACTTCCTGACCAAGTGAGTTATAAATAGTCATGGTCATGTTGTCGATTTGAGTAGACGAAAAATTGTCTGGAACTTGAAAAGTTATAGTGGTAGAGGGATTAAATGGGTTTGGGTAATTTTGAAATAAAACAAAAGAAGTTGGATTAGAGTAAACGGCTTTAATGATTTTACTAAATTCAAATGAGCCGTCTGTGTCAATTTGTTTAAGACGATAGTAATAGGAACCTTTTTGTACAGTATCCTGAAATTCATAATATTGAGGAATAACCGTTGTGCCAGCACCTGGAACAAAACCTATTTGAACGAATTGGTCATTTTCAGAACGGCATCTTTGAATTTCAAAGCCAAAATTATTAGTTTCCGAAGCGGTTGTCCATTTTAACAAACCACTCACGAATTTAAAATTCACTAATTCCACTGGCACCGTTGTTCCATATTCATATTTGCCCTGATCGGGGGCGCTACCCCACATATTTATTCCAGCAGGATTAGACGGGTCCCCTGCATCTATGCAGGGAGATGTGGCTTGTATTTGAAAATCTCTGTTATTTAAATCCACAAACACAGGGTCTAAAAATATGTTATAAAATATATCGGATGGGTCACCGTTGGCATTCGTTGTTGTCAGGCTTCCTACTTCAGGTGGTGTCCCATATAAATCACCTCCTGAATTTGACCAAAAATCGTTGTACATTATACTGGGAGAGGAAAATGCATCATTGATTGCCAGGCCAAGATTTGAGTTATGACCAATTATATTATTTTTAATTATAGGGGATGAAGCTTCGTCAATTAGTACACCGAATGAATTTAGAACAACTGTGTTTTGCCAAATTTTTGGATTTGATCCATTTCCACATTCAATAGCTGTATTATTATTATCTCGAATGATGTTCTCACTTATCCATGGGGATGATGCCGTGCATAATATAGCTGAGGAAACTGCAATATTATTAAGTATGTCATTTTTTGAGATGGTTGGCGTGGAGTTATTAGACCTTATCGCGGTATTGCCATTATTTTGAAACTTATTTGATTCAATCAAGGCTGTGGATGAATTTAAGCAATCTATTCCATTATTATTAAATTTTAAATTTGAATGACTGATTGTAGGTGACGAAGTTGAAGATGTTATGCCTTGAGAAGCGAATTCTACAATTGCATATTTAATAGAGCCCGCACTGGAATTACTAAATATTATACCATTCCAATCGCCGGTATTGGGGGATGAATTGTTAGAAGTAAACCGAATTGAATCCGCTGCTGTACCTGCTGCATTTAAAGTCCCATTTATTGTAAAATTAAGACCGTCATTAAACTTTAAAATAACACCTGAATTAATAGTGAGAGTCTGCCCTGATGGAACCGAAATATTCCCGGTAACAATAAACGGACTATTGGCAACCTTTAGGGTGTCGTCTGTTATTACACCATTAAGTGTTGCCGCATTCACTTTGATTCCAATTAAAATCACTGTCAAAAGTACAAGTCGAATTGTAATAATGTGCCTTTTTTTCATTACAATTTTATCCCTAAATAAAACATCACGAAACTCATAATTAAAAGTACGATACCGGATAATTTACGATGCGAGACTGATCTGTAATCAGTAAAAATCATTTTATTACCTATTTTACTTAGTTTCACTATGATTTCAGGCGCAAAAAAGAATAAGATGCTAAAAATCAGAAACAACAGTCCGGCTGCAATAAAAATTGGCATTATGCACCTCTCAATTCCGTTTGATTAAGTTAATCCGTAACTTCCTTCCAATAATTAAAATGATATTGCCCGGTAACAGGAAAGTATGGTGGTGGGGTCGAGATAAATCGGGTATCATAATGATAATCTTTTTCATATCCGGTCGTACCCCACCAACTGAACGTTCCTACTGGACCACGTTCTTTTTGACTAAGAGAGCCCCAAATAGTCAAATCACCACGAGGTGAACCACTGTTATAATTTTGCACAGTAAAGGAATCATCTAATGTTAAAATAGATGCATTGATGATGACATCGTCTCTGTTGGGTGCATTGTCTCTAATAATTATGTTCTTGAGCGAAATTAATCCCAAAATGTCATCACATCCTGGAAGCGGGATGCCATTCGCATCAGAACATTGATAGACTATATCATTAGTGACTATCATATTACTGGTAGATACAACTGTGACAACACCATTTAAGGTCCCTTTGATTCTAACATCACCCTTAACATAAACCAATCCGTTCAGGTCTGCAACGTTTACTACTGCATTTTGAATGTCATAGATTTTGTTACCACCTGACCAATGCCAGACGTTGTATGTTAAAGTTCCATCTGAATTGAACTCAATACTTGCATCTTTTCCAAAGCGGGCATCAATTATAAGATCTGGGGGATCAGTATTCATCGCCCAATAATTATCCATCAGGTCTTGTTGTGTAGGAAATATTACAGGCGGCACACCAAGTTGATAACCATCCTGGAAATCTGGATTAAATGGGGAACCCTGGTTAAACGAATTGGCAGTACTGGTGACTTTTCCCATAAAAACCGGACTACCAACAATAGATATTTGATCGTTACTATGAATAGGTCCTTCAATCAAATCACCTGTATTAAACCAGATAGTACCACCTTCGTCACCAGTTAGGTAAGCATATTTGTTGAATGTCGTCATTTCCATTGCGACTTCAATTTTACGTTCGACGTCGTCTACTTCACCCATTGAAATAAGTTTATATTTTTTTAGATAAGTGTTGGTATTATTATTATCGGGATCAATAGTGACTGTAAAAGTACCCGCACCAGCAGATTGATGATCATATTTCAAAAATGGTGTGATACCTCCGGGAGGTGGATCTTGATAGCGGAGCCAGCGATAAGCAAGTTCAATACCACTTTCTGCTAACCAGAATGCCTGCGAAGATTGCAAATGTTGAGCTGAAATTTGGCTGTCTACAATGACTGCTGAAATTGTAACATAACCCACTATGGACAATATGATCCCAACCACAATGGCCATAATCAGGGATAATCCCTTTTCGTCTGAAAATAATTGCCGTATTTTCATTAGTAATTTGTTAAGTAGGCGGTTAATATACAGTCATTCAAGTCTGCGTGAGTTACTTTGACTTTTACTTCCTTATAAGTGCTTTGATCTGTTATGATTACATACCGATAATAACCTACATTCCCGCCAGGATTGGTTTCACTGGAGTAGTTGTTTTGAACAATATATGGGTATCCTTTTGTTTTTTTGTCTGCATATATTTCTTCCATCTTTTCATTAGCTAAATTCGTGGCGGTTGTGACAAATTGAGTATTTACACTATTTCTTAAACCAGAAGTCGTCATGGACAAGGTTGCAGTCAATGCCATTCCAAGAAAAATTATTACAAATACAATCTCTACTAGTGAATAACCCTGCGTATTCCTTAATGTTTTCAAAGGCTTAGTTTTTAAATTGATATTATTCATAATTTATTCATATCTATCAATGTTTAAAAATTTCTTGGTGTAATCCTCGTTTGTACGGTTAACTGTTGTCCTTGTATTAATGTACTTAAATTTAAAGATATGCTCTTGATATCAGCAGGATTCGTTATCGGCACGTTTATCTGATTACCATTATTATCATAATAATTAAATTGAAAAGCTTGAACTTGAAGCATTAATTGGTCGCCATTGCGTTGAATTTGATTGTTTAAAAAATTATATGAAATCATGATATCATTCACATCAGCAAATCTGAAAGAATCAGCAGAAGCATGAAAAATACTGTCAGGCGCCATAATTTGTCGAATATCACGGGACATAAATTCTATGGCTCTATTGGAGTTATGCATGGTTTCATGATGGGATGTAACAAAATTATAGGTAGCCATTTCATAAAATATCAAATATGCAAAAAAACTGGCTAAAATGCCGGAAAGCACAATAACCATGATTAATTGTACAAGTGACATTCCTCTTTCAGAACTCGGCATTTTGTTATAAATCCTGTATTTTTAATAATCCAGTGTTTGCAGTAACCACTATCTTTTTAGCATTATTAAGCGTTACAAGATTTAAAATGCCAGAAAAACTGGCACCTTGATTTAAAGGAGAGCCAGCAGTGTTGAAATCTAATCTACCTCCTGAGAATGCCGTTGCGGTTATGGCTACACTATTAAAATCTCCCTGTCCTAATTGAACAATAAAATTGCCTCCGCCAATTGGATTTGGGATATATGTGTCATCGTTCCATTTTAAGTAGTATCGATTGTTGGTCTGATTAATATATACCCGGGTTCCACGGCCTTTAGACATTGCCAACTGCTGTGCATACCGAACATCGGTGGCTATTTTTTTGATCATGGTTTTATACTGCAATTGGCTGTGTGTACTACTACTAAATTTAGATACCGTTACAATTGACAAAATACCAAGAAGAACCACAACAATAACCAGCTCAATTAAAGTAAAGCCGTTTTGATTATGGAACTTCCTGGTATGTTTTGAGGACAATTTCATTCTTTCCATCAACGTTTTAAAGTGAAAGGGAAGCCTTATTTTAGCGGCTTCCCTTATCACAGTTTTTTTGCATTATTTTTCTCTTTAAATTCTATTGTTGAATAAGTTGCATCCTATTCTTAGAACCTTGAATGTGCGGCAATCGTTGTTGGACAGGCTGCTCCACCATTAGCCGCAGTATAGCCAATATTTGTACCGGTTGTTGGGCACTCCGGAATATCACTTCCAGCAAACATACTGTCCGCTAATGCTGGTGGGTATGTCGCATTTCCTGCAATTGCTCTTTGAGCATAAACAATGGAAACTGCAGATTCTACAGTTGCCTGACTGGCCTTACATTTTGAAGCTTCGGCTGCAGAGCTAAGATCGGCAAATTTTGGTACGGCTACTGCTGCTAAAATACCCATGATTACAATGACCATGATTAATTCAATGAGCGTAAAACCACCTTGATTCTTCATTTTAAAACCTCCACAATGAAATGTTATTAGTATTAAATTAAATTCACTTTAGTATAAGCAAGCAGCGTGCCATATCAAATGAGCAAAAGAGCGTCGAAGGTATGTTATTTAATATGATACATTTAGGCTAATTTTTATTTGTGAGAAAATTTATTTTTCAGAAAGACCAAATGTGTCAAATGGGTATGAATGTACCACATATCGGCATTATCTTCCTACTAAATTGTTGTTTTTTTTAGAGCACCAAATGGAAGTGTTCCAAAATGGAGTAGTGTTCCGTTTTTAATGTTTAGTCATTTATCTAAAAAGGAGTGAAAAACACAATGTACCATTATGGAAATCACTGGGCCATTTTAGTTAGATCCCACATCGGGAGAAATATGGCAAGGGCGAAAAATAACACAATGACCGCCAATCCTGCTGTTAAAATAGGCTCGATCATCGAAGTTAAATTTTTCAGAGCATAATCAACTTCTTTATCATAATGCCGTGAAATATTTATCAGCATGTCATCCAGAGAGCCAGACTGCTCGCCAATTGCAATCATCTTCACAACCATTGGTGGAAAAATATTTCCCTGGCTCAAAGGGGCTGCGATACCTTCACCCTGCATTATGCCAAATGCGGCTTTCTCTATTTCTTTTCCCACCACAATATTCCCTACTGTTTTTGCTCCAATGTCTAATATCTCAAGAATCGGCAGACCGCTGCTATTGAGTGTTTCAAACATTCGGGTAAATCTTGACATGGCTGTTTTCAAGTTTAAACTGCCAAAAATGGGTACTGTTATTAAAAATTTATCCCACTGAAAGGCGCCTTTCTCTGTTTTTATATATCGTTTAAAACCGATGATTATTAATACAATGCAGGCTAAAATAATATACCAGTAATGTGAAAAAATATAATTTAATCCAATCAATATTCTGGTGGGGAGAGGTAATTCGAGTTTTGCCTTTTCGAATATAAGCACAAACTTTGGAACAACCACCAGCATCAATGTGACAAAGGCCATTACCAGTGAAATTACCACAATCATTGGATATCGCATTGCGGTTTTTACTCTTGACTTTGTTTCCAGTTCATGCTCCAATAGATCGCCTAATCTTTCTAACACGTCGTCCAATGCACCAGCCATTTCACCAGCTTTAATAGAATTCACGTAAAGATCGGAAAATATTATAGGATGTTTAGCAAGCGCTTCTGAAAAGCTTATTCCACTTTCAATGTCAACATAGATTTTATTAATAATATCTTTAACCGCTTCGTTTTCTGCCTGTTCACTCAAAGTTTCCAGGCAAGTAAGCAGGGGGACACCGGCCTTCAGCAAAGTAACAAGCTGTTTTGTAAAGATTATGAGCTGATCCGGTTTTAACTTTTTTCTTTTTGCAGAAAACTGAAAATTACTGGAACTGCTTTTGGCTTCAATTTTAATAGGTAAATAACCAAGTTTCTCCAGACGTTCGGCTACAGCGTCAGAATCAGAAGCTTCTATGACGTCCGTTACCTCAGCCCCGGCCTGCGTGATGGCTTTATATTCAAACGTTGGCATGTTTAATTATCTTTTGAGGTTTATGCGATATTTTTGTAATTTTCGATATAAAGTAGTCCTGCCAATTCCTAACTCTGCTGCGGCATTAGACATATTAAAATTTGTAAGTCGAAGTGCCTGTAATAAAACTTCTTTTTCCAGCTCCTTTATCGGTGTAATTTTTTTTGTAAGAGATACGACTTTTTTTAGATCTATATAAGTATCACTGCTGTTCATTTCTTCTTTGAAAGAGGTGATGGTTATTGGTAAATGCTCAGGTAAAAGTACATTGCTGGTTGTATTCAAAAATGACCGTTCTAATACGTTTTCCAATTCTCTGACATTACCAGGCCAATTATAATTCATTAAGAAATCTAATGTCCTTGGCGAAACTGCTTTTACTTTTCTCCTGTTATTATTATTATATTTCTCAAGTAAATAGGCTGTCAGAGCTGGAACGTCTTCTTTTCGATTTCTAAGAGGAGGGACAAATATGGGGTATACACATATTCGATAATACAAGTCCTCTCTAAAATTCCCTTTTTTCATCTCCTCTTCTAAATTTTTGTTAGTTGCCGAAATAACGCGTACATCTACTTCGACCGTTTCGTTTCCGCCTACACGCTGAAATTTGCGTTCTTGCAAAGCGCGTAAAATTTTTACCTGAGTAGAATGCGGCATTTCACCAATTTCATCTAAAAAAAGTGTCCCTTTGTTGGCTTGTTCAAATTTACCGATTCTTCGTGATACGGCCCCTGTGAATGAACCTTTTTCATGGCCGAACAACTCGCTTTCTAATAAATTCTCCGGAATGGCAGCACAGTTTACGGCTACAAAAGGTTTATTTTTTCTGGGACTATTAAAGTGAATCGCTTTTGCCAGCAATTCTTTTCCTGTACCACTTTCACCTCTAATTGAGACTGTGACATTATTATCCAGTACTCGTTCTATACTTTTAAAAACTTCTTGCATCTTAGAGCTGTGACCAACTAACCTGTCAAATCCATAGCGTTCTTTCAATTGACCTTTCAGGCGGGTGACTTCGTTTCGCAGCTCTTTAGTGACGAGCGCATTTTTTATAGAAATTTCCAGTTTATCCCATTCCAAAGGTTTTGGAAAATAGTCATAAGCTCCTAATTTCAAAGCTTCTACTACCGAGCAAACTCTGTCGTCTCCGGTTAAAATAATCACAGGCAATCCCGGGTCAAGTTTTTTTATGCGTTTTAAGGTGTCGATGCCGCTAATCAAAGGCATGACTAAATCAAGGATAACTAAATCATATTGACTGAGGCTCAACATCTGCAAGGCTTCGTATCCTGAAGAAGAAATGTCAACATTATATTTTTGTTTTGCTAAAATTGAGCTTAGAGTTTCGACAAAATCTGATTCATCGTCAACGGCGAGTATAGACGGCGGCTTGGTCATATTTAAATTCCAGATTGATTGAATATATTTACTTGTGGTATTTGAACATACTTGAATTTACGACTTTGATTTTATATCGACAGGTTTAATTCAAAAGTAAAAATATTGAAAACATTTAATCAGCATTGGTAACGCGGAATACTTCCTCGAGTGAAGTTATGCCTTTTAAAGCTTTTATTAAGCCATCCTGCCTCAGGCTGCGCATACCATTTTTTATGGCTGCTTTCTTAATTAGATCGGCAGAAGCATTTTTGTAGGTTAATGTTCTGATTTCCTCGTTTAATATCATGATTTCATAAATTCCTTTTCTACCTTTATAACCGGTATTTTTACAAGCCGGACAGCCTTCCCCTCGAAAAAAGGTGATTTTATTAACGTCTAAATTCTGTGGAAGATTTAATTTAGAAAGCAACGAGCTATTTGGTTTATAGGGCTTTCGACAATTTTCGCACAGCTTTCTGAGTAATCTTTGCGCGATTACTCCTATGGTTGCAGAAGAAATTAAAAAGGGTTCCACCCCCATATCAGTAAGACGTGTCAAACCACCTGGTGCATCATTGGTGTGAATAGTCGATAACACTAAATGCCCGGTTAAAGCTGACTCTACAGCTATTTTTGCCGTTTCAGGATCACGAATTTCACCAACCATAATAATATCCGGATCTTGCCGTAAAATGGAGCGTAATCCAGACGCGAATGTTAGGCCGGCTTTTACATTTACTTGTGATTGGCGAACCCTGAATAACCGATATTCAACTGGATCCTCAATGGTGATAATATTTTTCGTAGGCGTATTTATTGTATGTAGTGCAGTGTAAAGCGTGGTTGTTTTACCGCTGCCTGTAGGACCGCTGGCCAATACGATTCCAAAAGAACTATCTAACATGTCTCTGAATTTACTTAATGTACTTGCATCAAGACCAAGCTCCTCAAGATTGAACAAGGCGCTACTTTTATCCAATATTCGGAGCACCACATTTTCACCATAAACTGTTGGCAGAGTAGAAACTCGAAGATCGATGTCGCGGCTATTTATAGAAACCTGAAATCTACCGTCTTGTGGAGTACGGCTTTCAGCAATATCCAACTTTGCCAGTATCTTAATTCGTGAAATAATAGCTGATTGTAAATGTTTGGGAGGACTCAGGCTCTCATGCAGAATGCCATCAATCCGATATCTGATTTGTAAACTCTTTTCTTCGGGTTCGATATGGATATCGCTGGCATGGTCTCTTATGCCTTGCAAAATGATCAGATTCACCAGCTTGACCACCGGAGCATCTGCACTGGCCTGTTTTAATTTTTCGGATGAAGTTATCTCTTCTTCTTTGGGTTTGTCAATTTCAATGCTTTCGATCACTTCCTCGAACGCAGAGTCATTTACTTCAGTAATACCATAATGTTCTTCCAAAGCGCTTTGAATATCATTTTCAAGGCTCACTGCAGGTTCAATTTCATAACCAGTTTCCCGATGCAAAAGATCGATGATATGCACATTGCCGGGATTAGCCATCGCTACCGTTAGACTATTTTCAATTTTGAAAACAGCAAAAACTTTGTAATTAAAGGCTAAATCCTTTGGAACAATTTCCAAAACTTCTGGATCGACCGAATAGTCCTGTAATTCAATAAAGGGAAGATTAAGGAAATCTGCTAAACAGAGATGAACTTCTTTGCTGCTTGCAATATTTTTGTTGATGAGAATCTGGGTTAACTCTTCATCATTACTTTTTTTGTATTTTAGAACTTCAACTAACTGGGCGGGAGTTATAATATTGTTTGTTATTAAAAGCTCACCAAATTTTTTATCTTCTTCTTTTATCAATTTGGTTGAAAATTCAATTGGATATTTAGAAAAATCTATTCAAGATTGGCAATAGTTGTTAATTCAATATCTGTCATTAACTGGTGGCCAATTCATCAAAATTATTATGATGCAATTTATAGAAATTTAAATCAGGTATTTTAGATTGGTCACTATTTTTCTCAATATCAAACACCGCCACATTTATTTTTGAAATCACATTAAAAGAAAGATTAATTATTTTATTATTGTCTAAAGATGAATCGTTAACCCAGTATTCTCCCCAATCTGTTTTTTTCAAGTACTTCTGCATATATATTTAAAGCGATTTTGGCTTTAAATATTTTCGTATCAACTTTATCAAAGCGCCTGTTTGGTCGGATTTGTAAACATATGCTTCAGCGCCTGTGGCTCGACCAATTTTTTTGTGTTCTTCGGTTTCTCTGGAGGTTAACATAATAATTGGAATGTGTCGAAATTTTGCATCAAATTTTAATAAACGGCATACTTTATAACCGCTCATTTTGGGGAGCATTATATCCAATATTATGAGATCGGGCTTTTCAGTCCGGGCCAAATTAAGACCGCTTTGTCCATCGTATGCCGCTAATACTTCAAAACCCATAGCGGTCAGGCGCATGGTCAGAATCTCAACAATATTTTTATAGTCTTCGATTATTAGAATTTTTTTAGTCAATTTTCACAGAGATAATTTTATATGAAATATACTACCTACTCCGAGTTCGCTTTCCGCCCAAATCTTGCCTCCCATTGCCTCAATTATTTCTTTAGAAATACTCAAACCAAGACCATATCCTTGTTTGCCGTCTTCAGGATAATAATCAAGCTGCTTAAATCTTGAAAATATGGAAGTAAGTTCAGCGGTAGGAATTCCGACACCGGTATCTTGAATGCTGATTGTCAAGCTTGAATCGATCAGCTCTGCATTAATTGTGACACGACCACCAGGCATTGTATATTTGATTGCATTTTCAACTATATTAGCTAATACCTGATGTAGCCTGTCGCGATGTCCATTAAAAGTTGGGATACTTTTTGGAATATTATTTTCTATTTTAATATTTTTCGATTTAGCAAATTGTTTAAATGCCTCAATTACTTTATTAACCATTAATCCTAGAGCAATTTGTTTCCTTCGGTCTAAAAATTGTACACCTTCGTCGAATCTGGATAGATCCAAAATGTCCGTGAGTAAACGGTTTAAACTGCCAATGTCATCTTTAATAATATTCAGGCAAACTCGTTGTTGCTTATTTATTTCCCCTAAGTCTTTTTCTAAAAGAAGATCCACCGCGCCAAGAATAGAGCCCAATGGCGTTTTAATTTCATGACTTGCGACGGACAACGCTGATCGCATTTGATCGTTTTGCCAGTTTTTTGTTACGTCTCGTAAAATAATCATCCAGCCAATTTCAATATTTCTGTCGCTTTTAAGCATTTCTATGTGCACACCCAGCAATTGTGGTTTTTGCTCGGATTTTTTAGCGACTTTGTTCAATTCAAATATGCCTTCTTGCTTCGCTTCATCTAAATATTCATCCAGGAATTTGTTATTTAGATTTATTAATGGCTCGCCAATCCAATTCTTATCATCAGTTAAACCTAAAATTCGTTTTGCAGAGCTGTTTATAAATTTAATGTTTTTATTTGGATCACAAAGAAGCACTCCGTCGATAACACGTGAAAGCATTAATTCGAATTTTTCTTTTTGACGAATATTGAAATGCCACAAATGCCGCAGCGCACGCGAAAAATATTTTGAAAATTTATTTAATATTTTTACTTTCTTGAAATTGAGTGATTCGTCATAGTTGCCAACATATAATAGTCCCAATGAAATGTTTTGGATAGATATTGGCACAACAAAATGTTCAAGAATTTTACAATTAGCTGTATATAAATTATATCTTTCTTCGGATTGACCGTTAATAGCACAGGGCAGATTTACCAGTGAGCTTGAATTATTTGAGACCCGGTGAAGATTTTCTCTAACGGTGTTTTTAATACATTGTAAATCTTCACGCGAAAGGGATTGGCGTGAAGTTATTTGCAGGTCGCTTTCTGAAAGATCAAAAGTTGCAACACAAATGCTGCTATTACCTAATTCAACAAGCGCCTTGCGTGCCATTGTGAACATTTCCGAAATCATTCTGTGTATATATTCATTCTTCGGAAATGAATCATTGACAACAATATTTACTGCATTTTCTATGATTTCACACATTAAAATATTATCTATTTTAGATGTAACCAAATAAACTGAAATAATAATGGTACAGCGATCGGCCAAAACATACAATTATTACTGTACCCAAAGAAATAAATGGCCCAAAAGGAAGTGTACTACCCATTTTCAGGCGTCCGGAACTCAATCCGATGGCAACAACTGGTAATGCAATGAAGAATGCCATAAATAAAGCGATAACGACTTGTGGCCCGATGAATACACCTATCATAGCTCCGAGTTTGATATCGCCTCCTCCCATGCTTTCTTTTTTAAATAGCAATTTACCAATCAATCCGACCAACCAAAGGAACCCTCCTCCGAAAATTAGTCCAATTAATGCTTGAGGAATTGACGTTTGATTTAACATGAAAGAGGATAGCAGCCCAATTATAATTCCGGGCAGAGTTAGTACATTAAGAATCAGCTTGTGATTTAGATCGATGAAACTGATGGTAAGAAGCAAGAGTATTAATATAGAATAATGTATAAATGGCAAGCTCAAACCGTAGTGATGCCAGATTAATACTAAAAGCGCGCCGGTAATAATCTCTACAAGCGGGTAAATGATAGGAATTCTATTTTTGCAATATACACATTTCCCGCGGAGAATGATATAACTGACAACAGGAATATTATACCAAATCGGAATGGAACTCTTGCAATTGGGACAATATGAATTAGGCCAGATAATAGATTCTTTACGCGGCAAACGGTATATACAAACATTCAAAAAGCTACCTAAAATAGCCCCAAATATTAAAATGAATCCTGTCTGAATGTTCAATTTCTTTCAACCTTTAAAGGCGAGCAGGTTTGTACGCGTTGTACGGCACTATTTAGTGTGAATCCTTGATCTAAATAGTCTTTAATCTGCTTTAATACTTTAAAATCTCTGCCTGAATATCTCTTAAATTCTCGTGAGCCCATAGCAATCATTCTGGGTTTTACTATTCCTTTTAATTCCCAGTAATATAGTTGCCGTAAGCTGATATCCAGCTTGTGTGTGACTTCAGAACTACTTAACCATAAGATATTTTCCATTATACACATCCTTTAATTTATCTATACCATATTTTTAATTACATCGGCAGTGCTACCATTAAACATTAATGACTATTGATTGAAATACATTGAATAAAGTAGGGTAGAGGAGTGAGGAATTCAGGGGTAAGGATTCAGGGAAATAAGGAAATTTTACCTGAAAATTACAAAATGAAAAATTGTTCAGGATAGCACAACGGGATGGGGGCAATTAAAATTTACTATTCTCCATTGACCATTAATCCCGTTTACCACATATAAATCCAACGCTGCCAATCGGGATCGTATGTTTCACCGCGGGCAGTTGAATGTACTAATTCGAAATCCTGCAATGCAAGTTTATCAACGAAAACAAAAATTATATGAGATTGAGAAGTGTTAAAATATTGCCAGATCTCATATCCTCTCATCTCGCCAATGCTTGGATTTCTTTCCACTTCTTCCGGCTTGCCATACATTATGAGCACTCGCCCCCGGTCTGTTTTCCAGCCTTTGGTTAAGCCGCTGAATTGGTCATTTGCCAATTTTACTCTGTTCAGATAAACCTCTCTGCGTTCATTTCTAATTGTTTCGTGTATCCGGTCTCGTTTCGACCAAAACTGAACCAGATAAGACTGTTTGCCTGCCAGATCCAAGCTCTTGAACAGGTTTTTCTCTTTTTTCGTCGCGATATATTTGGAGTTTTCGAACTCCTGGTTAAGCGCTTTTTCAGAAATTCTTTTATAATACTCCAATAACGGATTTGAGTGTAATTCTGCTACAATCGCCGGGGCAATTTTTCCCTTGTGAAAATAAAATTTCTTTCGTTTAGAAATCTGGTTAAAATTGCCATTATCAGTTACTCTTAATTCTAAAATATATGAGCCGGCAGGCAAAGTAATTATGTTAAGTCCACCGACTTCAACTAATGAGGAACTTTGCATTATTCGGGTTTTTTCAGGAAAGGTCTTTATAATCCTTTCCTGACTATCAATGATGTTGTATTCAACTGAGTAAGTTGAATCTAAATTGGCGCTCAGATTATATATTTCTGTGTAGAAATAGAGAATTGGTCTGTTAATGTCATAAAAGGCGCCGGGGTTTGGTATCACTTTGTATTGATTCTTTGTGTAAATATTCCGTGTGGAATCTCTGACAATGGAAATGGCCAATTCAATGTCGCTTATGGCTAATTGGATTTCAGGAAAAAATGATAAATTAAGGTTGATTTCTTTAGTCCCTTTGAGTCCAGACAACAAATCTGTTAATTGCGTGACTAAACGATAATCACCAGAAGGCAGAATGAATTTTTTTATAGTTAACAATTCTTTATTTTGCTCATTTTTATCAGTGATCAAATGCTTACCCTTCCAATAGCGGCTAAATTTTAGGGAATCATTTTGATAAATTTTGGTGTCGATTCCAAATAATACCACATCCTGGGAATCCTGGCGAACAATCTGGAATTGATTTTTTAAAAATGAAAAATAAATTTCTAAATAGACATCATTCTGGTCGTATCTAAAACTGGCGACATCTAAATTAAAGTTTATTTTTTGTTGATGAGTTGAATGTGCTGATTTTGAAGATTGTGCTAAGGTAATGAACGATTCAAAAATGCAGAAAAAAAATATTACAGTCTTTATTAAAAAAATCATAATTCGAACGGCAGGAAAAATCTAATAAGGATTAAGTGTTTCGTCGTCCAGAAAAATTAAGCTGCTTTTGGCGTCTCCCGGTCAAGTTGCATGTCCGTAAAGTTAACAGAAACAACCTTTGAAATCCCTTCTTCTTCCATGGTCACGCCATAAAGGCAATCCGCGTCACGCATAGTAAGTTTGTTATGCGTTACTATGATGAATTGGGTGTTGACCGAGAACTTTCGAATTGTTTTCACAAATCTGCTAATGTTTGCGTCATCCAGGGGAGCATCCACTTCATCCAGGATACAAAACGGACTGGGTTTAACTAAATAGATGGCAAATAAAAGTGAAATGGCTGTTAAGGTTTTTTCGCCTCCCGACAACAGGGAGAGTGCGCTTATTCGCCGGCCTTTTGGATCAGCCTCAATGATAACTTCTGATTCTAAGGGATCTTCATTGGGGACTAATTTCAAATCAGCCTGTCCGTTTTCAAAGAATCCTTTAAACACTTCGACAAAATTTTCCTTAATTTGTTCGAAAACGTGTAAAAATTGTTTGCGGGCGGTTTTGTTGATGACTTTAATTGTTTCATTTAAGTTGGATTCAGCTTCCAGTAAATCGCTCTTCTGTGTAGTTAAAAATTCAAATCTGGACTTTTCCTTTTCAAATTCTTTTAAGGCCAAAAGATTAACAGGTCCCATTGCATCTATTCTATGCTTAAATTTAGCTATTTCTTCAGAGAGTGATTCCGTATCCAGGTTTTCAGTAAGGGATTGTTTTTTTATTTGAAGGTTATACTCTTCTTTAATCTTGCTGATTATACTTTCGCCTTGCATTTTTAATTCAGAAACTCGCATTTCCAGTCGGTGCAATTCTTCAGATACCTCTTCCTTTTTGTTGCGAATTTCTTTTACGAGCTTTTCCTTGACATCCAATTTTTCTTTACCGCTCAAATACTGCTGCTCAACCTGGTTTACATCGGCTTCCATTTGCTTATGGTTGTCAAAGTCGGCCTGGATTATCTTTTTGTTTGCCGCAATTCTTTTTTCAAGTTCGGTGTGTTCATTTGAGGCCGAGTGAATTTCTTCATCCATTCTGAGTAAAGAATTTTTTAATTCTTTCTCAAATTCTTGCTGTCTGGAAATGTCTTCCTGCAAATGCTTTTCTTCGCTTTTTAAACCTACCAAATATAGGTGGCTGTCCTGAACAATCGCCCTGTGGTCTTTAAGCTGAGTATCTAACTCTGATAATTCATCAGAAATTTGTTGATACTCGACATCAAATTTTGTTCTATTATCAGCCAAATCATGGAGAGAAGGTGAGATTGCCTGAATTTTCTCATGTAAATCTTTCTGGTTTTCAGATATTGAGTCCGTTTCTTTTACGAGCCGTTCTTTGGCTTCAGATTCCTTTTTAGACTCAAAACTTAATTGCGCTAATTGTACTTCAACATAAGTTAATTGAGCTTCTAAATCTTTTACTTTTTTAGAAATTTCCTGCTCTTTGCTGAAAGATTTTTTGTAATTAGATTCAAGTACCTGTTGTTCGTTTTCTTCATTTTCCAACTGTTTAAAAACAGCGTTAGATTTTATTTCAA
Organism: uncultured Cytophagia bacterium; assembly: GCA_964539665.1. GTDB lineage: Bacteria > Zhuqueibacterota > Zhuqueibacteria > Oceanimicrobiales > Oceanimicrobiaceae > CAZIKB01. Next base: position 34,015 of record CAZIKB010000063.1, read on the forward strand.
GCTCATCTACTAAAGCCTTTCGTCCGATTACTCCTGCTTGTGCGGAGCCATTTTCACCACCCTTAATTGGCCCCCAGGTGGAGACTGTTTCGCCGTTGAGAGTGATTATATTTATACGATGCTTACTGAGCCGCGCGGCTACACTTTTAGCTGTGTCCAGGTCAGAAACAATTAAATAGTCCAGCAATAGAGAATCTATCAGGGTTCGAAAATCAGAGTTGCATTCAACTAAATTATGAGCCCAATCTATGACACCATCGGATTTAGTTGAATTAATGGCATCGTCGATTGATTTATGACTTTTTTTATCGAATGAAAATCTATCCAGAGGGAAAAAAGTCACCGAGCCTTTATGCTCTGTTTTCAACACATCAATACAGCGTAACGCCTGGTCGGTTTCTTCAACAATCAGAGAAACCGCGGCTTCACCCAGGGCTGTCTCGATGGCCCGGCGATAGGTAGAATCCACAGTCATTATTTCAGCCAGTGTGCCTTTGCAGCCACCGTTAAGATAACCCTGTAAAAGCAGGTGCTGCACACCTTCTGGGTGATCTTCGTAGGATTCGATATACTTTTTTAGCAGTGCAATCCTTTCCTTTATTGTTTGCAATTCCCCTCTTCTATTGACAATTTTTTCTTTTAACGATTCCTTTTGGCTGCCCAGAGATTGAATCTCTTTTTGTAAAATAGAATGTTCCTTTTCTAAGTGGCGTAACTCTGATTCGTACTCATATTTTTTTTCTGTTAGTTTGTCAACTTTGTCCTGGCGTATTTTTTCCAGTAAATCGATCTCCTCAAACTCCCGATTTATGGCTTGAATACGCTCATCAATATTTTCAAGCTGAGTGTTAATTCTTTCTTCCTCTTGTTTGCGTTTTGTAATGCTTTCTAAAGACTGCAAACGTTGATTCTCAATGCCCTTTCGTTGCTCGTTTTTTTCCTGAACATTTATTTCCATGGCTTTTAAAACAAGATTTTTATCCTGAAAATCGTTTTCAGCCATTTGTATTTTATGAAATAATTGTTGTAATTTTTCTCTGGAGTGTAATATTTCAGAATGAATTTTTTCAATACGTGCGCTAACCTCCTCTTTGTCCCTGTGCAATCTCACCTTCGTATCCTGGAGAGCTTTGCGACGCTCTCTGTCCACCAGAATTGCTTCTTCCTTTTTTTGAATTTTTGCAGATAACTCATTCAATTGTTTCTGCCGGGCGTTTAAATTTCTTTCCAGTTCCAGCAATTGTAATCTCGATCGTTCAATTTCCGCTTCTTTCTCATCAAACCGGGCGGTTAACGCTGTGCGGTTGTCCTGTGTTTCGTGCAATTTTTCATAAAGAGGTTCCAGCTCGCACTTAATTTTTGAATAATTATGTGTCGCCAGTTGAATTTCTTTTTCTTTTAATAACTTTTTAATTTCCTGATAGCGCTGTGCTTTTCTTACCTGTCGCTGCAAAGAAGATACATTTTTCTCTACTTCACTGATGATGTCATTAAGGCGAACAATGTCCGCCGAAGTCGCTTCTAATTTCCGAAACGCCGCTTTTCTTCGCATTTTATATTTCGTGACGCCGGCGGCTTCTTCCAGAATACGGCGCCGTTCATCAATTTTACCATTTAATATTGTCTCCACCATGTTTAGCTCGATAATTGAATATGCATCGGGTCCCATTCCAGTATCCATGAAGAGATCCTGAATGTCCTTCAATCGACATGGTGCATTATTCAAAAGATACTGACTTTCTGCTGATCGGAAGAGGCGACGCGTAATGACCACCTCAGAAAATTCTATGGGTAAGACATTTTTTGTGTTCTGGACAGTTAAAGAAACTTCAGCCATGCCAAGCGGCTTGATAGATTTAGAACCGTTAAAGATGACATTTTCCATGCGCTCACTGCGGATGACACCGGCTTTTTGCTCGCCCAATACCCAGCGAATGGCATCGACAATATTGCTTTTGCCGCAGCCGTTCGGCCCAACAACGGAGGTTATACCGTCGGTAAATTTAAATTTAGTTTTTTTGCCGAAGGATTTAAATCCATGAATGTCTAAGCTTTCTAAATACACTCGAAGCCCCTCAGGTTAATTGTTCCCATTAGAATTCAGATTATGTCCTTAATTTTGACAGGATTTGCATTGTCAGGTGTTCTAAAGTTTTGAGTGTCTGAAGTTCAAACTTGATCTCACTTTAGTCACTCAATAATACTATATACAGTATGTCTTAAAGCACTAAACCACGATATGAAGTTGTGCTAATATAATTCTATATTTCAAAAAAGTCAAGAGCTTTTTTGTGAAAAATTAGTTATATCCGCGGATCGCGTAACTTGTTGATTCATTTACTTCTAATGCAATATATTATGATTATGGACCAATCAGGGGATTTTTGTTCCATCAGAAATGACATATTAAACCATCTTATTCGTGTGAATGCTTAACAATGTTTTATCGGTTTTAAATTGACAACTATTTATTTTATTTATGTTTTATTTCCACCTAAATTTCTAAAATAAAAAGTTGGAAAAGTGACTCAAGTTTTGTATTTTAATGT
>CAZIKB010000064.1:0-36539 GCA_964539665.1 uncultured Cytophagia bacterium
AATGAAAATGGCTGCATGAACTTAACTCGGTGTCCATTTTTTTGTTGCAATTCCACCTCGTTCAAAAGGCACAGAAACAAGAGACGGAGTTGAATTGCCGAGTTATCAGGGGGATATGGTGAATGAAATTGCATTCAATAAATTAGCTCGCACACCTGATCCAAATCGTTTGATTCAAGCCTATAACCAGTCAGCGTCAATCCTTAATTTGTTAAGGGCTTTTTACCAAAGGTGGATTGGCTGACTTGCACCAGGTGCATCAATGGAATCTCGAATTCGTTGACGGAAGTCTGCTCGGAGAGAAATATCAAAATCTTGCTGACAGTATTGGAGAAGCGCTTGCATTTATGGAAGCATGTGGAGTGGCAATAAAAGATACGCCAAGTATTAGAGAAACAACATTGTACACTTCTCATGAAGCATTATTATTGAACTATGAAGAAGCTCTGACACGCCAGGATAAAACAACTGGAGATTGGTATGATTGTTCAGCCCACATGGTATGGGTCGGAGACAGAACCCGTCAATTGGCTCATGCGCACATAGAATTTGTAAGAGGAATTAAGAATCCAATTGGCGTCAAGGCAGGCCCTTCCATTAATTCGGATGAATTATTACGTTTGTTTGAAATAATAAATCCTGATAATGAACCGGGCCGGCTGACCATTATTGTCCGTATGGGAGCTGAACACATTTCTGAAAAATTGCCGAAATTAATTCAGAGCGTTAAGCGTAAAGGTCGTGAAGTGGTGTGGAGCAGTGACCCGATGCATGGAAATACGGTTTCAACGTTTTATGGTTTTAAAACCCGCTCATTTGATCGGATATTAGCAGAGGCTCGAAACTTTTTTGAAATTCATTATGCAGAGGGATCTTATGCCGGGGGTATTCATTGTGAGATGACAGGGCAAAACGTAACAGAGTGTATTGGGGGCGTCCAGGCAATTACGGAAAAAGGTTTAGCCGATAAGTATTTCACCCATTGCGATCCGCGCTTGAATGCTAATCAGGCATTGGAGTTAACTTTTTTGATTTCTGAATTTCTAAAAAAAGCTCGTGTCAGAGAAAACCATTGTAAAGCAAAATCATGAGTAGAACAGGGCATTTTACAGAAGGTAAAACCGATGTAGAATGTCTGATTGTTTAAGCTAACTTTAATAAATAAATTCCAAAAGTATCGCCGCTTACTATTCTATATTCTTCAATTACAAGTCCATTCGAATTAATTAAATTAGGCAAACCACCACTCTGCATAAAATTACGATAATTTTTGTAGTGTTCACCCCCTGCGACAATTTCTGCTATTGTTATTATTGATCTTGAAATCAAACCTTTTATATTTTTAACTGGACCAGGATGAAAATCTATTAATAAAATACGTCCATCGTTTTTCAAAATGCGTTTAGCTTCATTTAAAACATTAATTCTAACCTGTGGGGCCATTTCATGTAAAACCGTAAAGCTTGTGATAAGATCAAATGTATTCTCTGAAAAAGTAGTCTTTGATGCATCACATAATTTGAGATCTGCAACATCACCTAACTTTGTCCTCGCAACTTTGAGCATTGCAGCAGACATATCTATTCCGAAAACATCACATTTTTCATTTTGATATAATTTAAGATGCGCACCTGTTCCACAGCCAATATCTAATACATTCATTCCTGCTTTTGCAGGATACATCTTCATGCCAATTTTTCGTAATCCACTATTGAGTGGTTCAAAAATCCTATCGTACCAATTTGCGATATTTTTGTATTGATCATTCATAATATAATTGCTGCTGGTATTCTAACGGCTGAAATTCACCTGAAAAAAAAACAGCGGCGATGAATTACACAATGCCAATACTTTCCCGCGGTTTAATAAAATAGCAAAGAACCGAAACGCGTTTTTTTTCAGGTGCAATGACTGGTTATGTGCATGCTGATTTCTTAAACACCTTTCACGTTTGCCATCCGTAAGCATGCCCGATTAACTCGAAAGTTTTCCATATTAATTGTTCACCAGAGTCACTATTTGTCATTATAACAACGCCTTCGGGAATCCCTACGGAAAGCACCATGAAGCACCGATAACCTACATTTCCACCGCTATGTTGAAATCTAAAAACGCCAACACTTGGCAAAGATAAACCAAGCCCGAAATCATCAATTTGTCTAGTAAGCATTTCGCTTACCAAATACTTAGGCAACAGCTTGTCTGATAAACCCTGATAAGACCGCCAAAGTTCGATCATGAAGCATGCAAGGTCTTTTGGTGTTGTCCAAAGTCCTCCTGCTGCTTGCTCCGGTAATGTATGCCATTGTCCTTTAATTGGAGTTTTATTGTTGAGATGGCCTACGGCAGCATTTTTCCAATAACTTCGCGGCAAAGGCTGTTCAAATGTACTGGAAAACATACCTGCGGGTTGTAATACAAACTCATGAGCAAGTTCTGCAAATGGACGCTTCGCAATATCAGTCAATAGTAATTGCAATACAATATAACCCCCACCAGAATAACGGAATTCCGTACCGGGCTCAATATTAGGTAGAACTGGTTGTGCCTTTTCAGACCACTCACCGTCAAGAATTTGTACAAGCGTTGGAAGTTCAGCATCAGCATGAAATTCCGGAACCCCATGCATAGGCAGACCAGAAGAATGGCTTAATAAACGTCGAAGAGTGACAGATTGATTTTTTGTAAATTCATTATCGGGGATATTCCATGACTGTAACTTGTGATTTACGTTCTCATCCAGATTAAGCGCACCTTTAGTAACCATTCGCAATGCAGCAACAGCGGAAACAGGTTTTGAAATAGAAGCTGCCTGAAATATAGTAGTACTGTCTACACATTCAGGTTTTCCATATTCACGAACACCGTATCCTTTTACCCAATCAATTTGTCCGTTGTGGATAACAGCAATACTTGCTCCAGGAACATGATAGAGATTCATTAATGTATCCATTACGTCATCGGGAATGGGATAACCGGCAGTTACCTGCATTTCTGGTGATGCTTCATTATTACACGAACAATGAAAAACTGCAATGAGAGTCATTGCTATGAAATAAATATAAATTATGTTAGTAGTTTTCATATTACCAATTGCACATAACATTGTATTGAGCGGTTTACAGACCATTTACAATATTTCTATATTTAGAAATTTATTTCTATTTGTAGAAATGTGTTTGACAATGTTTCTATATATAGAAACTTTCTGTAATGGAGCATGAATATTCATGTGTCTATATATAGAAAGTTTCGACTCCAAATAGGCTAAAACAATTTCCAATCATCTTAGATCACAATTTAATGGCTTATTAACACTTCTAATGTTATCCCCTGTATAAATATGAAGATCGGAGTCAGTTAGGTCTGTGTAAATTCAAAAAGAAAAGTACCTGGAACAAGATAACATCGAATCCGTTGATGTTGAATACTTTCAGGCGTTGTTAAAGATCAGTAACAAAATTCAGGTTGTCAAGATAAAAGTTATTTAACCTGAATTATTAATCGTGCAACACTTTTTATAAAGATTGCTAATATTTTTATACCTGTTTCTATTTGTTAATCGGGTGAATAAATTGTTAGCTGTTAATAATTTGAAAATACATAGTGTACACCACAATTCATGGTGATTTTAAGCAGATTTCTTTTGAAGTCTCTTGGGGCGTGTTGCAGGAATCCCATACAACATTCCTTCAGCACTGATATCTTCATCAATATCAGGCCAATGAACTCCTATTCCATCACCCATAATCTTGAAGTTGCTGCGTTGTTGTTGGGTTGCCTCTGATAACCGCCAAGACCAAGCCAATGGTACGCTAATAGTGCGTCCATCTTCAAGATGGGCGGTAATTGTCTCCTTGTTGACCTCGATATTTAGAATACGGGGTTCAATGCTAACCACAGTGCTCATACCATGCCTCTATTATTATGTCTATATTAGATCGAATTATTTTACGGATTTTGTTTAGCTCCTTATTCAAGATGCTACGGATTGATGATGAAGTAACTTCGTTTATCCAGTATCATTTGATACAGTTAGGCAGAATTCTTTGCTTTAACAAAGTGTGCACTTTTGTGCATGAGTTTATTTGTAATACTACAATCATATATTTTAACCTGAGTTATTAAACATGCAACTCTTTTTATATTTATTACCGCTACCACTTGGGCAAGGATCGCTTCGACCTAAATAAAAAGAGCGAATGACGGGGTTCGAACCCGCGACCCTCAGCTTGGGAAGCTGATGCTCTACCAACTGAGCTACATTCGCCTTTTAATCACACTCTCACTATCGTTAAAATAATAAAAAAAAATATTCAATAAAAGTCAAGCTAATATTTTCTGCTTGCTGAATAATTGGTAAATATGCTCACCAATGTCTGCATCATTGCCAAATTTGTCTATATCAAGCCAATTTATTCTGACATCCTTTCTGAACCTGATGGAAATGCCTTCCAATTTTTACCTGAAAACTCAGTTTTTAAAGCGTATCATTTAAGATGCCCCTCTGGCAAGTACAGAGGATTTTTTATTGGATGAGAAATCTTTTGCTAAGAAGAAAACTGTTGCTTTTCTGTGTTTTTTTTTCTTATTATATAGTGCTAAATTTTTAAATTACAAATATTAATTCTGAAGAATTAATCAGTATTTGTTGAACGATGCGAATATTAAATTTTTTAAAAAGGCGGTTGTCCAGATTTCGCTGGTTTCGGCGACTGACTTCATTGTTGTTTGGATGGAATTGGAGAAAGTCGATGTTTCATCCAGAAGATGATGACATAAGAAAATTTTGATATCTATAGGTATTTAAAAAATGGAAACAATCGAAATCTATATGAATAAAATTAACGACGAAGAGTGGATGGGATTAAAAGAAAAACTCATTTCTTTCATTATTGGTACAAAAATAAATAAGTCTGCAAGAGTACTTGTTGTACCGGTTAATAAAGTTGGATTAGTATTGCAGACAATCACTAATGTGATAAAAATCTCAGGTATCGAGCTCCAAATATGTGATAAATAATTAATTTGGTTCTTCTCTTTTCATGAAGAGTGTTGTTGGTCATTAAAAACAAAAAGAGCACATCGCTCAAATTGTTACGGATTGTTCAATATAAATGGAGACCTGTTGTGAAAATTTACTAGGTTGAGCGTAAGAGAGTCCAGGTTTTGGCAAAGGTCAACGGGAAGCCCCTCCGTTATATTGAGTCCCTTTTGCCCTACTGGTTTTTATATCGGCTATGGAGGCAACAGCCCGTCAGATCTTGCAATTTCAATTCTTGCTGACTACTTCGGCGAGAATCCTACCAAGGAGCAACTTTTCTTTGGCTGTTGTCGGTGCTGGATGCTCCACCAAGACTTTAAACAAGACTTTCTTGTTGTGCAGCACAGCGATTCATTTACAATCACAGAAGAAGAAATAATGCAGTGGCTTGCACTGAGAGCAAATGACAATAGTGAGTCTAAATAATAAAAAGGTAATTTAGAAGTTGAAGTCTATTAAGGAGCATACCATAACTGACAAAACTTTAACCTGTCAGGACTGTAAAAAGAATTAGCTCAGAAGTATCAAGTACGCAGTGTTCCATGTATTATAATATTTGATGAAGAAAAGCTCATTGCCCGGCATTCTGGAATGTTAGACCAAAAGGAATTTCTAAAAGAGGATGGATTATTCAATTTACAAAACTGTTAATTGGACAAAACGATTAAATAATTAATTTTAGAATCAAAAAGAAAGTAAACCTTGAAAATGTTAATATGTCTTATATGGATTTTTCGGGTGCAGATTTAACAAATGTTAAACTCGCAAATTCTAATTGTGTCGGAACTAATTTTTCAAACTGTATCTTAATTCACTCTAATTTATATTGTGCGCAGCTTAAAAATGCCAACTTTGAAAATGCTATTTTGATATATGCAAATTTATCGGGAGCAGACCTTGAGTCTGCAAACCTACATGGTGCTAATTTATCATACACCAATTTTCTCAATGCCAATCTTAGATTTACTGATTTTGAAGCAGCAAATCATGATTGCTCTAATTTTGACAACGCCGACATGGAGGGCGCAAATTTTAATTAGTATAATTTCTAACGTAAAGAAGGGAGGAAATATTTGAAAGGAATAAAATTCTCTGAAACTGAATCACAACTGGCTTCAACAGATAGCCAGCATTTGGTGAAAATAATTAGTAAAAGCAATAGGGCTTCTTTTTTACAGAACATTTTCATTCCTAACAGAGCCCTGATATTAGCAGCAGGACGGGGCAGAAGACAAAAAGATAACGGTCTTCCCAAACCGCTAATACGGTTATTAGGCCTTAGCCTTGTCGAGAGGATTATTTTAACAGCTAAAAAAGCGGGCATCGAAGAATTTCTAATTGTTGTTGGTTATAAAGAGAAAAAAATCAGACATTATTTAGCCGATGGCCGTAAATATGGCGTAAAAATAGAGTACATCTTTAATGATGAGTGGAAAAGAGGCAATGGCATATCCGTTCTAAAAGCAAAAAACTTTTTTCAGGAATCATTTATCCTCTTAATGGCTGACCACCTGTTTGATTTTAAAATCTTGACTGAGCTTCAAAAAGTAACTTTAGGACGGAACGAATGTGTTTTATGTGTGGATAAGAACCATCATAAATATTTGGACATAGAGGACGCCACAAAAGTCATCATAAAAGATGGCCAAATAATAGATATTGGAAAACGACTAACTTATTATAATGGCATTGACACAGGTATTTTTGTATGCACGCCTACCATTTTCGACGCACTTGAGGAAAGCATTACTAACGGAAACGAGAATCTTTCTGGTGGAATCAGAATTTTAGCAAACAAAGGCAAGATGAAAGCGCAGGATATTTCTGATAAATATTGGATTGACGTGGATCACGTAAAAGCTTTGAAAAACGCCAAGTCATTGTTGATTGAGCAATTGAAAAAACATACAGACGGTCCAATTTCTATAATATTTAATCGGCCTGTTTCAATCAGAATTTCTGAAATGCTTCTTAAAACTGGCATAACTCCCAACCGAATTTCATTATTGAGTTTTATGATTGGAATTTTGGCTTCTGTGTTCTTTTATTTCGGAGAGTATCTCTATTTGGTCATCGGTGGTATTTTTGTGCACATTTCCTCCATAATCGATGGTTGTGATGGGGAGATCGCGCGATTGAAACTCAAGGAGACCAAATATGGTGGTTGGTTTGATGCTGTTTTAGATAGATATGCAGATGCTTTTATTATTTTTGGCATGATTTACGGGCATTGGACGTTACATAACAACATTCTCATTTGGACGATAGGTTTTGCTGCCCTCATGGGAACTTTTTTGAATAGTTATACATCAGATAAATATGATTCTATTTTTCAAAAGAAATTGACAAGCCGATATAATATAAGGATGGGGAGAGATATTCGACTGTTTGTAATCTTAATAGGCGCTTTGAGTAACCAGATTTTTTTGACTTTAGCAATCTTAGCTGTCATTACTAATTTTGAATCTATCAGAAGGTTAGTAGTTTTGAAATATGAGTATGTTTAAGAAGATTGAATCAGAAATTGAGGCAATCATTTCGAAATCAGAAATCCCTGAAGATTCAATACATTCCAAAAATACACACGAATGGGTCTTAAAACTAAAACCAGATGCAGATATGGCGCTTCAAATTGCTGCCCTGGGGCATGATATAGAAAGAAGTATTAAAGAATTAAAAATCAAGAGAGAGAATTACACAGATTATAACGAATTTAAAGAAACTCACGCCCGGAATAGTGCACAAATACTCTATAAAATTTTATCAATAAATAATATCAACCAAACGATTATTGATAAAGCAACTAAATTAGTTCTATGTCACGAATTCGGAGGGAATCCAGAAGCAAATGTATTGAAGGAGGCAGATAGTATTTCATTCTTTGATGTTAATTTGCCTTTCTATTTTCAAAGAAATTCGGTGAAAGAAACAGCCTTTAGAATAATTTGGGGATATAATAGATTATCGAAATGCGCCAGGTCTATTATTAGAAATTTCAGTTATGATAATATCGAACTGGAAGCACTTTTTAAAAAGGTTGTCCGGGAAAAGTCAAATGTCGAATAACTGAACTTCTACTGGTGAAGGTTAATCTACTGCAATATCCAACAAAAAAGCCCGAAATCTTATCGGGCTTCAGTCAATGTTTTTGATGAATTCACTTAGAGCGAATGACGGGGCTCGAACCCGCGACCCTCAGCTTGGGAAGCTGATGCTCTACCAACTGAGCTACATTCGCCTTTTAATTATAAATTCATCAATTCGCAACACTAACTTTAAAAAATATTCACTAAAAGTCAAGCAAATATTTTCTGCTTGCTAAATATTTGGTAAATATGCTCACCAATGTCTGCATCATTACTAAACTCATCAATATCAAGCCAATTTATTCTATTATCCTTTCTGAACCAGGTAAACTGTCGTTTTGCATAATTTCTGGTTTTCTGCTTAATTACACTGACCATTTCAGTGTGAGTAATTTCTTTTTCCAAAAACATGAAAGCCTCTTTATAGCCAACCGTTTGCAATGCATTGAGATGAAGTCCGTACCCTTTACTTTGCAACGTCTTAACTTCATCCAGTAGACCCTCATCAATCATGGCGTCTACACGGGAATCGATCTTGGCGTACAATTTTGAACGCTCCATGGCGAGTCCGATAAAATACGGTGCAAAATCAGCAGGTTGGGTGTTATGTTGCAAATATGCTGAAAAATGACGACCGGTTATCTGGTAGACTTCCAACGCTCGAAGTATCCTTTGAGTATCAGTAGCATTCAGCTTTTCAGCAGTGAGCGGGTCAACTGTTTTTAATTTTTGATATAAGGCAGCTATGCCATTTTTTTGCGCTTCTTCTTTTAAAGCAGCCTTTATATTTGCGTCAGCGATTTTAGGTTCAAACAAGCCATCTACCAGAGCCCGGATATAAAGCCCGGAGCCGCCGACAACAATGGGCTGTTTACCACGACCAATAATTTCCTTGATGCACTGTCTGGCCTCTTCACCGAATTGACCAGCGCTATAATATTCATCCGGACATTTGATGTCTATGAAATGATGCGGGACTGCTGCCAACTGTTTTGGAGAAGGCTTCGCAGTCCCGATAACCATGTATTTATAAACTTGCCGCGAATCGGCTGATACAATTTCTGCATTGAGTCGTTTAGCCAATTCGACAGATACTGCTGTTTTGCCAATGCCGGTAGGACCAACAATAAGCAGTACTTTGTTTCTCACTTACGAATTCTTTTCAAATATTTCAAAAAATCACTGTTCGTATTCAAAATGAGAGTCGTATTTGTACTCATCGTGGTTTTATACGCCTCTAAAGTCTGAATAAATGAATAGAATTCAGGATCTTTGTTAAAAGCGTTCGCATATATTTTTGTGGCCTCAGCATCTGCTTTTCCTTTTATCTCCTGGGAAGTTCGATATGCCTCAGAAGTAATTCTCTGCAATTCCTTTTGTCTTTCACCGTCAATTTCAGCTTTGCGGCCCTGGCCTTCTGAACGGAATTTTTCAGCAATTCGTTTACGTTCTGAAATCATGCGCTCATAGACTTTCTCGCGTACTTCCTGGATGTAATTCACTCTTTTGATCCTCATGTCCAAAAGTTCAATCCCGAATTCACCCATAGCTTCCTTCGCTTTCTCTAAGATTAACTTTCTAATCTGCTCCCGTCCTATTGCGATTTGTTGAATAGCGCCTTCGATGCCAAAACTCATTTGCTCCTCTAAAGTGGTTTCCATTTCACGATTGGTATTTCGAACCGCTTCAATCAATAGATTCTCGGAAATAAAATTTCGGGTAGCGCTGTCAATAATATCATCCAAACGGCTCTGCGCTATTCTTTCATCTCGCACTGACTGGTAAAATTTAAGCGGATCGATAATTCGCCAGCGCGCAAACGTATCTACCCAAATATATTTTTTATCAGCGGTCGGAATCTGGTTTTCATCGCCATCCCATTGCAGCACCCGTTTATCAAACTTAAGCACCGTTTGGATAAATGGCAGTTTAAAATGTATGCCGGCATCTGTAGTTGCTTCTCCAATCGGTTGCCCAAATTGCAGAATGATTGCTTGCTCTGTTTCATTTACAACATAAAGTGAAGCGGTAAATATTATAAATAAAACTACGCCAACTATTAGTCCTGCTAAGAGAGTTTTCTTCATTTGTTCACCTCCTTTTTTGAAAATTGAAGAAGCGGAATTAAACCTTGCTGTTGTTCATCAATCACATAGATATTTTCTAATTTAGGTAATATCTCTAACATAGTTTCGAGATAAAGCCTTCGTCGCGTAACATCCTGCGCCCGATTATATTCCTGCCACACAGCTATAAACTTCTCAGCGTCACCCTGGGACCGATTAACCCGATTGGTGGCGTAGCCTTCTGCTTCACGAATCATCTGTATTGCCTGACCCTCAGCCTGGGGGATGACTTTGTTGTAGGCCTCCAAAGCCTGGTTGATAATACGTTCTTTTTCCTGCCGGGCTTCATTGACTTCATTGAAGGCCGGCTGCACGGGCGCGGGTGGATTTACATCCTGTAGTTTAATAGTCACGATATCGATACCGGTTTCAAATTCATCCAGCAATTGTTGAGTACTGTCTTGCGCGATGACTTCAATCTCCTGGCGAGACAAAACAATGACTTCGTCCACACTGCGATCTCCAACCACCAGCCGCATAATAGACTCAGAAACATCACGCAATGTTCCTTCCACATCGCGAACCCTAAATAAATATTGTACAGGATCTTTTATACGGTATTGGACGATCCATTCGACATCTGCGGAATTCAAATCACCCGTGAGCATGAGTGATTCACCGGGAAAATCTCTGGTTGCATATTGTGTGCGTATACCTGGAGCTTCAGTTCGGAAACCAAACTCCTGTTTAAATACTTTCTGGATTTTGACTTTTTTTATGGTTTCAAAACCAAAAGGTATTTTAAAATGCAAACCCGGCTCCGTAGTACGAACATACCTACCAAACCGCTGAATTACACCAACTTCATCAGCATCGATGGTGTAGATTCCAGAAAATAATAACCAAAGTCCCAGAACACCCACAATTGCCACATAAATCCATACTTTTGGAATATCGGGCAATTCGACTGTCTCACCGCCAACATTTATGCTTCTTTTTGCCATATCTAACCCTCCTAATTAAATAAACTAACTGTTTTCCTGAAAATAAAATTAAAATATAATAAGTAAATTAAAAATAATGTGCAAGTAATTTATGTCTTATTCAAATAAAAAAGCGGATAATACTTTTATAATTATCCGCCTCTAAAAGTCGAGTTATAGAAATCAAAAATAAACGATTACACTGCGCATTTTCTGCAATAAAATTTAATGCTTGCGTTGGAATTCATCCAATAAGCCAGGCAGTTAGCGCATACAACAGAATCGCGGTGATCACATTCCTGGCAATATTCCTCTTTCGGTGGAAGATCATCACCAAAATGTACCAAAGGATCTTCTTTTGCACCACAGGTAACACAGGTTAAAAATATTTTTTCTTCAGCCCTGGTATCCGCATATTTAAATGGATAACCCTGCACTTGAACCTGTCCATTGCCTTTTCCAATTTGCTTTTCCTTATAGGCCGCATAGCTCAGAATTGCATCCAATTGACCTTGAGCATGGATTCCTGCTTCTTGTAATACTTTGTGTGCCTGGCCGCTGCCTAAATAATGATCGCCACGAAACGTGTGTAGTGTCCTGCGAATGCCTTCATTGGAACGCACCCAGCGATACATCGTAGGCAGAGTGAAATCAGTGATACCCATGGATTCGTAAGTAAACATTTCAGGGAATATTTTTTCCTGCTCTACTGGTGAAAGCATGTCAAATAATTCAGCGCTTGCAACGTAAAACACATTTAAGTTTAATCCCTTTTCGTCTAATTTTTGTAAAACTTCCTGGACAAAAATTGTAGCCACTCCGTTACCCTGCAACACCAGTGTACCACTCTGTTGTTTAGAAGTAGGATCAGCCCTTCGAATAGCATAGACACCTTTAGCTGCTTCAGTGGCTGGTGGCAGGCCATATTTTGCTCTGTCAATTATCGTATCTGCAGGCCTGGTTACAAAAGGACTTAGAACCGCTGGCCTTGCTTTCAGTCCGGCTACAACCAAAGGCCAGATTTCCTGAGCGTCCCAGGGAGTAAGCGTAATTAAAACACCCTTCGGGAAATTTTCCTGTAAAAGCTGTAACACCTGAGGATCAGCATGCGTGGGTCCATCCTCACCAGTTTTCACGCCAGCATGGGCATTTATCATAATCCAGGTATTGTACGGTTCATTTGTAATGGAATCTTTTGCCTGTTGGCCAATTCCGTGCAGTCGGGCTGCGACATGTTCGAGAGCGCCGATAAATGCGCCGTAGGATGAAGTAACGCCTATGTGCTGACCATAACTTGAAAGACCAGCCATAAATGCTCCCATTGCATCCTCACAAATACCTCCTACCGCTATCAATCTTGATTTTGGATTTGAAGCTGCGTTAAACAGCCCGGCATCAAATCCTTTATTTATGTTCACTACACTGGTGGAGCCCAATAAATCCGCGGAAGAGCCTATTATTGCGCCACCTGTTGTTTTGTTCAGTATGTTCAAGACATCACCAAGCACGGCTCTCAGAGTCACAGCATCCCCTGGTTTTAACTGCAATTCTGCAGGAGTTGATTCTGCATCAATTCCACTGTCAGATTTATATAAATTTGCTAATTTCGGAGCGCCCTCCCTCTCTTTATGCGCCCGGCTTTTGAGTCTTTCCTGAGCATCTTGAATTTGAGCAGTTGCGAATACGGTTAAATCCTGCGTGTTCTGCAATGCTTTTCGTATAACCAAAAGCGTATCAAAAAATGTTTTCTCAACATTCTCAGGAGTATTTACACCATCAAAGCGAGGTACTTTTATTCCAAAATAATTTTCGAATTCCTCACAAAATTTGTAATAACCATCCGAACAGAATTTATGACCGGCGCCATGCGAGCCTTTTCCCTCAATGCCATATTTCCAACCCTTGATAGTGCGGTAAACAATTGCGGTAGGCTGCTGTGTATCTAACGATAAAGCCAATTGTTGAGCGGCCACTACTTGTTGCATATCTTTACCATCGGGCACAAAAATAACATTCCAGTCATGACAGTAGCATAGTTCAACCGGGTCCCACTGAGTATAGTCGCCTGGCTCATTTCCTTCACGGCAAACATGGTCGGAATCAATCGAAGCCTGATTCCAATCCACGTGCAGAATTGCATTATGAATACAAGCTGAAGCCGCGGCTGCCAGAGCTTCATGTACCCGGCCAGGCGTCATGCCACCCTCACCCTCTACCATATGTACTTTCGGTGGTTTTGAACCGTACATATCAAAAGCGCCCATTGTCAATCCGAGAGCAGCCGGAACACCGACACCACTGGCGCCGGTTGCAATACGAACAAATGGCGTGGCAGGCGTTGGGTGTCCATCCAGAGTCTTAGCCTGATACTTTTTGAAAAGCGGGGTGTCGTTGGTTGGATTGCGCCTGAAACCAAGCAGGTCCTCAAGTCTAAGTTGGAATTTCTCCTCCGGCAACAATTCTGGTTTACCAATTCGAATTAACTCATTTCGTAAAGCCCACATAGCGTAAAGCCCCATTGCCTTATGGCCGGCGGCATACACTAACATATCAGCTTCCTGAGTGTTTGGATTTGAAAAATCATAATCCATTGTATTGAAAATCAAACTCTCGACAATTCTTCCCGAAGAAATGCTGCCGCCGGGATGACCGGAAGTAGGAACAAAATTGTACAAAATTCCGCAAAGTGTACGATAAACCAAATCAATTCCTTCTAATCGATCTTTTTGATTCTGGTCCATTTCAAAATGTGAATCCTTAATCACATCTAAAATATTAAAATACACTGCACGTCTTGGTCCAAAGTTCAAATTACCGGGCTTTGCCAATGTAAAATCATTTTGTGCTTTCATGTGTATTTCTCCATTTTTAATACATTGAATATAAATAGGTAAGTATATCAAATAAATTCTACTTAATTGACTGTTTATAGCAATCATCGGGCCAGTTATTGACTTTTATAGTGTCCTTTTTATATGGCGTAAATTCATTATTTTTAATCACTCAATACCGAATAAATTATTAATAAAAAAGTGCTATTCCTATCTTTAAGAAATTTAATATTGAAATTCCTAAATTTAGGAAATACAAGACTGGCTGTTTATACTAAACAGTTAGAATAACTTTCCCCACACTCTTTCGGGATTGCAAATAATTTTGCGCTTCAATGACTTGCTCAAATGGAAACGTTTTGTTGACTATTGGTCGAATTTTATTATCTTTGGCCCATATAAGCAACTGGTCGATTGAAGAATGAAATACCTCCACAAATTTAAACATGTAGGCCAAATGAAAAGCTGCAATAGTTTTGTTATCAGGCATCATATCAAATACGTTAAATCGCGGCAATGTAAGATACTGGTAGGCTAACTTAAGCCAATTTGGTTTTTTACCCTTAGGCATCATTTCTCCCAGACCAAAAATCACCAACCGTCCCATTGGATTCAGCAATCGATATCCCTTTCTAAATGTAGCGCCCCCTACCGAGTCCATGATCAAATCCACTCCGCTGCCCTGATTTATGCGCCGTATCTCCTTTTCAAAATCTTGAGTCGTGTAGTTTATGACGTGCTGTACTCCCATCTTTTTAAGAAATTCTACTTTAGTCTCAGAACCGCAGGTTGCAATAATTTCTGCGTCGTAAATTTGGGATAGTTGCACTGCTGCCGTACCTACTCCACCAGCCGCAGCATGAATCAAAACTTTTTCCTTTTTTTTCAAATGTCCTAAATTAAACATACCATGATAAGCTGTTAAATAGGTAGTTGGCAATCCCGCCCCTTCTTCGAATGAAAAATCATCCGGCAAGGGCCGTACAAAACCTTGATTTACTTTTACCAGGGTTTTATATCCTCCAAACCGAGTAACACCGATTACTTTCTGGCCAGATTTTAATTGTTTAACCTCGCCTCCGACTTCCTGAATTATTCCAGACACTTCAAAACCTGGGACGAACGGAGCTTTAGGTGCGGCCTTATATAGCCCCATGCGCTCAAATATGTCCGCAAAATTCAATCCAATCGCTTTTACCTGAATTATGACCTCTTCAGGTCCAACTTGCGCTACAGGTTCTTCTCGAATTTTCAACACCTCTGGCGGGCCAAAACGAGATATTTCAATTATTCGTGCATTTTGCATTTGTTCCGATCCCTTCTTTTTTTGACTAATTGTGTGAATAATTAATAATTTTCAGCTCAGCTTGTTCCAGACATCTATTCATTAAATCATCAACGTCTAACAACTTTTCTGCTTTAAAAAGTGTTTCAGGGTGGGCTTTGGTTTCCGGATTCTGCGGTATAAAAAGTGAACAGCAATCCTCATAAGGCTCAATGGATATATCGAATGTACCAATTTTTATTGCCTGTTGAATAATTTCTTCTTTATCGAAACCAGCGAGAGGTCTCAGAATTGGCAACGATGTGACCTCTCCAACCACTCGAATATTGCTCAAAGTTTGTGATGCAACCTGTCCAACATTTTCCCCGGTAATCAAAGCCGTCGCTTTTTCGATTTTGGCAATGCGGTCAGATAAACGGATCATATATCGTCGATATAAAAGAACACGCAATTCGGTCGGGGCTTTAGCCATAATTTCCTTTTGAATGTCGATGAATGGCAAAAAATATATTTTTGAGCGAAATTGGAATTGAGTTAGAATTTGAGCCAGGCGTTCAGTGTTTTCCTGGGAAGCCATGCTGGTGAATGGTTGACTGTGAAAATGCGCATAGATTAGAGTTACACCCCTTTTAAGCATGAAATAGGAAGCGACCGGCGAATCAATTCCAGAAGAGAGCAAACAAACAGCTCTTTCACTCACGCCTACTGGTAAGCCTCTTAATCCCGGCTGTTTATGAGTATAAATTAAAGCATAAGGACCAGCAATTTCAATAAAGCACGTCGCCTCTGGATTTGTTAAATCCACTTTTTTCCTACACTTTTCCTGAACAAAGGCACCAACTTGTTTATTGATTTCCATTGAATTAAGAGCAAATTCTTTTTGTGCCCTTCGAGTATCAATTTTAAATGATTTAAAATTATTGTTCTGCAGCAGTGCCCAGGCCGTGTCTTTAATATTATCAATATTTTTGGATATGGCCATTCCTAAACTAAAATGGGCGATACCAAATATATTTTTTAATTTTTCAGCAATGTCATTTTCAATAGTTACATCGCCGAGATGAATTACAAATCTACCTCGTAGTCGTTCAATCTCTTTTATTTTAATTCCCTTTAGAGCTCTCTTAATGTTATTTTTCAATTTATTTTCAAAAAACAGACGATTCTTACCTTTGAGGGCGATTTCACCGTAGTGGATGACCACACAATTTATTTGATTTTTTAACATTTTCAATTCACATTGTATTCGTACAATTAATCCAAAATCTGGTATTTTTTAGAAGATAAAAGTTCTCAAATAGCACTTTTCCTGGAAATCACACAAAAAAGGCACAGCCACATAAGACCATGCCTAAATCCCCAACTCCTTCCTGTGCTCTTCTCTCAATATGTTATTAAATAGCGAATAATTTTAATCAAAAATGCCGACCGCTGAGTTTAATCGAATAAATGGCAATGTCACGCATTTTATTATTTTAACAAAGCCAGTTCTTTTCTGGCATTAGAATGTTTGGGATTTCGTTTGAACGCTTCCTCAAACATTTTTATTGCTTTATCAGTCCACCCGTTAGTTAAATAAAAACTTCCAACGGAATAATACACTTCATCTAAACCTTTTCCATCTACAAACTGCTCAAGGATTTCATATATATTTTTCCCGAAGTGTTTTTTTGTTCTTATTGGATCTTCCAATAACAGGGTGAGCAACAGAATGTTATCACTATAATGCCCTATTAAGGATTTCAATATTTCAATACCCTCATCAAAAAGAATATCAATTCTGTTCAAATGATATTGTAAACTTTCCTGGGTATTTTTAAAGGTTTCACTCTCTTCAACATAATGTTCCATAACATATTTCAATTCGCGGGTCGCCATTACCTTATGAAAAAGCAAGCCAATGTTATTCATGAATTCTGTTTCAATTGCATCAGGCATAAATTTATGCGTTTTTTCAAACTTATTTTTTTTAAGAGCAATGTGCCGTTTAAAAAGCAGATGATGATCTTCTTTGATTTCATACAATATTTCACAAATTTCTATCATTTTTTCAAAAGAGATAAAAATACCTTTTCGCAGCATTCTTTTATAGGCTTTAAATTTTTCCCTGGCCTCTAAATATAACATCACCATATTTCTAATCTTCCAATTCTTTATTCGGCTTAAATATGGTTTTACTTTTACATCTTCAGACATTCTATATCCTCCATTAGCACACTACAAAACTACAATCTTTAACTCAAAAACGCAAGTTTAAAGTACAAAATTTTACCTGACAATAAAAAGCCCTCGCTTAAAATAATCCAAGCGAGGGCATTGATAATCGCGCTAAAAATGTCATTTCCCGGACTTACGTTTTTTGCTCCGCCCGGAATGAATTTTGAATGCAATGACGGGAATTATAAAAAAAGATATATTTGCCAGTGCATTAACTGTTGTTTTTAAATTTGGATTTTGAATAGCCACGTCGATTGCTGGTTTGCCACAACACCCGCCGCCATTTGTCGGCTCAGCAATTGAAAAAGTAAAAGTATTGCCATTTGTTTGATTACTATTATCATCTGTTGCGGTTACAAAATAGCTGATAGAACTCCCCAGAGCCTGACCAGGAATTTCACCAAGAAAATGCTCGTTGTTTTGCGAAGTCATATTCACTGTCACGGCCTCCAATTCTAGCACCTGGTAGGTTAAAGATGCGCTTTGGATTGTTCCATCATCCAGAATATCCGTTTCGACTACATACGGCTCCGCTTCGTTTAAGGTATTTTCTAACTGCGTAGTATTTGCAATGATGGGATTGGTTGAAAGGGCTTTATTCACATTTAATCGCCCACCAGTAGTCACATCATTCAAAAAACTCGATTTTATATCGACGGAGCCATATAACCGAATCAATATTTGATTCATTGTTAAATTTGGATACTGAGCCCACACCAATGCAGCCGCCCCGCTTACATGCGGAGTTGCCATAGATGTACCGCTCAATGATTTATACCGATTTCTGGCAGCCGTACTCATGATATTGTCTCCAGGAGCAGCCAGGCCTACAGTTTTTTTGCCATAATTTGAAAAGCCAGCTATTTTGTCGCTGCTGTTGCTGGCTGCTACTGAAATGACGTTGTCAACTTCATAATTAGCAGGATAGGCAGGTGTAGAATCGTTATTATTACTGTCATTACCCGCTGCAGCCACAAAAATGACCCCCCGGTCATTTGCGAATTTTATTGCATCTTCCAGAGCTTGAGACTTACCGCCTCCACCCCAACTGTTGCTCAGCACTTTCGCTCCCATTTTTGTGGCGTATATTATAGCCTCGACAGCATCATCAGTAGTGCCGCTCCCTTCTCTGCCTAAAAATTTCAAAGCCATAATTGAAACGTTCCAGTTAACCCCAACTACGCCCTTAGAGTTGTTACCCACGGCGCCGATAGTACCGGACACATGAGTTCCATGATCGTTATCATCGAAAGGATTATTATCCGCATTGATAAAATCCCATCCCCTATAGTCGTCTACAAATCCGTTACTATCATCATCAACTTTATTATTTTCTTTTCCATCGCCAGATTCACCAGGATTCATCCAGATATTATCTTCTAAATCGTCATGCCCGGTATCCACACCTGTATCGATTACGCCGACAACTACAGATTTGCTGCCGGTCTGAATATCCCAGGCTTGCTGCGCTTCAATTTTTGTCATGCCGTAAAGGCTGGAAAACCGTGGATCATTAGGAGTCACAGATGCGCGGTATATATAATTCGGTTCGGCATATTCAATATTTTGATCCGCATTACATCTTTCAACTACTTGTAAAACCGGTTCTTCGTTAGTAATTGTACATTTATAAACACCGATTTCATTAATACGATTGGCAATTTGTATACCCGCATCAGATAAAGCACTATTTATTGCCTGGGTGCTTACTTCCGATTTAAATTTTATTAACACTTCTCCATTTTTATAATCGGAAATTTCTGCAGGTTCAGGTGCAGCCTGCTCAGGACTGCCTTGTTCCGACCGCTCTGAAATTGACAATGCGCTCACTTCGGCTGTGGGCTCGATATAAACAATGTAAGGTAAATTGCTACATACCTCCACCACCTCTGATACCGAATAATCGGAGGCTACTCGAAACACATCAACCTTAATTTCCTGAATCGTTTTTACTTTGGTCAATCCTAAAGCAGAGGTAAGTGAATCAATCTGTTCAATCTTAACATCCGGATTGAATTTTATTATCACCTCTTTTTTTTCAGCCTTGTTCGAGGCAGCTGTCAAGATAAAAGCCGAGATTAATCCAACGGCTAAGAGAGAAATCAAATATTTCTTTTTATGTCGCATTTCTTCCTCCTCCTGAAATTTGAATGTGAAGAACTTTTAGATTAAGTGTAACTGTTTTCTAAAATGAGGGATTTAGATGTTATTCAACGAAATTCTTTAGAATTCCAAGCTCGCTAATTCTACATTCCACAATATCGCCGGATTTTAGTGAGTCCACTCCGGCTGGAGTGCCTGTAGCAATAATGTCACCCGGTTGGAGTGTACAGTACCTGGAAAGATAAGCGACTATCTCAGGTATTTCAAAAATCATTTGTGAAATAGAAGCATGTTGTTTAACCTCATCATTGACAGCAACTTCCAGTTCAAGATTTCGATAATCTTTAATCGCATCTTTGGGTATCAGGTATGGTCCAAAAGGACAAAATGTATCAAAACTTTTCGCTCTAAACCAGGGTTTCCCTGCTTTGATATCTGCTTTTTGTAACTCTCTCGCAGTGACATCATTTAAAATACTGTAACCGGCAATATGATCGAAAGCATATTTTTCAGATATATGATGAGCTCTCTTGCTAACAACAACGGCCAATTCTCCTTCAAAATCTACCCTGCCAACATTTTTGGGTATTCTAATTTTTTCTTCATGGGCTAAAATTGCAGAAGGTGATTTTGAAAAGAATAGAGGCTCTTCAGGAACAACATTCCCTAATTCTTCTGCATGAGCTTTGTAGTTTCGTCCAATACAAAGAATTTTTTGCGGGCGGCCAATCGGAGATTGAATTTTATACGGCTGTTTTACTTTTAAATCATTTATAGGCCGAAAACCTTTTAAGGTTATTAGAACTTCCTTGAAGGTCTCCAGACTAAAAAAATCAGCCTCAACCATTAATTGTAAAAAATTCAGACCCGGGCCCTGTCCTCGATTTTTTATATCTTTATATAATTTCCAAGCCTGAGAAAAATTGTAAAAATCACGCTCAAACTCAACACCGATCTGATTAATACCTTTGTCCGTGGTGTAAGAAAAAACTTTCAAAATGAGTCCCTTCCCTGTTATTTTATTGAGTTATTCTCACATTTTCGATAACCAAACAGAAGTTTGATTATACGGGAAAATACTTAATGGAGGGTGAAGTCCCACGCTTTAAAACGTGATTAGATTAGGTAATTATTATTATATTGTCAAGTATTTTATTAATAATATTGTAATATTACCCTCACTGTTATTAATGACCAAACATATATTGTTTTAAATAGCGGTTGTCAAATTCCTGTACCTGAAGTTGTGCTTTTACAACATCTCCAATTGAAATAATACCAACAATATTTCCACCATCCAGAACAGGTAAATGCCTTATTCTATTTTTGGTCAGAATTCCCATGATATATTCAATGTCATCTTCAGGCAAACCAATAATTAAATCCTTTGTCATAACTTTCTCGACTTTTGTCTTTCGCAGTAAGTTATCTCGTTCTGCGCTTTCTCTTAATATATCTCTTTCAGTTATAATACCAGCCAGATTACCAGATTTTTCTACAACCAATAAAGCCCCGATATTTTGCTCCACTAATATTTTAATGGCATCGTAAACTGTCTTTCCTTTTTTTATTAATACTACTTTTCCATTTTTTATATCTAGAATATCTTTTAGCTTCATATTCAAGACCTATCAGGAAAATTAAATAATTGTTTCATAAGCATTTTACTCTTCAAAACTATCAAGAATATTCAGATAGTCTTGAAGTACTTCATCTGATATATCAAAGTCAGTAACATCAATTTTTAGAGATTTAGGATAATCCTCTATAAGCTTCCCGGCTAAAGTGATGACCTGTTCTTCATTAATAGAAGAGCACAAACCGTCTTCACCTCTCAAAGCCATAAATTGCTGTCCAAGAGGCTTCCATTGCTGTGGATCAGTCCTGGCAAAGATAGCTACTAACGGAGTCCCCACACTTGCAGCTAAGTGCATAATCTCAGAATCATAACAGATTAGAATATTACAAAAATGCAGAACGGCTGCAAACTCTCTTAATTCTAAACCAAGAACTTCAATTGGTTTAAACGGCAGACCATTTATAAATTCCAGTCTCAAATCAAGTTCACCAGAATACCAAAATACTAATATTTTTGCATTATATTTTGTGCTAAAATATTTTGCCACTTCGACATGTTTATCCACCTCCCAGCAATTTATATCTCTACCACCTTCAATATTTAAAGCCAAAATCATGTCGTTCGGTTGTAAACCATGTTCATTTAAGTATTCAATTGCCTGTTTTTTTTCTTCCTTAGTCAGGTTAATTACTTCGGATAAATCCTCAGAGTCGAGATCAATGTACCGAAGAATATCAAGATTTCTTTCAGTTTGATGTTTGTTAAATTCTGAATATGGAGCAACAAGATTATAGAAAAAGTTTTTTTTACACTCTGGAAAAATCAAATGCTCTGATCCTAAAATATATCTTGCACCAGAAAAATATGCCAATAAATCACTTTTGAGTGAATGCGAATCGGTATTTAGTACAATTGCTAAATCATATTTTGTGCGAAGTTGTTTTATGAAAACAAATATTTTCTGCAGAGACCAACCAGTCAATCGATTATAAAAACATAAGACATCATCCAGTAATACATTATGGTTTAGGATTGGCGCTAAATCACTTCTTGTCAAAGTTGCAATGAAAGCATTAGGGAATCTTTGCCTGACAGCTCTAAAAACTGGAGTGGATAGCAGCAAATCTTCAAGACTGCCATGCTGTCTAATGATAATAATCTGACGAATCTTGCTGTACTGTATCTCACCTGGATTTACAGGTTTAGTGGAAATTCCTTTTTCCAGAAGCCTTAAAAAGATAGATATGATTGCTCGTCGTAAAATTGAAAACACAATCATTTTATAAAATTCAACCTTCTTTCACTTTAATAAATAAAATTGAAATCTTAGCTATAAATCGAATTTTAATAGGAGTTTGCTTATGATGATTGTATTCGACGAAGATTACTCAAACTCACTACTTCTACTCTAAAAAATTCCTTATCTAATTCAGCAAACCAGCCAATTTAAAAATTGTCTGTACTACTTTCTCCTTATCATGGTTAGTTTTTACCCAATCCCGTCCCTCCATGCCCTTTTTTTGTCTTAAAGCCTTATTGTTAATCAGTTCGATTAAACAATCTTTTATAGTACATGAATCAATGACGTTAAAAGGGTGCTCGGGATACTTCTCTCCAAAACCAGGGGCAAGGCAAGAGCAAGTTGGGATTCCCATGGCTAAAGACTCTAATGAATTGATACCATAGCCCAAATCGCCAATTTGATCTACAAAAATATGACATTCTGATTTCATTCTAATGGCCTGCTCATGAGGTAGATTTTCAATCAAAACTAATTCAACTGAATATTCCGATTTCAGTGCATTTATTACTGCAATTATTCTATCGCTCCCCTTTGCCAGTCTGTTCGTCGGGGCATGGCCAATTTTAATAGTTTTTTCAGGAGGTTCAGGCCTAAATTGATACCCGCTTGTATCAAAAGGGAAAAAGACATGTTTAATATTAGGATGAAGTTTTATGTGATCAAATTCCAAGGTAACATTAAGATCACTAAGGGTATCAATTTGCCGCATAACCCCACGTGTTCTTAAATCGCTGCCAGTATAGCAGCAAATTATTTTTTTCTTTGAAGCTTTTAATTTTTTTATTGTTTGCCCCCCCCTGAAAAATTCCAACCCACCGTCCAGTTGATATACATCAAAATTCCAAAAATCTATTTCTTTAATAAGCGCATTGACTTTCCTTATCCACATCCATTCACGCATTTTTACTAAAATTTTTTCTGGCAACCCGTACGGCTGCCAATAAAGAGGAATATTATTTACCATTTTACTTTGATTTGTGATGGACAATTTTTCTGGATGTGTAAAAAATTGTTTTGAAAAGCGAGTGAGCCAGGAATTCAGCAAGGGTAATTCCAGGCAAACATCTTCTTCATAATTTCGTGAGTCTTTTCCAAGCGTGATAAGGCGGCTGTGGTAACCCAATTTTCTTTCGGCTTTAACAAATGAAATGGGTACACCCGCTGTATTAAATGGCGCAATATGTAATATTCTTAAGTCCATCCCGTTCATTTACAATTTTGATTTCAAAATAATCTCTATTCAAGTACTTTGACAAATGTTTCACGAAAAATGCCCTGGGCGCCAAAGCTTTCTTTAAATTTTGCCAATCCCCAATTAGGTTTCATATTTAATGTAAAAATTCCGAAATCCAGAAATTTTAGTTTTTTTCTAATTGTCCACCGAATGACTTCATAAAAAAGCATATTCACACCCCGGTACATTTGCATTTCTTCATCATGGCTAATGTAAAAAGCTAATGCAACTTTTGTATTGCAAATAAAAAGAACAATACCAGCAATTATTTTATTCTGTAAACTTGCTGTAAATAATTTAATTCGCTCAGGGAATATGGTTTTCAGCAGAATTAATTCATCCAATGTATGTGTTGGTTGGACATTGTGACGCAATTTCAAATTCCTTTTTAATATATTATAAAATGTAAAATAATCCTGACACTCAGCCACTTCAACTTCCATTTTAATCGCTTTACGCACAGCTCGTCGCGATTCCGGACTGAAAATCAATAATGTGTCTTCTTCTGCGAAGTCTAATGGTATCACACTCGATACTTCTCGTTTAAGATACGTAAATCCCAAATCTAACAGGGCAAAGTCTAAATAATTACTCGGTCTGCAATAATAGATTTGCGGCGGCAAAGTCATGCTTATACTGACGAAGCTATTTTTCTTTGCATGCTCAACCAGAGTGTCCACCAATCGAAATGTATCTCTAAATGAAAGTGCAGAAGTTACTACCGGACCGCCCACTGATGCGCCCGCATGAGAAATTAAACATTTTCCCATGCGGTCTTTTTTACTAACGGCCGGTAATAATGCTATCCACTTCTGGTCCTTTTTTATGATTAAAGAACTGTCAACAAAGCGTTCTTTGGGATGGTAACTCAAAAACTTACGCGTATGAAAGATTGTGCCGTTGTTCGAGGACCACACAAACTTATCCCATTCGTCAGAAAAAGCTTCCGTAAATTTTTGAATTTGGAAGTTTTTTTGCTTTGCGAGGTCTTTAAAAGCTATTTCTCTATTTTTCATTCAACTAAGTTGAAGGCCAGTTCAATTAAAAAACTCCCTTCCAAATTTTAAAACTGAGTAAAGTAGCGTTTGAGGTTAACTGGAAAGTTGATTTGTATTTAAACTTACTTGTATTTTGAAGCAATCCTTTTGCTACAAAATATACCGACTTAGATCTTCATCTTCCACAATGTCGTTCAGGGAATCGTACACGATGTCCCTGGTTATTTCTAACTTTTTAATTTTTGAATCGGGAACTTCGAATAAAAAACTCTCCAACAGGGCTGTTAAAACTGTATGGAGTCTTCTGGCGCCGATATTTTCAGTTTTACTATTCACCTGACTGGCGATATTAGCAATTTCCTTTACAGCCTCTTGGGTAAATTTCAGAGCGACTCCTTCTGTTTTTAAAAGAGCAATATATTGCTTAGTTAATGCATTTTCCGGTTCAGTAAGAATACGGACAAAATCACGTGCCGTAAGACTGTCTAATTCTACTCGAATGGGAAAACGGCCCTGAAGTTCCGGGATCAGATCTGAAGGTTTTGAAACATGAAAAGCACCTGAGGCGATAAACAAAATATGATCGGTTTTTACCATACCATACTTTGTAAAAACACTTGTACCTTCAACCACAGGTAATAAATCTCGCTGCACTCCTTCTCTTGATACATCTGGCCCGGCCTTACTTTTTTCACCAGCAATTTTATCAATTTCATCCAGAAAAACAATACCAGAATTTTGCACTCGCTGAACCGACTCCTGAATCACCTGTTCCATATCAATTAATTTTTGTGCTTCCTCTTGAATTAAATACTTTCTTGCTTCCGATATTTTCATTTTACGTCGTTTGGTTTTCTTAGGCATCATTCCACCAAAAAAATCCTGAATATTCATTCCCATCTCTTCTACACCCATTGGTGAAATGATTTGCATCGAAGGGAACTGATCCGATTGTACATCCAATTCCAACATTCGATTTTCCAATTCCCCTTTTTCGAGTTGCTTTTTCAGTTTTTCACGCGAACGCTTGTATCGTTCATCTGCGCCATTAAATTCAGCATCATCGATTTCAGAACGCTTAGTTTTTTTAGGAGGTTGAGGTAGTAATATTTCCAAAATTCTTTCACCTGCATGCTTTTCAGCAAATTCCTCCACTTCTTCAGTTTTCTCTGATTTAACCATCGATACTGCTAAATCCGCAAGATCACGAATAATCGATTCCACATCTCTGCCTACATATCCAACTTCTGTGAATTTTGATGCCTCCACCTTAATAAAAGGAGCATTTGCGAGTCGGGCTAATCTTCGTGAAATTTCAGTTTTACCAACACCGGTAGGGCCTATCAAAATAATATTGTTGGGATAAATTTCGTCCCTCAGGTCTTCTTGTACTTGCAGGCGTCGCCACCGATTTCTGAGTGCAATCGCAACAGATTTTTTTGCCTTATCTTGTCCAATGATATATTTGTCTAGTTCTTCAACGATTTGTCTGGGTGTAAATTCTTTTATATCCAGCATTCACATTTTTCCTTATTATTACAATTCCTGAATGGTCAAATTTGAATTAGTATAAATGCAAATATTTGCAGCAATTTTCAATGATTCTTCAACAATGGTTTTAGCATCCAAATTGGAATGCTTTATTAACGCACTGGCCGCCGCCTTGGCGTAACTTCCTCCCGAGCCGATGGCAATTATATTGTCATCTGGTTCAATCACATCACCTGTTCCGGATATGAGAAAAATGCTCTTATTATCCATTACAATTAATTGTGCTTCAAGACGTCTGAGGTATCTGTCTGTTCGCCACTCCTTTGCTAACTCTACCGCAGCTCTACTGAGATTGCCTTCGTACTGCTCAAGACGTTTCTCGAACTTTTCAACCAAAGTGAAGGCATCGGCTGAGGCTCCGGCGAATCCGGATAAAACAGAATCATTAAATATTCTTCTTATTTTTTTTGCTTTTAATTTTAAAATGGAATCCCCAAATGTAACCTGACCGTCGCCTCCCAGAGCGCTCTTTCCATTATGTTGAACCCCTAAAATAGTTGTACTTTTTATCATTTTCATTTCAATTTATTAAACCTTATTATGTCATATATAGAAATCATGAATGTAAATTCAACTTATTGTCATTGTTTATAGTATTACCAGTGAACTTTTGCATTTTTTTCAAAGCAAACCAGAAATCTAAAACAGGAAACCGAAATTCGTCATTTATAGGATTACATTTGCTAAACCAACTCTGGAATTCCGTTTTGCTGATTTCGCATTTCGTTGTGCGGCTTCGCCGCGTTAAGAATAAAGCAGGTTAAATTTTTCTTCGTAAACGTGAAACTGGAATCATCATCTGTTCACGATATTTAGCAACTGTACGGCGCGCCACATTAAATCCTTTGCCTTTTAAATACATTGCTATCTTCAGATCATTTAAAGGTTTATTAGGATCTTCCTTCTCAATTATATCTTTTATGATGGATTTAATGGTTTTATTTGATACATCATCCCCTACGTCACTTTTAATCCTTTCGCTGAAAAAGTATTTTAACTCAAATACACCATACTCAGTTTGTACATACTTTCCATTAGTTACACGGCTAATTGTAGAAATATCCATACCTATTTCATCAGCGATATCTTTTAAGATCATAGGTTTTAAATTATCTTTACCATGTTCAAAAAAATCTCGTTGTTTATCAATTATCGTCTCAAGAACCCTTAATATAGTTGCTCTTCTTTGATGAATTGAATTTATTAGCCAGCGAGCAGACTCTAAACTCTGGCGAATATAGTCCCGAGTTTCTTTAGATGACTTTTTCTTATCTAATAATAATTTTTTATAAGAATTATTTATTCTAAGATGAGGGATATTCCAATCATTCATAACAATTCTGAAATCACCATTGTCTCTTTCCACCACTAAATCTGGAATAATGACATTTGTGTGATAAATAACATAACCTTCACCAGGCTTTGGATTCAATTTAGTTATTTCTGTTATTGAATCTCGAATATCGTCCAGGGAAACATTGATTTTTTTTATAATTTTTTCATAACGTTTATTTGTGAAATCCTCAAAATGATTTTCAAGGATTTCAAGTACTATAGTCTTATCTGGATTTTTTTCCTTCATTTGAATCAATAAGCATTCCTGGAGGCTTCTTGCCCCGATTCCGATAGGTTCAAACAGCTGAATTACCTTTAACACTTTTTCAACCGATTCCTTTGTGGTCTCAAGGTTTTCAGCAATCATTTCTATTAAGTAGGATAAATAACCAGCTTCATTTATGTTCCAAATAATATATTCACCAATTGCAGTTTCTTCATCAGATAAATTACTCATATGAAGTTGGGTTAAAAGATGTTCTGGTAGTGTAGTCTGCGAAACTTCAGGTCGTTCGAATATTTCAGCGCTATTATCCTTGGGCATTCTAAATTCATAAACATCTTCATCATTTAAAATGGACTCCCAATCTACTTCCTGTTTTTCAATGTCATCGATCGCATCTTCTTCTTTTTCAATATCTACTTCATTATTATCATCTTTTATTTCGACTTCTAAAGCTTGAACAGGTTCCTCCTCCATTTCCTCTACTAATTCCGTCTCCATTTGTTCGTCAAGTTCCAATAATGGATTCATTTCAAGTTCAATCTTGAGTTTTTGTTCCAATCTTAAAAGTGGCAATTGCAGTAGAGATGAAAGCAGTACCTGCTGAGGAGACTGTTTCAATTGTAGACTGAGTCTTTGACTTAAATTAATACCAGGCATAATTCATCACCATTTTATTTCTAGTCAATTCCATTTATTTTAATCCTTTAATTTTATCTATTTAGTTTAAATTTCTCACCTAAATATAGTTTGAGAGTTGCAGGATCGTTTGCTAAATAATGTGCCGTTCCTGTCTTAAGAACGCTCCCATCATACATAAGATAAGCCCGGTCTGTTATGGAGAGTGTCTCATGCACATTATGGTCAGTAATTAAAACACCAATTTGTTTCGATTTTAAATTTTGTACTATATTCTGGATTTCTTCCACAGCAATTGGATCTACACCTGCAAAAGGTTCGTCTAATAAAATAAATTTTGGATTCGTCACTAACGCCCGAGTTATTTCAACACGGCGGCGTTCGCCTCCGGAAAGGGTATAAGCCTTATTTTTCGCTAAATGTGATATATTCAATTCTTCTAATAAAGCTTCTAAACGCCCCTGGCGTTCGCCATTTGTTAAATCCAATGTTTCAAGAATGGCCATTATATTTTGCTCGACAGTTAAACGCCGAAAAATTGACGGCTCCTGGGATAGATATCCGATTCCCAGTCTGGCTCTTTTATACATCGGTAATTTTGTAATATCTTGATCTTGTAAATAAATTCTACCTGCATTGGGTGAAATCATACCTGTGATCATGTAAAATGTAGTCGTTTTTCCTGCACCATTCGGACCCAGTAATCCAACAATTTCTCCTCGCCCGACAGTGATACTGACCTCATTTACCACTTTTCTTTTTCTATATGCTTTTACAAGCCCTTCAGATTTTAACATCAGCTCTGTGTCTTCAAGTAGTATTGGTAATTCAAATGGACTCTAATAATCTGTTGCCCATATTTCCTCACAACTTTGGAGGAGAAAATTTTCCTGAAGCAAATTCCGGATTACTGGTTACAGTGACATGCTTTATTTTATCATTTTTTAATATAATCACGATCTTATCACCTGATACTTCATTAACACCTCTATACTCATTATTTTCAATGTGATGATAGCGGCTGGTAGCCTGGTTTTCAATGATCACTTTTTCAAGTTTTTTATCTTTAAAAAATAAATTCATAGTTTGGCCAGTTAGCTTGTTTACCCAACGTCCCTTATTTAAACTATCAGCATCCGATATGGCCTCGGCATTCCCTATTACCCGTGCCTGGATTAATTGCGAATTTTCCAAAAATAGTTTGAGTGTATCTCCTGATATTTTTTGATTCGATTGAGTTATACTCGGATTTTCTGTTAATAGAGTTCTTTCTTCTTCTTTAAAATATTCAGCGCGTTTACAAGTTGCATTTGAACCTTGCTGAATAATCTTCACATCTCCAGTAACTAAAGTTCGCCTCCCGTCATCAAAAAACTCCATGGTATCCCCGATTATGGTCATGGTTTCAATTCCAAGGCTATCGAATTTTATATAAATTGGATTTTGAAATATTTTGCCATACTTTTCTTCTCGTAAATAGTCTACATATCCACCTTTTAAAACAGTCCTTTCCTCAGGATTTATTATACGGACATTATTCTCTGAAATTATTTTGTTTTCTTTTTTATAATACGTCAACCGATCAGCTTTTGTCGTGTCTTTTTCACTGATGCTTATCACGTTACCAGAAGCAACTTGTTTTGCATCATTTTGATAGAAATAGACTGTATCTGCAAATAAGGTTTTCGTTTCATCAAATATTTGAACCTGCCCAATTAAAGCGGTTGGATCTTGATTTAACGTTTGAATCGCCAGATCACACAATATGATAGTACTACCTTGTTGAAATTTAACATTACCTTCCACCATTTGCTTTATTTGCGTCCCCACAGTCTCTCTTTGTAATACATCAGCATGAATTAATCGTAATCGTTCTTTTTGTTCCTGACTAAAAAGGGGGAAAGACAAAATGAAAACAAAAATTAAAATATATGAAATATTATTTCTTATCTTTGGAACTTTCATTAGTTGGCGATTCCATGTCCTGAAGGTCCAAGCTTGATTGGGTTATTCCGCTTGGTTTTTTAATAGTCCAGTTTTTTAAAGAATTATCCGACTCAAATCCAACACCATTGATTGTGTCATTCTCGGCCGTAATAATAGTAACATATTCATCTGTTAATATTTTTCCACTATATTCCCGCCAATGAATTTTCTCAGAATACAATTTGAATCCGTTATCCGAAAGTACTCTGACATTTCCCCACAAATCGAGATTTCTTTTACCGTCAGCTAATTCTGCCTCAGCGGCATATATTTTTGAAGTATGTACTCCATTTGAATCATAAAAATCAAGTTCAACTCCCTGATCAAATTTTATTTTTTTCCTGTTCGAATATTTTTGCATATGCACGTATTTAATCTTTGACGTGATCATGCCATCGCTGGTCGAAGTTATAGTTGAATTCCAGCCCTCCTGATCAGGCACATCACTTCCCTCCGGCTGATTTGTGGTCAGTTCATGCTTTGATTGACAGGCGACAACAAGCACTGTACAAAAGAATATTTTAACAATAAAATGTTTCATTATTTTTATATCGTCAACTTTCAATAAAATATCAATTTATCATCCACCAATTGTAAAATTTACTATATAAATTACATAAATGCACAAATTATATTTTAATACAAATAACACAACAATAATTATATATTTATTGAACCAGTTAAGTTGTGACGGAATTTTTCTTTTGATACTGCAGTGCAGCCCTCACAAAGTCCCGAAAAAGTGGATGGGGTTTCAACACCCTGGATTTCAATTCGGGATGAAACTGCACACCAAAAAACCACGGATGGTTTTGTAATTCGATAATTTCTACTAAATTGGTTTCCGGATTAAACCCGGTGGCAATCATACCTTTTTTTTCCAACTCGTCTACAAATATATTATTTACCTCATATCGATGTCGATGTCTTTCAGAAATTTCCTCGCTGCCATAAATATCAAAAGTGCGAGTGCTTTGCCTGATTCTGCAGGTATAAGCACCCAGACGCATGGTTCCTCCCATTTTAGAAATATTTTTTTGTTCTTCCATGATGTCAATCACAGGGAATTCCGTTTGAGCCGAAAATTCGACACCATTTGCGTTTTCCATTCCACAGACATTACGAGCAAATTCAATAATAGCACATTGCATTCCCAGGCAAATTCCAAAATATGGCAGCTGCTTTTCTCTTGCAAATTTCGCTGAAGCTACTTTTCCTTCAATTCCACGATTTCCAAATCCGCCTGGAATAAGTATACCTGACACCCCTTCAAACTTATTACCAATACCCTGACATTCAATATCTTCTGAATCAATCCATTTTAAACCAACATGCGTATGATTTGCAACCCCGGCATGGACAAATGCTTCGATAATGCTTTTGTACGAATCTTTCAATTCTATATATTTACCACACACTGCTATGCTGACTTTTTCCTCCGGATTCTTAATTCTGTTAACAAATACTTCCCATTTACTCAGATCTGGTTTATTAGAATTAAGTTGGAATTTTTCAATGATGCTGTCGCCAACACCGCCTTCTTCAAATATTAGCGGCACCTCATAAATGCTTTGTACATCCCGAGCTTCAATTACGTCGCTTTCCGGGACGTTGCAAAATAATCCAATCTTATTTCTTAATTCAACCTCTAAACGGGTTTCACAGCGGCAAAGAAGAACGTCAGGTTGAATGCCAATTTCTCTTAACCGCATGACCGAATGTTGAGTCGGTTTGGTTTTAAATTCACCGGCTGCTTTAATATATGGCACTAAAGTCAAATGAATGTTAAGTGAATTTTTATGCCCTACCTCCAGGCATAACTGGCGAATAGCTTCAAGGAAAGGAAGACTTTCAATGTCGCCAACTGTCCCACCTACTTCCACGATTATTACATCATAAACAATATCTTTTCTACCTGCTTGTTTAATTCTATTTCTGATTTCATCTGTGATATGCGGG
This sequence comes from uncultured Cytophagia bacterium, assembly GCA_964539665.1. Lineage (GTDB taxonomy): Bacteria > Zhuqueibacterota > Zhuqueibacteria > Oceanimicrobiales > Oceanimicrobiaceae > CAZIKB01. Next base: position 32,423 of record CAZIKB010000064.1, read on the forward strand.
ATTACTTGAACCGTTTTACCAAGAAAGTCACCGCGGCGTTCTTTCATAATAACTGAATAATAAATTTGACCCGTTGTGGCATTATTTTGCGTGGTCATATCTTCATCAATAAAACGCTCGTAATGACCCAGGTCAAGGTCAGTTTCGGCGCCGTCATTTGTTACGTAAACTTCGCCATGTTGATAGGGACTCAGTGTGCCTGGGTCCACATTTATGTACGGATCTAATTTGAGTATAGTAAGTTTCAGGCCTCGTGATTTTAATAATAAACCTATTGAAGCAGAGGCAATACCTTTTCCTAATGCAGATACAACTCCACCAGTAATAAAAATATATTTAGTTTTATCGTTAACCGCCATAATATTTTTTTAAATTGATATAGATTATCAACCAATTACCTTGGGCACACTAAAATAACCTTTCTTTTTTGCAGGCGCATTTTCTAAAGCCTCTTCTTGCTTAATCCAACCTTCACTTTTGTCATCACGAAAAATGTTCTTCAAATCAATAACATGTGAAGTTGGTTCTATCATATCTGTTTCCAATTCGTTAAGTTTTTTCATATATATTACTATTTGATCAAGCTGTTTAGCTATTCTTTTCTGTTCTTGCGGCTGGAATTGCAGTTTTGCTAATTTCGCAACTTTTTTCACATCCTGGATAGTAATTGGCATCACGTCTCCTGAAAATTTATGTTGTACCTGTATTTTTCACAAACGTAATATAAAACAATTCGCTATGATTGTCAAGCCATTTTAAATGAATGGCACAATTTTTGTAAATATCTATTTGTATTTAAATTTCAACACTTCCTAAATAAAAAAAAGCGGCTATACCGCCGCTTTAATAATAAAATAGAATTTGAAATATTTTGTTTGAACACAAAAAAGCAAAAAATAGAAACCTGTTGAATGTTTCAATGCCCCATCAGCTATCACTCTTTGGAAAATATATTGACAACTTTTTTATATTTTCCCTTTCGTTCAAACTTAACTACACCATCAATTAATGCAAATAATGTATCATCTTTTCCCAGACCAACATTGTTGCCGGGATGAATTTTCGTTCCTCTTTGCCGTACTAAAATACTTCCCGCAGAAACAATTTGTCCATCAAATCTCTTTACTCCCAGGAATTGAGGATTACTATCCCGGCCATTTTTTGAACTGCCAACACCCTTTTTATGTGCCATTATAAATGCCTCCGCAAATTATTTATTTTGATGTAATACTTTGAATCAGTATTGAAGTATAATCTTGTTTATGACCCCTGGTCACCTGATATCCTTTGCGTCGCTTCTTTTTAAATATGATTACTTTTTTACCGCGTGTGTTTCCGACCACTTTGGCCGAAACCGTCGCGCCTTCAATTGTGGGTTGGCCAATTGTCACTTCACCTTCATTGGAAACCAGAAGCACCCTGTCAAAATCAACACTTGCACCTATCTCACTCGAAAGCTTTGGTACTAAGATTTTTTCATCTTTTTTTACTTTAAATTGCTGCCCAGCAATATCAACAATAGCATACATTTACAATATCCTCCTAACAAAACTATGATTATAATTATTTTGTCAATTTATTAACAATAACCTTAAATTAAAAACTGGTCTGTTATGTCTATTTGATCTTTTTTCAATAATATCTTGAACTGATCTGTTCTCAGGGTATCATCACCTATGACTTCAATTTTCAGCCGATATTTCCACATAAGCCTTCTGTTTCGATTTATTAAACCCTTCAACACATAGTTGGCAATCGAACTATGAACAATCAGTTTAAGTGACCATTCTTTTCGTTCCGTTTTAAATCGTTTAATCCATCTTTCTATTCTGGTAAGAACCGTGTTCTTGGAACTTACTCTGCCAATTCCATCACATGTTGGACATGGTTCGCTGAACGCGTAGAGTAAGCTGGGTCGAACACGTTCACGGGTCATTTCGATTAAGCCAAATTCACTAATCGGTGCTATGCTTGACTGCGCCCTGTCTTTTTTCAATTCCCGACGAAATTCATCTTGCAATCTTTTTTTGTTATTAAGAACTAACATATCGATAAAATCGATAACGATGATTCCGCCTATGTCTCGTAGCCTTAATTGGCGGGCAATTTCTCTTGCTGCTTCAAGATTAATTTTTAACGTTGTTTCTTCTGGCTCTTTGCCTCTGACGTATTTGCCACTGTTTACATCGACGGAAACTAATGCTTCCGTATGATCGAATATAACATATCCACCACTTGGTGTCCAAACTTTACGGGAGAGACTTTTTGCAATTTCACTTTCAATGTTAAAAACATCAAATATTGGCTTCTGACTTTTAAAATATTCAACTCTATTTCTTAAGGACGGCGCTACATCATCTAAATATGATGTAATTTCTCGAAATAGCTTTTTTGAGTCAATAAGTACTCGATTAACATCACTTGTAAACAAATCCCGAATTACACTCGATGCCATCCCGGCATCTTTATAAATTATGGTTGGTGGTGATACTTTAGCAAGTTTTTGTTCTAATCTTTTCCATTTTTTTAATAATGCATCTAAATCTGCTTTTAATGTATTAGTATCTTTATTTTCCGCCACAGTTCGAACTATTAGTCCAAATCCTTTAGGTTTAATTTCCCGAATGATTTTTTTTAGTTTTCTTTTTTCTTTTATACTGTAAATTTTTTTTGATACACCAATGATGTCTGAGTTTGGTACAAGTACCAAAAATCTACCCGGAAATGACAATTCTGTAGAAATTCTCGAACCCTTACTGCTAATGGGCTCTTTAATGATTTGAACTAAAAGTTCTTGTCCCTCTTTAGGTAAACCTCTTTGAGATTTTTTATTGATAGTGTCTTTTGGTCTCTCAATATCAATAAAAGATTTATATTCGGCAAAATAGTCGCCAATATCTGAAAAATGTAAAAAAGCATCCTGTGGCTGTCCAATATTCACAAAAGCTGCATGCATTCCCCTTACTACATTGACAACTTTGCCTAAATATATATCCCCAACCATTCTTTCGTTTTCGGGCTGTTCCACGAAAAGCTCTGCTAATCGACCATTTTCTAAAATTGCAATTCTTGTCTCTCCAATAGACGAATTAATAATTATTTCCTTTTTCATAATTTTAGTTTCTCATGCCTCTATCCGATTAATTTGCAGAATTATTAAATTTTCTACAAAAAATATGTGTCAACCTGAATAATTCAAGTTATTTATTAATGAAATGGCTGTGGCGAAATTATCAAAGAACAAAATTACAAACAAAAAGGGATATTTCTATCCCTTAATTGAATTTTCCGTATTAAATTGCAAGTCTAATTATAATAAAAAAAACACTATATTGCAAGATATTTTTACACTCGAAAAGTTAAACGATTATAATTTAGGGTCAATTATAACAGACAATTATCATTCACAGAGAGGCCAAACTTATAACCGGTAAAATTAGCGGCTTTTTTACAATAAAGCATCCTGTAAAGAAATATTTCAAAGTATTCCATGACTGATGAAATCTTCAAATCGATTCTCAAAAATAATGTGATCGTGTTGTCATCTTTATCGACTGTCAAATATGATTTCTTCACTGCATAGTTCACTCTATCATGTATGTCAAATTTGATCATATCCGGATTTCGAACACGAGATCGGTGCACATCAGACTTGTCTGCAAGAATTAATCCCGCACTAATATGACTTACTGGTTCATACCCATTATCATCATGACTGCCAATAGCAGCAACAATGGCGGTTATTTCATGAGTATCCATACCCAGATCTTTGAGTAAAGTATGAGCCAGAACAGCGCCAGTGTAAGCGTGGTTTACACGGTTAAATACATTACCAATATCGTGTAAATATCCGGCAATTGCAGACAACTCTGCTTCTCGTTCAGAAACCCCTATTTGTAATAAAGTTTGATTTGCCATTTTTGCAACTACACTACTATGCCGGGTGCCATGTTCAGTATATCCAATGACTGATAAATATTCATCGGCTCGCTTGATATATGCCCGAACCTGAGGATCCTTTTTAATTTGTTCTAAACTTACCAGATTTGTCATTGGTTATATTAATTAGTGATTGACCGAAAACTAACGATTTTAATAAATATATAGTGAACATTCA
>CAZIKB010000065.1:0-36000 GCA_964539665.1 uncultured Cytophagia bacterium
AAGCACCCTCAACGTCTGCGGCAACTGCTCACAGAGGCTATAGTTTCTTGTTTAAACCTAAACTCATCTTTTTCGGTAAAATCGCTGTAGCCATTGTGGTCTTAGTTCTCTTAGTTAAAAATATCCAATTTCATAAAATAACGGAAGTGTATAAAACAGCAAAATGGAATTATGCAAGTATTGCTCTGTTTCTAATTATTCCAAATATATGGATTCAGTCTCTCAAATGGCATTATTTACTAAAATTAGCCAATCCCGCCATTTCTTTTGCCACAGCCTGTAAATCTCTTATTATCGGATACCCATTAGGTTTTGTCACCCCAGGGCGATTGGGTGAGATGGGCCGGTCTCTTTATGTAAAAGAACTAAATCAACTAAAAACCGTCAAATTATTTATTATTGATAAAACATCAAATCTGTCAGTAATTTTAATATTTGGTCTGACAGGACTATTTATTTTATTTCGAAGTGATTTTACTTTTTCAATTATATTGGCGCTATTTATCATCCCTGTCGTATTGACCGGATTTTTGTGCTACTCTTTTACATCAGCTTCGAAAATCAATTCCTTAATTAAACGATTCACCAATATTTCTTATTATACCGGAAAGAATAATCTCTTACTTTTATCCTACTCAACCACACTCTATTTAATTTATTTAACGCAACTTATTATTTTAGTATATAATTTCCAGGAAGTGAATCCTGTAACCGCCTCACAAGCGGGTGCATCGGTGTTTCTGGTAAAAGCTATGCTGCCTATTTCAATAGGAGATTTAGGCATAAGAGAAGGCGCTTCAGTTTTCTTTTTTGGCAAAATTGGTGTAAAAAACGCTGCAGCATTTAGCGCTGCTATTTTTTTGTATTTATTCAATAGATGTATTCCAACTTTGACTGGTCTTTTTACATTATTAATATCCAAAAGAAATTCATAAACTCCATGGTTAGTTTGATTCCTGCTATTTCTAACAAAATAATGCCCAATATTTTATGGCGCATGCATGATGAACAAGTATATATCACCTTCGATGATGGCCCTGACCCGGATTGCACGCCCAAAATTTTAAATTTACTCAGAGCTCTTGATATCCGTGCAACGTTTTTTGTCCTGGGTCACAAAGCAGAACTTTATCCAGAAATCGTTGAGCAGATGAATCGAGACGGTCACACATTAGCGAACCACTCTTATAGTCATGCTAAAATGCTCTGGAAATCCAGAGAACAAATTAGATTTGAATTGAAGAATACCGATGAGGTACTCTTCAAGATCACAGGAATAAAACCGACCTTATTCCGGCCCCCGTTTGGTCAGTTTGGAATTCAATTACTGAATGTAGTTAAATCCACAAAGCACAAAATCGTACTCTGGAGCTCATCGATTCTGGATTACAAAGCAAAAACTTCAATTACTGATATCCAAAAGAATTTACTAAAGTGCACGGGTCCAGGGAAAATACTATTAATGCATGATGGTCACCAGCACAGCCATAAAACCGTCAAGGCCCTGGAAATTAGTTTAGGAACGTTGAAAGAACAAAATATTATGTTCTCTGCACTGCCGAATTAAATTTTACCGGATGTGGGAATTTTCACTAATCCTGTACAATTCCCGACGCGGTCGAACTGCAAAAATAAATGATTAGAATTTCAACACACTATTAAATAAAATGCTATTCTACTCAATTCCACTCATTTTACTTACAGGTCTATACGCTGTCACCCTGCTCATTCTCAGAAATGGTTTTTTGAAGCTGAATTCAGGAGAAAATAAAACTCAATTGAAAGTGTCGGTCATTATTGCTGCCAGAAATGAGGAAAATAACATTGCGACATGTTTGAATGCCGTAGTAAAACAATCGTATCCAAAACATAAGTTAGAAATCATCGTTATTGATGACCGTTCAGAAGACAGGACTGCTGACATTGTTGAACAATTAGCAAACGTGCATCGCCAAATTAAACTCCATAAAATTCAGGATACTTCAGCTCAATTGACTCCCAAGAAACGGGCCATTGATATTGGAGTACGACACGCCACGGGTGAAATCATCGTAACCACGGACGCTGACTGCCAACCTGGACCAAATTGGATTACAGGACTGGTGAAATACTTCGAACCTGAGGTGGGCCTCGTAGCAGGGTATTCTCCCTACAGAAAAGTAAGCTCTAAAAATCCTGTTTTCCAGCAAATGCTGGCAATGGATTTTTTTTCCCTGGCTTGTGTGTCTGCAGCGAGCGCCGGACTCAATTTTCCAGTGAGCTGCTCCGGAGCCAACCTTGCCTATAGAAAAAAACTCTACTCCCAACTCGGGGGATTCAAACATATTGGAAATTGGGTATCAGGCGATGACGATTTTTTTCTTGAACAAGCGCGAAAAAAGACAGACTGGAAGATCCGATATGCAATTGAACCAAAGACCCATGTCCCAACAGCGCCGCCAGAGAATTTCAAAGAATTCTGCCACCAGAGGATTCGGTATGCTTCAAAAGGACGACACTATAAATTACCCGTGACTGCTATATTGATCGGCATCTATATTTTAAATTTATTATTTTTAATTGGCCCGATTATTTGTTTGTTTAATATGGCAGCGGCCCCTTTTTGGTTATTTTGTTTAATGACCAAGGCAATTGTGGAACGGCTATTCCTGATATCTGGCCAAAAAATATTTAAGCTAAAATTTAGTATTTTCTGTTTTATACTTACTTTTTTATTGCACCCGTTTTATATTGTTATGGCAGGATTTTTGGGCCAGTTTGCTGCTTTTAACTGGAAGGGAGAGAAATTTTCAGGAAAAGTCAATAATGAATATCATAATTACTAATACAATTTAATATTTATGGAATTAACAGAAATCAATCCTATGCTTTTTATCCTGACCGTCGCCATAGTTCTTTACCTCCTCCAAACTTTGTTTATTATAATAGGGACCCTTCGATTAGACTACACAAAGAATAAAAACCTACCCAAAATCTCTATATTAGTTGCCCTTAGAAACGAGGAGCAAACCTTAAAAGCGTGCCTGGAATCTCTGCTAAGATTAGATTATCCGCAAAACAACATGGAAATCCTGCTCGTTAATGATCGTTCACACGATCAAACTCCAAAAATAATGGAAGCCTATAGAAACAAATCAAATATAATTAAAACTATAAACATCAAAAAATGTATAGAGGGGCTTTCGGGAAAGGTCAATGCTATTACTCAGGGAATTGAGCAGAGTTCAGGTGAGCTAATTTTAGTAACGGATGGTGATTGTCGGGTTCCAAGAACCTGGGCAAAGGCTCATGCAGCCTACTTTACTGAAAACGTGGGTCTTGTTGGTGGTTTTACTTTACTTGATGAAAAAATGCAACAAACTCCGTTATTCGGAAAAATTCAGTCTCTGGATTGGGCATTTCTACTTTCAATTGGCAGCGGGGCAATGGGTATTGGCAAACCTCTCAGTGTACTTGGGAACAACTTCTCTTTTCGGCGCCAGACCTACGAGGAGGTTGGCGGGTACCGGAATATGAACTTCACAATTCTTGAAGATTTAGCCTTAATGAAAACGTTTCTCAAGAAAACATCCCGAAAAATCCTCTACCCTATTGACCCCGATATGCTGGTTTACAGTCATCCCATGACAACTTTGCCCAACTTTTATCATCAACGAAAACGTTGGTCAGCAGGCGGAAAAGAAGTGGGCTTGTATGGACTTTTTTTAATGTCGCTTGCCGTGGCAGTCCATAGTATAATACTCATTGCTTTTTTTGCCCTGAATCCGATTTATGCAACGGCGGCGTTATGTCTAAAATTTCTTGGTGATTTTGGTCTGCTGTGGCGAACAACAGGATTGGTGAATAGGCGTGACTTATTGACTATTTCCCCCATTTGGGAAATATTTTATTTTGTTTATACTATATTCTTTACACCAGTTTTACTGTTTCCAACTACCGTAGACTGGAAAAATATATCCTATTCCTGGAAATATAATTGGAAAGGTAAAATGATGGTTGAAAAAGAACCGGTGTTAGAAGGCACAGAATCACCCACTATTCAACAGCATGAAAAAGGAGATTCTTAATTCTACAAATAAATTAGAATTTATGACCAATTTAATCTTATTGTTGAATAGTCCCTCGTGTCCAAAAAAATGCTCACTAACTTGAATTTGAAATTTACATGCCCCATTTAAATATTTTTGGATTTATTAGTTCCTTATTTATTCTGTACGCAGAAACCCACTACTCTTTCAAGGGCATATACAACAGGCTAAAAAAGAGAGAGCCTGAAATCATCGCAGACTCGCCTCACAGAATCGAACCTGGCAATCCGGTGCCGGTTTTAATTCTAATCAAAGATGCAAATCTGTACCCAATTCAATTACGCAGCATTCAAATTACTTTGTACTGTCAAAACGCCCGGGAGCTCAGGCAATTTGAATTCGAGGATTTACCCATTACAGCCACTTTCTGGTATAAGGTTTTGCAAATTTTCCCTCCGGATAAATTCACCCAGGAATGTACATTAGACGTAACTATCCAAATTTCCATAAAAGGAAAATGTCGTACTATAAAAAATGACAACTATACCAGCACCAGCCATGCACCATTAAAAGTGTTCCTGGCAGAGAGAAAGCTGCCAAAATCAAGGAATTGGTATTTTGGCGATTTCCATTTCCACTCAAATTATACCAGCGATCAGGTGGAATTTGGCGCTCCGTTAGAGGCAACTTCAACTTTAGCCCGGGCCATGGGCTTTGGTTTTCTTTGCATCACTGATCATTCTTATGATTTAGACGATGAGCCAGATAATTATTTAAAAAATGATCCAAATTTAACCAAATGGAAAATGCTGCAGCATGAAATCCAGGCTATCAATCAATTAAACACAAAATTTATAATTGTGCCAGGAGAAGAAGTCTCGGCTGGAAATGCGCGTAATGAAAATATACATATCTTGATTTTAAACCATGCCGAATTTTTACCAGGTGATGGCGACAGCGCAGAAAAGTGGCTCCAGACTAAACCTGATTTATCGATAGAGCAAATTCTTGATAACATTAATTCAGATGCTGTTGCATTTGCTGCCCATCCCGGGAGTAAGCCCCCCTTTATACAACGATTGTTGGTAGGCCGCGGAAGCTGGAGCTTAAACGATTGCAGACACTTGCATTTACATGGACTACAAATCTGGAATGGAACAGAAGAGGGTTTAGAGAAAGGCAAAGAAATTTGGATTAAGCTGCTATTGCAAGGACGCCGCATTTTCATTTCTGGCGGAAACGATGCACATGGAAACTTTAACCGCTTTCGCCAAATCGGCATTCCCTTTCTTACCATGAGAGAAAATCATCAACATCTTTTTGGAAAAATTCGCACAGGTGTGTTATTAGATAAAAAACTCTCTCTTCATGCTCTCGTGCAAGCATTTAAGAATGGGCGAATGATAGTTACGAACGGTCCTTTTGTAAATATCCGGGCGGCTAACGGACAGGGGCACACAGCGCTATCAGGTGATACGGTGTCAGGAAATAATTTCATAATTACGGCAGAATGTCTTTCAACTCCTGAGTTTGGTAATTTCAAGGAGTTGAGATTATTCAAGGGAAACATGATTGTAAAACACGAATCATTGGTTTATTCCGTCCGTGATTTCAGTGCCCCATTCAAACATAATGATATTCTGGAAATTAAAAGTATGAATGAACCCGCTTACATCAGGGCTGAGCTGTATTCTGAACTTCACGGCAGAGAATTGAAGTGCTTTACCAATCCCATCTGGCTGAATGGAACATCAAAACAAGAATGTCAAAATACATAATATGAAGCTATGGAGGGTGGAGAGCATACTTCGACTTTGCTCAGTATGAATTGATCTATTAATATCACTTCCGTTCACTTTTTCCTATCTTTCTAATTTTTATGTCATTCCCGCATTTTTCAATCTGGAATCCAGGTTCCAGGCACATGAATTCCCCATTTATCCCGACATTCATTATTATTTATCTAAAGAAAAATCGGGACGGGAATGACATCTTTTGCCATAAACAATCTTTTTAAAAAGTGTACCGTAGTGAAATATTAAATAAGCTTGATTTTTTTTACAATCCTTTTCAGGCTCCGGCCAAATTTTTTTGATACGATTTGAATATGGCGCTCATGACCCTCACCGTGACTGAGAGTCTCAACGCCTGCCATTTCCTTAAGCGACGAATGCACAATATATCGTGCGTAACTTCCCATCGGCGGTAAAGTAATTTCAGCACCGGAGTCCTGCGATTCCTGGGCTTTTTCAGCAGCAAATTTTTCAATATTGCCTACAGGATATATAACTAAAGTGAATTCTTCGCCATCCCGATAGGTTCTGGTTTGAAATTCCTGATTATGATCAAAATGACGATGGACAAGCTTTCTTTCAAATGAATTCAGCCCGGTTAACGACTCCGGTTCAATTGAATCTTTTAATTTTTCTTCCACTTCTGAAATGATTATTGGAATATTCTTGTTTCCATAATTTCTCTGGTTCAAAGATTTACTTTTAGACGCATATTCTTTTCTTTCTTCTGTCATAACATATTTCCTGGTAAATTAAACAGCGTTTATTAGTTTAAATGGTATTTGATTGAAATCACCATTACTCATAAATAAGACCACATCATTGGGTTTTAATTGTTCATTTAAAAATGACAACATCTCGGAATTTGCAGGTAAAACCCATGTTGGAATATTTTTTTTATTAAGACTGGCTGCAATATTTTCCACAGACAATCTTTCCAATTCCGGCACCTTCTCAGGTAGATAAAGCGGTGTTAATATCACTCGATCGGCTGATTCAAATGCATCAGTATATTTTTCCTCAAAAATTTTCCGTTTACTTGTTGCAGTACGAGGTTCAAAAATCGCCCACAGTCGTTGTTCCGGGAATCGAGCTTTCAAACCGTTCAGCGTAGTTTTCACTTCGGTGGGATGGTGAGCAAAGTCGTCAAAAATTTTAATTTTATTGAACTCTCCATTAAATTGCAGACGGCGGCGCACATTTTTGAAAGACAGTAAGCCTGATTTAATGTCTGGAGTTGAAATATCCAGGAGACGACTTGCAGCAATGACCCCCAGACAGTTTCTAACCATATGTAATCCAAACAAAGGAACCGAAAATTTGTCAATAAATTCATTCTTATAGTACACATCAAACTGTGTCGTTTTTTCATCGGACAAAATGTTTCGGGCATGCCAATCAGCGTCCTCAGTCAGGCCAAAAGAAATTACATTTGAAAAAGCAAAACGGCTCATTTTCCTGACAACAGGATCATCCCAACAAGAAATCAGATAGCCATTTCGAGGAATAAGTTTAAGTAATCTTCGAAATGCAATTTCAATCTCTTCCAAATTTCGAAATATATCTGCATGATCAAATTCAATATTATTTAAAACTACCATATCAGGTAAATAATGCAAAAACTTGGCGCCCTTATCAAAAAAAGCTGAATCATACTCATCCCCTTCTAAAACAAAAACATCCCCGGACCCTAATTTAAATCCCTGACCAAAATTTTCGGGAATGCCGCCAATGAAAAAACTTGGATCTTTGCCGGCATTCTCCAGAATCCAAGACAACAATGAACTGCAGCTCGTTTTACCATGTGTCCCGGCAATAACACAGGAATAATGGCCACGAATAAAAAAATCCTTCAACGCTAAAGGTAAGGAAATATAATTTAGCTTTTCTTCCAGGACTACTTCAACTTCTGGATTACCCCTGGACATGCAATTACCGATTACAACTAAGTCAGGTGGAGGATTAAGATGTTCCTCACTAAAGCCATCATGAACTGTAATTCCCATCTCTGCCAATATGTTGCTCATGGGTGGATAAACATGCTGGTCTGATCCTCTAACATTGTATCCCCTGGATTTTAGCATTCCAGCCAGGGCAGCCATTCCCGTACCGCAAATTGCTATCAAATATATGTCATTAATAGCATCTGAATTAAATCTATCCATAATAAAAATACATTCTCAAGATGCAGAGATATTCAATGTAGATTGTGTTAAAATTATTAATGAGGTTTCCTGTTTTCTTTATTCACCACAGCCGATTTTATAAATGTTAAATTAATATTTTCTCCTGTGGCAATTGCACTACTAATTTCTTTTCCATCCAGACTAAAACGAATTTTTTTTGAATTTCCAACAGATATATTAAACTGGTCATCGGCCACAAAAATCAGATTTTGTTCAGGGGATAAGACATATTTTGTTACATTTTGCCCAGCATCGGTGAAATGAATCCAGACTGTGTCATTAGTTTTAATTTGTAATTCAATTATTGAATCTGAGTGTTCTTTTCGCAGTTGATCGCCAATTACTATGTCGGTTGGCAGTGCATTTATCTTTGGCAATAGTACTATTTGATCAGTCGGTTTGGCATATATATTTGACCGATATTGTATATAAACTAAAATAATACTCATGGTGAGAACTAATGCACCGATTCCTAATGCCCATTCTAAAATTCGAATATTTCGCGGAGAAGGTGCAATCCCTAAACCATTCTCAATTGACTCCTTTTCTTGTTCTTGTTTTTTAGTTGCCTGAATCTCTAAATAACTATTTAAAATTTCATCTTCGTCCAGTTCCAGAGCCTTTGCATAGTTTTTTAAATAAGATTTAACATACGTTTCTGGTAAAAAAGTAAAATTATCACTTTCCAGGAACTCCAGATGTTCGACATTGATTCTGGTTTGCTCATGCAGCTCAGTGAGGGATTTACTTAATTTTTCCCGTCTTTCTTTAAGCTGGCTTCCTATATTCTCCATTTCGATAACCCTGATCCTCTCAATTAATTATTTACTACAATTAATTGATGACATATATATTGAATAAATGTTTTACGCCTTTACTGCTGAATTTGTTTGGTTCTTACACCAATGAGACTGTCGAAAAAGTATTCGTTTCCAGCTAACTTCATGCTGAGTCCCGAAGTCAATTCGGGAAAGCACATTGATTAAATCTGACTTAAGTATCCTTCGACTCCGCTCAGGATGAAGTCAAAGTATTTTCTCGCCAGTCTCATTTTCATTAATTTTATTACAAAACGAACGCAATAACACATAGAACTTTGTTAACGGAAATCCAACTACATTATAAAAACAACCATTCACCTTATTCACAAAAATGGCGCTTTTGTCCTGTATCCCATACGCACCAGCTTTATCCAGGGGATTATCAGTTTTTATATATTGCTCAATTTCCTCATTTCCTATGCTGCGAAATGTTACCTGAGTTTTTTCATAATCACAAATCATCATTCCTGAGGGCTTATCAACAACAGCAAATCCAGTATAAACAGTATGTATTCTGCCGCTCAATTGCCGCAGCATTTCAGCAGCCTGACTCGTATTCCGGGGTTTGCCCAATATGTTATTATCGATCACGACAATTGTATCGGCGCCAATAATTAATCCCTCTTTAAGGTTTTCGGCAACTTTTAATGCTTTCTTTTGCGCAAGTTCCAGGACATGTACTTCAGGAATAGAATATGTTTCATTACATTCATTAACCTGACTGTCTCTCACCTCAAATTCTAAGCCTATCAACCTTAATAACTGCGCCCGACGTGGAGAAATCGATGCCAGAATTAATTTCTTTCCATATAGATTTAACATTCCAATATGCTCAATTATTTTTACTGTCAATAATAAGCGTTACAGGGCCATCATTGTGTATTTCAACGTGCATAATTGCTCCAAAGGTACCCTCTTCAACCGTTAAACCTGATTCTTTCAAAAAATATATAAATTTTTCATAAAGAGGTTCAGATATTTCAGGTGGGGCCGAATCAATAAAGCTCGGTCGCCTTCCTTTGCTCGTATCTCCATACAGTGTAAATTGTGAAACAACAAGAATTTCACCTTTCACCGCCAAACATGAAAGATTGAATTTCCCATCATCATCACTGAAAATTCTAAGATTGGCACATTTCTCGGCTAAATAGTTCGCATCTTCTTCTGTATCACCAACCCGGACACCCAAAAGAATGATCAATCCGTAATTGATTTTTCCAATTGAAACACCGTCAACGGTGACTGATGCTTTTGTCACCCGTTGTATAAGCGCTCTCAAATCTTATGTCGCCTTAATTAGTGTAGTAAGAATAGTTGTTCGAATTTATTTGGAGTGGATTAGTGATGTGAATTCAAAGCTTCACTAAGTTTAATATTTTAAAATTCTACATCAAAAAAGTATCAATAGTACTTCATTTAGACTTGCTCACCCAACAAAATAGCAATCATACCAATAATCATGTCAGCCTTCAAAATGGCCGAAATTTTTCTTAAAGTAGCGGGATATGGTTGTATCCACATAAATGTAAGTGATACAATGACAACTAAATCCACACCAACTAATACAATCCAAAAATATCCTTTCCCGAATATACCCCAAATATATGGTATAAATGTTAAAATAATTAACAATCCAAAGACTGATGTTGCCAGGGAAAATGCGGTTTTTTGCCCAAATCGAATTGGAAGTGTTTGAAATGCACTCGAGGCGTCTGCTTTTTGATCTTCGACATCCTTGATTATCTCCCGACCTAAATGGAAAAAAAATGCGAACCCTGCCGGTATGAACGAAACCGGCTTCAGTCCTACTGAAATACCTCCGTAAATAAATGCTAAAGCAGAGAATAAACTAACAGCAATATTACCAAAAAGGATTGTTCGTTTTAATCTTGCACAATAAACAATCAATCCGGTCGCTGTAAATATCGCGACCAGCAAGGCTATTAGATTAATAAATATACTAAGAAAAATACCTAAAACAAACAAAATTATCGATAAATTTAAAACTTCTTTCTGTTTTAATTTATTCGCGGGGAGCGGTCTGAAAGGTTTATTAACACGATCGATGTCTACATCAAAATAATCATTGATGGCGTTACCTGCAGATAAGATACAACCGCCTGAAATACACGCAAAAATGACTCTCTCTAAAGGCTGAATCGTTCCTGTGATAAATGCCCCTGTAAATATCGAAAACATCCCGATAATTATATTTGCAGGGCGTGTGATTATAAAATAACTGAATAGCTTAAAATTCATTTGTGAGACTGATGTGAACTTTACCATTTGATAATCCATCGCCTTCACCGAGCCCATAGTCGATACCGAAATAACCAAGCTTAGTATCAAGACGCAAACCGATTCCGTAGCCTATTTTTGCATCTTCGAATTTCACCATGTCCTGGCTTATAAGTTCCTTCCTGAAATAATATCCGGCATCTAAAAACGCAAAAAATCTTGAGTTTCGGTTCAGAAGGAAACGATATTCAATATTTGCCCAGGTAATGCGCGAACCGCGAAACTGCTCTTCCCGATAACCCCGCAAATCCCGTGTGCCACCAAACCGAAATTGATCGGTTATGGGTATCACCGCTTCATTGCTGGTTATTTGACGCCCATGCAATCCAACCGCAATGACCTGCCAGCGAAACAGCGAAAAGTAACTTTCAAAATCGATTGAAATTATTTTTTGATTAAATGAACCTGGTTGGGCTTCCGTATCAAAATCATTTGCCGTGTTATTGATAGTTTTGCGGCCCCACTCAAATGAGGTTTGATAATGAATGCCTTTTCTGGGATTGAGCCAATGTTCCAGAGTATTAAATGTTACACCTACTGACAAATGCATTGAGCTACTAGATGGAATGTGAAATAATATTGCGGCCAAAGAATCAGGCGAGATGTTTTTTTTGGTAACTTGCGTAAAAAACGACAGGTAATTATTTAGAAGCAACCTTAAATCAAGCCCGATATTCCTTTGAACATAGCTTGTATCCTGAATTAATTGTTCGAAACTAACGCCAGCATTTAGTGGCAATCCAGCAATCCACGGTTCTAAATACCGCAACTTAAGCTGCTGCGTTTTTTCTGTGCGTCGCTCCCAATGCACCTCGATTTGTCTTCCAGTACCCAGGAGGTTTCTAAATGAGATATCTATAAGGCCGGTTATGTAGCCTTTACTATTTGTAGAAGCGGGATTATATCCAAGTACACCGTTAAAACGATTATTGTTACCTTCCGCCAGTTCAATTATTAGTTTGCCGAAGCCATCATCTTGCCATTCTAATGCAGGGGGATTCACCCATTTGAAATATCCTAATTTCATCAGGTTTGGTCGAATTTTATCGACTTTTCGCTGATCATAATATTCCCCCTGCCGAACACCCGTTTCACGTTTCACAACATAATCTTTGGTCTGGTCGTTACCTCGAATTTCAATATCGTTTATATTTACCTCAGGGCCAGGAGCGACCTGCAATCGAATATCTAAGCTTGATTCATCATTCAGGTTGAATTTTTTGAAGTTAAATCCGACAATATTTACTTTACAATATGGGTAGCCTTTATTTTCAAAATAGGTTAAAATATACTCGATATCATCTTGCAAGACCTCTTCCTGAAATTTATTTCCTGACCTTGTTTGTAATTCCAATAATATTTCCCTGTCGTCTTCAGACACACCTGAAATGTCAATCTCATTTATTATTAAGATTTTCCCTTCTTGTAAATGAACAAATACATCTACAAGTGAAGAATCACGGTTGTAGTGAAATTGCACTGAATCAATTTTGGAGAAAAGGTAACCGCGCTTTTTATATTTTTCTAATACGCCGGCACAACGCTGATTAAAATCTGACTCAGTAATGAAATCATTTTTTTTATAGTTAAACCAATCTTGAAGAGCCTTGTTACTAATTTTCTCATTTCCCTCAATTTCAAATTGTTTGAGCTTTGTCTTCAAACCCGGTTTGCTTTGAGCAACTAATTCTAACTGAGTATTATTAGCCAATACAAAAGTTAAATGCAATAAAATTGTAAATAATTTATATTTCAACTCTACACATCCTTAAAAAAATGCCCGCATTTCAACTTTGGCGAAATGTTGGGCTTTGGGCCTGTCTGGCTCACTTCGACCAATATAACTAAACGAAGCCTGTACATTTTGAGACATCCGCATATCAAATCCAAAATTCCAGCGAAAGCTTGTGCCGGCTGGGCTGCCATTAGTTAATTCAAATGGGATACTTAGACTTTTAGGCGCAACCGAGACTTTGATCCAGGTAATCTCTCCTCTGAACCTGCCTTTCTTACTTAAAGAGTAAGTCGACCTCGGTGTGAATGAAATTAAATCAGCTTTCGTCGCCGGCGTTTGAAATACATCTCTATTAAAGCTGAGGTTACTTTTCAAGCCTATCTCAAATTGTTGTTTTGGACGATACACAAAGTCAACCGACAATTCATTTGAACGAACTTGTCGACTCTCTCTACCCTCCGAATTAAAAATTCGATCTTCTTTTGAAAGAATAAATTCAAGCTGGGTTGACACCTTATTAGAAAATTGATTCAAGAGCCTGATTCGCTGTTCCTGCACTTCTCGATCCTGCCCGCCGCCAATGAATTGATTATTTTTTTCTCGTCTGTTTCTAAACCTGTAACGTACTGATAATTTCCGACTGTTTTCCCAGAGGTGAACATCCTGACGAACTTCGATGCTGCCAAAAATAGTGGTAGAATCTTGTTGAAAATGATTCAAATGTAACAGATAAATTTTGGCCACATCTTTTTCTTTGGTTCTCTCATCAATTCTCAAGAATGATTCTGTTGTAATCGGACTCAGAATATTTTCAAAAAATCCTTTCTTTCCAGTTTTGTTCTTTTTTGAGTCAAAATATCTTTTAGGAGCAAATCTTAGATCTGCTCGAAATTTCAACTCAATTACCGGGATAAAATCCTTTGTCGGGATAACCTGTCTTATATAATTTCCAAATGGATCCGGTTCAAATTCATTTCGCTCTTCATTTTGTCTAAAATTTCCTTCTCCTGCCTCCACCTCGATAAAAACCTCTTCCTGCCGCGCTACCTGGGTGTTTGAAATCTGGTAATACAAATTACTTCGAATGCCAGCATTACGAGGTGAATAGCGAAATCGAAAGTCAGCTAAATCTGTTCGCGTGTCCTGAATATTTAAATCGGTAAAATTTCGGTCGCGGTGGGTAAAAGAAGCCGACGCTGAAACAGCATGCCACTTTTTAAGCACCCAGGAATAAGATTGGGTTTTAGCCACAGATTTCGGTACAAAATTACCTTCGATTCTATTTTTGTCATTCCGATAATTAAACCTGACTGAAGCTGTCATAATTTTCCAGGGAGTCAATTCTAAACCAGCCGTGTATGAACCAAAGCGAAAGCCAAATTGGCTGGTATCACTCTGGACATCTTTTCTAATTTCGCTTTCATAATCAAATGTTGGTTTGAAAATTTTATACTGGTAAGCTGTATGACCTCGCTGTCTTAACCACGAACTCCCCTGACCCAAATTTTGGTCATCATTATTGATGCTTTCAATAAAATAACCTATTTCTGGTAAATTTTTCTTATTTAAAGCAGTTTTTGCTTCCCACCGATTTGAAATTAAAATGCTTGATTTAGAAAGCCGGCCGAACCCGCCTTCAAATGTCAACCCGTTCATTGGAGAATAAAGTCCCTGCAATTCCCCAATGGTTTCTTCCGGAGAATGCGCACTTGAAATATTCCATCGTCGATTAAATTCCACTTGCGTCGTGCGGTCAATGTCTCTGAAATTGGCATTTTTTTTTCTAAGTTTAGTCCTGAGTTCAAATCTCCCTAAATTGTGTCCGGCTAATGAGATTTTTTCGGGTTGAATATTCAGATTAATTGTGTATGCTATTCCCTGGTTATCATCGTCATCCTCTGGTGAAAACAGGTTGCGGTCGAATTGACTCACGGCCAGCTCGCTTTTTAAAGAGACGGCTGAATTTGGTGAAAAAGCCAAATTAAATCCTAACATATCGTGACGTTTTGCTTGAGGAAGAATTATGTATGGTCGGTACCTTCCCTGGGACCTTCCTTGAATTTTGGGAACATATTCATAGCGGCCTAATCCTATATTACGATAGTCACCATTATTTTCACCAAAATCAGAAAATGAGACTCTGTGATTGCCAGCATTGGTTCCAACATAAATAAATACTTCCGTAGAATCTCGTATGTAATTCCCACTGTCCTTGCCGACAATCATCCAACCGGGTACCACTGCCAAACTATCTCCAGCCTCTTCAAGCACCCGGGTATAATCGTCGTTTAACTCCCCGGCGCTCAATGGATTATCTTTATCATCGCTTTCCCTGATGAAAGTCGTGCCAAATTTAATTTTATTCTCCCAAAGATTTGATTCACCGCGGATGCCCCAGAGATTTCGTTGATAGCTTTCATCCGAAAATTGAAAATCAACAGTAATACGTGAATCAGCGGTGATCAAGCGATTTCGCGTAAATGAAATTTGACCGTTGCCGTATTCAATAACATAATCATGATTTTCACCGCGGGTCATAGGTTCACCGTCCACCCAAACTCGTTCTGTACCAGCCAAAACCAGAATGTTTTCCTGGCCTTCGGTTCCATGTAACTGGTACGGCCCCTGAATCCCTTCTCGGCCTAAAAATTCATTGGTAGAAAACCGGCCTTTTGAGACAGCACCCGAAAGCGTAACAGTCATGTTTTGAAAATCCGCCCTGCCCATTGCACCTTGCAGTTTTCTATTATACCGGGTGAATTCCGTACCCTGGAAAATTAAATTATAATCGCCAAGTGTGGCCTGCATATTCGGGCCTTTTATTTGCATAAATACTTTATCAATCTCTTGCAATGTCTGCGTATTCCCCTCTGGCTGTAGCGGGGTATTTTGATCAGTTAAAGAAGCGACTACTTCTATATTCTCAGTCAAGTTACCAGAAATTTGCATTCTCAGCCCGGAATCTACTTGAAGATCCTGACTCGAGCCTACAGTGATGCCTCTGGTAATACTACCACTTTTTCTTAATTTAGAGGCAGCAATATTTTGTGGAACGGGTCTGGGCCTGAGTTGAATATCTGAGGATTCACTGGAATCAATTTCAGCCATTTTCTCCTTTTCATTTTTAACAATAAGTTCCTTGTGAAAGTAATTTCGTTTTAACTGAAGCGGAAATTTCTTGTATTGAATCTTCAGGCGGGTGTTCGTGGGATAGATTTTTTTTAAACTCAGGGTCCCGGCCAAATAACTTACAGAATATTCCTGGTCTTTAATAAGTAAAACAGAATCGGCCCAAACAAACTCAGAATTGGCTACAAGAAAGCTATCTGGAAAAGTATAAATGAGCCTTGCACTATCCGCGATGATAATAACTTCTCGTTCATAGAGGGACTGGAATCCATGCGTTCGAGTGTAAGTTTGAGAAGACAGGTACTCAGGAATGAAAATTACTACAAATAATAATACGCAATTTAATCCAGGAGATTTAGTTATATTAGGAGATAAGATCACAGTACTTTAACAAATCCGATATTAAACAACCTGAATTATTCACCGCAAAGGTTGCTGAGAGTGCAGAGTTTAAATAAAATCAAATAATTACAGGAATGAATCAGGTTAGTTTAACTCTTTTAATTTAAATACTTGAATACGACTATTATCTGAATCCAAAACATATATTTTATCATTTGAAATTGCTACATCTACCGGATTATTAAAAGCGCCAACTTTGTTCCCTTCATCTCCCCAATGAAAAATGGCTTTATATACTTTATCAAACAACACAACACGATTATTTCCTGAATCAACTACAAGAATATTCCCATCATCTAACAAGATCAAACCGTTTGGTTTTTGTAGAACATCGCTTCCAAATCGGGTTACAAAATTCCCATAATAATCGAAAACTACAATTTGATTTGATCCCTGATCAGAGACATAAACTAAATCTGCCTGACTTACTTCGACTTTGGCAGGATATTCTAACTGGCCATCTCCCCAATTATAATCTCCGAAACTTAAGTTTGGTTCCCCAAAAGAATTCAATTTCAAAACACGATCATTTTCATTGTCGCAAATGAAGAGTTCACCATGTTTTGAAATATCCACACTACCTGGAAAACCAAACTGCAATGAACTCGCAAAATTCTTGTCTGAAACGAATGAAGAAATATAGTTCAGATCCATGTCATAGCGTTCAATTCGTTCATTATTATAGTCCGCGATGAAAATATCCAACCCAGTTTTGACAGTAATGTCCAGTGGTCTGTCAAACTCTTCCTTTTCCCATCCAAAACCCCCAACAGAATGTAAATATTTTCCATCTTTATCAAATTTCAATATCCGGTTATTCCCAGTATCTGCTACAAAAATATCACCTTCCTGATTTATTGCTAAAGCTTGTGGTTGAGACAAAGGCATGTTATTGACAGGTTGCTCTGGAATAATAAAAAGAAATTGAACAACAAAACCATTGTCACTATTTTTCGCCAAAGGGCGAGCCTGTAATTTAGAATCAATCAGTAAGATAATAAAAATGAAGAAAATTTTAAGAAACAATAGTCTGGTTATAAAAACAAAAAAGCCGTCACGAAAATTCAACATGCGGCTATCTTTTGTAAGCATTATTATTTTACCCGTTTTTTTAAAACCTGGATCGCAGGAATTAAATTTCCATTATTTCTTCTTCTTTATTCTTTAAAATATCATCAACCTGACTTATATACTTGTCAGTTATTTTTTGTATTTCGTCCATTGCAGTATGGCACTGATCTTCAGAAATTTCATGGTTTTTTTCAGATTTTTTTAAACAGTCATTTGCATCTCTTCTCACGTTTCGCGCAGCGATTCGACCTTCCTCCACCAGTTTATGACAAAGTCGAACAAGATCTTTTCTTCGCTCCTCAGTCAACTGTGGAATGGGCAAGCGGATGAGCGTGCCATCATTTGCTGGATTCAGCCCTAATTCAGATTTTAAAATCGCCTTTTCAATCTCTCCAATTATCTTTTTTTCCCAGGGTTGGATTGTTATTAATCTGGGTTCCGGCGTGTTTATACTGGCAACTTGTTTAATTGGAACCGTAGAGCCGTAATAGTCAAGTTTAATTGTGTCTAACAAAGCTGGAGATGCTTTACCGGTCCTGATTTTTGTTAATTCAAAACGCGTATTTTCAACCGCTTTTTGCATTCTTTCTTCTGCATTATTATGAATTTCTTGAATCACCATAATTATTTTCCATAAATTTTAGTACCTAATGGTTCACCTTGAATAACACGTTTCAGGTAACCTTTTTTAGTTAAATTAAAGACAATAATCGGTAAATTATTTTCCATACAGAGGGTAGCTGCTGTTGAATCCATAACTTTAAGGCGTCGTTTTACTAATTCTAAATAATCTAACTCTTCGTATTTAATAGCGTCTTTATTAAGAACTGGATCAGAATCGAATACGCCATCAACTTTAGTGCCCTTTAAAATAACATCCGCTTCAATCTCGATGGCTCTCAAAGAAGCAGCGGTATCCGTTGTAAAATATGGATTTCCTGTTCCGGCGGCAAATATGACCACCCTGCCTTTTTCTAAATGCCGAATTGCTCTTCTACGAATAAATGGTTCCGCGATTTCTTCCATTTTTATAGCAGAAAGTACACGCGTATAAACGTCATTTCTTTCCAGAAAATCCTGCAGGGCTAACGCATTTATTGCAGTAGCAAGCATTCCCATATAATCAGCACAAACCCGGTCCATTCCACGCGCACTTGCCGATAAACCCCGAAAGATATTCCCGCCACCAATAACTAATCCACATTCCACGCCCATTCCATGAACTTCTTTTATCTCTAAAGCAATATTTTCAACTGTTTGAGGATCAACACCCAGGCCTTGTTGCCCCATTAGCGCTTCACCACTTAGTTTTAACAAAACTCGTTTGAATGCCGGTGGCTTCATGTTGATTTTCTAAAATATTATATTATTCTTAATCAGGAATTGATGGAAATGTCAAAAAAATTATGTTCCAAGCTGAAAACGTACGAACCGCTTAATATTAATATTTTCGCCCGTTTTTGTGACTACTTCGGTCATCATCTCTTTAATATTTTTACTTGGTTCTTTAATAAAACTTTGTTCCAGCAAGACAGTTTCCTGGAAATATTTTTCGAGTTTGCCCTGTGAGAATCGCTCGATAATATTTTCAGGTTTCCCTTCATTCCTTGCTTGCGTTTTATAAATTTCTAACTCCTTGTCTATATCTTCGTTATTGTAGTCATCACGACTCACTACATTCGGATTTGTAGCAGCCACCTGCATTGCAATGTCTCGAACAAATGTTTTAAAATCATCTGTTTTAGCGACAAAATCTGTTTCACAATTTACTTCAACCAGAACTCCTAAACGGCTTCCCGGGTGGATGTATGATTCAACTAATCCTTCTTTGGTTTCTCGTCCAGCTCTTTTTTCAGCCGAAGCTATGCCTTTTTTTCTGAGTGACTCAATTGCAGTTTCTATATCGCCCTCTGTTTCTATTAATGCTTTTTTGCACTCCATAATGCCAACGCCGGTACGGTCTCTTAAAATTTTTACTTTGTCTGCAGAAACTGTCATTCTATATTGCCTCCAATTTATTTCTCAACTTTTTCAGGTTTATCGCTATCACTTTCAGAGTCTTTTATTATTTCTGCGACTGTTTCAACTTCTTCAGCATCATCAGATACAATAACTTCATCCGGGACCGTAGCGCCTTCAGGAGTAAGCGCTTCTGGTACTGCATCATCAGTTTTTCGCTCAGTATCTGCGGCCATTCCCTCAAGAACCGCGTCCGCAATGGCGCGTGTGATAATATTTATTGACTTAAAAGCATCATCGTTTGCAGGGATAACATAATCAATAGGATCAGGATTACAATTGGTGTCAATTACAGCAAAAATGGGTATATTCAATTTTAAGGCTTCTAAAACCGCGATGTTTTCTTTTTTAGTGTCAACAACAAAAACGGCTCCAGGCAATTTATTCATATCGCGAATTCCGCCAAGAATCAATTCTAATTTCTCACGCTCTCGTTCAAGTTTAAGTATTTCTTTTTTTAACAGTTTATCATAAGTGCCGTCTGTGGCCATTTTTTCAATATTCTTAAGTCTTTTAATACTCTTCTTTATGGTAGTATAATTTGTCAACGTACCGCCCAGCCACCTTTCATTAATGTAAAAGGAATTACATCTCTCAGCCTCGTTTTTAATAATATCTTTTGCCTGTTTTTTTGTACCCACAAATAGAATTTTCTCGCCCTTCTGTATGATTTCCACGATGGCCTGATAGGCATTTTCCAAACAGTCCATTGTTTTTTTCAAATCAATTATATAAATCCCATTTCGTTCCATAAAAATGTATTTTTTCATTTTTGGATTCCACCTGCGTGTGAGATGGCCAAAATGGGAGCCTGCAATCAAAAGGTCTTGTAATTTTACATTTATCATTTCTTTCTCCAAATTTGGGTTTTTCCTCCACTGGCGAATAAATTTCTTCCCAGGATGTGGGCACCCAATTAAAAAGCCAGTGTGTGTTTTGTTTTTTAATACTACCGTTTAGAAAATTGAAATCTTTTCCGCGCACCCGGCTGACCGCATTTCTTTCTTTCTTTCATTCTTGGGTCACGAGTTAAGAAACCTGCTTCCTTCAGCTTAGGTCGAAAATTTTCATCTATTTTTAACAGAGCTCTCGCGATTCCTAAACGTACGGCTCCGGCCTGTCCGGAAAGCCCACCTCCCTTAACATTAGCAATTATATCATACTTACCTATCGTTTCCGTCAACTCTAAAGGTTGTTCTATGATCATGTTTAGAGTTTCGCGTTTAACGAATTCCAGAACCGGCTTTTTATTAATAATTATTTTGCCCTCACCCGATAACATCCGAACTCGTGCAACCGATTCTTTTCTTCTTCCTATGGCTTCATAAGCTGATGATTTCATTTAATCCTCTAAAAGTTAATATTCTATCCAATTTCAAGTGTTTCTGGTTTTTGAGCTTGATGGTTATGCTTCTCGCCAGCATATACTTTTAACTTTTTATACATCTTTCTACCCAGTTTATTATGAGGCAGCATGCCCGATATTGCTTTTTCTAAAATTCGTTCCGGATGACTTTTCAATAAGTCCGAATATGCATCATAGCGCAATCCGCCTGGATAACCAGTATGACGCCAGTAACGCTTAATTTTGGCCTTTTTACCGGTAACACGAATTTTTTCAGCATTAACAATGATTACATGATCACCAACGTCCAGGTGAGTTGTATACATTGGCTTGTGCTTCCCTCTTAATATTGTAGCAACTTCACTGGCTAATCTTCCTAAAACTTTACCATTAGCATCCACTAAATACCACTTTTGTTTAATATCGTCTGGCTTTGGAACAAAAGTCTTCAAATTCATTTCTCCTTGTATATGGTACAAAAATTGGTTCTCAAAATAATAATTTTACTACTAATAGTCAAGCTATTTCTTATTGAATTTCTTTATCTTATCTTCAAAAATATATCCGATTAATTTATAAATAAGCTTTGCCGCGAAAAAATCTGATGCAATGAAGTCAGCTTTGGGTGATAGCTCCACAACATCAAATCCGATTATTTTGCGAGACTTTATAATTCTTTTCAAAAAATCCAGCGACTCGAACCACTGGAATCCTCCTGGTTCCGGGGCCCCCACAGAGGGCACAACCGATGGATCAAAATAATCTAAATCAATCGTGATGTAAACCGGATCACCCAATTTTTCTAATACTGAGTCTGCCCAACTTGTATTTCTGCGCATTTCACTGGCGTAAAACAATTCAGACGGCGCCTGTAATAATTCGCGCTCACCTCTGATTGAACTCCGAATACCCATCCCGATGAAAGGACATAATTCATTGATGCGAGCCATGACACATGCATGGTTTAAAGGTGATTCCTGATAACTATCTCTCAAATCACTATGGGCGTCGAGCTGCAACACCCACATATCAGGGTAAAATTTCTTGAACGCCTGCACGAAACCTACCGATACAGTATGCTCACCACCTAATCCAACAACAAATTTATTTTTGCTTAACAATGCTTCACAAGAGTTACCTATTTGTGCAATTGCTTTTTCAGGCTCTGGATTATATTCTTCAAATGGCATCCGGGTCGAAATACCTATTTGACAGGGCTCCAGGTCTAACTCTTCGTCATATAATTCAAGTTGAGCAGAGGCATCAAGAATAGCTGCCGGCCCGAATTTAGCGCCTTTACCGTAAGTTGTTGAAGTTTCATACGGGGCACAAAGGATTACAACTTCAGCATCCTCAAAATTGGTTAATTGTTTGGGTAAATCTAAAAAATTTAAACCGCTAATTTTGTAATCTATCCTCAAAATGTACTATTGCAAATCTATAAAAACCACTGATGCTCTCTGAATTACACGAAATTACGATCGCTGTTAAATCAAAACTGCTCCCGCTAATACCGTTGTCCACAATCCTTTCTTATCACCAATTGCAGATTGACTAATATTTCGAGTATGAACGATTTCTCCACTTATCCGCCAGATTTCCTTTTTTTGGTCCCATGAAGCATCCGGATCAAAATCGACACCTAAAATCGTCGCTAACATGGTAGCTGCCAGATCTTCTGCATAATCACCGGCCACATCATCGGTCTGGCCATAACTATGATGTTCAGAAAGATAGCCGTAATGACTGCGGTCTTTTGGAATAGCCACACCTATAGAGGCCGCGATTAATCGATGAGGTTCACATGAAGCATTTTTGCTCAAAACGATGTAAACAATCTGCCCTGGTGAAAGCTCTTTTAAACCTTCATTTTTGGAAATGATTTTGCATTGCGGAGGGAAAATACTGGATACTTTGACTAAATTATATTCAGCAATTCCTGCATTTCTAAGCGCCAATTCAAAACTTGTAAGCTTTTCTTTGTGCTTGCCAACTCCTTTCGTGAAAAACATTTTCTTTGGAACGTGCATTTTCTATTCTCTGTCGACAACAAAATAATACTTATATTGTATTATTTTCCCACCATTGGCCGTTATTATAAAGGCCAAAAACCTGACCTTTCAATTTCCAGTTATGAAATGGAGTATTTTTTGATTTTGATTTTAATTTTGTTTTATCAACGGTCCACTCAGCTTTCGGATCAAAAATTGTTAAAGATGCTGGTGAGCCTATCATAAATTTACCTCTTTCGAGTTTAAGAATATGCGCAGGATTTACTGTCATTTTTGAAATCGCTTGCGGTAAAGTAAGCAGACCTGGCTCAACAAGCTGTGTCAAAACCAATCCCAAAGCCGTTTCTAATCCTATAATCCCAAAAGGAGCAGCTTCAAATTCCGTTTCTTTTTCTTCTATGGAGTGTGGTGCATGATCTGTTGCTATTACATCTATTGTACCGTCACGCAAGCCAGCCATCATAGCCTCAACATCTTTTGCTGCTCTCAATGGAGGACTCATTTTTGTGTTGCTGTCATAAGTTAGAACTGCTTCATGATTCAATGTAAAATGATGCGGCATAACTTCACAAGTAACGCGAATTCCCTTTTCTTTCGCCCTTTTTATTAACTCAACTGAGCCTGCTGTAGAGACATGCGCAATATGAAGCTTCCCTTTGGTAAACTCTGCTACCTGAATGTCTCGAGCAACGATAATATCTTCGGAAATACCAGGCAAGCCCGGCAAGCCGAGTCGGGTGGAAATCTTCCCTTCATGCATAGCTCCATCATCGGATAAAGATTTATCTTCACAGTGCTCAATTATCGGTACGTCAAACATTCGAGAGTACTCCATTGCCCTTCTTAATATTCCAGAAGTTGACACAGGGTCTCCATCATCAGAGAAAGCAACCGCGCCGGCCTTTACGAGATTTCCCATTTCAGTCAATTCTTTTCCTGACCTGCCTTTTGTTACAGCAGCAATCGGAAAAACATCTACTAACAAACCTCTTGCTCTCTTATTCAGAAACTCAATTACTTCAGCAGTGTCGGCCGCCGGTGAAGTGTTAGGCATTGGACAGATGCTGGTAAAACCGCCGCACATAGCCGCGTCAGTACCAGATTCCACTGTCTCTTCATCTTCTCTTCCTGGCTCTCTGAGATGCACATGCATATCTATGAATCCGGGGCAAAGTACTTTACCTGTCAAATCAATAATTTGACCTTTGAAATTAGATGCGGATATTTTACCAATTTCTTTAAGTTTCGCATCTTCAATCAGCACATCACCGGTTTCCTGACTAAGCTTTTCTGGATCAACAAGCGTGGCATTAGTAAATAATATTTTGTCAAAAGGTTTCGTAAATTCAGATAAACTCATTGTTCATCATTCCTCAAAATTTTCAGTAGCTCTGCCGCCGCTTAGAAGAAAAAGAACGGCCATCCGAACAGCCACTCCGTTTGTGACCTGGTTCAGGATCAGGGAATATTCGCTGTCAGCCAGCTCACTCTCTATTTCCACACCCCGGTTAATCGGACCGGGATGAAGGATTGTGACGTCTTTTTTAACTTTTTCTAAACGCTTACGAGTAATTCCGAAGAGATTATGGTACTCCCGGATTGATGGAAATAGTCCCACATGTTGACGTTCAAGTTGAATGCGAAGAATATTCAAAACGTCAGCCCAGGCAATAGCATCATCAACGTTGTGAAAAATTTTGGTTTCCCATTGTTCAGCTTTCAAAGGAATCAATGTAGCTGGGCCACAGAGGGCTACTTCAGCGCCCATGGCTTGCAATCCATATATATTTGAACGTGCCACTCTACTATGAGTTATGTCGCCAATAATAGCTACTTTCAGACCTTCAAGATTTTTAAATTTGTCCCACAAGGTCATAATATCTAAAAGCCCCTGCGTAGGGTGTTCATGCTGTCCGTCGCCGGCGTTGATGATGGAAGAGTCAATACACTGTGTGAGGAAGTACGGCGCTCCGGCTGCCCCATGCCTGACTACTACCATATCAATATTCATAGCCTCAATGTTGCGTATGGTATCCCGCAGCGTTTCTCCTTTGAGCACGGACGAAGAAGATGCATTGAAATTCACAGTATCGGCAGAAAGCCTTTTTTCAGCTAACTCAAACGAAATGCGAGTTCTTGTAGATGCTTCAAAAAATAAATTTACAACAGTCTTTCCACGTAAGGTAGGAACTTTTGGGATAGGACGAGAGAGAACTTCTTTAAAAGAATCTGCCGTTTCTAAAATATATAATATTTCTTCTTTAGTAAATCCTTCTAAGCCTAATAAATGTTTCCTGTTAAATTCCAACTAATTTCCTTTTAAGATTTCACTAAAAATACTCCATCAACACCATCCAATTCCTTTACAAATACTTTTACCTCGTCTCCTTCTGACGTCGTTACAATTTCACCGACGTAATCAGCTCGTATTGGTAATTCTCGGTGTCCACGATCTATTAAAACAGCCAATTGAATTTTTGTTGGACGTCCAAAATCATTTATAGCATCCAGAGCAGCTCGTATGGTGCGCCCGGTATACAAAACATCATCGATTAAAACAACAATTTTACCGTCAATTTTAAAACCGATTTTTGTTTTTCGGACTCTTGGTTGTTTCATTTTTTTGAAGACATCATCACGGTACATTGTTATATCTAAAATACCCAGAGGAAGTATTCTATTTTCAATTTCGTTTATTTTTTCTATAATTCGTTCAGCAAGTGGAACACCGCGGCTTCGAATTCCTAAGATAACCAGGTTTTCTGCACCACGATTTCGTTCTAATATTTCATGAGCCAAACGAGTAATCTTTCTATTTAAACCTGCCGGATCTATTATTTGATTTTTAATATTATTTTTCATAACGCTACTGTCACAAAAAAGCCTTCTTCGAGTTTCCGAGAAGGCACATTCCATTCAAGTGTTCACTTTGGCTACACACTAAAATTCACATATTAATCATTTTTCGGAAATGATTTTACAAAAATTTTATATAAGAGTCAAGAAAAATATCGAAATTATTGTATTATGTCTGTGATCGTAAGATTAGGTTGCACTATGGGCGTACAGGCTCTTTAGTCTGTACACGTTGTATAGCCTGTAATATCTTTTCCTCCGGCGCACAAATGGATACACGTATGTATCTTTCACCGTTTTTCCCAAATATTTTGCCCGGCGTCAGAAATATCCCCCTCGAATAGAGCAGGTCATCTAAAATTCCTTCAACATCCTTAATTTTATCTGGCGCTTTAGCCCAAACAAACAAACCTGCGGTGTCTTTCGAATAAGAAAAATTCAGGACATCCAGCAGCTTATACACCAATTTCTGGCGCTTTTGATATTGTTGGTTTTGGTTATGATGCCATTCGGCCGGATTGCTTAATGCCTTAGCAGCAGCAATCTGGATTGGTAAAAACATACCGGAATCAATATTGCTCTTCACTGTCAGGACAGTAGTCAGATAATCGCTGTTTCCGCTAACCATTCCTACCCGCCAGCCAGCCATGTGATGAGACTTGCTTAGTGAATTCAGTTCCAGACAGCAGTCAAAAGCGCCTGAAACTTGTAAAATGCTCAACGGATTTTCTTTATTAAGTATCAGGCTGTATGGATTGTCATGACATATCAAAATATTCTTCTCATTTGCAAAAGAGATTAAATTGCGAAAAAAATCCCTGGTTGCCACTGCCCCCGTGGGCATGTGGGGATAATTTATCCAGATGATTTTAGTTTTTGATGAAGTTAATTCATTTAGCTGATTCAAATCAGGTAACCAATCGTTAGTTTCATGTAAATCGTAAAAAATCGGCTCGGCCCCTGCAAGACGCGTTGCTCCCACGTATCCTGAATATCCCGGGTCCGGAACCAACACTTGATCGCCAGGATTTAGAAATGCCATTGAAATGTGAAAGATTCCCTCCTTAGAACCTATCAGTGGCAGAACTTGCGAGCTCGCATTTAGCTTTACATTATAAATGTTTTTGTACCAGTCTGCCATTGCACTTCTCAGCCTGGCAATGCCCTGGTATGGTTGATACCCATGGTTTTGTTCGTTTGAGGCAGCGTGACACAATTCTTGTATCGTTGCAGGTGAAGGAGCTAAATCCGGATTCCCGATCCCCAGATTGATGATCTGGCTACCCTGATTAGTTAGTTCCCGGACTTCACGTAATTTTTGGGAAAAATAGTATTCCTGAACCTGATCAAGCCGGTCTGCTGGTGAAATAATCAAATGTTTTTTCTCCTGATTTACACAAAGAGTCTTTATTCATTGCATTCCCATTCGATTTTGAAATATTACAAAACCACATACTCAATGTCAACAATTTATGTGGTGGATTAACAGTCGTACATAAACATGATTAATTACAACTTAAATCAATCCTAAACAAAAAAAGCCGGGATAATATATCCCGGCTTTTCAGTTAATGAATGACCGATAAAATTAGTTCACACTTATTTCAACCTCTTTCGGTTCAGCTTTCTTGCTTTTTGCAAGTAAGATTTTCAAAATGCCGCTATTAAAGTCAGCTTTGATTTTCTTTCTATCAACAGCATCGGTTAAGCGAAAGACACGTTTAAAAGCACCGAATCTTCGCTCGGAACGGTGGTAACTGTCGGATTCCACTTCATCTTCATACTTTTTTTCACCTTCCAGTGTCAGAAAATTTTCCTCAGTTGTTAATTTAAAATCCTCTTTACTCAAACCAGGGAGTTCTGCATTGATTTCAAAGTTCTTTTCAGTTTCTTTAATATCAACACGTGGCTCAAAAGAAGTAGACTTTACCGGAGAAGTGTTATTAAAAAAGTCTTCTAAAAAATGCTCGTGGTTTATTACTGAATTAAAAGGTCTGTATTTTACTAACATAGTTTGTACCTCCATTTTATTTTTAGTTATATAATAATTCAATTTTCATCATTTCTAAGCAAAGGGTGTGCCAAAGGAAATTTAAGTCATTTTGTTACAATGTCTTACAACATGACATGAAACCTGTCATACACCTATTTAAAAATTTGACATATCGCCGTTATAGTATGAAACTTTGGATGGAACTTCTGACTTATTGACCGATCGGGCTGTCAATAGCTGGATTATAATAACAGAAGAACAGTTGACGTGTATGAAATTTATATATTTTTTTACGCAGAAATATGATTTAATTGCTATGTTATTTCGTTGAGGATATTTTGTAAAAGGACTTATTAATAATTTAGCAATCTGCTCAAAAATTACACTTAAAACATTTTATTTTGATTGCCCATTGGCCTCAGATGTCACATAAATCAACACTAAAATCAATTAAGTAAATAATAATAAATAAGTAATATAAGCTTCACTATTCAGTTCGTAAAATTCCGGAAATCAAATTGAGTTTATCTCCGCGAATGGAAGGATTCGACTATGATATATTTAATCTTAAGTGTGTTGATAACATTTTCAAATCTTGCTGTCGCATCTACAAAAAGCAACCAAATAAAGAAGTCAAAAAAATTTAAAGGAAAATGCTGGTCGAAAGATGAGCACAAGACTCTTCTCGGTTTGATGACTAATGTTATAAAAAAACCATTAGATCTCACTGATAAGAATAATGATTATATTCAAACTTTTGGTTGTGCTTATGAAGACGATGATATCGAACAAAATTCCATTCGAGCGGTATTCAGGAGTATTGAACAATCATTGCGAAATCGTAAAATAACGGCCAGAGATAATATTCTGGGCTTACTACGTTCACATCCACCTCGCCCCGATAATCTAACACGAGAATATACTCTATATGTGAATTTAGTAAAAAACTCAACTGTGCAACAAGCACGTTATGAAGTGAAAATACTCGAGCTTGATGTTGTACCTACTTTTGAATCCAGTCGCGCAGTCTGGACAAGAATAATTACCAGGTATGCATATCAAGACGATTTCAAAAATGCACCCACACCAAATGAGAATTATTCTGAATTTGTCGAAGTTATGGAACTGGCTGAAAAGATCTTAGAAGCTGCAGGCAAAGGTCAATTTAAGAAAATGAAAGCTTTGATCTCACACACAGAAAAGCCTACATTCCAACCAAAAGAAATTCAAGATTTAGTGTTTGGAGACTATATGCCTTTATTCTCTGAACACAATCCCTCCCGTGAAGAAATTCCGGCCATTTATTTAGGAAAAGGAATATATATAGCTGATATCCCGAAATTGGATCCCATAGTTTTAAAATTTGGCGAAGAAAGACTTTTCGGACTTAGATTGGATTCAAGTATGTTACGAAGATCCAGTAGTTTGTTTGTAAAATTACAATACAGTGCGCCGGAATCTGTATTACAATGTCTGTTACTAAGGTTTGAGCACAAAAAACCACTTTTTTTACCAAATCTAAATATTGTTAAAAAATAATATCGCAAATAAATATTCATGTATGAAACTTTGAACTGTATTTGTTCCATATAGTTGTGTCATTATGGAACACAATAATGTTATCTTCCGAAATACAATATTGATGTAATTCTAATTTAAATAACATGTAATACAAAAGATTTGCCTGAAAAAGAACTGGCACAAAATTTGTCAAATTATTGTTTTAATTTCCAAATCAACAATAATTCCATTTAGAAATAGGATGCACTTCTGAAAAAGTGATAAGACAGAGGGTAAAATTAAAGCGGTTCGTACTGGCCAAAAGAGAACAGAACACATTAAACAGTCGTTCACAATTCAATTATTATAAAAACTTTGAAAAGGCATTAATATTTAGTTTATTGGCCATTATCTTTGGATTCCGAATAGCTGCAAATATTAATTTTGAAAAATACTTGTCTAGAGAAAATGACATAAATATTGAACTTATTGATATTGCTGAAATCCCACCTGTAATTGAACCACCTCCACAACTAAAAATGGAAGAGATCATAGAAATTAAACCAGAGAAGGAAAAAACTGAAGAAGAAATTCTTAGTGAAGAAATTGAAGATATGCTTGGAGAAAATGAAGACAAAGTTGAATTGTCTCTAAATAGCGATGATTTAGCTCTCAATCTTATTTCTACCTCAGCTCTCGGCTCAGTAGCTGGACCTGAATTAAATATGAGGGACTACGATAATGGCAACGATAATGGCTTATCACTTCGAAACAGAAAACTCTCCGGTGACATAAATCATAGTAACTTAGATATTGGGCAGGTTGAACTTGGCAACAAAAAATTAATTTCTGATAATGCAAGCATTGATCTTAAAGCAGAAACTGAGGATATTAAGACAACCGATGAGCAGGAAGACGAAGTGAAACTTGGAATTTCCGGGTTTCCTGAAAAAATCTTATCCATATCTTCTTCCACAATTGGAACCGATGATTATAAGATATGGAATAAAATCAACTCAGAATTAGATCGACTTCACAAAGGCAGATATGGTGCCATTCCAAAAGAAATAGAGCAAAAAAGAGGCGGATTTTTAATAACCTTTAGTTTTTCAGATGGAGCCAGCCAGGAGGTCCATTGGCGAAATAATGGAAACGTATTCATAAAAGTTATTGGTAAAAGTACTAAATCTACCGTTCAAGAATTACAGAGGACATTGCAGGGTCTGGTTAAACTAACTTTAAGTAATTAATGGAGTGTTAAAATATGTATAGGTTTTTTATTTTCTTATTCTTTATAATAATTTTATTGACTCTAAACGCAAAAATTGCTCTTGGTCAACCAGTTAGTGATTTGTATGAAGAAATCCAACAAACCTATAAAAGCCAGGATTACGAAAGAACAGTTGCGTTGAGCAGTCAGATTATTGTGCGCTGTGCGGAAAGTGTTCCGGATGTAGAATGTCGCTTCACAGATGTTATGAAAAGTGTTTATCGTTTAAAAGGTTTTGCAGAATATCAATTATATCTTAAAGATCGCAACGCGGTTATTCTGGATGCGGCCATTTTATCATTAAAGAAAAGTTATGAATTATTTGGCGATCCAGAAATCGCTTTTAATTTTGGTTACATGGAATCCCTTCGCGCTATTAATATGAATGATGGTTCACAATTAAATGGACTGGTTCATGCCTGGCAAGGAATATTAGGTCTATACGCAAAGGATGAATGGACTGTGGCTCAGGAATTGGTTGAAAAAATAAAAATATTTATCAACCAGTCGGTGGAATTAACCATAAGCCCGCAAGATAGCGCCCTGACAAATGGCTTATTTACAAGCTTCATGGTTCGATTAGCATGTGATTTGGCAGAAAAAGGCAGTTTGAGCCGACAGGATAGTCTGTTTTTCAGAGTATACAGACAGAGAGCGGTTGAAGATGAGTATAACTTAAGGAGCAATGAATGGCGAGCTCGCGGCTTTACTGCTCAAAAAGATTTGAATGGGTTTCCGGATGATTATAATTATCGTGTCACCCGTCGATATCTGGAGCTTGCTTATACGCATGCGAAAAGTACTCAACGACAAGCAGAAATGCTCAAAGAGCTTACTAAGGTTGCGCTATTTATGGAAAAGGAAGGGACAAATAATCAACCAGAAGCTGAATTAATGTATGCGCGGGAAAAAGCCCAACAGGCCTACAACTTGCTGGTAGATCGTGGTTCAAATATTCCGCTTTCGCTTGCTACTGAAATAAAAAAGGTCTACGGCAACTCAATTTTCCGACTTGTAAATTATTATTTTAGTTTTGCAGATTCAACTAATAGAATGAATGCCTACGCGATAGCAAAACGAGTAGGTGATGAAATATTAGTTGCAGATGGCGTATATGGACGGAGACAAAAATTTAAATGGGATGGTCATGAAGATTTATATTTACGATTGTCGGAGATTGGATACGAAATAGGAGATAAAGAGTTTGCTTTAGATATGGTAGACAAAGCCTGGAAAACGGTACTTGAAGCCAATGCTCTGAATCAAAGTGATATTTGTGGTCTATTGACTTTTCAATCAGCAACAGAATTATTACCCTTTGCAAGAGTGTATCGTCAGATAGCACAACGATTTGGACTGCAACCTGTATTACATTGGCTTCGACCAATTATCAATTGTATTGCGGATAAAGCCCGTAATTCAACTTCAACAAGAGAGGGCGATTAATAGTGAAATTTAAATATATATTAATAATAGTAATACTTTTCGGGGGGAACATTCAAAATCTAAAAGCACAACTTATTGAAATGACATTAGAAGAACAAATGGTTGCACTGGAACGAGATGTCGTTAGAATTTACAATGAACTTCAAAAATTTTTATACCAGGACCCGGAGCGAAGGGGAAGTGAATTATTAGCTTTTGAATTACTAATTACTATTTATGTTGACGAAATTTTAAACCTTTATGATACCTTTTGGCGATTGAAAGGCACAACATTGGAATCTCAACAAAATATCGCTGCCCGGTGTCTTCTTTTTCGAGCCTTGACTTACCTGGAAAGGGTAGCTGAAAATCACTCAAATTATGTCAGGGCCTGTGATGATTACAAAAAAGCTTTACATTTAGCTGAAAATAAGTTGAAAGAACCACTTCTTAGTAAAAAGCTACCGCATGAAGTATGGGTAGGTAAAAAACTCTATACACGACTTGCAGATTTATTAGACAGCCGTGATAAAAATTTTCAGATGATTGACTGCTTCAGATTAACTAATCAAATCTTTCAATTCGGAGAAAAGTAATGAAAGTCCTTTTGAAAATTTTCATTTTTAGTTTATTCAGTTTCGCATTTGTATTATCAGGTCTTTCACAACAAAACGACAACATATTAGAAAATAGAATGCGACAATATGAAAATAATATTTTCAGAAGCTATCTCGAATACCAAAAACTATACTACGAAGATAAAGCAAGTTTGCTCGAACTTAAAGCGTTTGAAGATTTGTTATCGGTTTATATTAATCAGGTTATGGAAATATATGAAACTCTCAACTTATCAGAAGAAAAAATACATCTTCCTCGCGAAATTGCCGCCCGGGCCCTCATATTTAAAGCACTAATGTATCTCGAAAAAGCGCCGTTGAATGTTGAATATTACGAAAAAGCATGCTACGAGTATTATGAAGCATTGAAGTTATATGAGGGTACAGAAGATCCACCTGTTATGTTTAAAGACTTACCTCAAGAAATTCAAGCTGGAGAAAAAGTATATTATCGACTGATTGATCTTTTGGACGATAAGGGCAAAGGTTTACTTTCTTTTGGTAAGGTTGAGATTTCCTTTAAAAACTTTAGAGTAACGGCAAATTTTAATCCTCAAATGATTGAACTCATAAAGGTTCCCGATGAATCTAATTCAAATAATAGGTACACTTATAAGCTCGCAGAGTCCAGAATTATAAAGGCTTTTGAGGAAGTATTTCAAAAAAACAGAGAGATCATAACTTATGTTGCCTTGCCATACGGCACGTACATATTGCAGTTAAACCCTGGCGATGAATACAATTATACAGCATTGACCAGATTTTATGTTCGGGATAATCAGGAACATCAGCATGTGATTGAACCGTTGGCCAACTGGGTGATTCTTTATGAAAATCCCACTTGTAAAAGACCTGATTTTTATAAATTCAGAAGAAATAATCAAAACTTAAGTACAACTGATTTAGCTTCGAACAATGGCAAACAAACTAACGGCGCTAACACCTCAAAAAGTCGAAATGCGGAACAATCTGACAATCAAGAAGCATTATCGGTTCATGAACAACTGGTTTCAGAAATAGTGGCTGAGTTATTGCCCAAATTCGAAATTAATATGATGTTTGATCTGAACGATCCTGAAATTAAAGCCAAAGCAATTCAAATAATTTCCCGTACGATCGTTAATTATGTAAAAAGCAGAGCCTTTTACAATGAATGGAATCTATGGACTGTCAGTTGGGATATTTCCAAGAAAGTGCGAGAGGTCATCAGCCCCGGCAGCCTGGTACCAATTGAATTGATTGAACTCATTTACAAATCAATTAAAGAACTTTAATTTAAATTCGTAACTGCTCAACCTGTACTGTCCTCCTCCGAAAACAACTCAGCTCATCTCTTCTTTTATATTACTCAAAATCGATTTACCTTTTTTCAAACATAGCGTTAATTTCAAATTTTGCAGCAGATATTCACTTGACTTTGTCAAAATAAAATCTAATTTTAATGATAAAATTTTACCAATGTAGGAGGATTCATGGATCGACTTGTTATTGATGCTTTAGACCTGAAAGGCAAACGGGTACTCACCCGCGTAGATTTTAATGTTCCAATTTCAACTGGAAAAGTCACCGACGACACACGCATAAGCGCCGCTGTTCCAACCATCAATAAAATCATTAAGGATGGCGGAAAGTTGATTTTGATGTCCCATTTAGGACGCCCGAAAGGCGAAGTAAAAGAAGAATTCAGTTTGAAACCTATTGCTGCTCACCTTGCAGAAATTTTAGGCCGAAAAGTAAAAATGGCGTCGGATTGCATCGGGGAAGAAGTTGATAAAATGGTAAACGAAATGCAAGAGGGAGAAGTCTTGCTTCTTGAAAACACCCGATTTCACAAAGAAGAAACCGCCAATGCTCCTGACTTCTCAAAACAATTGGCAAGCTTGGGGGACGTATATGTGAACGATGCTTTTGGCGCTGTTCATCGTGCTCATGCTTCAACTGAAGGCGTAACCAAACATTTAAAGGAGTCGGCGGCTGGCTACCTGCTGCAATCAGAAATATTGAACCTGACAAAGCTTTTAGAAGAACCTGAAAAGCCGTTTGTAGTTATTCTGGGTGGTGCAAAAGTGACAGACAAATTGAAAATCATTCACAATTTAGTCACCCGGGTCAGCGCCATCTTAATAGGCGGCGGTATGGCCTACACATTCCTGAAAGCCAAAGATTTCGGAATTGGCGACTCGCTCCAGGATGCGGAAAGAATCGGCATGGCTTACAATACTATGGTTGTGGCTCAACACCCGCATCCACATAAAAACCTGGAATTTATTCTTCCCAGGGATCATGTCATTGCCCACACGGGTAACCACGCCGAACACAAAGTTTCAAAACAGGTAGAAATACCCGCAGGATGGCAAGGCGTGGATATTGGTCCGAAAACCATTGAGGCATATCAAAACTTGATTCAATCGGCGAAAACGGTGTTCTGGAATGGCCCAATGGGTATATTCGAAAATGATGCTTTTGCTCACGGCACCATGGCCATCGCGAATATTGTAGCAGCAGCAACGGATAAAGGCGCATTCACAGTAGTTGGCGGCGGCGATTCGATAGCAGCCATTGAAAAGGCCGGCATAAAAGACAAAATATCCCATGTCTCGACAGGCGGGGGCGCCTCCCTGGAATTTCTGGCTGGCGTGGATTTGCCAGGAATAA
Source organism: uncultured Cytophagia bacterium (assembly GCA_964539665.1). Classification (GTDB taxonomy): domain Bacteria; phylum Zhuqueibacterota; class Zhuqueibacteria; order Oceanimicrobiales; family Oceanimicrobiaceae; genus CAZIKB01. The sequence continues at coordinate 35,156 of CAZIKB010000065.1, forward strand.
TGGCGCTTACCAAAGCAAAGAAGAAACCTGAGCCGGCAAAAGAAAATTGAACTCAGATTAGAAAATAGTAACTGTTAAACCTTTTTTGTCATCCTGTAAGTTTCTTTTAAGTGTTATCATCAAATCTGTTGAATTAACTTTTTTTTCGATTCAAAAAAGATTCTTACAGTCGAAGATCCCGAGTATCGGGAAATGACGGGCTGAACAGTTACGAAAATTAAAATTCAACTCGAAAAATACAGTATATCACTTCATGGGAGGGAAAAAATGAACAACGGAAATAGCAAGGTTGTACGCACGACTTCCTGGTCTGCCGGACCAGGCTGCCATGGCACCTGTGGAGTACTGGCACATATCGAGAATGGCAAACTGGTTAAGATAGAAGGCGATCCTGAGCATCCCTGGAACCAGGGGCGGCTGTGTGTCAGGTGTCTGGCAATGACCCAGTACGTCTATCATCCCGACCGCTTAACCCATCCATTAAAAAGAGTAGGAAAGCGCGGTGAAGGTAAATGGAAGGAGATTTCCTGGGACGAGGCTTTCGACCTTATTGAGGAAAGATTGGGCAAAATCCGCGACGAGTTCGGTCCCGAGAGTGTTATCTTCTCGATGGGGACTGGCAGGGATATTGGACCCTGGATATGCATGCTCGCCTATGCTTTCGGCAGCCCCAATGTCATGTTCTCCATGAGTGGCAATGCCTGCTATAGTCCGAGAATCGCCGCAGTAGAAACGGTTCTGGGAGATTACTGCGTACCGGATGCATCACAATGGTTGCCAAAACGCTACGACGATCCAAAATATGAAATTCCCGAATGCATAATAATTTGGGGCTACAATATTCC
>CAZIKB010000066.1:0-35738 GCA_964539665.1 uncultured Cytophagia bacterium
CCCAATGTCAAGTAAATTTGCAGAAGAAAATCCAGATAAAGTTATTAAATTAATTGAAGCTATAAATAAATCCATCGATTTTATTCAAGATAATGAGTTAGATGCAAGAGAATATTTAGTAAAATATACTCCTTTAGAAAAAGAAATTGTATCAAAAGTTCCTCTTTACAAATGGATTAAATTGGGTGATGAAAATAAAGAACGTGTACAAAATTTAGCTGATATAATGTATGAAAATGGATTACTTAAATCAAAAATAACCACTAATGATATGTTTTATAAAAATAAATAAAAAATTCTATTAATCCAAATTTCACATAAATTAATATGTCACTAATCCAGATCAAAAACCTATATAAAAGTTATAATCAAAAAAAAGATAACGGTCAAACAAAAGTACAGGTACTTTCAGATTTTAATCTAAACATTGAAAAGGGTGAATTTATTACACTTTTTGGCCCTAATGGTTGTGGTAAAACTACTCTATTAAAGGTTATTTCTGGAATTGAAGAATATGATGGTGGTACAATAGGGTATGACCTGCCGCACAAAATTCGTTTTGGTTATATCTTCCAAAATTATGCAGATTCTTTATTTCCGTGGCGAAAGAATATTGATAATATAGCATACCCGCTTGAAATAAATGGATTAAAAAAATCAGAGCGGCGTAAATTTGCAGAAAATTTAATTAAAGATTTCCATATTAAAATCCCTCTTTATTCCTATCCTTATCAAATAAGTTCAGGACAACAGCAACTCATTGCCATATTGCGGTCTTTTGCATTTGACGCAGATTTATTCTTGTTGGATGAACCATTTTCAGCATTAGACTATGAAACAAGAATTTATATGCAAAAAGAATTGCTGAATTTATGGAAGAAATCAAAAAAAACAATAATGTTTGTGTCGCATGATATAGAAGAAGCAATTTTTCTTGCAGATAGAATGCTAATATTAAGTAGGCGACCCGCAATGATTCTAAAAACAATTCAGATAGATTTACCAAGACCTCGAGAGTTTGAAATATTGAAATCAAAACAATTTTTTGAATTAAAAAAAGAAGCATTAGATATATTAAAAGGGAAAGTAGGAATTTGAAAAAAGAAATAATCATAGGCCCAATAATATTTTTCATCTTATGGCTACTATTTACTGAGGGTGGATTTATCAGTTCACTTTTCTTAGCATCACCTCTCCAAGTTTTTAAATCATTAATAGAATTATTTCGAAATGGTTTAATTTTGAAGGACATTCTTTATACCATATTCCGCCTTATAAATGGTTTTATATTGGGCGCAATTTTTGGTATTTTTTTAGGTATCCCAATAGGTTATTTTAAGCGAATATATAGCTCCTTAGAAATTTTAATCGATTTCTTTCGCTCTATACCAGTTGCCTCGCTGTTTCCATTGTTCCTTGTATTTTTTGGCATTGGGGACACTTCAAAGATAGCTACTGCCGCCTGGTCTTCTTTTTTAATCGTCTTAGTAAATACAACCTATGGAGTGAAAAATGTCCACCAAACAAGGCTAATGGTTGCTCAAACATTTAATTCTACAAAATTACAAATTTTTTCAAAAATAATTTTACCTGATTCTCTTCCTCATATTGCCGCAGGATTAAGGATATCCTTATCTATTGCCATAATAGTTGTTGTAATGACTGAAATGTTTATGGGAACAAATGTAGGACTCGGCAAACGTATATACAATACCAGTTTACTTTATAATACCCCAGAACTTTATGCCACAATTTTTATTACAGGTCTTTTAGGTTACGGTTTAAATAAGCTGATGTTATTAGTTGAACATCGATTAATTCATTGGTAATTTGACTAGGAGATGCAACATAATGTCCAATTTGAAAAATGGCTTATCACCCATACAAGCACTTCAACTAGCAAAAGAAGTTAATGATAGATTTCATACATATGCTAAAGAAGCTCTTGATAGAGCGAGTAGCTATATATCGGTAATTGGTGTTGTGCTTAGTATTCTGGTTTTAGCTTCAGTCACGCTTCTCTCTAATGATCTAATGCCTAGAGTTGATGATCTTAAAAATGTGTGGAAATTTGTTATCATTTCTGCATGGTTATTAGCTACTTTCTTAGTATTCGGAGGGGGAGGAATAATATTTGGAAGGCTGCAACACTTACATGCTCCAATAAAGGGTGAGAGTGGTGATGATAATTATTCTGAACCAAATTATCTTAGAGCAAGATGGTACTCAAAAGTTAGAATAAAAGGTACATATTCTCATAAAAAATTATTTTGGAAAAACTTTGTTATTAGTAGTTATGGGATTATTACATTCACTATAGCGTTGATATTTATTTTAATTTTTTTTTATCTTATTATTAATCCTTTTTCTACCAATCTTATTTTCAATATAATCTATATATTAGTATCTATTTTAATAGTTTTTTGTTTAAGTTCACGTTTAATTTATCTATTAAATAAGAAGATAATAATTGATTTTAAACAAAATAAAAGTAACGTATTCCCAATTGATATAAGAAAGATAGATATTAATATCGATAAAGACTATATTGATTTTGATAAAGAAATAGCTATTAAATTGTTTTCGCAAATGTCAAAATATAGCTACGAAAAATCTATTGAGAAATATGCAGAAAATACACAATTAATAGGTATTAGACTGATTCAATGGAATAAATACATTAAAAAATCTCTTTCATTATTTGCTGCTAGTATAACAATTCTGCTGTTTATTAATATTTTCTTTCTCTCAATCGTTTTTTGGCCAAATCTTTATCTTAAAGAACTATTCAAAATAGAATATTTTTACAATGAAGAAAAGAATGAACCAAAAATTCAGTTAAAGATATATCATCATGAACGATTTGGGACAAAGAGATCCCCTGTAATCGTTGTTGTACCTGGCTTTTATGGTTATCCTTACGATTTTCATAATTCTGAATCGCCATTGTCAAGAATTGCTTCAAAATTTCAGGAGGAAGACTTTAATGTTATTCTTTACCAAAATGTCGAGAAACAAGGTATAGATACCACGAGTATTAAGGAAAAAATAGAATCAAGAAAACTTGACCTAAAAGATGTGATTAATCAATATGTATTAAATAATTCAAAAATGGATGGTTCATGTATTGGATTGTTAAGCCTGGGAGTTGGGGGAAGCACGGTTCTTAAATATGCTAACACATATCCTGCTCTAATAAAATCTTTTTTCATTACGGGCTCAGAAACTGACAGTACTTTTTTTTACAAAGATTCAATTACTGATAAAAATTGGAACATGTTTATTTCAAATTTAAAACTGAAAATCGGAAAAACAGATCTTAAATTTGATACCAGTCATAAAAATTTGGGAATTAATGTAAGCGATAGGAATATTAAAACTTTTACAGAACTAGATAAATTTCTTAGCGTAACGATCAATTGGTTTAAAAATAAAATGATTAAAAAATAAACATTAACTTTTGTATGAATATATTTTTTGTAGTTATTATTGGTATTCTTTCCAGCCTATCTGCTTCAATAATATTTTTATATTTTATTGGAGTAGTATTAAGGCCAAAGATACTCATTTCAGATAAAATTGTTAAAAATGAAAAAGGATTTTTCATCAAGATAATCAATAAGACTCGATGGCCTGTTCATGATATTGAGGTAAAAACATTTTTAATACGCACAAGGATAGTACCTGGAGGAATGATATATCCGCAGGCAACATTAGACGTTTCAAAACCAAAAATATTTAGCTTAGACAAATATAAAAAAAATGATATTTATGGTGGTTATGCATTTAGATTCCAAATCATACACAATCTTGAAGAAATATCTGATCAAAATATAACATTTTTACGTTTTTCAGTTTACGCTCGACACTCATTGTCTGGATTAGGAAAGGTATTTGTAAATGAATACAAAACCATCAATGACTGTATTAGACAAGGTAATTTTAAATTTGGAAAAACTTTCGAAATTATATAAAGAAAATTTAAATGATGAAATCAGTTTGGATTCAAATGGAAGAAGATAAGATTCAAGCTGAACTTTATTATCCCAACATAATAAACAATGAAAAGTTACCAGCTATTATTTTAGCTCCTGGAGGAAGTGGTAAAAATTATATCAGTAAAAAATGGGGAAATAAATCCTTAACTGCATACAATGATCTTGCAGAAGAAATTTGTAATAATGGATTTGTAGCAATCGTTTTCGATGCAAGGGGACAAGGTGAAAGTTCGGGTGTCAGATACTACAAAAGTTTTATAGAAGATATTTCTCACATGATAACGTATATCCTTTCATATGATTTCGTTGATGAAAATAGAATAGGTGTCTTAGGAATCTGTATGGGAGGAGCATTGGCTCTTAATGCAGCTGTCCTCGATGACCGAATAAGAAGTTTAGCAATATTTGGTACAAGGAGTGAATATTCTTCTTTACTAGATACTAAGATTAAAAGAAAAAAGCAATTCAATAAATTTAAATCTAGAAATGTTCGCATTCCATTGAATGATTGGAAAAATGTTAAAAACCCTATTGATGAAATCTCAAAAGTAAAGCAACCTATTTTAATTATTTGAGGAAGCAAAGACATCAAACATTTTAATCCACCTACTCAAATTGCTCTTCTTCAAAAAGCAGTAAAATCAAGTAATGCTGTTCTCACTATAATTAAAAGTGCAGGCCATATCGTACATAAGAATCAAGAACAATTTTTTGAGTTGAAGAATCAATTTGTTTCTTGGTTTAAATCAACAATGTAATTATTATTAATCAAGTGTTAAGCGCCTAACCCGCAAATCAACCTGAATTTAACAGCTGGTGGTTTTCTGGTTTTTCAGTTCGGTTTTGGTTCAGGTTCTGTGCAGTAAATCAAGTAAGTCTCATGCTGTAAAATCAGCTTATACCTAAACCGTTAGACATTAACAAACGCAGAGAACGCACAGGCCACAGAAAAAAAATATAAAAAACTCTGCGAACTCAGCGCCTCTGCGTTAAATTAATATTTTATCTGGGTCATTCAGGCGTCAATACCCACATCTCACGTTGAGAAATCTCCCGTATATTGTCACTATTCATATCTCAGCGAATCGATAGGATCAGCCACTGCAGATTTGATTGCCTGAAAGTTCACAGTGAGAAATGCAACTAAAAGTGCTGACAAACCCGCCAGTAAATATGTCATCCAACCGATGTCAATGCGGTAAGCAAAATCCTGCAGTTAGCTATTCATTGCAATCCAGGCTATGATGTTGGCCAGAATCACCCATTTAGTGAATTCTTTCGACAGTAATAATACGATTCCCGACACCGAAACGCCCAAAACTTTTCGTATGCCAGGTGGTGGTGGAGTGGAGGCGTTGAGAGGCGCCTTCCTATCCCGATTTACTTTTAAAGAAAAAATATTCTTGCAATTCATATAATATATAACTATTTTATAACTGATATGTAACTATATTTTATTTTTATTAAGGAAATGTATTATGAACATTACAATTAGAAACATACCTGAAGAAATAATAAGAAAAATTCGAACTCTATCTCAAATGGAAAAAAGAAGTTTGAATAATGAAATATTATTACTATTAGAACGCAGCGTTCAAAATGAGGTAAATTATATTTCGACAAGAAAGAAACTAATTTCAAAAGAGACACAAATAAGTATTTGGAAGAAATTAGCCAATGAATGGGATGATCAAAGATCTACAAAAGAAATCATAAATGATATTTATAGTAATCGAACTTTAGGACGTGAAGTGCAATTATGATACTTATAGACACTGACATATGTATTGAGTTATTGCGAGGCAACAAACTAGTAATTGAAAAAAGACAAAATTGTGATGAGCAAGTCTCGGTATCTTTTATGACTGTTGGTGAACTTTATTATGGAGCAGGAAGGTCGACAAGTAGATTTAAAAATATTAATATTGTAGAAGAATTTTTATTATCAATCGACATTATCGATTCAGATTTGGAAATATTAAAAAAGTTTGGGGAGCTAAAATCGGTTCTTCATAACAAGAGAAACTTACTTCCAGATGCAGATATCTTAATTGCCTCTACTGTTTTAACAAAATGCTCAAAATTAATAACTGGTAATGTGAAACATTTTAACAGATTTGAAAACCTTACAGTAGAAAATTGGTTAGTATAAAGAAAAAGCTAATCATCGGTTCAAGATGACCTGCTATTCCGCACGGTCTATTGGAGTTTGGAGTTATAATGAACTGTTATTTTTTATTCAAAGTTTTGCGTTTTTAATTCCGCAGGCAACTTAACCGTATATAGTAAGCTGTCGTAATATTCAATCAATAAAACTAACTAATTGTAATCAAAGATTAATAACACAATGTAAAATGAATGATAAGATTGAATTAATTCGTCTGTTGGAAAAAGAAACATTCCCTGTTCGATTTAAAAATCTTTTAAATAAATTAAAAACAGATGATTTAACATTAGAAGAAATAACATCAGAAGTTGAGATTGTTCGAAGGCAAAGATATAATGCCCAAAAAGATGATTAAGGTAGTAATTGACACTAATATCTGGATCAGTTTTTTAATAGGAGCACCCAACTAATTGATTACAGGTCATTTCAGAAGATAATTGATGGTAAACTCAAAGAATAATACTTTCATTAAATATGTGCTATTTATCAAGTTCATCTACTGCTGTCAAATCGGCTTATGCCCAACACCGTTAGGCCTTAACAAACGCAGAGAAGAAATATAAAACAAACTCTGCGAATCTCCGCGTACTCAGCGCCTTTGCATTAAATTAATATTTTATCTGGGTCACTCATACATCAATAATCCCATCTCATGTTGAGAAATTTCCCGTTTATTACCACTATTCATGTCTCAGCGAATTAATGGGATTAGCCACTGCAGCTTTTATTGCCTGAAAACTCACAGTGAGAAACGCAACTAAAAGTGCTGACAAACCCGCCAGCAAAAATGTCATCCAACCGACGTCAATGCGGTAAGCAAAATTCTGCAGCCAGCTATTCATGGCAATCCAGGCAATGGGCCAGGCTAAGATGTTAGCCAGAAGCACCCATTTGGTAAATTCTTTCGAGAGTAATACCACAATTCCAGACACCGAAGCGCCCAGTACTTTTCGTATGCCAATTTCTTTTGTTCTTTGCTGGGTCATAAACGACGCTAATCCAAAAAGTCCAAGGCAGGCAATGAATATCGCCAGGAATGTAAAATATTTGAAGAGAGTTTCCAATTTGAGATCGGTTTTGTACAATTTATCAAATTCCTGGTCATAAAAATAGTACTCAAACGGGAATCCCGGATTGGTCGCAAGCCATTTGTTTTCGAGGAAATTAATGGTGTCCCGCATATTCTCGGGTCTGATTTTAATCGAAATATATTGGAACATTCCTGGCAGAACATTTATCGCCATGGGCGCTGTTTTACGGCGCAGTGACCTGTAGTTAAAATCCTTTACCACACCAATCACTCTACCTGAGCTGCTGCCAAATATTTTCCCAATGGCTTCTTCATTACTCCAGCCTATTTCGTTAACAGCGGATTCATTCAGAATCCAGGCCTTTTTAAGATCGCCTGGGTAATTTCTATTGAAGTTGCGGCCGGCGATAATTTCCATGCCAAACAGATCGAGCAGGTTGTAATCGCCGGACATACGGAAAAACGAGTGCTCGTCGGTTTCATTCCGTCCCTCAAAAAATGTCCCTTCTCGCCATCGTTCTACACTCGGGGTAAAGGACGTGGCCGTGGCGCCAATTATATTTGGATAACTCAAAATTTCATTTCTGAAGGTCTCATAATTACCCTTTGTTTCCGGGCTGTAAATAGGAACATTAACGATATTTTCTCTATCATAACCCAATTTCTTATTTCTGACATACTGCATTTGGTTATTTATAATGAACGAACCAGCAATTAATCCTATTGAAACCGTAAACTGAAAAATAACCAGAATATTTCTAAGTGTTAGCCCTTTTGTTGTGGAATGTAATTTCCCTTGCAGCATCTTTACCGGTTGAAATGAGGAAATGAAAATGGCGGGATAGCTGCCTGAAAGCAGGCCCACTACTACTGTCATTAACAGGAGTCCGCCGAACAGGACAAAATTCTGAGAATACTCTAAACCTAAGGATTTATCTGTGATTTGGTTGAACTGTGGAATGACAAGCTCCACTAATAAAATAGCAACAGGAAGTGCAATAATTGAAGATATCAATGCTTCACCGAGAAACTGGAATAATAAATGTTTTTTATAAGCCCCAAGCACTTTTCTCATGCCGACTTCTTTGGCGCGGAGCCCGGAGTTTGCGGTATAGAGATTCATAAAATTGATGCAGGCTATCAGGAGAATCACAACCGCGATGGCTGAATAAAGATAAATATTTGTGATATCACCACGATGATGTCTATCCCTGGCGATCTTCGAACGTAGGTAAATATCCGTCAGTGGCTGCAAATAAACACTGATGTCAGGATTATTCGTTAATTCTGCCAGGAATGCTGCACTCTTTGTTTCGAAGTCTGCAGGTTTCACATTCTCCTGAAGTAAGATATATGTGTAATAATTGTGCATACCCCAGGAATGCATAATTTTTCTCTGGTGAATATAGTCCATGTGTTCAAAGGGCGCTACAAAGTCGAACACAAAATGTGAATTGTGAGGAACATCTTCCATGACTCCGGTAACGGTAAAATCAATATTGCCATCATAATTGATGACCTTTCCAATTGGATCCTCGCTACCAAAATATTTTTCAACCTTTGATTTTGTAATGACTAAATCGGTGGGATTAACAAGCACCGTTTCAGGATTACCTCTTAATAACTTGAAATCAAAAACCTTAAACAGGGCAGGATCGACGAGATAAAACCGGTCTTCATAAAAGCTTTTATCTTTATACGAGATTAATGTTTTTTCCTTGAAACCAAAAGGATCAAACCTGACATAATTCTCTATCTCAGGAAATTCAGCCTTTAAAGTTGGCCCTAAAAGCGCTGGTGTCCCAATCCAGCCTGGAATGACGTCCCCGCTGGAAGAGCCAGTAAACCTGTAAATTCTATCCGCATTTTGATGATAACGGTCATAACTCAGCTCATCCTGGATGTACGAGCCTATTAATATTACACTTGCCATTCCTACAGCCAGACCGGAAATGTTAATGAAGGAATAGATTTTGTGTTTGACCAGGTTTCTAAATGCGATTTTGAAGTAGTTTTTAAGCATGGGAACCCTCCATTCAAATGTAATGATAATCTTCTGCAAAATGCACTTATTTGTTATTCTGAGGAACCCTTCGACATGGCTCAGGATAAACTCCGTGACGAAGAATCTGTAACCACAAAATTGTCGGATTTACAAAATGTTAGTAGTAGCAGATTTTTTGCTCCCTAAGGTCGCTCAGAATGACCTTCATGTATATTTTGCAGAAGTCTGATGTCATAAGCAAATTCAAATTTACACACATAATCAATATACGATATTTGACATCGTAATTGCTTAGATCGTTTGCATCGAATTGGTGCGGTTGCGTAATTCACTCATACCGTAACGCCTTCACTGGATTAGCGGTAGCAGCGCGGATCGCTTGAAGACTCACCGTCAGCAATCCAATCACCAACGCAATCCATCCTGCCAGCACAAACGTCCACCAGCCGATATCGATATGATAGGTAAAATTTTGCAGCCATTTGTTCATGGCAAACCAGGCTATTGGAAAGGCAATAATATTCGCTATAAGAATCCATTTTACAAAGCTATTTGATAACAGAGCTACAATCCCTGAAATTGATGCGCCAAGCACTCGGCGGATGCCAATCTCCTTTGTACGCTGCTCGGCAGTGAATGCGGCCAGACCAAATAACCCGAGACAGGATATGAATATGGAAATTAAAGAAAAATATCCAACTATCTTCCCCCTTCGAAGTTCAGCAGAGTAAAGCCTGTCAAGCTGCTCATCAAGAAAATGGTATTCTAAAACATAGTCAGGAACTAATCTTGCTAAAACATCTTTGATATAATTCAAAGTCGTGGCGACATTTTCGGGTTTTACTCTTATCCCCAAACACCGAAGCTGTCCTGGATAAAGTACAAATGCAATGGGGCCAATTTCCGAATGGAGAGACGTGAAATGAAAATCTTTGACCACACCGATAATTCTCTGGTTGCTGCCGAACAGATTAAACGTTTTTCCAATCGGCGAATCAATGTTCATGGCTTTTACAGCCGCTTCGTTTACTATTATTGCATCAGTCGAATCGGTTCCATATTCCCTGGAATAGTATCTTCCCTGAGCCATTTTCATTCCATAAGTGTCTAGATAATTATAGCCAACCTCTAATAACCCAATTGAAAACGTTTCCCTTTCCCCCCGACCTTGCCAATCCTGAATTCCCTGGCTCCAGGCAGTAAAATTTAATTCTAACTGCTGAAATCCGGAAGCTCCAACATTTACAATATTCGGATTTTTTAGCATTTCATTTCTTATTGCGTCATTTTGAAATCCAGGCGTCAGGGTGTAAATCAAGTTTTCTTTATTAAAACCTAAATCCTTAGATAAAATATAATCCATTTGGTTTGAAACTACCAGGGTTGCTACTATTATGAAGATTGAAAGTGAAAATTGAAATACAACCAGAATTTTTCTAAAAAGGCTCCCTTGTCCGCCTGATATTAAGCTTCCTTTTAAAATTTCGGCTGGTTTAAAGGAAGAGACATAAAGTGCGGGATAGCTGCCGGATACTATTCCAGTAAAAATGACAATAATCAGTGCGCAAGCAATAAATGCGGGATCAAAATAGTCTAACGCTATGTTTTTGCCGGTAAGATTATTAAATGGCTGTCGAGACAGTTCAATAAGGATAAGCGCAATGGGCAACGCTGCAAAAGCAATCAAAAGTGATTCTCCGAAATATTGTGACATTATTTGTACTTTTCCAGCGCCTGCTACTTTTCGCAAACCTACTTCTTTGGCTCGTTTAGCGGAGCGAGCGGTTGCAAGGTTCATGAAATTTATACAGGCAATCAGCAGTATAAAAAGTGCGATTATTATGAAAATATTTATATAGTCAATATTACCTCTTGGACCACCTAAATCGTACTTAACATCTGGATTAAGATAAACCTGTGATAAAGTTTGAAGTTTAAGCTTTTGGGGTGTTCCCTGTTTATGGCGATTATAACAATCAGTTATTTTTTGATTCACAGCAGGAATTGAGCTGTTTTTTTGAACTAACACATAAGCTGCAAATGAATGATTGGTCCAGGCCTCCCCAAAATCTGGTCGATACCACTCTTTAAGTAGGTTAAATGAAAATAGAAAATCAAATTGTAAGTGCGAGTTTTTTGGAATATTTTGAGTCACACCTGTTACGTGGAAAGTTTCCTTGGCACCAAACCTGTTGTTGATATGAAGCATTTTCCCTACAGGCTCCTCCTCACCGAATAGTTTATTTGCTAATGTTTCTGTGAGGACGACGGAATGTGGCTCTGAAAGTGCGGTTTGTGGATTACCTTCAATTAACGGGAATGAAAAAACCTCAAAAATCGAAGGATCAGCGTAAAGGCTTCTTTCACGAACATTCTTGTCACCATAATAAATTTGCCAATTTCCGCCTACCCACATTCTGACATAATTTTTTATTTCTGGAATTTCGTCTTTAAGAGCCGGTGCGAGAGCTCCACAGGTGCCACTACTTAGACCGCTTTCATAATCGAAAATAACTCTGTGGATTTCATTTTTATTTTCATGAAATTGATCAAAACTAAGTTCGTCCTGTACCCACAAAAGGATAAGAATGGTGCAGGCCATGCCTGTGGCAAGGCCGGCGATATTGATAACAGAATAGGCTTTTTGTCTGAGCAAATTCCTGGTGGCGATTATTATATAGTTTTTAAACATGATTCCTTAATAATTTTAGAATTCAAAATTCGGATTGGGAAAATATTCCGAAATCTGGAATCCAAATCTGCAATCGAATTCACTCATACAGCAACGAGATATTGTGTCCCCCAAACAGCTCGGGATCGCCACTTTATGATTCTATTCGTATTTAAGCGCTTTAATTGGATTGGCAGTCGCCGCTTTAATTGACTGATAGCTCACAGTAAGCAGAGCAATAAAGAGAGCGATCAGGGCGGACACCGCAAACATCCACATTTCGAGATTCACCTGATGGGCAAAACTCTGCAGCCATTTGTGCATAGCGAAATAGGCAATTGGCCAGGCAATGATGTTGGCAACAAGTACCCAGACAGTAAATTCCTTCGAAAATAAAAATACAACTTCTGTAACTGAAGCGCCTAATACCTTGCGGATGCCAATTTCTTTTGTACGCAGCTCAGACATAAATGAAGCCAATCCAAACAAACCAAGACAGGCAATGAAAATGCCCATCATTGTTAGAAGTGTGAATAATTTACCCATTTGCTCCTCAGATTTGTACATCTGGTTAAAAAAGTCATCCATAAAAAAGTACTCAAAAGGTTTACCCGGAAAAAGCTCCTGCCAATTTCTTTCAACGGATTTGATGGTTGCGTCAAAATTTTCAATATTTACAGATAGACTGATATGTCCAAACATAGTAGGATCATATTCTATAATGAGCGGCTCAACAGAATATTGCACACTTCGATAATGAAAATCATTCACTACCCCGATTATCTCTTTCTTTGCGTTTCTTAAACCTGTCTCTATTTGTTTGCCTATCGCTTCTGCTGCCGAAGTCCAGCCAAAGGCTTTCACTGCAGCCTCATTAATAATACAAGCCTCAAATATATCGTTCCTATTTTCCCTTATAAAATTTCTGCCGGAAATTAATTCAATATTAAACTCGGGGATAAAATCACTATCACAGAAATTATAATACATCATCTGGCTTTTAGGATCATCTTCTCCAATCAGGCTGGTATTTAAACTTCCAGCTCCCTGACCAGGTACATTTGAAGAAATGGCAGCTCCGGTCACTGCAGGATTTTTCATGAACTCATTCTTAATAGATTTATAATTGTCTGCCATTGTAACTCTGCCTCGTACTGGTATTATGAGTTTCTGATCTTTATTAAGACCCAGATCCTTGTTTTTCATATAATCTACCTGATGAAATACAATGATTGTGCAAACGATTAGAATAATGGAGATGGCAAATTGTCCAACGACCATTATTTTACGCATGACAGATCCCGTGGAACCGGCGCTTAAAATTCCTTTAATCACCAAGATGGGTCTATAAGCTGAAAGTACAAAAGCAGGATAGCTGCCGGCCGTGAAACCGACAAACAGAACAAGAAAGCACATTCCTGAAAAGACAGATGGTTGAAAAAGTTTACTCAATTGCAGCTCAATGCCAGTTAAATTATGAACAAACGAACTTGCTAATTCAACAATAACCAGAGCCGCAACAAATGCAGCAACTGTCATGAGCAAGGATTCACCGAAAAACTGTTTGATGAGCTGGGTTTGTTCAGCGCCAACGACTTTGCGCATTCCAACCTCTTTTGCTCTGTTTGCTGCTCTGGCAGTCGTAAGATTCATGAAATTCAGGCAGGCAACGAGTAATACTATAATTCCCACCGCTGAAAAAATATAAAGATAAACAGGATTACTGGCCACGAGTTCATATTCTAAGTTCGAGCTCAGATAAATATCAGTAATTGGCTGCAAAAATTGCTGATAAGTTTTGCCTTCCGCTCTAATATCGCCTTCAAGATAATTATCAGCAAAATGGCGAATCTGGTTGTCAAAAGCATTTGCATCGACATTGGCTGTAAGTTTGATATATGTGTACATTCCCGGCCAGGTCCAATCAGTCATCCACGGTGGATTACGCAGGTCTTGCATTGAAAGAAAAATATCAAAAGGCATAGTTGTATTTTGGGGAGAATCAGCAATTACACCACTGATGACATAATCACGATCGTTGACGTTCAGGGTTTTACCAATTGGCTCATCATTACCAAAATATTTGGCAGCCAGGCGCTCAGGAATAACCAGCGATTGCGGTTGGCTGAGTGAGTTTTCTGGATTGCCATGAATAAAGGGGATGGTTAAAATGTTGAATATGTCCTGATCAGCATACACAAAACCGTCTTCGTAAAATATTTTATCGCCGTGTTTAACAATTCTTTTACTATGATAATAAAAGACTCGTGCAGCATATTCTACCTGCGGAAAATCCTCTTGCAAAGCTGGACCGACTGGAGGAACATTCATCGCATATTTTGTACTGCCGGAATTGCTGTCAATTTCCAGCGCCACCCGAAAAATACGGTCAACATCCTGGTGATAGGTATCGTAACTACATTCATTTAAAACATACAGTAAGATTACAATAAAACAGGCCATACCGATGGCGAGCCCAGCGATGTTGATGAAGGAATACCCTTTGTGTTTTTTGATGTTTCGCCAGGCGACTTTTAAGTAATTTTTAAGCACGCTTTTCTCCTAATATTTAAAGCAGGCAGATTTCAGTTAGCTGTAAGAATACTATAATTAACAATATCCAAATGCCTACTTGAATGGTCGGTACTTTATGTTGAGATGTTATTTATATTCCAACAACCATGCCAGCTTTGATTATTAATGAATTAGGCATATTCAAATGGAAGCAATATATGGTAAATTATCCGCTGGCATTACACCTGATGTCCGTCAGCGTACAGTGGTCATTAAAATATGTGTTTGATAAGCCTGCTCAATATTAGTTGACTTTTAGGTAATTTTATTAACTTTGTGTTGCAAAGTTCTCTTTTATTTATTATATTTTGCAATCTAAAGTAAAGTTGAGGTAAATTTACGTTTTTATTTTTTACTACTTATTTAACAGGCGTTGTCTGACTATAGGATCGATATGCACATCCACGAAGCAATAAATCAAGTTCGGGAATTGCAAAGAAAAATATTAGAAAAGCAGCGCTTCAAAGGTTACTCTGGTCGGGCACGGGCCATATCTGGAACGGTGGCAATATTAATTGCAGCTATCATGACATATTCGAGTTATCCTAAAATTATCATAGCTCATATTTATGGTTGGGGTGTTGTTTTTTTAATCGGCTTTATATTAAATTATGGCGCCCTGATACACTGGTTTCTTTTTGATTCGGACGTAAAGAGAAATATCCGCAAACTCAGACCAACAATTGATGCCGTACCAGCGCTTTTTATTGGAGCCGTTTTAACACTGGTCTTAATCAATGTCGCACAAGTGAATCTATTATTTGGCGTATGGATGTGTCTATATGGATTAGCCTCTCTGGCTACTCGCCAGGTGTTGCCAAAATTTTATTGGACAATTGGTGTATTCTATATTTCATGCGGCACAATTTATCTACTCATTCCTGACACATCTTTTTTAAATCCCTGGCCAATGGGGATTGTATTTTTTATCGGCGAATGGGCAGGCGGGATTATTTTACATTTTGATGAAAAGTTACATTTTTCATTAAGACACTTTTTACACAATCTTGTTACTTCAAAGGATAATAGTTATGTCCCAAAAAAATGAGAATATATATGCAGGTTTAAAGAGGCTTTTTCACGAACCAAGTCGATTAGCAATCATATCAGCTTTGTGCAAAGAAGCCGATGGTTTAACTTTTAACGAACTCAAGGATGAATGTGATCTAACATTCGGGAACCTAAGCAGTCACTTGAAGGCTCTGCAAGACGCTGGCGTCATCGAAATAAAAAAGTATTTTATTGGAAATAAACCCTGTACAAAAATCTCCATCACGGATACAGGTCGCGAACAATTCATAAATTATCTGAAAGTCCTGGAGGAGGTTCTGATAAAGGCGGCTGGAGCTGTTTCATCTTGTGAAGAAAAAATTGTTATGCCATTCTTTTCAGTAAAACCGATTCAGGCGTGACAATAAAAATTTAAATAGAGGCTATTCGAGTCTATACATGAAAATTTAGATTCGTTTTTTTATGTCCTGGTACTCTGTATTGCAAAGTTGTCTACAATGCCAAATTAACAGCAAATAACTATATTCACTAATAATAATTAAAGGAGACCTCTAAAATGGCTAAAAACACACTAAAAAATTCAATTGCGGTAAGATTATTTATTATTGGAGCGCTGGCAATAATTCTACTCATTCCAACTATCATGATCCAGGCATTGATAAAAGAACGAAAACAGAGAAGAGATGAAACGAGTTTGGAAGTCACTGATAAGTGGGGCAGTATACAAACCATAACCGGCCCCATACTCACTATCCCGTTTCAGTTTACTCAACAAGATGATAATGAAAAATTTACTAAGATAAAGAAATACGCGCACTTTTTACCAGATGATTTATCAATTGTTTGTACCATCCACCCGGAAATCAGGTACAGGGGCATTTATGAATTTGTACTATACAATACAAAAATTCAATTAACAGGTAATTTCCCCTCACTGGCGTTTGAAGATTTGAATGTATCACCAAATGATGTGATGTGGGATGATGCATTTATAACGGTCGGAATAACCGATATGAAGGGCATAAAAGATATTATTAAGCTTAATTGGAATAATACAGAATTCATTGCTTCTCCTGGGATTGAGTCGAACGATGTCTGTAGCTCGGGAATAAGTGTAAAAATCTCTCTTGACGCGGGAATTGAGAAATTTGACTTTCACACTGAAATTGATCTAAATGGTAGTCAAAGTCTCATGTTTGTTCCGGTTGGCAGAGAGACTAAAATTGAGGCATCTTCCGAATGGAATAATCCCAGTTTTACGGGGAATTTTTTGCCCGAATTGAGAGAAATTTCATCTGATGGATTCAGGGCTGAATGGAAAGTGCTACAGCTAAATCGTAACTTCCCCCAAAAATGGATCGGAAACCAACATAATATTGCACCATCCACTTTTGGAGTGAGTCTCCTTCTACCAGTAGATGAATACCAGAAGACTATGAGAACAGCAAAATATGCAATCATGTTTATCGCGTTGACATTTTTGTCTTTTTTTATGATAGAATTGTTAGGTAAAAAAGTCATTCATCCTATCCAGTATTTACTCATTGGTTTTGCTTTACTGGTCTTTTATACTCTATTATTATCTTTATCTGAATATCTCTCTTTCAAATACTCCTATTTGATAGCAAGTATTGGGATTTTATTATTGATTACGGCGTATACAAAAAACGTTTTATCAGACAAACTCCAGACGGTGGTAATTGCAACAGTTTTGGTTGTACTATATGGCTATTTATATATTATTTTACAACTTCAGGATTATGCTTTATTAATGGGCAGTCTTGGGCTGTTTGTGATTCTTTCTATAGTGATGTATCTGACAAGAAAAATCGATTGGTTTGCAATATTAAAAATCGATGACCAGCTAACTTCGAAGTCAGCACAGAAATAATAGATAATTTTGGCGTTCAAGCTTGAGCTTGTGTTGTATACTCAGTTCTCAAGCTGAGCTTGAATGCCGGATAATCCGTTTTATAAACAAAACCGCCAGTCGGTTGTCAGGGTCTTCTTTGGAAATCACATGTTTTCATGATGGAGCAAGTGTCCACCACAGCAACGCGCATGTATCCAAAAGAACCAAAACTAAACACGCTACTCGCTGGTTTCTGGTTCTAAAACCGAATCATCTATTCGGACTTTACTACAAAGGTCTCTAAAAACATCTTCTACTTTTTTCTTTCTCTAGATTGGACACTATTCATCCTAAAAAAAATCATAAAATTTAAAAAAGCTATTTTTTTGTGTTTTATTGGCATAAGTTCTTTTAATGCAAAGACCTAAGAACGTAATCCGTAGCTACCTTTTTGAGGACCTCTATGCCATTTGCAGAGCCTCACGGACAGCACTGACTATTTCTGCCTGTAGGAAGGGCTTGTGGAGAACGTGGACAGCTCCCAATGTTTGCGCCGCTTTCAGATAGGGGAGGTCGAAAGATGCGGTGAAAGCAATCACCGGCAGATGAGGTTTGGATTTGCGGATTTCCCTCAAGAATCCAATGCCATCCATTTCTGGCATAAGAATATCGCTGACGACTACATCAGGGGCATGCTTTTCGACCATTTTCAAGCCTTCTTTACCATTCGCGGCATCAATCACCTCATACCCTTCTCTTGTCAACATTTCAGCGATGGCGACTCGTGCCTCATCAAGATCATCGATGACTAAAATTTTTGTCATTTTGATTTTCCCTTCTGATTAAGTAGTTCAGCATCTGTTTTTATAAGACTTCAACAGTACTTTTTTTCTTATAAAGTTTGCCGGACTCAGATTGAGCCAAAGCTGGAAAATAAATTGTGACCGTGGTACCCTTACCTCTCTCACTGGATACTTCAATATGACTCTCGTGTTGCTTTACAATTCCGTAGACGACCGACATCCCCAAACCAGTACCGTGACCCACCTTCTTTGTGGTGAAGAAGGGTTCGAAAATCCGCTCAGAAGTCCTGCTGTCCATCCCTTCGCCGTTATCAATCACCCTGAGCTGCACATACTTCTCTGACTTGACTATTGCAGATGGAAGCTGTTTTATTTGGTTGACTTCCAGGTTTTGGGTTTCTATGCATATCTTCCCTCCATCAGGCATGGCGTCTCGAGCGTTCAAACATAGATTAATCAAAATTTGATGAATCTGAACTTTGTTCGCCTGGATGAGATGGGTGTTAGCAACGTATTCTGACTTCAGTTCAATTTTTTTACCCAAAGTGTGCGTCAGCAATCTCACCACATCTTCCACCACTGTGTTTAAATTCAAAGGTTTGAACTCAAATTCATCTTGCCGACTAAAGGTTAGAAGTTGTTTTACCAGGTCACGAGCCCTGGTTGCGCCTTGATTTACTCTGAAGAGATACTCTGAAGAGGGTTGCTCCGGTCCGCATTCCTGCATCGCAAAATCAGTATTCGCCAGAATGACCAGTAACAGGTTATTGAATTCGTGCGTGATCCCTCCAACAAGCTGTCCGATTGCTTCCATCTTTTGAGCCTCGATAAGCTGCCGCTCCAGTTTTTTGCGATCGGTTATGTCTCGTGAAATTCCAAACAGGCCTAATGTGTTACTGTCTTTATCAATCCATGGAAGCTTTGTCGTCAGAACCCATACTTCTCCTTCATCCCTGATTTCACCACCTTCTTCTTTATTAATTATTGACATCCCTGTTTCGATGACCTTACGATCGTCACTGGACATTTCCTCGGCAGTCTCTATTGGAAACAACTCCTCATCAGTTTTACCAATAATTTCTTTCACACTTTGCCCGAATAGATCGCAAAATGATTTGCTCGCACGCACGAATCGCCGATTTTTATCTTTAAAGTAAATGTAGTCCGGTGTGTTATTTAATAGTGTTTGCATCAGATCCCGTTCGAACGACACTTCGTCTTGCGCCCGACTGCGCTCGGTAATGTCACGAATAGCACCGATTATTTTTTTGCGACCGGAAGAAAAATACATTCCAGGGCTAATCTCCGCTTGAAAAACAGAACCATCCTTTTTTAGCAAACTACGTTCAGGTACCCCACCACTAGCTATTGTACCCTTCTTTATTCGCTCTACAGAGGCCGTTGTTTTTTCTCTCTCGAACGAGATATCTTCCACCTTCAAGGATAAAAATTCATCTTTTGTATAGCCAAACAATTCTAAAGCAGCTATATTGACATCTTCAAACTTCTTGTTATCAGCATCAAAAACAACTATTGCGTCCGATTCATTTTCAAAAAGCTGCCGATACTTTTCTTCACTCTCTTTTAGTTCCTTTTCCGATTGCTTGCGGTCCGTGATGTCATGGAATCCCGTTGCACGGGCTATTTGACCTTTATAAATGCAGTTTTTTCCACGTACTTCTATGTCGAAAATTGTACCATCTTTCCTTAAGCCTTTTATTTCGTAAGGGGTTTCAATACCTGCTCGGTCTTGATTATACACTTTCTCGGCCGATTCCGGTGTAAGTAAATCGAATGGCGTCTTGCCAATTACTTCCGACAGTTCATACCCAAACATCTCGCTAATCGCACGATTCGCTTCAACACTGGTCCCATCTACCGAAATAATGATTCCTTCAAACGAAGCTTCGGCTAACGCCCGAACCCGTGTTTCACTTTCCCGTAGTGCGCACTCCGCCTGTTTGCGCTTATTCTGATCCTCAGCTTCTTGTAATGCTCGCCGGACAACAGGCACAAGGCGTTGCATCCGATGTTTAAGAACATAATCCGCGGCACCTCTCTTCAGGGACTCAATTGCCAGTTCTTCACCGACATTGCCCGATAATAAAATGAACGGCACATTCGGGCATTTCACTTTTGCTATTTCCAACGCGGTCATGCCGTTGAATAACGGAAGATTGTAGTCTGCCAGGATCAGGTCAAAACCATCTTGTTCGACAGCACTGACAAAATCGCTTTCGGTTTCTACCCAGACGATTTCGCACACGATACCCCCGGTTTCAAGCATGGAACGGGCCAGTTCTACGTCCTTTGGCTCATCTTCGAGGTGGAGAATTTTTAACAATGATTTCACTGTTCCTGTTTCTTTTAATTAATATAATCGGTCAACTGGCTCTCAACTTTAACAGTTCAACGAACGGGATAGCCTATTCCCGTCTGTATTGAGACTCATTCAGCACCTCACGTACCTTGTTTGTCAGGGCCTCTGTGGAAATGGTTTTATGGATAAAGGCTGTTCCCCCGGGTCTCATTTGCATCATCAATGATTGTAGAGTACATCAGGACACTTCTCATGTGCAGTTGCCAATGCGGCCATGCAGTAGACCGCCGGTAGCGCATGATCAGAATAATTCAGGTCAAATTCACCATGCCCACCAGCGTCGACAGTTTCATATACATCACATCATTATCTTTGCAACTTGCTCGGCCGGCAATGGATGACCTAAAAGAAATCCCTGCACCTCATCACAATGTATCAAACGCAAAAAATCCATTTGGTCCTCGTTCTCTACACCTTCTGCAATCACTTTCTTTTTCAGACCATGTGCCAGTGCAACCATTGCAGTCGTAATAGCAGCATCATCATTGTCAGCGGGAATGTTATGTACAAAGCTCTGATCAATTTTCAGCCTGTCTACAGGGAAACGCTTCAAATAGCCCAGGGAAGAATACCCTGCACCAAAATCATCAACCGAAAGCTGTACTCCCATCTCTTTGAGAATCTGCAGCGTAGAAGCTGTGACTTCTACGTTCTGCATGGCATTGCTTTCGGTAATTTCCAGGTCCAAATATTCCGAACTGAGCTCTGTTTCCTCCATACGTGCGCTATCTTCTCTGGCAACTTTTTCTCCCGAAACTGGCGAGCCGAGAGGTTGACCGCAACCCTCAACGGTGAGAAGCCAGCATCTTGCCAACTCTTATTTTGTGCACAGGCTGTTTGTAAAACCCATTCACCGATCGATATAATCAGCCCCGTCTCTTCTGCCAACGGGATAAAATTATCTGGCTGAATTAAACCCAGGTCAGGGTGTTGCCAACGCAGCAACGCTTCCACACCGGTACCCTTGCCGGAGTGGATATCAAATTGGGGTTGATAGAATAGCACTAACTCGTCCTTTTTCAAGGCATCGCACAATTTGTTTCCCAGATCAATATTTTTTAATGCTGTCGTTTCCATTGATGAACTGTAAAACTGAAAGTTGTTCATACCTTTTTTTTGGCTCGATACATGCCAATATCTGCATTTTTCAGCAGGGTTTCGATGTCATTTCCATCGGCCGGATACAAGCCTATACCGATACTTGCCGAGATAAGGATTTCCTGATCATCGAGTAGTATAGGATTTGCTATTTTCTCGAGAATTTTTTGCGAAATCCTGACCGCATCCCCATGATGTACGATGTTAACAAGCGCTATTGCAAATTCATCACCGCCGATACGAGCGACAATGTCACTCTTTCGAATACAACTTATTAACCGTTGCGCAACTGATTTCAGTACGAAGTCGCCTGCGCTATGGCTAAATGTGTCATTTATGTCCTTCAAATTATCTAAATCGAGAAAGAGGACAGCAAGCAGTTGTTGATAACGGCTTGCCAGCGCCACGCTTTGCTGCATGTTGTCGAAAAATAATTGCCGATTAGGCAAGCCAGTGAGGATATCGTGATAAGCTAAATGGTGCTCTAAAATCCGGGATTCTTCAAATTTCTGCTGCAGTAGTTTACGCTCAGCGAGCAACTTGGCTTCATTTAAAGCCCGCTGCACCGCTGGCATAAGTCTGGTCATCAGCTGCTTAAGAACGTAATCGGTTGCTCCCTGTTTGAGACTCTCTATCGCCACTTCTTCACCGAGAACTCCGGAGATCAGGATGAATGGCACTTCAGGACATTTTTCCCGGGCGATGGCAAGCGCGGACATGCCATCGAAACCGGGGAGAGAATGGTCAGCCAATATCAGTCCAAATCCGCCTTGTTCAACTGCGGCAACAAAATCACTTTTGGTTTCAACCCGGATACTTTCACACTGAATGTCCTCCCTGTTCAGTATCGTCCGGATAAGCTCAGCGTCATTTGGCTCGTCTTCGAGATGGAGAATTTTAAGTAATTGTTTCATACTCGTTGCTTTTTTTTATTAGATTGTCTTTTTCATCACTTGTTGGTTAGTATATTTTTTTCAACTTCCCGGCGGCGCTTCGTTGACAATTGCCCAAAATAAACTGAGCCCATTGACTGCATCAACAAACTCCTGAAAATCAACCGGTTTTACCACGTAGGCATTTACGCCAAGTTTGTAACACTCAGCGATGTCCGGATTCTCACGGGATTTGGCAAACACCACCACCGGAATCACTTTCAGTTGTGCATCCGATTTTATTTGCTGCAGCACCTCTAATCCATTAATTTTCGGCATCTTGAGGTCAAGCAGCACGACAACCGGGTGGCCGTTAGCACGGGTTTTGTAATTTCCACGACGAAAGAGATAATCCAGGCCTTCTTCGCCATCGTGGACAACATCCACATGGTTAGCAAGACTGTGTCGTTCGAGAGCCTCCAGGGTGAGTTCCACATCTTTCTCGTCGTCTTCAATCATTAGGATACGTTTTAGATTTTTCATTATTTGTCCTTTCTGTGATTTTAATTCCTAAACCTTTCATATCTAAACCTTTCAAAGGTTTGAAACCTTTGAAAGGTTCGGGTGTCCTGTAGAAAGGTTCGGCTTTTTAGGTAGTGAGAAATAAAAAGTTGCACCCTCGCCGACTACACTCTCAGCCCAGGTTCTACCGCCGTGCCGGTGAATGATGCGCCGGACATTGGCAAGCCCAACACCGGTACCTTCAAATTCATTAGCCGGGTGCAGGCGTTGGAACAATCCGATTAGTTTATCGATATACTTCATATCAAACCCGACGCCATTATCGCGGATGTAGAACGCTAACTCTTCATTATTCTCAGAATTACAGCCAATTTCGATTTTTGCTTGCTTGCGCGTAGTCGTAAATTTCAAGGCATTGGAAATAAGGTTACTTAGAACAAGTTTCAGCATCGCCACATCGGCGAGCGCTTCCGGCATATCGTCAATTTTCCAGACAATTTTCCGTCCCGCCATTTCCGGCTGTAATTCCTGCTTCACATCTTTTACAAGCTGTTCAATATGGACCGCGCACTTCTGCATTTCAGTTCGTCCGGACCGGGAAAAACTCAAAAGGTCATCAATCAGGCAGCCCATGCGTTGTGATGACTCCGCGATAATGTCAACATAGCGCTGACTTTTCTTGTCAAGACTATCAGCCTTAATTCTTTGTTGCAGTAACTGCACAAATCCGCTCATATGGCGCAATGGTGCGCGCAGGTCGTGAGAAACAGAGTAGCTGAAGGCTTCCAGCTCTTTGTTGGCAGCCTCGAGTTGCGCGGTACGCTCAAACACTCTTTGCTCGAGCCCGGCATTCAGTTTTCGAATTTCCTCTTCTGCCTGCTTATGCTCGGTGATGTCTTTGTGTTGGACTATCGCGTTTGTTACTTTACCATGCTTGTCTTTAATTGGAGAAACAACTACATCTAGAAATCTGTGCGTAGCTCCTCTTACTTTAACATAGTCAACTATTTGAAGATCGTAGTCAATAGTAAATCGAGCAATTTCTCCCTTTTCAAAGACTCTTTCAACGAGAGGTAAAAAACCTTGTTCTTCAATCAAATTATCTTTGAAAAGATTATATTTCCCTACAGCTTCTTTGTCCGTTGATACCCGGCATCTGCACATCGATAACAGCAACTGAAACATCGGAAGCCTGCAGGAAACCCATAGTCTCCCACGGCTTTTGAATTGTAGCTGTCCGGGTATCTGGTATTTCCTTGTTAATCACCTTAGTCATGACGATTAGATTGTCCGGTGTGTCATCAACGAGCAGAATTGTCTGTTTTGTATCCATTAATTTACCTTTATAATTTGGATAGTTCTTTTCTTATTTAAAAACCTCATGAAGCCTATCCGGCTATCCATTTTTCGATTGTTGCCCGGAGCATGCCCGGTTCAACCGGCTTGGAGAGGTAATCGTCACATCCCGCTGCAAGAATTTCCTCCTTGTCACCCATCATTGCTTTTGCTGTCAGCGCGATAATAACAATGCCCTCAATGTCTTTGTCCTGCCGTATCATTTTTGTTACTTCCAATCCGCTTATGACCGGCAGATTGATGTCTATTAGAATTATATCGGGTTTATTTGATTTTGCCGATTCCAGGGCTTCTTTCCCATCACACGCCTGCAATAGATTAACACTCATTTTGCCAAGGATATCCCTGGTGACCCTCATGTTATCGGGATTATCGTCTACAGCCAGAATAGTTATCCTGCCGTCTTTTGCACGCGCCACGCGAGGGGTGGGAGTGACGGCGATCACCACCTTATTTTTTTGGGAGTATTGAATACCAATGAGCCGGTAAACGCTCTCACTAAGTTCTTCAATATTGACCTGCCCCTTCTGAATTAATTGTTGAATGTTGTTGCTGGTCAGTGTTCTCCGCTCTTTTGCAGTCAGGGTTTTCGCGCTCAGAATAAGTACCGGCAGGTCTACTGTTTCGGGGTTGAGCGAATTGAGTCGAGTACACCGAATCCATCAACCCGGGGCATCATTAAATCGAGTACGATGCCATCAGGGATGTTTTCACCGATTTTCACCAGTGCCAATTCGCCGTCTGCAGCTACATCCACGGCAAAACCATTGTCTTGTAGCGCCGTCGCTATTTGCTCGGATGCTATTTCGTTATCTTCAACCACAAGTATACGAGGCAGCCCTGTCCCTTCTTTCCATTTCCGGATGCTGCCGGCTGCACTGATTCGCTCCCGCACTTTGTCCCGGCTGCTGATAACCATTGGAATAGTCAGAGTAAAAGTCGTGCCTTTATTTATTTCGCTCTCAACTTCAATCCTGCCCTCAAGCAGCGATGCCAGGCGTTGACAAATAGCCAAACCCAGGCCGGTTCCGCCATACTTTCTTGTAGTTGTTCCATCCACTTACTTGAACTCATCAAAAATGAAGGGCAGCTCCTTTGCTGGTATTCCACAACCTGTATCCCATATTTTGCAAACGATGGAGTCGCCGTTTTGCCGGACCCTAATCCCGATTTCTCCCTTCATGGTAAATTTCTGTGCGTTGGACATCAGGTTCAAAAGAATCTGCTGGAACTTGTCTTTATCCGATTGCACTTTCTTCATATCCGCGATATCTGTGGTTATGCCCACTCCCTTTTCTTCTGCCATAGGGCGAATTGCCGCGACTACCGCATCTACGGGCTCAGCAGCCTTGAATGTGGACACATTAAGTTCCATCTTGCCCGACTCGATCTTTGAGAGGTCCAGAATGTCGTTTATCAAATTTAACAAATGCCGCCCGTTTCGCTCAATAATCTCCAGGCGCTCTTTATCTTCTCCCCCCACGGCCCCGATACCATCGGACAGCATTAGCTGCGAAAGAGAAAGAACACTGTTAAGCGGTGTCCGAAGTTCATGGCTCATGTTGGAAAGAAACTCAGATTTCAATTTGTCTGCCTGTGCAGCCTGCCGACGCTGTACTTCCAGCTCCTTAAGCAAT
Source organism: uncultured Cytophagia bacterium (assembly GCA_964539665.1). Classification (GTDB taxonomy): domain Bacteria; phylum Zhuqueibacterota; class Zhuqueibacteria; order Oceanimicrobiales; family Oceanimicrobiaceae; genus CAZIKB01. Next base: position 25,977 of record CAZIKB010000066.1, read on the forward strand.
TCTGCCTGTTCGGCAGAAGTGGTCTGCAATTCATCGTTCCTGCTATTCAGTTCATTACTCATTTCCTCAGATTGCTCAAAGGAATTGCAGATTTCAACAGCCTGCGCAAGGTTCGTCCTTATACCCTCGGCTACCTGTTGAGCTGCGTCGTCATAGTTATAAACAGAAGCAAGACCTATAACGCCAACATGATTATTTCGCAGTGTAAGGGGTATGGAAAGAAGGGCGTGCGGCGCTGCCTTGCCGGCCTGAGTATTAATAAGAAGTTCGTTGCCCCCGGGGATATCTGTGAAAACCTGTATTTTCCCCGATACTAAGTTCTCGGTCAGAAGATTATCTGGTGGATTGATTGTTATCTGTTTTGTGACGAATTCCGAGTCGAGACCATGCATAAGTAGCCGGTCCATTGTGTTGCCGGTGGAGTCTGTCAGGTATACCACACCAAATTGAGAACCGGTTATTTCCATAAGCAGGGGCAGTATCTCATCAAAAAGATCTGCAAGACGATTGTGCTTCACTGCCGCGGAAAAAACATCGGCGATAACGCGCGAGACATGGACCTGCGAGCTCAACTGTTCAACCATATCATTTATACTAAGAGCAATCTGCTGAATCTCCACAGGTCCTGCCAGTGGAATCCGAATGTCGGGATTACCCTTGCTTATCAGAGCCGCTGTCTGCGCTATATTCAGTGCCGGACGGGAAATTCGCCTGGCAATGATAACTCCAAATATGAGTGTGATAATCGAAACACCAAAAGAAACGACCATAACATGCTGGGCCATTGTACTTACGGGCACGTTAATCTCTGCTATATCCTGTTTCACCACGATTCCCCAATCGAATTCACTTACATATCCATAGGCCGCCATTACAGGTTCAGGCCGATAATCGTTAATTGCGGTGATACCGATTTCGCCCGAAGCTCCCCTTTCTGCAGGCTCTGCATGTATTCTCATTGTGGCAATGGCCTTTTCACGATACTTCAACGGGCTTTGAACTACGCCTATGTCATTCACCAGCAGAATTTCTCCCGTCTCCCCCAGATATTTGCTTTGAGTAAAACTGGGATACAACGATGCTGTGGGATCCAGCAGTATGCCCAATATGCCAATAAGATCGGCTTTCTCCGATGAAAAAACAGGGGCAAAAAAGAAAACCGTTGGTTTCGTGTGAATTTTGCTGATCAACACATCTGAAATAATATTTCTTTTCTCATTGATCGCCAACTGCAAAGCAACCTGTCTTAAAGGGAGGCTGCCTGGATCATAAGAACCAGTTTCGGTACTGGCAATGGTTTTTCCATCTTTATCGGTGAGAAATACCGCTTCGTACTGATAAGTGTTCTGCATAGATGTAAGAGCAACCATTACGTCCCTTATGGGCGTACCTTCGGACTTTCCGGCGTCCATACAAAAACTCCTGATATCCGGCCTTGTAACCATAATGCTCACATCGCCCGTCCTCTCGCTGAACCAGGAAGAGATGTCTCCCATTTTTTCATCCCGCAACGTTTCAAGAATCCTGGCCTGCTCGTCGCGAATTCCACTGGCACGCAGAAAGTAGGTCAAAAGACCAACTGACAGGCAGGAGAGTATGGCGATAAGGCTGAACGATATTATGAGCGTTCCATACAGGGTATTGCTCCTTGACATTTTTATTTGTTCAATAGTTGAATTCGTCATTTTTACTCCTTAACAACAATAAGTTTCTATTTCTGATATATCTTGTTTCGGGCATTAATAGTTTTAAAACGCGGCTTCAAAGCGCCGCATAGTTGTTCAGAATCGCCAAGAATAAGGTATCCGCCATTTACCAGAGATTTATACAGCTTCTCCTGCACCAGTACTTTGTGTTTAGCCGAGAAATAGATCAGGACATTCCGACACAGGATAATGTCAAAAGACCCGAAGATGCTGTCCGCGGGGGCAGATGTCTGCCGCGACAGCAAATCATTAACTGAAAATTGAACCGTTTTCTTTATCGAGTCACGCAGCTCAAATCTATTCCCGACGGCATTAAAACAGGTATCAACTATCCCGAGTTTCGTATTCTGAAGACTTGCTCGCGGATAGGATGCCCTCTTTGCCTTTTTGAGGGTTTTATGATCGATGTCCGTTCCGAATATCAGAGGGCTAAGGTCAGTATCCTGAGGCTCTTTGAGCACGCCCAGAATCTGGATAGCAATAGAATACGGCTCTTCTCCGGCCGCGCAGCCTGCACTCCAGATCCGCAGCTTTCTCTTCTTCGCAGCCAAAGGTGGTAATACGGTTTGTGCTATGGTCTCGAATACACCCGTATCCCTGAAGAATGAGCTGACATTGATAGCAATGGTATTAATAAGTTCCTGGCATTCATCTGAATTGCCGCGGCAGACAGAAAGATACTGGTCTGTATCCATACCTAATCTATCTAATCGTTGCGATATACGCCGCAACAAGGCCGGCCTGCGGTAACCGGTCAAGTCCGTACCGGTTTTCTCAAGCAGTAACTTTAAAATCGTATCCATTTGCTGGTTTTCTATTCTCACTAATTGGTCCCAGTTTTAGTATGAATACCTATTTTATCATCAACTTATATTCCTGGTCAGAAGCACTGTTTTGAATGATTATTATACCCATAACAATTCCGCCTGCTTTTGTTTCGTGTCCAGGGCTTGTGCGATGATTTGTTTTTGTGCAGATGCATTTGCATATCAACGAAGGAGTGTGTTCCGACTCCTCCCAATGATGTAAATAAAGTGAAGGCATTGTGAGTTAACTTTTAGAGTCTTATGGGAGCCTATCTGAGGGGGCGATCACTACGTCAAAATCCGATGTAAACCTTCAGTTTGAAAATCTGATTTGCAGGTCAACTACCAGGCTCATAACTGAAATATGTCTAAAGCAATACTATGTTTATCACTTAGAACAAAAGAAAATGAAATTATTACTCAAAACCAAAAAAAATCAAAAATTTAGCAAAAATATAATATTTATTGATTTACAATTAACGGCAGCCAGTTTTTTTGAGACCTTTACCTGTTTTCTGAAAATGAAGCACCTGGTTGGATAAATAAATCAAAGCGGTAAACGGTGAGTTTGGCGCGGAAATCTAAAATTCAAATCCACTCTGCCTTTCGGCAGAGAAAACAGCAGAAAGTCAGAATTAGAATAATGCCTGAAGCCGCAAGTATTCCATTGTGAATTGATTGTAATCAGATTACATTCTCTTGAAATAATCCCCTGTAATTTCTACCTTAACTCAAAGACAAATTCGATTTTTGTTGTAGCATGTCAGTAATGGGGGGAGCAAACTCATACATCGACTCCGCTCAGTATGAAGATAATTTACTTCAATGAGGAAAGCTTCATGGTGAGTCCCGAAAAAAAATCGCATTTGCGTCAACTTAAGGGAAAGTCCCACTTAGCAAAGGGGGATTTAGGGGGTTGTATTTGATTTTGTTACTGAAATTGTTGATAATTCATATAATCATAGCTAAGCAGTTAACCTGAATAAATGAATTAGCATAGTAAATTTGGCTTTTACAACCCCCTTTGTCCCCCTTTTTTAAGGGGAAATAGTAAATAAAGTTAAAGTTGACGCTAATGCACAAAAAATTCGGGAAACCATGTTTTACTTTGCAACCCCCCAAACTGACTTATTACATTTTGCAAAAACCTTTGATCTTTTTTGATACTTCTTCGTTTATTAAATTTGAACCAGCATCATTTACTCTCGTGAACTCCTCTGTCCAGGCTCTTACAACTCGTTAGATTTATCTGTTATCTCCCTTCCCTCCATTTCTCTTAGTCCATTAAGCTCTTGTTTCAACCTGGTTTTGAGCTGAATTTTACGCAGACGATGCGTCCCGGTAGGCGGATAGAGTGAACCCTGGCGAACTCCTCGCCCGTTTAACTCTGCTGCCAAACCATAAATCTGGCGGCGCAATCTGTTGAACCGGTCTGACCTTGACTTTGCGGTATCGGCAAATGCCTGTACTTGTTCTAATTCATTCGGTTGCGAATCTTTGCTGGACTTCAGTGAATCAATCCGGCGTACCAGGTTGTCCTGTATCTTTTTACTCCGTTCAGAGTAATCCCAAATCTGACGCTGCAATGCCAGAACTTCGAGCAGAAAAGCTTCCCGGGTTTGCCATTGTTCACTTGTAACAGGCATTTCAGGATCGCCCTGGACGCTTACTACCTGAGTACTACTGTTGTCGCCGGCTTTCAGAATTACTGTATATTCACCCGGTGAGACAAAAGGTCCACAGGGCTCGATGGAACGCGGCAGTTGCGGTAACATCTCCTTAGCCTCCATTAGTCCTTCTTCTGTCTCGTCGTCCTCACTGTTGGGTGGAGGTTCATGCCGCAAATCCCAGTGAATCCGATGGATGATGTCTGCCGTTCCAGGTCCGCTTAATTGGCGTAAAACTTCGCCAGTCCCGTTTTGAATAACCACCTGTACAGAATCTACTGTTTTTTTCAAGTGGTAGCTAAGGACTGCCCCGGATGGCGGATTCTCGCCATTATATGCTTCCTGGCTGCGATAAGAAGTGGATTTCCAGTAGTGAAACATGGTTGCCGGCTGGATAGAGAAAAGATGCGCAACTGAGTTCGCCGCGTCCGGTGACCACTCAACCAGTGGTTTAAGATCGTCCAGAATCCAGATGCTGCGGCCATGAGTCGCTACAATGAGGTCGTTATCTCGTGGATGAATCTTCAGATCGTCATACAGTGTTGTCGGCAGATTCGAGTCGAATTCAGCCCAATGTTGACCGGCGGTCGTGGATACAAAAAGCGCATGTTCGGTCCCGAGGAAAAGCAGGTTTGGATTATCCGGATGTTCTGTGATGACGTTAACAGAGCCGTCTTCAGGCAATCCATTTGTCAGCTTTGTCCAACTCTGACCGAAGTTAGATGTTTTAAAAACATAAGGCCTCCAGTCGCCATCCCGATGGGCGTCAAGAGTCACATACGCCATACCCGGCGATTGCAAAGATGCAATCACCCGGCTCACGTAGGTGCCGTCATTGACTCCGTTGATATTTTTTGAAACTTCTGTCCAGCTTTTCCCGCCGTCTTGCGACACCTGGATATTGCCGTCATCCGTGCCAACCCAGAGTATCTGGGCATCGAGCGGTGATTCCGCGATCGTAACAATCTCGCCGTAGCTGGATGTGCCGTCGTTTCTGGAGAGCAGTTTTTCTTTGCCCTGCACCCCCATCAAAAACAGCGAGTCCCGTTCGATCTGGCGTGTTAAATCTTCTGTGCGTTGCCAGTTTAAACCGCGATCCCGCGATATAAAAAGCCGGTTACCGCCAAAATAAATGATGTTCGGATCGTGTTTAGAGAGAAGACTGGGCGTCGCCCAATCGAAGCGATACGGTTTCTCATCTGCCGGCGGATAAGGTCGAATATCCAGCCTGTCACCGGTCTCGGCGTCAATTCGGGAGAGGCTGCCATTTTGAGAATTGCTGTACACATAACGATGGCTGGTTAAATCCGGCTGCTGATACATGCCGTCGCCAAATCCAATCTGTTTCCAGTCATCGTTAATGATCCCCATCCAGCGTCGAGTCGAGCTGGGACCCATCCAGGAATGGTTGTCCTGCATTCCGCCATAAATACGATAAGGAACACGCATGTCAAAACCGATGGCGTAGAATTGCCCGATCGGGAAGTTGTTTATGCGTCTAAAGGTCTCTCCGCGGTCCCAGGTCTCGTGCAGCCCGGCGTCGCCCGCCAGGAAAAAGTGTTTGGGATTACCAGGATTGATCCACATGGTATGGTGATCGCTGTGGACGCCGACGTCGTAGGTTGGACGAATGGGCATTTCCCGAAACATCTTGCCGCCATCTTCGCTCATGTAAAACGTGGTAGCGAGAATATATACACGATTCTCATCAGTCGGATCCACAAAAATATGGCTATAATACATCGGTCTGGGATTTAACTTATTGACCTTGTTCCAGGTTTTGCCTGAATCCTGACTGCGGTAAACACCACTTTCTTTTGCGTGCTGGATAGTGGCATAAATCACCTTCGGATTTGTGCTTGCAATGGCCAGACCAATTCGTCCTTTGTCGCCTTCAGGAAGTCCTTCAGTAAGCTTGTTCCAGGTCTTGCCGCCATCGGTGGTTTTGTAAATGCCGCTGCCTGGACCGCCGCCGTTAAAACCCCAGGTGCGGCGCAGACGCTGATACGTTGCTGCGTACAGGGTATTTGGTTTCGAAGAATCCATCACAAGATCAACAGCGCCGGTAAATGAATCGACATACAACACCTTCTGCCAATTTTTACCGCCATCGGTGGTTTTAAACACACCCCGCTCCGGATTCTCTTTCCAAAGATTTCCGAGAGCAGCGACATACGCAATGTCCGGGTTTTGAGGATGAATCCGCACCCGGCCGATGTGCCTGGTTTCAACCAGACCTGTGTGGTTCCAGGTCTCGCCGCCATCAGTAGAGCGGTAGACTCCATTTCCCCAGGAAGTGCTCTGCCGATTGTTCTGCTCACCGGTTCCCGCCCAAATGATGTCAGGATTGGACGGGGCAATAGCCAGATCGCCAAAAGTGCTGACCGGCATATCGTCGAAGATCGGTTTCCAAGTTGTGCCTTTGTTAGTCGATTTCCAGATGCCACCAGATGCTGATGCCACATAGATTGTACTTGGATCTTCGGGTAGAGCTTCAACATCATGAATTCGACCGCCGGTAACAGCCGGACCAATACTGCGAAAATTCAGCTCTTTGAGCTGCGCAGAAGTTACCGCCGCTGATTGGGCATTGACAGCAAAGGGAGTGAATACAACGAAGCAACTGATCAGTGCCAGGAGTGCCTTGATTAACGATGTACTTTTCATTTTTCCCTCCAGAATTCGTTAAAAGTTGTAAGATTTCTTTCATGGAGTAGACAAGCGCCCAAACCAAAGCATTTCATCAACTCCTGTGTTACATCATCATGGTTAGCCTGCCAACTATCAAAATGCTGTTAAATCCGAAAAACTACCAGGCTGAATTTAAACCTCTTCGTTCTAAAATTACATAATCAAAGCCTTTTGCTGGACTGTATGGCCTAGAGCACTGTGTTTCGCGAAGAATCCGTTTGCACTATAGATATTGGCCGAACAGATTTCCATTCATGCGTAGTATGAGCTGTTTGCCAAAGATCATATTTTTTTTGTAAGTTCAACCAACTTTCTGCTGTGGAGTCAGGGAAAGCTTGAGATAAACGCAGAGCCATATCAGGAGTTACGGATTTGCGTTCATTAACGATAGACGATATAGCTTTTCGAGATACCCTAAGAAGTTCAGCTAATTTTGTGTTAGAAATTGATAGTGGCATTAAATACAAATTCCTAAGTATACGTCCTGGGTGGCCGGGACATCTTTTTCTATCTTTCATTAACATGATTTTTTCCTATATAAATTCGTCATATCTAATGGTAATCAATGTAATCGACCAGAAAGGCATCGCCCTTTTAGAAATTTGAATGTAATTCTCCAGTTTCCAGATACATTGATTGCCCAAATTTCTGCCTTTTTAGGATGCAATTTATGCAACCTGGAACCCGGAAAATTCATAACTTGAATCGTATCAGCGGCATCTAATAAATCCAAAATGTCTGCTAGTTTTTCAGCATGTTTAACTTGAACGCCTTTGGTCGTACCTCTATAAAAGAAATTTTCGATTCCCTTGTGTTTAAATGATGTTATCAAAATTCATAGAAGAGAAAATGACATATTACAAAATAACTAATATTTATTTTATGAACTGTAACTTTACAGGTTACGAATAAATATAATTCATTTTTATATACTTGTCAAGTACATTTGCGAAGTTTTTTGTTTTTTAGTCCATCCGTAAGGATTTCCGGAGTTCAAATGTTCACTTTTGATATAATTTTCGGCCAATCACAATCAATGCTTATGAACTGCAGACTCAAATCATTTCCAAACCTAACCGTTTTAACTCTTGATTTAACCGTGGAATTTCTTGCTTAATTAGACGGTCTAATGCGTCCTGGTGAATTTTTAACTCACGCGAGAGTTCTTCGAAGAACTGGTAAAATGCCTTCGTCGGCCATCCGTCTCCGCGTTCAAGATGCGAACGTAAGCCTGTGAGCCGATCGTTGAGTTTGATAGGGAACGCGATCTTATCTTTAGGGCTCTGATTCTGTGCCTGGTAGAGATCTTGCTATACCGCACTGATCCGCTTCAATAAATTTAAGCTTAATAAATTAAACTACTTAAAATGATAGTAGTCAATTTTAATCGAATTTGCTCTTAGCCTTGTGATAAATCATTAGGCGTTCTCGGAATATTACAATAGTCCTGTCATAATTTATTTGGAGAACTCAAACCGACTACCGATGTTGGCAGCCACTGCCTTCTCATAGACTGCGGCCGCCGCAGCCACATCCTGCAAAGCCGTACCCGTCGCATCATATACAATGATTTCGTCGTCAGATGTTCGGCCTGATTTGTCTCCTGATATAATTTCTCCAATTTCACCATAAACACTTTTAGATGTCATGAGACCCTTTGAAATGGCATGATGGATTTCCCCAACGGAAACACATTGTTCCAGGATATCCGCGACTACTTTGTTTTCAGATAATATTTTTGGCTCCAGCTCCTGCTTTTCCGGGCTGTCAGCGCCGACTGCTGCCACAAAGCAGCCTGCAGGAAGAAATTCATTTTTAAGGAAAAACCTTTTGGATGGGGTACAGGTTACACAGATATCGCTTTTTTGAACCGACTCCTCCAGCTTTCCAGGGACAACAGGCATATCCAGTTCACCGGACATATGTTTGACGAAATTCTCTGCAATGCTCGGGTCCTGGTCGATGGCATAGGCTTTTTCCAACGGCATGACTTCTTTTAAAGCTCGCAACTGAATTCTTCCCTGGGTACCACAGCCGCAAATTGTCACGGTCTTCGAATCCGGACGGGCTAAATATCTGGCAGCCACGGCGGTTGCCGCGCCGGTTCTTTGTATGGTGATTTCCGAAGAGTCAAATAAAGCCAGGGGTGTGCCATTTTCTCCATCACACAAAATGATCAGTCCCTGTATATTTGGCAAACCATGTTTCGTTCTATTCTGAAAGAATCCGGCATTCGATTTTAATCCAAAATATGTTTTCCCTAAACGTAATCCGCCGGCTTTGATGTGAAATTCACCATAATCTGAATCGATGTGCAGCAGGCCTGGCGCTAAATCCTTACCCTGTGCATGTAGTTTAAATGCCTGTTCTACCACATCGATATATTCGTGCAAATTTAGTAATGAAGTAATTTCAGATCGATTAAGCAGTAATGTGCCTTTTGAATTCATACAATTTCTCCCTATTTATCCAAGAAATAGCCCTTAAGTCAATGCTGACAATTAAAAAATAAATAACCTGCAGACGGCAAGAAATGATTGGTATTCGTTGAAAATATTTAATAAAAGTAATAAGATCAAGGAAAAAAACGAAATATGGTGGATTATAAAAAGGCTTGCATAATCATTGCCGTATTCAATGACAAAAAGTATTCTAGAGCTGCTGTTTCAGTCACCATGTCATTCATGATCATCAGTCACTATGTGCATCGTTTCATAAAGACGGTTACGAATCATTAGACAGGATTTACAGGATTAACGAGATAATGGGCATCCCGTTTATCAGGTAAGCCTGGGAGTAATTTGACTTTCAACCATTTACCGAGACTTCTTTTTTATAACCTGTTCATAGCAGTTCGGGAAGTGATACTGAAAGCAATAGTTACCCTGGCAC
>CAZIKB010000067.1:0-34237 GCA_964539665.1 uncultured Cytophagia bacterium
GTCTTAATGTACGTGTATTAATATAGGAGTCATATTATGTCTACTCGACAAACCATTAACAAATGTTACCTTTTTAATTTAACGCTTATTCTTGTTTTATCCCTATTTTTATTTTCAAGCGCACAAGCACAATGGACAAAGAGCTTTATTGATATGCAAGCGGATGGGGCAATATTGCCCGCAACGGTTGCAGATATTCAGAATGACGGCGATGCTGATGTTTTAGTACCTATAATCACTGATTTTAATAATTTGACCGGTGAACTTTTGTGGTACGAAGCGCCTAATTGGACAAGGCATGTCATCGGTAACGAATTGGGTATGAGTAAGACGATTGATCTTAGTGGCGATAATAAGTTGGATATCGTAGCCGCAAATTATACATCCGGGGAGGTCGTCTGGTATGAAGCCCCTTCCTGGACGCGTCATGTTATCGCCTCTGGAATGCAAGGTGCAGCAAATGTTGAAGTGATAGACATGGACAATGACAATGATATGGATGTAGTGGCAGCCGGACTCGTAAGCGGTATTGTCTGGTATGAAGCTCCCAATTGGACAATGCACACAATCATAGCAAGTACGGAGGCAATATTTTTTATAACTGTTGACATTGACAGTGACAATGATATTGATGTTATTCGTGCACATGACGATGGCATTTATTTGTATGAGGCGCCGACCTGGAATGTTCATTCCATTACTGAAGTGCCTGACGGCAGAAACCAAATTGCTGCAGGAGATCTTGATGGTGATTTAGATGTTTTAGCGTCAGAGGCGGGTGCCAACGAGGTAGTATTTTATGAAAATCCATCATGGACAAGACATGTTGTGGACAATTTAGTAGACGCATTTGGTGTTGCAATAGTTGATTTGGATAAAGATAATGACCTCGATATAGTAGCGTGTGGTCAAGGTAATGAAACAGTGGCCGGCACAGTGGCGTGGTATGAATCACCTGGATGGACGAAGCATTCTGTTGACGATTCACTTGCGGGCGCATCCGGACTTACCGTAAATGATGTGAATGGTGACAGTATGCCTGATATCGTTGTTTGTGCTGAAACTGATGGCCAGGTTGTGCTCTATACGTCTCCTCTCGTGAGCGGAGTATCTGAAGACATAACAAGCAAAATCCCAAACACGATTACCTTGCTTCAAAACTACCCAAATCCATTCAACCCAACAACCACCATCCATTTTGCCCTTCCAAAGTCAAGCCTGGTTACCTTGCGTATTTACAACCTTCTCGGCCAGAAAATTGAGACGCTTATAAATGAACAAAAGCCGGCTGGTGAGTACAAAGTAAACTGGGCGCCAGCAAATCTGCCCAGTGGAATTTACCTGTATCGGTTGCAGGCAGGAGAGTTTGATGAGAGCAGGAAGCTTATGTTGCTGAAATGAGAAAAATATAAAATATTTGACAATTATTAAATTTAAAAGTATAATTGGAAAACCAAAACTCATATTCTTTTTGAAATAATCGTTTGGTACAAAAAATCAATATTAAGTAAGAAATCTTAAAAGGAGTCTGCGCTATGTGGAAAATTCTTTTGACAGTCACGATTATACTATTTCAATTTCATTCGATTCATCCCCAAACAATTAATCCCGATGATGTAGAAAATGCCAACAGACAACTACAGTTAGAACGACAAAATATTAAGACAAATAAAAAGCTCGATGCAGCTGCAAAAACTGAGAAAATGCTTAGTCTTGGCCTGTGGCAAGAAGCAGAAGAAATATTAAATACAATCAAAAAACCCGATGAAGCAGCGAAACTTGTGCAAGCTCGCTATTTATTTTTAAATAACGAATTTCACGAGGCGGAGAAAATCGTCAACAGCGTTTTAACCACTAATCCTGCCAACAGGAAAGCGCTCTTATTAAAAGCCCGATTGAAAATTGAAGCCTGGCTCATAACCGAAGCGGAACAAATCTGCATAGAACTGCTCGACGCCAATATCATTGATGATGAGGCCGCAATTTTACTGGGAAGAATTAAATTGCTGGAGAAGGATTATGTCACGGCTTTGAAATGGGCTAAGAATGTTTACAAGTGGAATACTCAAAATGCCGAGGCTTATCTGCTGGAATCCGACGTTCATTTATGGAACCGGCAGCCAGAGTTAGCTGAAGCCCCGCTTAGAAAGTGCCTGGAAATCGATCCGTTCAATGCCGACGCGCGATTTAATTATGGCTACGCCATCTGGCGGAGAGTCGATGCGACCCAATTGAATGACATGGCGGCGCAGTGGGCATTAGCCCTGGAAATTAATCCTTTGCACTACATAACCACCTGGCACTGGGGAAACGGTCATACCAATTTAACCTATGCTGATTATTTTCAAACCACCGACGAGGAAGTCAGGGAGAAACTTAAACCGGCAGACTCGCTCGTTTCACAAAATAAAATAGTGGAGGCGATTGATTTAATCCGCGATATCGAAAGCGATTATCCAGAATCGGTTCTGCCGGCGATGCTGCGCGGCTCGGCTTTTTACATGGCTTATGACATGGACCGAAAAACCCGGCTGGATTCTGCTCAAGCTATATTTCAAAAAATCCTGCGAAAGAAAAACCATTACGGTCCGGCGCTTAATGCACTTGCTGCAGTGATTAAACAAAAACGCATGTCCTATCTGGCAGCCTATGATTCGTTGGAAACCGCCATTAAAAATTCAGTCATCACAGACCCTGTTAACTTTGCTGTGGTTTTTCCCGACGTAAAATATTATCCCGGAAAGCGGATTCAAAAAATGGTGTGGAATTCCTTGTATGCCAGCAAAGCATATTTCCCATTTCTTTCCAAACAGAAGCGGCAATTTGTGATTCCGCCCCTGCATATTGATCTGGCGATTGTTATGAAAAGTCCGTACTTCCGACAGGCAACTACTTTTGATAACCGGCAATGGATGGACATTCGCGGAGTGGGCAGCGGCGCCACCGCGATTGAATATGTCGAGTGAGGAGCCCACCTTGAGAGGAATGTTGTTTTACACGAGTATGTCCATCTCTTTCACGGCAGAGTTTTTACGGATATGGAAGATCGCCGGGTGCGGCAGCTTTATTACAACGCTATGGCTACTAATTCGATTATTGATTATTATTCTGCCAACAACGAGTCAGAATACCTCGCGCAAACCTACACGGCTTATTTTGCGCCAGTAAAAGTGCACCCGTTAAATCACAAAGCCATGAATACAGCCGGCGACCTGAAACGCAAAGATCCGCAGCTTTATGCTTTTATCGATTCTCTGGTGCAAAAGCAAAACGCCTACTTAGCCGGAGATAAGCAGGCTCTGGCCAGTAACTGGGCGCAGGTTTATGTTAATTTATCGGACAGATTACTAAGGCGAGATCTGACCGATTCTACTGCCAACCTGGCTGCAGCCTATCTGGATACGGCATTAGTCTGGGACCAAAACTACGCGGCCGTTTATCTGAGTTATGCGCAATTACGACTAAAAGAAAAAAAGTTCGACGAATCAGAAAACTGGTTAAAAAAGGCTGAGCAGATAGATGCCAAGTATGCCCCAGTTTATACGGCCTATGCTGATTTGATAAATGCACGATACCAGGAGGGCTTAATTGATGCCGATTCAGCTATCAAAACTCAAGCGCAATATTATGAAAAAGCGCTTGCATTGGAAAATGATGTGGCGATTCGAGCGCAAATGAACCGTGAATCGCGTGAATTTTATTTACAAAACAGTTTAATATTCGAAGCGATTAAGGTAGCGGAAGACTATGTAGAAAGTGCTCCAACCGTCTCCACCTACCTTCGCGATCGCCGCGACGAGGCCCTGGCTTTTGCCAATTGGTTGAAAGGCCAGCTGGGCTATTCCGAGGAGCCCATTCGTCATCTCGAAAAGCTGGTCAGTATGAAACCGCAGCATTACTATTTAAGAGGTCAATATGCCGACGTGTTAGCCGCGAATGGCAAATACGAACAGGCCATCAATGTACTTGAGGAAGCACAGAAAATATTGAAGGCTGCGGGCACTCCCAATCGGGAATACATGGGTAAAATTGCGGATTATAATTTATCTTTAAACAAAACAGACGCAGTTAGGCAGGCTATCGAACCATTTCTAACCCGCAAAGACTCTTTAAGAACTGATAATTTTAAATTAATCGAAGTCTTTGCACGCCTCGGAGAAATTTCCCGAGCAGAAGAAGAAATAGCTAAAATTGATATGCCCAAAGAACCATTTACACAGTCGAATTATCATTATGCATGGGGAAAAATCTGGCAAGCACGGAGCCAACTGGACAAAGCAAATGAAGCATACAAACAAGCGATTGCATTTAATCCATACAATATTCAAGCCAGATTAGACCTCGCGCAAAACCTGGCGCAGGCAAATAAAAAGAGGGAAGCACAAAAAATAGCAGAACAAACCACGCAATTACCGATTCCGCCTGGACCGGAGTTTTCCAGAAAAATGAATAAATTTCTGAGCGTGACTGCTAAGTAGAGTAAACTTAATCCAAACAACGGCCCGTATCAAAAATTGGCAAGCTTTCACTTTCGCTCCTGTTTTTACTCTGTGGAAGTGCCTTATTTAGAAAGTGATGACGAGACATTTTGTGGACATTTAGAATTACAAAAAGTAGAGTTTAGTCGGCACAGGTTCTATATTCAATTAGCAAAGAAAGAGAAATATGATTTGGAAGTAAGCTTTAGTATTAGTTATCAAAGTTCACTTTTTTTGTAAAATTGTTGACTTTTTGTGTTTTTTTTTAACTTACACATATAATCTGGGTTCAGATAGCACCCGCGTTTTCCTCTGGATGATGAGTCGAACCGAAGACAGGTATTTTCCAAATTACATGATCAGTTAGCAACTCCATTTAAGTTTGATATTATAGAATTGTAAGAACAAGGATTAGAATTCTGCTAATCATGCTAATGAAAACTAATCTCTATTGAAATTTTTTGGTTGCTCAATTAATAATTTAGAGTATCTCTCAAAATATTTATAATTTTGTCATTGCTAATACATAACAATACAGTAACTTGGATTGGAGATGAAGATTTAGATTTGATGTACATTCTTTGATTCCGATAACTATAGACACTTCTTTTCTTACAGTCCAATTTTCTTATAATCTATCTAACGTTCTGATGACCGGGTCTCTTTATTTTGAATAATTGAAAGAGAGTTGTTTTTTTATGGAGTACGAGTTTCAAGATTTTGCAAAATTTTTAAAAGAACTTGCAGATCCGAGTTCTGGGAATTTTGAAGCGAATTGGCGTTTGTTCGACCAAATTTTTACACCCAGAATAATAAGAGCAGTTGAGAAAGTCACTCGAAACCGGCAGTATGTTGAAGACATTGTTGGCCGACTTAGTATGCTGCTTATGCAAGATGATTTTAAAGTAATTAAAAGATTTCGTATTGCCAATGAAATTGCATTTAGCGTTTATCTGACAACAATAGCCAAACGTTTGGCAATAAATTATGTTAATAAAGAGAAAAGATTTACCTCTTTTGAATACGACGACAAAGAAAACAGTGAAAAAACTCTGCCTATTCAAAAAATGATTTTGGGTCCAGGCTATTTTGAAGAACTGCATAAATCTTTTGTAAACCTTACCAGGTCGGCTTTTAAATCTAAAAAAGATCAATTTAGCACAGAAAGAAAGTCGGTAATTACGATGTTAAGATACATTTCTGAGTTCCCATCAAAAGTAGTTGCTCAGATTCCTCTGTTGGGCTTGAGCAACGATCACAATGTGGATGTCACGGTAGAAAGGTTCTGCAAAAAAATTAATGAAAATTTAAGAGGAATGAGAGATTTTCAGGACAAATGGCTCTTAGTAAGCAAAGAACTAATTGGACCAACAGACAAGGAAAATACTGGTCTGAAAAATTTAACCGTGGAAAACAAAAACAATTTACATCCAATACCCGGCGTTTTGGTTGGTTTGGCACAATTTGGTGAGCAGCATCATATTGAGGTAGCTGATCATATAAACGATTGCGCAGGGTGTCAGGAGCTTTATAATTTTGTTAAAGAATCTTTTAAAAACGGAACGATTTCGTATTTCGAAAGCCGACCCAAATGCCCGACAACCAACAAGGAAATTGGTAGTTACGTGGTAAGGTTTTTAAATCAAAACGTCGAAAAGAACAATGCTTTGAGATGTTATAAACACTTAAATGATTGCTATTCATGCTTTGAGTTGTTATGTGTGAACTGGAGCGGTTATATGTCAGTACGCGAGTCTTTTAATAACTAATTCGGAGAATTGACCGTGCATAATGATAAACACCTATCCCGGGAATTGCTTGCAGAGATTGTTACTGGTCGAAAAAAAAGAAACGCGTACCCTCATATTCTCAAATGCGATATATGTAACGAGGTTTTATCAATTGCAGAGGCCAGTTTTAAAATCGCCAAAATATCAAATTTAGAAAAGAAAGATTTTCTACCGGATAATTTTGATTTTTCTAAAAGTATTACCCAACTTTATGATAATTCAATTTCAGGGAAAGACGCCAAAGAACTCTTTAATGCCCTGGCAGGCTCGGATAGGTTTTTTCCAAAAATATTTGGAATGATTCAGGAATGTTCAGAGCCGGTTGAAAGTGGAACTTTAATCAATACAAATATTTCTATGGCAGACATGGTTTTAAAAGCCAGACCACCACAACGAAGCTTGTGGCAGAAGATTCTCGCTGTTTTAAAAAAAACGTTTGACTGGGTAACGGAAAATATATCAGGGATAAAAATACTGGCGCCAAGATTAGCAATCTTAGCAACCTTAGTGGTAGTTGCTTTTGTAAGTTACGATTTTTATGACAACTGGAATCAACAAAAAATTATTATGACCAATTTTGATTATAAAACAAAAGTTCCTCTTGATGTCAAAAGCAGTTTTAGGGGCACGGAGTCAATATCTGAAACGAGCCGCTTTGAATCTTTATTTAAAGGTGCAGTTGGGTACTATGTTTCGAAAAAATATCAAGCTTCAGTCAAAGCATTTAGCAATTTGGAGGCGAACGCAGAAAATTTAACTTCCAAACCTGAAGGCGCTGAGCTTTTACTTGACTATTATTTGTATTATGGCCTTTCACACCTGGCGCTTTTAACGAGTAATAATCAGAGTTTATCGAAGATTGAAAAAGAACAACACGGCCGTTCAGCGATTAAACTGTTGCTCAAGGCAAAAGACTATGCTGTTCTCGAAGGTGATAATAGTCAAAATATCAATTATTTTTTGGGAGTGGCTTACTGGTTTAACGGTGAAAAAGAACAGGCTGTGATTAATTTAAAAAATGTCTCGGAAAGTAATGAGTTTTATGAAAAGAGTCAATTGCTGATCGGGCAATGAGAAAATCAAAAGGAGTAAGATATTTTGAAGTGAGAGATTTTCCTATTTATTATTGTCTATTATAAATAGAAGCGGTTCAGTATTTGCCTTATCTTTGAAAATAATATTTGACACCTTTAGGGTGTCAAATTCAAAATAATAAAACTAAATGGAGAGGGAAAAACATGACTCAACCAAATTCAGGTCTACAAAGACTGTTTTCCTTTTTAAACAGTTTGCTTCCGGTGTTGCTGGGAATCTTTTTGTTATTTGTGATTGTCCAACTCTGTATTGATTATGGTATTTTACGGCCGGCGGTTGAGTCCGCGGCCGGTACAGGGCCGACTATTGGTGCCGATGGAGTTTTTGAATGGGACCTATTGCAAGTTCATGACACGCCTTTTGTGAACGGCGCAGACGCATCCATTAAGTTTGTGCCTGAACCACCCAGAGCCAAAGTTGGTTTTGTTCAAATTGTTCGGACGCAGGATCTGTACAAGCCTGACCGTTTTTACTATCCATCTGACGAAAAAAGGGGACGTTCATCGAATGGTTGGTATGTGGATAGATGGGATGGTGCTTTGTTCCCAATCTTCGGAATGAAAAATGATTGCAGTGAAGGAACTAACGTGGAAATTAGAAACATTGCCACTATGATTGACCGACCCTACCGTCCGGATAGAGCTCCCTATTTGGGTGTCCGGTGGCAGGCTGTTGTGGTGCCGGTGCCGGTTCCGCTTGCCGGGCAGGACTTCAAGGAAGCATTAAAAACCAAGTTGGGTTACTACTATTGGAACTGGACGGTTACTAAGAACGGAACCCTTAAGGACGTTAATGAGGGATTGGCAAGAGAGACATTGAAGGATGATATAAAAAACGCTTTCAAGAAATGGTGGGGTACAAAAGGCGAAGTAAGATGCCCACCTATAGAGCGCTTAACTGAAAAATAATTAATGGAGAGGAGAACATGGCAAAAAAAAATGTTAGCACTAACGTTGCCGAGAAGACTCGGCGCAACATATTTCGCGACATTCTTGTTGTGGGGAGTGTCGTAATCGTTGTAGGTGTCATCCAGGACGCCTCTATAACCACAACTAATGATCGTGAGAAAGAAGTCGCTGGCCTGGTAGACGAGCTCAAAGTGGAATCTATGCGTGGCGTCGAGTATTTTAACTCGCCAGCCTTTGATAATTTAACTACCCGAAAAGATGCTGAATTGACAAATTGGCTAAAGGCGCGCATCAAAGCGCCAAACCGACAGTCGCTTTTGCCCCTATTGGCGTTACGTAAAGTCGCGTCCGATACTTTCGCGCAAATGGATTCAACGTTGAAGCGTGGCATTTTGACAGATGCGCTGAAACAAGCTGTTTACTTTAACGCCTGGGGCGAACCGCATCTCTTTTGGAGCGAAGATAGCTCGCGCCGATTGGAAGAGCCGGTGCAAGCTGTTATGGAAATTGGAGAGCCAGTGATTTTTAGTCTTGAACAGTTGCTTGATGAGAAAAGGAGGGCTCCGCGCTGGGATTCAGGTGAGGGACCAGAACCTGGAATTGCCCCTTATCAAGTGAATGACTACGCCATCGCGTTGATTCACAAAATCGAGCAGATTTCGACCCCGGATCCAACATTTGTTTTTCCAAATACCCGTGGGGCACGCGATACTCTCATTAGTAATTATCGCGGTGGCAAGTAGGAAAAACATTTTGCCTCTATTGACGACAACGCACCAAAAGAACACAGTAAAACGAATTAGGAGTTTATTATGATAAAATTATTCCATCCAGCAGTTTTAATATTTTTGGTGTTGGCTGTTCTTATGCAAGGCTGTGACCAACAAAAAAATGATATCCCTGAAGGATTCCTATGGAAGAAACCTACATCAAAGACATTTGTCATAGAATTCGATGACAGGAAAGATGACACAACCCGATATAACTGGCAAGACTCTCTCATTACGTATGGCCCGGGAACGTTCATTTCTGCAATAGTCAGCAAGAAGGGAGGTTCTGGCGGATCGGCGACTGGCTCGTTGAAGACCACTGTCAGGCTCACAATTGACCGCAAGGAAGTTCTGATGAAGAGCTTTGAGGTTGCTAGTGCGATGGGACTTTCCAGGCAGAACTACTCCGGAATAGTCTGGCTCGAGGGCGCAGCGGACAGTGTTGAAACTTTGGTGTTAGGGTATTCTGAAGAACTCTACTTTACGGAGCGACTTATACTTGGCATTAAAGTTGATGATCCTGAGGTTAAAAAAGTCTTTCTGTCTGTAACCTACACAAAACAGGATACCGGAGAGGATGAAGACACCGGTGGTGGTGATGGTGAACCAAGCTTCCCATAGAGGATTATGTTACAACAATGTACAGTACTAGCCTAATTCGACTTCAGGTGAATCTTATGTCTGTTCAATTTTTGATAAGATGGATTTTCGTTTTTATAACCTTTGCTTTCTTTACGAGCAAAAGCTTTGCCGAAAAGCAGCACTCAACTCGTGTGCAACCGAATATTTCACGGCAGTTTTATCAGTTGCTAACGCAAATCAACGAAGATTCCAGTGCTGTTCAACTTTCAGAGCTAGAAGCTTTTGTCAGAAATCATCCTGAATTTAATCGTGGTGCTGCATGGCTTTTTGACAAATATGTGCTTGCCCAGGATATCAGTCGAGCTGACAGTTTCTTTACAAATCTGGAGGATTCAGACCGTTCCTTACTTACAAAAAATTGGATGCTGGGTAAGGTTTATTCCCGGCAGGGAAAGAAAAGTGAGGCTCTCAAAGCCTTCACAAGCGCTCTCATCGCAGCTTCGCCCTCGCCTGAACTTATCCTTGATTTTTTTATTTTCTATGTAGGTCATTTCAGAAAAGGTGAATATCCGAAATATTTACAGGAATTGAGCATCGACAGCGAGGCACGTAGTACGATGCATGCGCTCTGGTATTATATAAATCAGCAGTGTACAAAAGCGATAGATGCTTTCAAAAATCTGTCTCTTAAGCTTAAGAATGATAATTTGACAATTCTTTATAGTTGGGGCTATTGTCTGAATCGCTCTGGAGATAGCCAACTCGCCAGACAGAAATGGAAAAGTGGACTTGAAAGAGCGCGTTTCAAAAAGGATTTGCAATTTGTAGAAAAATTTTTATTAAACCTCGGTGTCATTGCACCGAACCTTCAGACCCAGCTTTCATACTTTGATTCTTCATATGTAATTGCAAGACGGATTGGCGAACTCACGCAGATGCCAGACAGGGCAGGAAATCTAGGTATTCTCTATGCCCGGCAAGCACGCTTCAGCCTCGCCGACTCCCTGTTTCTCGAGGCAATTGAATTCGGTAGAAAGATGCAATCGCCATGGAAAATGTCGGTCTGGTACCCCAGGTTGGGAAATCTCCTCGTTCAGCAGGACCGCTTTGATGAAGCGCTGAAAGCATATGATGAGGGAGCAACCTTTGCGAAGAAGGCAGGCAATGATAGGATTCTTATTCGGTGTCAAGTGCGGGAGGGTGAATTGTATCGGATGCTCGGTCAGTACGAGTTGGCACTCCGGGTTCTTACCGCAGCCTATAAAAAAGCCCGGGCTCGCAGTGCGCCGCTACTTGAGGTTGAGGCACACATTCAACTCGCGCATCTTAGCTTTGCCACCGGTAGATATGCAGAGGCGAGAAGGATTTATGCTGAATATCTTAAAAATCCTCCTACGACACGCCATGACATTGATGACCACGCCTGGTGGCGTTTCCGGACGGGACTCTGCTACCTCAGTGAAAACAATTATTCTGCTGCTCGTTTTGAGTTCAATAAAGCATATGTTCTCGCTGATAGCATTGAAGCCAGCTTTCGCGTAGCGGCTTCCCTTGTTTATCTCGCACAAATCGATTTAATCGAAAATGACTTGGAGAGTGCTCACAATAGTTTAGACAAATGCCAGAAATTGGCAGAGCAAACGGAAATAGAGCGGATTTTACCAGCGCTTTACTCTTCGCGAGGGGATGCCTATAAAAAAGCAGGTGAGTTCGAAAAGGCAATTCCAAAGTATAAAAAAGCCGCTAATTTGGTCGAGCAAACCAGAGAGAACTTAACGAGCGAGGCATCCAGACTTGATTATTTCGGCGGCAAATTGGATATCTACGATAAATTGGTTGAATGTTGCAGAGATATTTATGAGAGAACGGGTAATCCTGCTTACCAGGACAGCCTGTATGTCTATATGGAAATGAAACGAGGCCGGACGCTGAGAGAACTGCAGGCAAGTAACGGAGCCGGGACAGGGGACACTGATTTGGAATTCAGTAGAGACAAGTTGCAGCAAGCGGGGCAGCGCTTGAAATCGCAGCAGAGGTATTTGCGTGATTACGGAGCTCTCTTCACCAAGCAGGAGATGGATTCCGTTTTGGTGCAGGTGCAGACCGCCAGACTGTCACTCATTGCGCAAAGACTAAGGCTCACACAGGGCACCTCCGTCCATTCAGATGCCTTGCTGGCGGAACTACCATCCTTGGAGATCCTCACAACCATCCTGCAGGCTAACCAGTCCGCTGCCATTTTCTATCACTTTTCCGAGTATCCCTTTGCGCTGGCGATCACAGGGGAGGCAACCGTAGTCGTTTCGCTGCCGACCACGATCACGAGACTGGATTCATCGATTCGATCCCTGTTGAATCCCTTTCACAGCATGACGGAAGATGTGGCTAAAGCTGTGTTCAAAGCTGATTTGGCGCATGAACTTTATCGGGTCTTGATAGTGCCGATTGAAAATGCGGTGCAATTACCCGCAAATGTGCTCATTGTTCCCGACGCTCATCTGGCGAACTTGCCATTTGAACTCCTACTAACAGCGAAGCCGGAGCGTAACAAGTATACAACAGCAGATTCCGCAACTTACTCGGATGACTTTCTGGTTCAACGTTATTCGATTGGCTATATCCCGAACGCCTCTTTCATGGTAGAGACTGATTTCAGCCCGGCGTCCCAGAATGTGCTCGTCTTCGCCGACCCATTTGATGAAGCGCCTTTGATGGAGAGCCAGAAGCTTGCAAGCCTTCGTACAGGTTGGAACTTCGATCCGCTTATTTTCTCATCGAAAGAAGCTGATGGAATCAAGGACATCCATTCAAAGACTTCAATTTTTCGCAGGGAAGAGGCTACAAAAGAGAGACTGTTCCTGGAGACGCCTAATTATGATATCATTCATTTTGCGACACACGCATTTGTCGACACGACGCACGATGCGTTTTCGGGACTCGTCTTATCAACCAGCGACGACATGGAGGATGACGGGATCCTTATGGGATATGAAATTGCAGATATGAAGCTGAATGCCGATTTGGTCGCCTTGAGCGCTTGCGAAACCGGCCGTGGTAAGGTTGTTCCAGGAGAGGGTGTGCTTGGCCTTCCGCGACTCTTTCTCGGCGCGGGCGCTAAAACTGTCCTCATGACCCATTGGAAGGTAGATGATAAATTCGCAGCCGATTTGATGATCAAGTTCTATGATTACTATCTAAAGCAAGGACTCCCCAAAGCTATAGCATTGACTGAAGCGAAAAGAAGAGTTTTGAACACGCCTCAGAAAACGACAGAAGTTAATTATCATCATCCGCTTTACTGGGCCTCATTTGTAATGTACGGCGAACCTGGTTTTCAGAAGCCAGGTATGTCGACAGGATTTTTTCTCACAGCAGTTGTAGCGCTGATTATTGTTCTACTAACCGGATTTAGTTATCGTCGGTGGTCACATAAATTTTACACTACTTCATGAAAAAATCGTTCTAAAATTCGAAAACTAATCTATCTCTATTTTTTGTTTAGAAAACTTTGTTACCCACAATATTCTAAAACCGCACAGCCTGGTAGTATGGCTTCAGGAAAAATCTGAAAGGTAGGAGATATGCGGTTTTGCCGGTTAAATGTACGTTACGATAGATAATCATCCCTGACCAGTGACAACTAACCATTGCTAATACAATAACGAAACCGTCCCCCAAAAACGCAGAATCGTTATACTACGAGACTACTCATACCTGAGTGCTTCCACCGGATTCGACAGAGCCGCCCTGACTGACTGATACCCAACAGTTATCCACGCGATTAGCAAAACAAATAGTCCCGCAAAAAGAAACGTCGCAGCCTCTAAATCAGTTCGGTAGGCAAACTCCTGCAGCCAGCTTTTTGAAAATAGAGCGGCGCAGGGCATGGCAACCAGAAATGCCGCAATGATAAGTTTGGTGAAATCCTTTGTTAACAAAATGATGACATCCGCGACTGAAGCGCCTAAAACTTTGCGCACGCCGATTTCTTTGGTTCGCTGTTCCGCTGAAAATGATGCCAGGCCAAACAGGCCCAGGCAGCTTATGACAATCGCGATGGCGCTGAATATGTTAAAAAGCTCGCCCATTTTTTCTTCGGCTTTGTAGAGATGATTCAGGTCATCATCTAAGAAAGTATAATAAAACGGCGAGTCTGGAAAGAACGTCAGCCACTTTTCCTCTAGAAAGTTCAGTTCACGCATAAATTCTTCAGAGCTGATTTTTACCGATAGAAATCTTACAAACCGCGGATCCATTTTAATCACCAGTGGGCCAATTTCGCTGTGCATGCTGCGGTAATGAAAATCCTTGACCACTCCAACAATTTGCCCGGAAGCCTGCCAGAAAGGATCGTCAATATGCTTGCCGATGGCCTGTTCATTTGTAATTCCGAGAGCCTGCACCGCTCGTTCACTCAAAATGAATGATTTGTTGTCTGAAATACCATCTCTTTCCACTGAAAAATCACGTCCGTTCACAATCTCAAGGTTGAACAATTTACCGAAATCCGGGTCGACCACAAAATAGTCGCTTTCGAAATGCACTTCACTTCCCAGAATCTCGGGCAGTTTATAGCTGCCTTGTTTGTGATCAGTAAATGGAATGTGCGACGACGCAGCCGCGCTGGCAATATTGGTGTTTTGCAGAATTTCACTTTTATAATTGGCGTATTGACCGAAGACATCGTTGCCACGCAAAGGAATCGTAATAATGACGCCTTCATCAAGCCCTAATCTTCTTTGCCTGAAAAAATCCAACTGTTTGGCAATCACACCGGTAGAGATGATTAAAAAGACGGTAATGGCAAATTGAAAAACAACTAACATTTTTCGTAAAAATGAATGACTTTTCAGTGAACTCCAAAGTACTCCAATCCTGTGCCGGGAAGAAACAACCGGGCGTCCTTTTAAAACATCCACCGGATTAAACCGGGATAGGTAGAGTGCGGGATAGCTGCCAGCAATTATGCCTACCAGAAAAAGAAAACCGATAAAATATAGAACAGACGTTCCGCTATCAAAATAGTTAAGTTCCAACGTTTTACCTGCCAGTTGATTAAAAAACGGTAGAATTGTTTCCACTATCGGAAATGCGATGAGCAGGGCCATCACGGTCATTAAAAATGACTCGCCGTAAAACTGCAAGACAAGCTGCGTCTTATTACTGCCGAGTGTTTTACGCAAACCAACTTCTTTCGAACGCCTGAACGACCGCGCGGTCGCTAAATTTATATAATTAATACAGGCCACAAACAAAATCAAAAAAGCAATTGAGGTGAAAATGTACACATAAAGAATACTGCTATTGGCCTCAAATTCCCCGCCCAGATTTGAATGTAAATGAATACCGGTCAATGGCTGTAGAAACGGTTTGAATTCCCGGGCTTCTTCGCCGATATGTTTTTCAAGAAACGCTGGCAGTTTAGCTTGCAATTCCTGGTAATCCGCGTTTTCCTGAAGGAGAATATATGAATAGTAAAACGTATTGGTCCAGCTTGTAGGTAGATCATAAGCCCAGTGCCAGGTACCCGGTTTAAACGTGGACAAACTCGCAATGAACTCGGGATGAAAATGGGAGTTTGACGGCACATCTTTCATCACACCAGTAACATGCAATTCGAAAACAGTGCCACGATTTACGTAGGTTAGATTATGTCCGATTGGGCTTTCATCGCCAAAATACTTCTCGGCCATTGTTTGGGATATCACCACTGAATTAGGCTGTACCAAAGCTGTTTCAGGATTACCTTCGACCACAGGAAATGTAAATATATCAAACACAGTGGAATCCGCCCAAAAGAAATTGCCTTCATAAAAGCTCTTTTCATTTTCTTTGGATTGCACCAGAATATCGCTGCGGTATTTATAAAACCGCACGTAATTCCGCACCTCCGGAAATTCCGATTTTAAAGTAGGCGCCCACATAGCCGGGATTACAGGAACCTTTGCTTCAAGGCCGTTTTCCTGAATGTAACCTGTGCTGAATCTGTAGATTTGCTCTGATTTTTCATGATACTTATCATAGTTAAGTTCGTCCCTGATATATAGCAATATTAGCAAACAACAGGCAATTCCCAGAGCCAGTCCAAGAATGTTCAGACTTGAATAGAACTTTTGTTTTAAGAGATTTCTAAAAGCAATTTTCAGGTAATTTTGAAGCATAATTTCTCCTTTACTCATACCGTAAAGATTTCACCGGATTGGCCAGCGCTGCTTTAATAGCCTGGTAACAAATGGTCAACCAGGCAATAGCTAAAGCTATTGCGCCGCAAACCAGGAAAATCCAAAGACCAATTTCAATGTGATACGCAAAGTTTTGCAGCCAGGCTTTCATTCCGAAATAGGCTAACGGCCAGGCAATTATATTGGCCAGAAGCACAAGTTTCATAAATTCACTCGACAACATAGTGATAATATTTTGCAATGAAGCGCCCAACACCTTGCGGATGCCGATTTCTTTGGTACGCTGCTCAGCAGTAAAAGATGACAGACCCAGTAAACCCAGGCAGGCGATGAATATCGTAAGGATAGTAAATTTTATCAATAGGCTGCCAATTATTTGCTCAAACCTGTATTCCAAGGCAAGGTCGTCATCCAGAAAATAGTGAAAAGTTGGGTTATCGGGATCATAAAGTTTCCACTGGGCTTCCAGGTCTTTGACCGTCGCAGCTTTATCTAATGATTCCAGGCGAATTAAATATGAATTTAAATATGCCGGGGACTTATGTATAATAAGAGGTTGTATGGATTCGTGTAAAGGTTCAAAATGAAAATCTGTTGCCACACCTATTACAGTATAGGATTTTGTGCCGGCCTCATTATTTAGCCAATCGATCCGTTTGCCAACTGGATCATCCCAGCCGAATTGTTGTGCAGCGGTTTCATTGATTATGATTGCGTCACTGGTATCAGAAGCAATATTCTTAGAAAAATTACGTCCGGCGATGAGCTCAATGTTTAGCAAAGAAAAATACTCATCATCAATGGCAATATTTTTCAACATTAAGCCATCTTTTTCCGATGTACCTTCCGGTAAAAATCGTCCCCACATATAGCCGTCCCCCGGTTCACTTGAAGTTAGAGCAACCCTGCGAATTTCTGGCTTTTGTAAAAGTTCATTTTTGATGGTTGCCTGTCGTTCAACTGTATTATTTTGTGGTCCGCCAAACACGACTATATTATTTTTATCAAAGCCTAAATCCTTATTTTGAAGAAACTTGATTTGGTTATATAAAATAAAATTAGCGATAATCATAAATATAGCAATACAAAACTGGGCTACCACCAGAGTTTTTCTTAAGCCGGCACCTTTAAGCCCCATTGAAAGATGACCTGAAATGACTTTTACTGGTTGAAACCTGGAAAGAAAAAAGGCAGGATAGCTGCCAGATAAAATACCCACAACTAAAGTAATCACAAATAATGAAGTTAAATATAGGTTATTTTCAAAATAGTTGATACTGACTTCTCTTTCAGTCAGACCGTTAAACCACGGTATGGCGAGCTCCACAAAAATGACCGCAAAAAATAACGCAATGAAAGAAATGACAATGGATTCGGTCAGAAATTGCCGGATTAGCTGGGGCCGGTAAGCGCCGAGCACTTTACGCATGCCAACTTCTTTAGCGCGCTTGGCTGAACGCGCCGTAGCCAGATTCATGAAATTGATGCAGGCAATTAACAGGATAAAGACAGCAATGGCTGAAAAAATATAGAGATACGCGATATCAAGAGTATCACCCCATTCAGAACCCAGGTCTGAATGCAGATGCAAATCCGTGAACGGCTGCAGCTGCGGTCGATATCGTTCCTGGTACTGTTCCTCAATGTATTTATGGATAAAATCTGGAAACCGCTGTTCAATTTCTGCGGGGGAAGCATCATCTGATAAAAGAAAATAGGTGTGGCACCAGTGGCTGCGCCAGTCGTTTACCGCTTCAAAATTTTGTTCATTTAAAGATGCGAATGAAGCCAGAAAATTGAATGTGAAATAAGAATTCGCAGGTACTTTGTTCATCACACCTGTAATCACAAATTGCTGTTTATTATCAAAGGTAAGCGTTTTACCCATGGGATCGTCATCGCCAAAATACTTCTCGGCCATCTCAGTTGTCAAAACCAGGGAATAGGGCTGAGTCAGGGCTGTTTTCGGATTGCCTTTGATTAGTGGATAAGTGAAAACCTCAAAAACACCGGGATCAGTGTAGACAATAGTTTCGTTAATGAGATTATCCTTATTGCGAACAACATGTCCTCTAATTAAATAGCGCACGTAGTTTTCAATTTCAGGATAATCCTTACGCATGGCCGGTCCCCAGGGCGCTGGCGAGGACGCTGTATGCAGGGTTCGATCTGACGATACCTGGATGACATCTGTTAGTCGGTAAATACGTTCTCTGTTTAAATGATAATTGTCAAAACTGAGTTCGAGCTGTGTAAGAACAAGAATAAATAGGCAACTGCCAATTCCTATGGAGAGTCCGAGTGCATTAATAATTGTATATGCTTTATTTTTTGCCAGGTTTCTGAAGGCGATTTTCAGGTAATTTTTTATCATAGTAAGTCTCCTTTTAGTGAGATATTTTAATTAATTCAATAAATGTGCCACACTTGGTTTTTAAAAAACTTAGACTCAAAACAACATTGAAGTATCATATGAAAGTATCCGCTGGCATTACACTTGGTGTCCGTTAGCGAACAATATCAGTTAAGCGCTAATTATAAAAATATTCCTGTCAATCTAATGAACAAATAGGGATTATTATTACAACCATGTTAATAGTTTAAGAACGATAATATAATGGTCGATTTAATTCATTATGGTAGAAAAAAGAAAATCTATTAGACGCCATCTAATTTATTATTTGAGAGTATTTGACCAAAAACAGGACAAGCTCGTAGGGCATTTAGTGGATATCTCAAAAATAGGATTTATGCTCATGAGCGAGACGCCCCTTAAAACAGATAAGAATTATCATTTCAATTTGGAATTGCCCACTGAAGTGAGAGGTGTCAATCAAATTTCTTTTACCGCGAAAAGTGTCTGGGGTAAAAAAGACATCAATCCTGATTATTACAATACTGGATTTCAACTGCAAACAATGGCACCAGATCATCTTGATATAATTCGATCCTTAATCGTTCGTTTTAGATTTCATGATTGAGTTGGCCCTTAAAATCTCAATTGTGTGGCTCTGAAGTAATAATGTTCTATGTCCGAACCAGGCACTGCAAAACGCAAAGAATGGGAGTTGAGAGCAGCTCAAAAAAATGCCATTGTCCCTTATTATTTTGAGGTTTCTCCAGAAGTTGTCTTTTTTATCTGTGGTAAATGCAAAACAAAAATCCAGCGAAACCTTATCCCCCATATAGACGAACCTACTTTTGTTTGCCCCAATAAATCCTGTAAAGCAAAAAACTGGGTGCCTGTAAAATATAATCTGAAATACTGAATTCTACAGGAAGCAGTCAGGCTGCAAGTTCTTTTTTAAAGCCCAAAAATTTTATCTGTATCAAGTTCCATTTCTGTGCAATTTTTTCTTGACATAGTTGTAATTTATCGACATATTTTATACTTGAATTTCTACTTAATATTAAATGCGAGGTGATGTAAAATTCATGATTACCATTAGACATTTCATTGTTGCAGCTCTTTTTGTACAATTTCTTATTTCAACCCCGGAAAGTTTTTCCCAGGATTGGTCTCAGTGGCGGGGAGCAAATCGGGATGGCGTGATTTCTACTTCCGATATTCCGGAAACCTGGCCGGATAAATTGCAGCGAATCTGGCAAATCGATGTCGGTTCAGGTCATTCATCCCCGGTGGTTACGAAAAATGCAATTTATTTATTCAGCAGGCAAAGTGATGAAGAAGTGGTTTCGCGAATTAATCTGCAGAAAGGTAAAGTTGTTTGGCGTAAATCCTATCCAGCGCCGTACACAATGAGCTCAGCAGCACTAACTCACGGCAAAGGTCCAAAATCGACGCCAGTGGTTTATGACGGCAAACTCATCACACTGGGTATCAGTGGAATTCTATCATGCTATGACACTGCAACCGGCAAAATGAATTGGCAAAAGGATTTTTCAGAGGTGTTTAAAACCACATCTCCGCTATACGGTACGGCTATGTCGCCGTTAGCAGAAGAGGGCTTCTGTATTGCGCATGTGGGCGGGCACGAAGACGGTGCCTTAATTGCTGTAAACCTGCAAACCGGCAAGACACAATGGCAATGGGCTGACGATGGCCCGGGTTATTCTTCCCCGATCCTGGGCACAATTCAGGGCACAAAACAGGTTGTTACATTTTCACAGGAACATGTTATTGGGATTGATTTCGCCAGCGGTGAGCTTTTGTGGCAGATTCCTTTTAATACCCCCTGGACACAAAATGCGGTCACTCCAATTTTGTACGAAAATGATTTAATCTTATCTGGTTTGGACCAGGGCATGATGAGGCTGATGGTCGTGAAAAATGGTGATGCCTGGTCAACCGAACAGGTATGGGCAATTAAGGATATTAGCAGTTATATGAGCACACCGATTTTATTCAACGATTTAATTGTAGCCTTTTCGGATAAGCGTAAAGGTATGCATGTATCCATCGATGCAAATTCTGGCAAGCTTGTGTGGCAGAGCCAGGGCCGGGAAGGGAGTAACACCGCCCTGATTCGGGCCGGCGATTTTCTATTAAGTCTGAAGACAGATGGTCGTTTATTTGTTGCCAAACGTGAGGGGCAGACCTTCACACCAGTTAAAGAATATGCGGTTGCGAATTCCCCAACCTGGGCGCATCCGGCAATTTTTAACAAGCGAATATTGATAAAAGATAAAAATACTTTAGCGCTCTGGAGTCTTAATTAAGTGATGTAAAATAAGTCTTATAATAAATATCTTGCGTGCGCAATGATTGGATTATTCAAACATTTTTATATTAGTCTTAATAACAAGAAGCATCTTTTAAATAATACTGGAGGGAGAGCATGAAAATTTCACACAAATTATTTTTATCCTGTCTGACTGTTTTATTTCTGTCCCAATTAATACTGGCTCAGGACACAACGCGTTTCACTCCGAAAGTTGGCTACAAAGCTTTCAAAGTTCGGGAACCAGTTTTGCGAATGAAACCGGGCGATGTGCTCATCAGTGAATCCATGATGAGTGAGTATTTTACTGAAGAGGGTGGGGAATGGCCCGGGGAAGTCGGACCCATTTATATCGAAGGAGCGACTTCAAAGGATCAATTAGTCGTGAAAATTTTGCGGGCTCGTCCAAACAGGGACCTGGCTCCAGCACGCATTAATCCCAATTTTGGTGGTTTGGCCAGCGATGTACGGGTGCGCATGCTTAATCCAAAAGTACCAGCCGAACGATTTCTCTGGCGTTTGGACCGCACAAAGAACATTGCAATGTTGGAGCTTTCAAGGAGTAAACTTAAGAAAATCGAAGTGCCAATGGCGCCCATGATAGGACGTGTGGCAGTAGCACCAAAAGGAGAAGAGTCCTTCCCTGGTCTCTGGCCTGGCGATTTTGGCGGTAACATGGATGCTCCTGAAATCCGTGAAGGGGCTACCATCTATTTGCCGATATTTCATGAAGGAGCCTACTTTTATTTTGGTGATGGCCATGCCATACAAGGCCATGGAGAAATTGCAGGCACGGGCCCTGAGACCACATTAGATGTGACGCTGCAGTTTGATCTTATTAAAAATAAAGCCATTGATTGGCCGCGCATCGAAGACGACGACTTCATCATGGTGGCAGGCAGTGCGCGTCCTTTAATTGACGCCTTTCGCCTGGCACACATAGAACTCATTGAGTGGATGGAGGAAGATTATGGTTTCGACCGCTGGGAAGCCTACCAGGTGCTTTCGCAAGTAGGCAGCTCGACAGTCGCGAATATTGTCGATCCGCAATATACTGTTGTGGCAAAATTCCCTAAAAAGTATTTACCCGAAAAAGACAACTAAGCAGAGTATGCAGATTGTCCGGTTGAACTAAGTTTTTTTGGTAACACATCCTCGACCTTGATAGTATCCAGTGAATACATGTTATATGCTTTAACCAGTTCTACAAGATTTTGTTTACAACTTGTCAAATCATTGGCAGTAGGGGATTTACGAATCATTTTTTTTAGTTCTAAAATCGTGTCGCCAATTTGTTCGAAATAGTAGTTTGACATGGATTTGGCAATTAAGCTTTCAACGGCATTATCAATAGTTTTTTCTTTTGTAGATAAAATTTTGTTTGTTTTGTTTTGTTGGAATTGCTTAAACTCTTTTTCTAAATCGATGTCTATTCCGGTATAGCATAAACAGGCAGGATTATTTGGGTTAATCTCTGTTTTTTCAACTACATTGTTGATAAGATATCGTTCCACAATTTCTCGTTCTGAAAATGTTATTTTTCTATGACTGGAATATTGGTAGGTCTTGGTCTGTTGGTCAGGTTCTACTTGAATCATTAAATCGGAGTGTGAAAAATAAAACAGTTCCTTCATAGATTTTTCCTAATTATTAGTTCAAAGTTACTTGCAATCTTATTATCGTTTCTTATCAAACACTATGCCAACAACAATGAAATAATTCCACCCTTGTAACAAATTAATTTTATGTAATTTAAAAAATTGAACAATTTATTACAAGTATTTTATTTATTATTAAATTGTTTTTTTTTGATTCAATACAATTATTGTGAGACATGGTTCTGTACATTGTGGTCGAATACATACACTTGAAATATTTTTATGTTATTGAAAATAATGATGAGTAATTCCATTAATTTCATGGGGCGGAAAAATGGATTTGTTATTTGCTATTTAATTTACATACATGAATTTTTTCCTTGCATTTGCTTATGATTTTATATTATTTAACAATTTGCGGTTTACCGCGTTCGTCTGTTGAAAGTTAATACTTCTTGTTTTATGTAAAAGTTTTTGACTTTAAACTTTCTTTACTTTGAACTTCAAACTTTAGTCACTTTAAGTACTTTAAATTTTGGACACTGCGCATTAGCGCGAGGTTATTATTTCAAAACATTTTCAAGCTTCTTATTTTAATTCTTGATTAAGGGAGAGTATAAATGATGATGCAATTTAAAGCTGTAATTTTTGTGTTACTATTACATATCGCTGCGTCTAACATCCTTGCCCAGCCTGAGTCGTCGACCTTGAAAATATTTGGTTACTTCCAAAACACGTTGACTCATCAATCGGATTTCGGAGATGATCCGGAACAAAATTCTTTTAGTGTGCAACAGTTGAATTTGTTTTTTCAAAAGGACCTCGCTGAGCATTGGACGTCTTTCGTCAATTTTGAAGTCCTGAACAACTTTTCATCCAGCAGGCAGTGGGGCGCCTTTAATCTCGAAGAAGCCTGGGTAAAGTATAGATCAAATGAAAAGTTTAACTTGAAATTGGGCTTACAAATACCGATTTTTAATCATCTTAATGAAATAAAAAATCGCACTCCCTTGCTGCCTTATGTAATCAGGCCATTGGTTTATGAAACTTCATTCAGTGAATTCATCGCGGTTGAAGAAGCGACACCTGCAAGAGCCTTTGTCCAGGCATACGGTTTTATACCAATTAATGAAGTGAAAATTGATTACGCTTGTTACCTGGGTAACAGCCCAAATATTACTACTCGCGTACCGGATAGCCTTGATATCGTTCAAACGGGCGTTGACTCCACAAATACTTTTCTAATTGGTGGGCGAGTCGGGATTCGCTTTGGAGAATTAAAAGTTGGATTTTCCGCAACTCGAGATAATGTAAATTTTTTTCAAGGTCTGAGACCAGTGGTAGGTGGACCATCTTACAGATTTGAGGAAATCCCAAGAACTCGTGTTGGAGTTGATCTTACCTATCACATTGGAGCATTTTCATTGGAAGGAGAATTCATTTCTGTTTCTTACGACCATGATATACCTGATATAAATACTGACAAAATATTCTACTACGGTACGCTTGGATATAATATTACTGAACGACTTTTTGCTTACGCCAGTTACTGGTTTACTGAACAGAAATTCCTCCAGGCGACTTCTAACAATAGTGATGAGATATTGCTTTATACTGTTAAATCTGATATTAAAGTACCCACATTCGGCCTGGCCTACAATCTGAATGACAGGATTAAACTGAAAGCCCAATTTGCGCCAGTGGATGTTGAAAATAAGGTGCCCAGTGTGGAATTCTATCAGGAATTGGAATCTAACCACTATTCCATGGCTATTTCTGTATTCTTTTAAGTTAGTGTTGACTGTCGGAGAAGGAAAATATAATTATGAAAAAAGTGCTCGTTACAATTTTCTGTTTGTTATTTTGTACCACTGGTTTATTTGCTCAGGTAGCTGTCATTGCCCATAAATTTGTTCCGGAAGATACTCTCAAAAAATCTGAATTGTTAGACTTTTATACTTGCGACATCAAGAAATGGAGTAATGACCTGCCAGTAATCGTACTTGATTTAAAACCAAAGGGTGAAGTAAAAGAGATATTTTATAAATTTTTAGGGAAGAGTTCATCAAGAATGAAGTCCATCTGGTTGAAAAAGATGCTCTCGGGGGAAGGCGATCCGCCTGAAACACTCAAGTCTGAGGAAGAGATGTTAAATAAAATTACCTCCACTCCCGGAGCAATTGGGTTTGTGAGTCAATCAATAGTGAGCGGTGAGGTTAAAACTTTGCTTGTAATAAACAAAGCAAAGAAATAATAGGGTAAAACTCAAGAAGGCTTAACAGAGTACCATCATTATGAAATTAAAAGATTTGAAATTAGGGACCAAACAGATGCTTGGCTTCTCGATAATCCTTATCATTATGGCCGGTTCCCACGTTTATTCGACCCGGAAAATGGCAGCGATTAAGGCTGAATTAGATGAAGTGACCAATAACTGGCTTCCTCGAGCAGTAGCGCTCTCCGATATCAATTTAGGAGTTTCAAACCTTTACTTACTACAATTACAGCAGGCTTTTACGACCAGTGCAGAGCAAGCACAGGAACAAAACTTCGCCATGATAAATTTGTTAACCGAAATTGATGGGAATGTAGATATTTATGATAGCCTCAAAACCGATTCCGAGAGACGTAACCTTTATTCAGATGAGGAAAGAGAGCTTTACATCAAATTCGAAGAGCAATGGGAATTGTACAAGGACATCAGTATCGATTTTTTCAGGAAGCATCAAGCTGACCATTATAAAAAGGCAGTTCAGTTGCTGACCAGTGAAGCGCAGCAAGTGTTTATAGAGATCAGCTCGGTTTTGGTAGAACTCGTTAACGTGAACAAAAATGATTCATTTGACGCTGCGAAGCGGGTTGAAGTCACTTACAACTCAACCCACAAAATTATGATTATTTTGTATGTAGTAACAATTCTCTTATCAGTTATCATAGCATTAGGTTTGGTGCGCTTTATCACTATACCTGTGCAAGAACTTGAATTAGCTGCCAGAAAGGTTGCTAATGGGAATTTAGATGTGCGTCTTGATATTTCAACTAAAGATGAAATCGGCAACCTGGCCCATTCTTTTAATCAGATGACCACCTCACTGAGAGAAGGAAAAGATAAAACAGAACGACAAGCTGCAAAACTCAGAGCACAAAATGAAGATCTTGAAAGAGCCATGCTCCAGTTGAAGAATACCCAGGAACAGCTTTTGATGAAAGAAAAGATGGCAGCTTTAGGAGATTTAGTTGCGGGTGTAGCCCATGAGATCAATAATCCCATCGGTGCAGTGAACAGTTCGATAGATGTCTCTGATCGCTGCATTGATACAATAGAGTCTGTAATAGAAAAAAGTGAATCTTTAAAGGAAATGAAAAACAACCTTGAGCTTAAAAAATCTTTGAAGATACTTAAGGAAAACACTAAAGTGAACTTGATCGCGGGCGAACGCATTGCCACGATTGTAAAAAGTTTGAAAAATTTTGCCAGGTTGGATGAAGCAGAATATAAGAAAGTGGATATACATGAGGGGATTGACAGTAGTTTGACCCTATTGGGTTATGAATTTTTGAATAGAATTTTTGTTTCTAAGGAATATGGTAAAATTCCAGAGTTTGCTTGCTATCCCAGTCAATTAAACCAGGTTTTTATAAATATATTGAAGAATGCCTCACAAGCAATTGATAACTCAGGTACGATTAGCATTAAAACTTTTAAGAAGAACAATCATATTTATGTTCAGATTTCGGATACAGGTAAGGGGATCCCCCGAAACAAAGTAGATAAGATTTTTAATTTTGGTTTTACGGCCGGTGGTGAGCGCATTAAACTAACTTCTGGTTTATCCACGACTTATAACATTGTTCAAAAGCATGGTGGGGAAATTAAAGTTGAAAGTGTGCCGGGGAAAGGAACAACTTTTTCGGTTATTTTGCCCATTCGTAAAAGGTGATTTTTTTCTTGCACTTAATGATGATTTTATTAGTTTAAGTGTTGGAAAGGATTTGTGTTTTTAATAAAACACTTTTGAATAAACCTATATTATTATTAAAGTAACAAATTTGTTATAAGGAGGGTAAAATTTATGGCACACAAAGGCACCATTGGAATTCTGACAGGAGGGGGCGATGTGCCGGGCCTTAATCCGGCTATCCGCGCTGTGACATTTCGCGCCCTGCGTGAGGGATACCGGGTACTGGGTATTCGGCGTGGGTGGGCAGGTCTGGTAGATATGATTCCTGATAAAGAAGCCGACAACGGGGAGCAAATTCAAGTCCTGACCGAAGACATCGTGGACCGAGCAGGGAGGACAGGCGGGACTTTTATTCACACGTCGCGTACAAGGCCGAGTCATCTTCCCAAGAGTATTGTTCCAAATCATCTTAGGGATAAGTACACCAAGGAAATAAATGACGTCACACCAGAGGTCCTCAAGAATCTGAATTTTTTAAATATCGATTTTCTTATTCCCATCGGTGGTGATGACACTTTGAGTTATGCTCATCGCCTTCACAAAGAAGGGGTGAAGGTTGTGGCCATTCCCAAAACTATGGATAACGACGTTCCGGGCACAGACTATTGCATCGGATTCAGTACTTGTGTGACGCGCACAATCGAGCTAACTCACACACTCCGAACAACGGCTGGTTCTCATGAACGCTTACTCGTGATTGAAGTTTTTGGAAGATATGCCGGCTATACCGCCATGGTGCCCACGATGGCTGGAGCTGCAGATCGCTGTGTAATTCCTGAACACCCTTTTGACTCTGAAAAATTGATCAAACTCCTGATCGAAGACCGTAAGCATCATCCAAGCAATTACGCGGTTGTTCTGGTTTCCGAAGGTGCGCAAATGAAAGATGACAAGACCATGCATTTTGAAAGCAATGAAAAAGACCAGTACGGCCACCGCAAGCTTGGTGGTATTGGCGACAAAGTGTCTGTCCGTCTCAAGGAGCTCTCTCCAAAATATAACAAAGGCAAACGAATTAACATTGTCAACCAGCGTCTCGGTTATTTAGTCCGATGCGGCGACCCTGACGCTCTTGATTCAATTGTGCCAATGGCTTTCGGAAACATTGCCTTTGATCTGGTGCTTTCAAACACATCGGGACGTCTTGTCAGCCTCCGCAATGGTTGCTATGACACCGTTCCAATCAATGTTGTTACTGGAAGAAAGAAGGTTATTGATATTAATAAATACTACAATACTGACAGACTGCGGCCGATATACGAGACGTTTGTACGGCGGCCAGTCTTCATCATGACCAGCGACCTTTAACTCGAGAAATACTGTGGAGTGGGAGCGATAAACCTGCTACATTAAAAAAGTTATCAAATTTACCACAAAGTTGACAAAGATTTTATCTGTAAATTTCTTTGTATCTTTGTGGTTTATTATTCATTCTCTCAGTTGTGGGATTTGTGGCCTGGCCGCGCTGTAATACAAGGTTACCGAACTTTGTTTTTTTGTAAATTTTTTTGAAACTCTTCAGTGGCGATGGATGGTTGCGCTGTCTTATTCCCAATCACACTTTTTCTTTGTTAAGATGTCCTGATTTGCCTGATCGCTTTTATACGTTCAAGCATTGGCGGATGTGAATAATTGAGAAAAACGTATAAAGGATGCGGTGTTAAATTGGACAGATTAGCCACCGAAAGCTTCTTGAGCGCATCAATCATGGATTCCGGAGTCTTGGTTGTTTGAGCAGCAAAACGGTCAGCCTGATATTCATTTTTTCGAGAAAGAATTTGCATGAATATGGATAAAATCAACTCGATTGGTGAATAAAGCATGCCAAAGAAAATCAGGCCTGCATAAATTGAAGTATTGTCCATATAAAATGCTTCAAACAAACCTTTATGACTTATAAACACAGATAGTAAAAAAAACATAACACCCATATGTAAAACGCTTATAATCATGCCTTGAATAATATGCTTTTTCTTATAATGACCAATCTCATGAGCTAACACCGCCACCAGCTCTTTAACCGTATGCTTTTCAATCAAAGTGTCAAATAAAGCGATACGTTTATTTTTACCGAATCCTGTAAAGAATGCATTGGATTTGGTGGAACGCTTGGAGCCATCCATGACAAATAAATTCTTGAGGGAGAAACTGACTGAGCGAGCATAAAAAAGAATCGCTTCTTTCAACTCACCATCCTCTAAAGGCGTAAATTTATTAAACAAGGGCATAATCCACGTAGGTGCTATAAATTGTACAAACAAAGTAAAAAGCGTAGTAGCGAGCCAGCAGTAAAGCCAGGCCATGTTACCGGTGTATTGAAAAAATGCTAAAACACCCGCCAGCAAAGGTCCGCCTAATAAGATAGACAGGGCCAATCCTTTTAATAAATCAGTAATAAATGTCAAGGGTGTCGTTTTGTTGAATCCAAATCTCTCTTCAATAACAAAAGTAGCATAGATACTGAAAGGCAACGATAAAATAGACTTGACAATAATTAGAATGCCAATATACAGCAATCCATTTAAAATTGGGTGTAAGCTCCAGGCTCTGACAATTTGATCCAGGTAATTAAACCCTCCGGCAAACCAGAAGAGTAACGTGAGAATGATACTGAATGTGGAAGTCATAAATCCAAATCTTGTTGTAACACGGGTATATTCCTGGGATTTCCTGTATGCTTCAGCATCATAGACTCCCTCAAATTCTTCGGGCAATTCATTTCGCAAAGCTTTGAGGTTCAGAATTTCTGTGATAAGGCTTATCAGATAACTAAAAACGAGCGTGGTTATAATAATAATAGTATAAATATTCATATTAAGTTCTTTCTCAAAATAAGGGTGATTAGTAATTTAATTCTCAAATAAAACCAACGGATTTGTTTTTATTATATTCCCATCCGTTGGATTCATTTATCTGTTGGCAATAATTTGAATTTGTTACTTTTGTTTTAGCGTTTATTGTGGTGCAGCTTTGCTAAACTGTTTAGAGTCAAATCTTCGTTTTTTATTGTAAAATATTTTGAACTTCAAACTTTAGATATTGCTCTTAACCTTTTTACTAATTTATTGTGAGTGTTGCTTGAATATTTCGGAGTATAGTTTTGATAAAGTGCGATAGTCTTTTCTATTGAATCCACAAACGCCTGGCAATTGGGACAGGTTTTTATATACTCCTGCAGGACTCGACATTGCGGAGATTCCATATCTTTCCCCAGTTCGTCGCAAATTTTCAGAATTCTTTCTTTGACTGACGACTCCATCTATTGCTTCACATAAGGTTCAAGTTTGTCGCGTAAAAACAGCCGGGCCCGGCGTAATCGGGCTTTGGTTGCGGGAATTGAAATTTTTAACGTTTTAGCCACTTCCTCGATCTTTAAGCCTTCGATATCTTTTAAGACAAATACCAATCTATAAATCGGTGGTAGCTCAAGAATGGCCTGGTCCATTTGGCTTTTTAATTCTTTGGTTAAAATTTGTTCAACCGGTGAATCGGGCCATTTGGTGTAGGTGTCCTGAATTCTCTCTTCTGGTTTATCCATCCGTTCAAAGGATTCCCAGCGTTCACGCTTTTCCTTACGAAATTTCATCAAACAGGAGTTTGAAACGATGCGGTAAATCCATGTAGAAAAACTGGATTTGAAATTGAAAGTTTTCAGGGATTTTAGAATATTCAGGAAGGCTTCCTGCAAGGTATCTTCTGCATCATCCTGACTTCGGCATACCTTAAAAGCGAAGCCAAAGACGGTTTCTTCATATTTTTGCACAAGTTCTTGCAAAGCGCCGGCGTCTCCAGCCATGGCGGATTTCACCAGAGCAAAATCGCCATCTTGCGGTATAGAATTCTTTTCCATTATAGCGGTTAAGATAACAAAAAAAAAATTATAATTCAAGGAGAAAACTTTTTGAGCTCGTACTCAGTCATTCTCTGTCTTTTTTAAACATAATTGCTTTGACTTCTAATTGATCAATTGTTACAATGTTCTATTGTTGAATTGTTTGGTTAATAAAAATGTATCCTTTTTCAAACATTGGCAACCAACTATTAAACATTGGTTAATCGAAAATAATATTCAATTATTGAAACAGGAGTTATTTGATGAAATATATTAAACTGATTTTTCTGCTATTCACATTTTTAACAGCAGGATTCACATTTGCACGGAACGGGAAAATTCTTCCCCTGTCTCTGGAAAAAGCTCTGGAAATGGCTCAAAAGCAGAGTTACCAGATTCAGATTGCCAGGAGTCAGGTTTCTCAGGCGAAAGGGCAAAACCTGGAAGCGTGGAGCGGTTTCATGCCGCGGATTTCTATTTCTGAAAACTACATGAAATCCAATGATCCGGTAACGGTATTCGGTTTAAAACTAAAACAGGGCGTTTTTTCAGAAGTAGATTTTAATTTGTCTGCTTTAAACAATCCGGATGCGTTTGACAATTTTACAACCACTTTCCAGATGCAGCAACCACTACTGAATTTCGACGCCATTTACGGTAAATCTGCCGCAAAATTAGGAGTCCAGGCACGTGCAGAAGCTCTAAATCGCACGGAAGAAATGGTCGTCCTGCAAGTGAAAAAGGCCTACTACGGATTGATTTTGACCCGGGGAAATTTAACCGCCATCGAAGGAGCCGTGGAGTCTGCCACAGTGCATCGTGACGACGCAAAAGCCGCCTTTGAAGAGGGATTGATCAATCAAGCGGATTATCTGGCTGCCGAGGTTCGACTGGCCGAATTGCAGGAACAGCGCATATCTGCGGGCGACCAGGTTGCCAACGCCAGCGATGGATTAAAATTTGTCATGGGAATCGAAGAGGAGTCGTTTATCGTTCCTACGGACAGCCTGGAAGTTCCCTCACAAATGCAGTTCGAAGAATATGGGCAGGAGCAAGTGAAAACTCGTTCAGACCTGCGGGCTTTACAGCTTCAATCCAGGGCAGCCCGTCGCAACGTCTGGATGAAACGAAGTAACTGGATTCCGCGTTTGAATGCATTTGGTGCGATTGAATGGAATGCTTCTGAAGCCTTCCGCAAGGATGCTTCCAACTGGGTAGTGGGATTGCAATTGCAATGGCGGCTTTTCGACGGATTGGGAAATTTTGGGCGGACAAAACAAGCTGCCGCACAAGCCGAGGAAGTGGCCGTTCAATATCGTCAGGCTGAAGAAAAAGCAAAAATGGAAATCCGCCAGGCTCAACGAACCGTACAGACCGCGAAACAACGGATTCAAGTCGCACAAGCAGCAGTGAAACAGGCCAGCGAGAGTCTGCGCATTGTAGAAGAAAGATTCAGAGAAGGCTTAGAAAAAACTTCTGATTTGCTGGACAAAGAAGTCACCTTAACCAATACCAGGCTGCGACTACTCAAAGCCCGGCATGATTATGCTGTCGCAGCAAGTGTATTACAATTTGCGCTTGGTTTATAAAATGATAATCATTTATTCTGAATGGAGTACTGCAATACTGGGTGTTCAACCTTTAGGTTGGAATTGATAGAGGCAGGTTAAAGCCTGTACACCCATTTCAAATGTGTTTTTGCAGAAGTCTAATTTATTTTTAAAGAAAAGGAGTATTAAAATGATAAAAAGATTAAAAATCATGTTTATTATTTTCTCCACTACGGTACTGATGAGTTGCAGTAGTGAAGAACTACCGGACAAAGTTTTAGAAAAGCCAGTTTCAGTTAAAACACTCAGGGTAGACATTCAACCCATTAAACAAAGACTGACCTATTCAGGCACCGTCGAACCCATTGAGAGAGTGCGGCTCTCCACCAAATTAATGGGCTGGATTGAGGCAATTTATGTTGACGAAGGAGAGGAAGTGCAAAAAGGCGCCACTCTAATCAAGCTGCGAAGTAAGGACATTGAAGCGAAACAAGCACAAGCCGAAGCAGGCATAGCCGAAGCTGCGGCGCATCACAAAAACGTTGAAATGAATTTGAGTCGAATCGAATCCCTGTACGAAAAAAAAGCGGCTACTCAAAAGGAGCTTGATGACATTCGAGCGGCATACGCCAGCGCCAAAGCGCGTAAACATTCTGCAGAGGAAATGAAAAATGAAGTGGATGAAATGCTTAAATACGCAGAGCTGCGGGCGCCGTTTGATGGAGTGGTTACGCGAAAAATGAGGGATGCAGGAGATTTAGCTAATCCAGGCCAACCTATTCTGGAAGTAGAAAATAACAGCAAGCTTAAAATTATAGCTAAAGTACCTGAGAATGAAGTTCAAAATATTGAAATCGGTATGCCCGCACAAATTCAAGTAGAGGCGTCCAGCATTGGCATCAACGGCGAATACACGAATAGCACTATTGATAAGATAGTCTCTTCGGCGGATCCTATGAGTCGACAATTTGAGATTCATGTTCTTCTGGATAATCCAGAAGGGAAAATACGGTCCGGAATGTTTGCCCGAATAAGCATCGGGAAAGCTGATAAGGGAACTTTACTGGTGCCTCGGCTGGCAGTATTTCGTCGCGGACAGTTGGAGGGAGTGTATGTGGTTGGTGCAGAAAACAGGGCGCATCTGCGCTGGATTCGTACCGGCGTAGAACAAGACCAGCAGATAGAAATTTTATCCGGCTTGAATCCTGGTGAAGACGTGGTTGTGGAAGGGGCTGCATCGTTGTTGGATGGACAAATTGTGGAGGTGAAGTAATGAAAGTTGGAATTTCTGGTCGGCTGGCGAACGCTTTTATTGATTCAAAACTCACCCCGCTGCTGATGATTGCAGCGCTCTTGATTGGCACTTTTGCCACATTTTTAACCCCAAGAGAAGAGGAGCCGCAGATTGTGGTGCCATTGGTGGATATTTTTGTGCCTTTTGCCGGCGGCAGCGCTAAAGAAGTAGAAGCGCGTGTGGCCAAACCGTTAGAGAAAATAATCAACGAAATTCATGGGGTGGAATTCATCTACTCTACATCTCTTCCTGATTTCACAGTGATAACTGTCCGATATTTTGTGGGCGAGGATATGGAAGAAAGCCTGGTGAAGCTCTGGACGGTGCTAATGAAAAACATGGACAAAATGCCATCGGGAATACAATTTCCCTTGATTAAAACCAAATCGATCGATGACGTGCCGGTGTTGACCTTAAATATATGGAGTGAAAATTACGACGAATTTCAACTGCGCCGAGTGAGCGCTGAACTTGGCGAGGAAATCAAAAAGATTACAGATGTCTCAGAAGTTGAATTGACCGGCGGCTTAAAACGAAAAGTTAGGATTATATTAGACCCGGCGCGTCTTCGGGCGTTTAATATTGATCCTTTACAAATTGCTCAACAGGTTCAGGCCGCCAACCAAAATTTAACAGTGGGTAATTTCCAACGATTAAATCAGGATTTCATCGTTGAAACTGGTGAATTTCTAACGACTGCTAAGGATGTCGAAAACCTCGTAATAGGCGTTTTTGGCAATAATCCGGTCTATCTGAAAAATGTAGCAGATGTGCAGGACGGGCCGGAAGAAATAGAGAATTACGTCTTCTTTGGCTATGGCCCTGCAGGTGTACCTGAGGAAATGGCTTCTGCCAATGGCCATTTAATACAAGATTATCCCACGGTAACTATTGCTGTAGCCAAACGCAAGGGCGCGGATGCCAAGCGTGTCTCTGATAACGTTTTGACCAAAGTTGAAGCTTTAAAGGGACGGCTCATTCCCGCGGATATTCAGGTGTCGGAAACGCGTAATTACGGTAAAACCGCTTCAGATAAAGTCAACACTTTGCTGGAGCACCTGATTGGCGCAATCCTGGCGGTCACTATTGTCGTGAGTCTGTTTTTAGGCTGGCGCGGCGGTCTGGTGGTGTTTGCTTCGGTACCCATCACTTTTGCTTTAACGCTGTTTGTTTATTACTTGTTTGGATACACCTTGAATCGGGTCACCCTTTTTGCGCTCATTTTTGTTACGG
Organism: uncultured Cytophagia bacterium; assembly: GCA_964539665.1. GTDB lineage: Bacteria > Zhuqueibacterota > Zhuqueibacteria > Oceanimicrobiales > Oceanimicrobiaceae > CAZIKB01. Next base: position 33,957 of record CAZIKB010000067.1, read on the forward strand.
GTATTGTAGTCGATGACTCGATAATCATTGCGGAAAACATCCATCGGCATTTTTCCATGCGCCGGCTGCCGCCCCTGCAGGCTGCCATTGGCGCCATTAACGAAGTGGGCAACCCGACAATTTTAGCAACCTTTACCGTGATTGCTGCTGTTTTACCTATGGCATTTGTTTCCGGTCTCATGGGTCCCTACATGAGTCCCATGCCCATTGGCGCTTCGCTGGCGATGCTGTTCTCTCTGCTGGTAGCCCTCATCGTGACTCCCTGGCTTTCTTATCGGCTT
>CAZIKB010000068.1:0-33490 GCA_964539665.1 uncultured Cytophagia bacterium
TCTGAACCAAACGGATTGCAGCAAGCATAAGACGCAAGCGTGATAGCTAACAATATAAAATGTTTATACACCATTAAATCCTCCATTTGTAAAAAAAATTGTGATTTCATAAGCATCGGATAGGTCGAGTATTTTTCAGCACTCTCGTCTCCTAAGAACCATACAAGTGTCTTTGCAATCAACTCATACCGCTCAAGCACTTCAAAGGTGTATCTCGGCAAGGATGGCCCGAACTGCTCTATTACACAATTAATTCTGATCTATAAAACGGTGCTTACGAACATTTATGTGTGTTGACCATATTATCCAATCCAGCCCTATTCCGATTGAAACTATCTAGAAATCAGGTATTTCTTCACGGTTTCCCTGACTATTCGCCGACTGGCGAATTTCGGTACCTTTTCCGAGGGGCTTCACACAGCTGTTGGTGCACTACAGAAGCATACCCTCGTAGGATTCTAGTGGGAAAACACCAAGTTTGTCATAGAACTAAATAGTTGCTGGAGTATAACGTTAATCTCTATACGAAACAATCAAATAATTGACATAATATCAACCGCTAAAATTGTATATAGAATACCAAGAAAAACAGATTGGTAAAGCCATGCCTCTTCTTTTTTAAAATACGCAAAAATCCAGCTTAACCAATTTGGTGGATTGATGTTATATAATTTATCTATTGGACTTAAGAGAATTACAGCCTGCTTTTTCCATATTTCTAAAAATTTATCTTTTGAAATTTTGTACAAACCTTTTGCAGGGTCTCCGATTAACACTTCTTTCGCATCAATCTTATAAATAACAACAAAATGTTCTAATTGATTGTCCAGGATAACATGCGCAATGCATGGCATTTTCTCTTTCATCAACTCTTCATATTCGCCGCTTGCGCCCATAGACTCAAATCCCAACTCTTTTGCGGCATTGACCAATCCGAGCATATTTGTACCCTGGGCATCGGTATTCGTAATATCTCGAATATGGACAATGCTGCTGTCGCCGCCGCAAAATTTTAAAATGCTTAAAAGAGCCGCCGGGCCACAATCAATTTGATCATACTGACGAACGACCGGGCATTCCAATCTGAAAATTTTCTTGAAGACTGACGCGTTATTAATGTTATTTGTAATTTGCATTAATCTCTATATCAATCATGGAATACTATATAATATTATAAATTGAAGGAGAGTGTTACTGTTTTAAAATGAAAGCCCCGTTGATCGTACCAACCAGGTTCAGAATTAGATTGACTTTACAGTATCGCAATTTTCATTCCAGAATAAGAAAGTTTAGCTTTCATGTTTTCTTAATGTTGTATTTTATAAACTTATGTTATTTTTATGTTAAAATTTCTGAGAAAAACACAAATACCAAAATCTCCAATATTCTCCAAAATGGAAGACACCACTAAAAGATGTTCAGGTAATTATAAACAAATCAATAGATTATGATAGTTTGATAAAATGGAATGGATCGTAATAGACTATTAGCTAAATATCTATAAATTTAAAATTTAAATTATACTTCCAAAATGGAAGAGTAAAACATTTATTCTAATCTCCTTCTATTATCCCATACTTTGCTATCTTTCTATATAAAGTATTCAAGCCTATACCTAATATCTTAGCAGCGCATGTTTTATTAAAGTCAACTGATTTTAATATAAGTTCAATGTATTTCATCTCTACATTGCTTAGACAAGGTTGATTTTCACCGCTGCTTATGAGCATAAAATCCTTTTGTAAGTCGAATGAAAAATTTTCTATTTGAATTTGATCACCAGAAGATTTAACAGCGGCTTCCTCTATGGCAAATTCGAGTTCTCTAACATTACCCGACCAGCAATAGCTTTCTAAATGACTTATAGCTTCCTTCGAGAGTTCTTTCATACAATTATTCTGAATATTGTATTGTTCTAAAATGTGCTCTGCCAAAAAACAAATATCTTGTTTTCGATCCCGCAGCGGCGGCAAATAAAGTTTTGTTCCTTGCAATCGATGGAAAAGATCCAGACGAAAATCACCCTTTTGAATTTTATCCAGAATGTGATCATTACTGGCAGATAAGCCTAAAATCCACTTCTATCTCTTTAATGCCACCGACACGTCTTAGCTTTCCATCTTCTAAAATGTCAATAGTTTTGCTTGAATGGGAAGAGATAAATTCTCAATTTCATCTAATAAAACTGTTCCGCCAATTGCTGTCTCAAAAATACCAGGTTTCGTTTCGTGAGCGCCAGTAAATGCTCCCCTCTCATGGCCAAACATCTCACTTTCTGCCAGCGAGGTTGGAAGCGTGGCACAATCTAACTTGCAGAAATTTCGACTGCTGCGTTTGCTTAGATTATGTATTTCCCTGGCGAGAAGCGTTTTGCCGGTCCCCGTTTCACGTTCAATGAATATTGGCAGCTCTGAACGTGAGATTTTTTCAACACACCTTTTAACACCTATCATTTCCATACTTTTTCCGAAAATAAATTTTGCCATCTTCCCCTCCATTTACAATAATTATTATCAAGCAAATACATCCACTAATTTGATATCAAAAGAATGTCTTATTCAAAAAAAATACATGAGACATTTATACAACTAGTTTTGGGAGACTTGTTTTATAAAAGATACGTATAATTTGAAAATGCTAATGCTGGCGTGTTGAAGTTTCAGATAATTTAGAAAAAATATAATTAATCGCAAAAATATTTTTGATTTTTGTAACATTTTTCGAATTAATTTTTATTACTCCCTAATTTGGCGCTCACTTTTCATTTTTTAACAAATATTCGTAGGCTACCATTGTTACTGTTTTTGTCTCGTGATAATTTTCATACCAGCATCCAACTCACCAATCGTATATTAGCAAAATTCAAAATAATAACAATAAAATGCAAAATTATGTGACTATGAAGCATTTTGCATTTTTTGATTCAGGCATTCACAACTATATTTATTTACGCATTGTTGAGCAGGCGCTATAATTAACAGTTTAAATAAAAAAAACCCTGACCGAAATCGGCCAGGGTTTAACGAAGTAGTTAGTGATTAAACCTTTTTAACGTTTGTTGCTTGTAACCCCTTGGGTCCCTGTTCCACTTCAAACTCAACCCGATCGCCTTCATCAAGCGATTTATATCCTTCGCCAACAATGGCATTGAAATGGACAAATACATCATCCCCTTCATCTCTTTTGATGAAGCCATATCCCTTAGAGCCGTTAAACCATTTAACTGTACCTGATTCCATAGACTGAATCCTTACCTTTAGATTATTTATGCCGTACAACAATGTTCCAGCCTCTATTATCAAAAAAGTTATTTAAAACGGAATGGCTTTTTTTACTATTCCCCGTGCTCTGCGTTACATCTCTCTCCTGTAGTCTTACTTAAAACTCAAATAAACCAAGCAATAAAGGCGTATAAAACTGTGTACAATTATTTATAAAGTATTATAATACAATTGAATAATTAAAAAAGCAAGTATTAATTTATTGTTCTGAAAATAAGCGGTGTGAAAAGGTTTAGTACATTTTGGCATTCATGTTCGATTTTGAACGATTTTCTACTTTCTAAGGGATATTTGAACGAAAGGTCAAATAATTCACGAACATGCTATTGCTGCACTAAACTGTTGAGAGAAGATTCGCGGTCATGATAAGGTGAAAGGTTGGTATAAAAATAAAAAACCCTGACCTAAAAAGGCCAGGGTTATAAAAAGTAGTCTGCGATTATATCTTTGAGACGTTAGTTGCTTGCAAACCTTTAGGGCCACGTTCCACTTCAAACTCAACCTGATCACCTTCTTCCAACGATTTATAGCCTTCACCAACGATAGCATTGAAATGAACAAACAAATCATCGCCTTCTTCTCTGGTGATGAAACCATATCCCTTTGAGCTGTTAAACCACTTTACAGTTCCTGTGTCCATAGAAAAAATCCTTACATTAGATTATTTATTCCGTACAACTGTGTTCCTGCCTCAATTTTCAAAAAAATCGCTCAAAATGGAATTGCTTTTTTGCTGCATTTCTCTCTGATTTTCTTTTTGTCTCGTTTGTGTAGTTTTACTAATAAATCCTCATCAACCAAACAATAAAAGGCGTAAAACTGTGTACAATTATTTATAATTAGCCAAGGTACACTTGAATAATTTAAAAAGCAAGTATTTTTTTATTGTTCTTAAAATATCCCTGCGCGGAAAATCGCAAATTAACAAATATTATTATAACATTATGTAACAGGACAAGGAGTTCACCGAGATGCAAAGCGACACGCTTATTTCGTCGCCTCAACCATCAATTCTGTCATCCTGCTGACAAACTCACTGGGTGAATTAAGATTGCCTTCTACCAGCAGAGCGCCTTCATATATTTGCAATACGCTGTTCCTGAGCAGAGGATCGGTATCATCTGCAATAATTTTTTTACCAAGATTTTTAATCAGGGGATGAGACAGATTGATTTCCAGAATTTTTTTTGAACCTGCATACTCCTTGTCCATCATCTTCATCATCTTCTCCATTTGCTTATCCATGCCTTCTTTACCCACAACCAGGGTTGCCGCTGAATCCACCAGCCGTTTTGATGCGATGACGTCTTCTACCTTATCTCCAAGAGTTTGCTTAAAAATATCTATTAACGATTTTGATAAATTTTCACTTAATGCTTCTTTTTGAGTTTTTTCATCCTGCTTTAAATCTAAATCTGCCTTATCTATCGATTTCAAAGGTTTCTTATCATATTCATTTAATGAGGGTATAATGAAAACATCAAATGGATCCGTTAACAGCAGCACTTCAAGTTCATTCTTCTTGAAATATTCCAAATTGGGATTTCTTTCAATGAGATCCCGATGCTCGCCGGACAGAAAAAAGATTTCCTTCTGGTCGTCTTTCATTCTGGAAGCATAGTCTTTCAGTGATGTCAATTCACCTTTTTGTAATTTGGAAGTTTCAAACCGTAAAAGATTTACAATTTTGTCTTTGTTACTGAAATCAGAATTCACGCCGGTTTTAAAAACAGATCCAAAATTTTGATACAATTTTTCGTATTTATTTTTATCGTTTTTCGCCCAATCTTCAAAAAATGCCAGGATTTTCCCAGTCACAACGTTTCTAATTTTTGTCATAACCGGACTTGATTGCGTGACCTCCCGGGAAACGTTTAAAGGTAAATCTTCAGTATCCACTACTCCTTTTAAAAATCTTAAATATTCAGGCAATAGCTCTGTACAATTATCTTGAATAAATATCTTATTCGAATAAAGCTGAAGCGATTTATCGAGATGCTCCTTATATAGCATAGGCGGAGCTGTTTCCGGTACAAAGATTAGGGCCTTAAAATTCACTGCTCCCTCAATAGAAAGATGTAAATGCCCAAGAGGTGGATTAAAATCATTTGAGATAAATTTATAGAATTCGGTGAGTTCTTCATCTTTTAGCTGGTCCTTAGGTTTATGCCATAACGCGCTCACTCGGTTGACTTCTTCTTTATCAATAAAAATCGGAAAGTCTACAAAATTTGAGTATTTTTGAATCGTACTTTTAACTCGATATTCTTCTGCAAAATCTTTGTGATCTTCTTTGAGTTTGAATGATATTTTTGTGCCGCGGTCTTTTTTGGTAATTTCTGCAATTGTAAATTTGCCTTCACCACTGGATTTCCAGCGATATCCCTTTGAATCCAAATCGGCAAATCGCGTTTCAATGGTTACTTCATCGGTAACCATAAATGTGGAATAAAAACCCACACCAAACTGCCCTATTAAATTGCCGTCCAGAGGTTGTTTGTCGTTTTCCTTTATTTTCTGCAGGAATTCCAGAGTCCCCGAACTGGCAACTGTGCCAATTTCGCTGATGAGTTCCTCTTTAGTCATACCGATACCACTGTCGCTAATGGAAAACGATCGGTTCTTGGAATCAAGCTTTATTTGAATTTTGAGATCCGCATCAGCACTCAATACTTCTGTATCGGTTAGCATTCGAAATCTAATTTTATTAAGGGCGTCAGAGGCATTGGATATCAGCTCACGCAAAAATACTTCTGGATGAGTATAAAGTGAATGCACAATGAGGTGAAGCAGTTGCTTCATCTCGGCCTTATATTCAAATTCTTCAGTCTTTTTTTTAGTTTGTTTTGGCATAAAAAAATACCCTTTTTTTTATAAATTAATAAATTTCCTAATAAAACTAAACGAAACTGACAGTTACACGATAAATCTACTAATAATAAATTAAAAATTCAATAACTATTAAAGAATTTTAAAAATCAAAAAGGTTTATTGGTGTTTGGCCGAAATAATATTTTGGGCCAGTTCTCGTTTAGAGCCTGAGTAAAATGATATATTCCAGCTTTCTTGTTGTAAAACCACCGCCTTTGTTGTTTTTCTTCACACTTTGTATTTTGTTGAAATGCTCTAAGTCTCTATTTTTTTTTAATTACTATCTTTTAAATATTTTCTGGCATATCTTTTGTATTCGTTTCCAATAAATAATCAAAGATTAATTAAGAAATACTCAATCACTCAAAAGCAATAACTATATCAAATTTACGGAGGTAGAAAATGAACAAAAAATTAATCGTCGGTTTCGTACTTTTCAATTTAGCCATGGTGATCAATTTTGCATCTTTATTTGCGCACGAAAAGAAGCCAGCGTCCCGGTTTTCCCATAAAGGCTTAAAGGGCGCTATTAGTTTTGGATCGTTTGAAAACGAATTCGGCGCAAAGTATAAAGACGGTGAAGCAGGGGCTTTAAGCTTAGGTTATGGATTTGACGACAACTTCACTTTATGGCTAAGCGGGTTCGGAGTAGAACATCCACAAAATACGGTAAATCTTTCAAAAACAGAGTTCGCTGGCCTGGAAGTAAACCTGCAGTATAAATTTATCAGTCAGTCTCGCTTACAGCCGTATGGAAAGATCGGAGTTGGATATTATGGCATCGGAGTACATGGTACAAATGTCGTTTATATGGGTACAGGATTCGCACTTGCCGGCGGTGCGGATTTCTTTTTAACAAAACATTTTGGAGTCGGAATTGAACTGCTGTTTAAAAATATAGATTATTCAAAAGAAAGTCGCAAAATTAACGGCAAAGATGTTGTCTCGGATATCAACCCAAAACTGGATGGGAAATCAGCCGGATTAATGCTGACCATAACGCTTCAATAAATAATATTCACCACGGATTTTCACGCAGTCGCTATTTACACATTCCGTGAAAATCCGTGGTAATTAGTACGAAATTTGATCATGCACCCTCAACTGGCAAACCTTCCATTCGCATAATTTTTAGAGCATTGGTAGTTGGGCAGGCACCTGACCGCATTTTATAATCAAAAACCATTTTCCCTTCTTTAACGTCTTCTCTGAAATGATAGTTGGTTAATTTAGGAATTTTTTCAGCTAATTTTGTTAATTCAAGATCGTGCGTAGAGATGATGCCCAGGCCATGGTGACCAACCAGAGCCTGAATGTACGAACGGCTACCGATCAGTCTTTCCCGATTATTGGTCCCTTTGAAAATCTCATCAATCAGGAATAAAAGAGCAACATCATTCGCTTTTTCGAGTTCATCCAACAAATTTTTCAGGCGCTGAACTTCAGCATAAAAAAATGAGAATCCGCCGGTGACCGAATCGTTGATTTGAATACAGGTATAAATTCTAAACAAAGAAGTTTGCAACGACTTCGCGTTCACAGGACCGCCGGCAAAAGCTAAACACAGGTTCATTCCCAGCGTTTTCAAAAATGTACTTTTACCAGACATATTCGAACCTGTGATAAGCGCAATCTCACCAGGATGCTTAAATTCAAAGTCATTACATTTTTTTTGTTGACCTGGAATGAGAGGATGTCCCAGGCTTTTAGCTTCAAAGAACATTTCATTATTGTTTTTTAGTCCAACAACAATTTTTGGGAAAACATAATCTGGATTCAGATATGCAAAGTTAGCCATGGAAACCAGAGCTTCTAACTCAAAAAACACATTTAACCAGGTCGGAAAACTAACTGCCAGGTCAGTCTTAAATATACTTATCCAGTAGTAACAAAAAAAATCCCATGGCATAACGGCGTTTAAAATGACCCCGGTCAGCATATTCATTCGAATACCAATTGCCACCCTCAACCAATTAAGATATTTAAATTTCACAGATGGACGCGTTTGCAGATTTGAAAAAGGCCGGCATAAATTTGTCAAATTTTCATTTGTCCCGTATGGATACTTTTCGAGGTAGAGTAAAACAACTTTGAATTTTTGTAACTCGTCTGAAAGCATATCAGATGCATTTAATAATGACGCTCCAATTTCAAAATTCATGTAATAAATGATGCCATAAATTGTAAGAGAGACAATCCAGTAAGCTGGTAAAATGTTTAGCATATTTAATGTGAATAAGCCAATATTCAAGCCCGCTAAAATTAGAGATACAGAAAAAGACCATTTAAAGAATTTGGGGATGCTTTGTCTTTTAAGCCAATTCAGCAGCTTTTTACCCTCAAACTGTTCTTTTGATACGAGGTTGTAAGCCAGCAATAATTTATCCCGGAATCGAGTCAAAGGAGTGAGCTCCTGGATAAGCGCCTGTCTATTTTGAATAATCAATGGCTCCGGAAGGGTATGGAGCAGCCAATCCTGCAACAGTTGACTTCCATCACGTGAAATGGCCGTATCAACAAGCTGGTGCAGCGAATTTTTGCCAGTCAGGTCCAGGTCAATTTCAAAAGGATGGAGTGGATTGGGCTCTGAAACAGAGGGATGGGGAATATGCTGCCAATCCAGATTCATTCGGGCTACCTGTGTGGATTTGATTTGCACCCAGATCTGGTGTTTGGTGACGCTTAAAATTATTTTACGATGAAACCAGGCAATGATGTTGAATATAATTAAAATGCTGCCAATTGCAGCCCAACCTAACCATTCGTCAATTAAATAATATGTAGCAACGCCAAGCCCCAGGCCGCCAAAAAAACAAATGAGTCTGTACCATGTAAAGCGATTGCTAATCGTTTGCAGTTTTTCTACTCGTGTATTTAACCGTTTTATTTGATTTTGTAAGGCGTGACATCTTTTAGATTTCTGCGACATTTTCCTCCAGGTGTTTGTTACTTGTTTTATCAGTAATTATTTTTTCACATTTTTGCAGCTCACATCTTCAGGCTTTCTAATCCCAGTTGGATTGCATAAAGTTGCAGTTTTATTGCGGTTGATATTGGTAATGGTCTAATTTGAAACTCTGTTATAATATTATCAATAGACTGGTTTTGCATAATTTGGGCGCGCAAATCAGGAATTTTGTCTTTGAATTCCAGATAGGCCGCTGGAACACCGGCCAGCCGGTTGTTAACTTCTTTTTCGATGATGAATAATGGCAACTCTGTGACCAGGCATAAAGGATTCTTGCCCAATGTTCTCACAAATTCCATCGAGCTGTCATGAAAGAGCCGCGCGGTTTCTTTATCGTCCAGTGCTTTGAAATGCCTTCGCATAGCCTCGCCTTCGGGTGTCGTCGTAAATCCGGGAGCAATGTAAATGAAACCTTTTTCCCCTTTCCTGTCATGATCATGCAGTCGCAGCCCCGACCTCTGAATTGCATCCACAAATTGCGCACGCAGGTTTTTAGTGTTATCAATCCAATGTCGTTCGATAAGCAGCATCGCTCCCTCAGAAAAGCCCATGCCGTGCAGACTGGCATGCATAACTGGCGGTCCTTGTACTCTCAAAAATTTTGACACAATAGCATTTTCTTTGCGCATATTAGAAAATCCGAATTCCATATCCCGCCCGGGCGGTTCGCGAAACACATATTTCAACCAAGCTTCGAAATTCGGCCATTCTTTAATCCATGTTTGATTTTTAGTCTCCCCGTCAGGATTGATATGTGGTATGACAATAAATTTAAACTCTTCAAACAAGGCGTTAAGTTTTTCTTTTTGCCTAATACCATTCAAAATGAATGCCCAGAGGGTTTCAGGGCCGACTGGCTCATCAGAATGTGCACCAGCTATTAAACTGATTCTTCTGACGCCATTGCCCAAAATAACCGCGTCAATAGGGCGGCCTTCTTCACTAACGCCAGGATTGAAATACTCAGCCACGTCCTGATTGGTTTCACATGCCTGCTTGATTAAAGGACGCACTTCATCGCAGGTTCGAAAGTTGCTTTGTGAAGCGTCGGATAGTGATTGCAGCATGATGAATCTCGGGGAAAGAAATTTTTAATTTCTGTTATTACATTAATTCCAAAGTTAATTTCAATACCGCACACTTTTTTCTATTCTTCATGTCATTACCGCATGTTTTAAAAGCGGGAATCCAGGCTGTATTCACATAGATACCCGATTTGAAGATTTCGGGAATGATATTTTGTGCAAAAAAATACATTATTAAAAAGTGAACGGCAGCAAGAAGTTAATCAACAAACTCGTAAGTGTCAAGCAACAAAAAAGCCATCTGGTATTATCGGGAATAATACCAGATGGCTTATATACTCGCCAGAACGCCTTTACTCATCCGGATTGGATTCAGATGAGTTACAGTATCTAAATGACCTTATTTTACAAGTAATAATTTTTTAGAAGCCTGCCAATTACCAACGCGAATTTTATAGACATACAAACCAGTGGGAAGAATTTTGCCGTTTTGATCTCTTCCATCCCAGACATTGGTATATACTCCGGGTATGAGGTGGCCGTCAAACAGCGTACGAATTAATTCGCCCCTCATGTTAAAAAGCAAAAGGTTGACCCGTGATTGTTGAGGGACGGCAAAGTTGATTTTAGTTTCCAAATTGAAAGGATTCGGATAATTCTGAAAAAGTTCAAATTGTTCAGGAACAAGATTTGAGTTTCTGTTAGTTGAAACATCATTTACTATTATTTTGATTGAGAACATATCATCGCTGACGTCTGGCTGGGACTTCCCACTCACATCAGAAATCCGCACCAGGACGCTGTCTGATTCAATTTTTGGCACTGACCAGGCATAGCTGCCTGTGTTGGCCAGGTTGTCTGTGATAGTCGCCCAGTTGTGGCCGTTATCGATTGAAAATTCTAATTTTACCAGGTCGATTACCCCGGTAGAATGCCAGGTAATAGTTTCAGTACTTTCGGCAAGCCACGCTTCACCACCCTTTGGACTGGTGACGGTCAAACTTGAACTGATTATAGTGAAAACCTTATCGCTTACATCTGCCGGAATGCCATCGGCAGCGTCGGAAATCCGGATGATGGCGTTATCAGTTCTGATGTTGGGTACAATCCAGTTATAACTACCGTTATTTGGCGTGCTGGATGTGGCAATAATCCAATCCGTTCCATTGTTTATAGAATATTCTACTTTTACGGAATCGATAAGACCGAGCGAGTTCCAGGTGATGGTTAACGGGCTGCCTCCAATCAGGTTTTCACCACCATTCGGGGCGGTTATGGACAGATTCGTCCCAATGATAGAAAATATTGCATCACTGACATCGAAAGGAATACCATCGTTTACATCCGAGATTCGTACCAAAGTGCTGATAGACTCAGTTTCAGGCAGCTGCCAGGAATAGCTGCCACTGTTGGGAACGCTGTCGATTATTTCTATCCAGGTCACGCCGTTATCAGGTGAGTATTCGAGTCTTAAGTCACCAATAATGCCATTGGAGGTCCATGTAATGTCATGTGTGGTTCCGCCATGCCAATTTTCTCCGCCATTCGGTGATGATAACATTAGTTCAGCGCCAGTAATTGAAAACACTCCATCACTCATATCTGAAGGTAATGCGTCAGGGGCATCCGAGACACGAATCATGGCAGTCGTTGAACTAATATTGGGAATATTCCAGTCATAGCTGCCATTATTGGGCAGGTCGGCTGCAAATTGCGTCCAGTTGGCGCCGCTGTCCAAAGAATATTCTAAATCGACCGTAATTATAGGTCCTGTGGAATTCCAATGAACGGTATGCATATTTCCGCCATACCAATTCTCAGCACCGTTGGGCAAAATCAAGGTCAAGCTCGTCCTTTGGATAGTGAACGCGTTATCACTAACATCTACATTAGTTCCAGTTGTTGCATTGGATATTCTAATTAAAACAGTTATCGAAGGAATGTTGGGAATCGACCAGTTGTAGCTGCCAGTGTTAGGAACAGCGGAATTGATCGTCACCCATGAACCGCCATTGTTCAGGGAATATTCCAGTTTAACATTGACAATCGCCCCGGTTGAAGTCCAGGCGACTGCTTGTGTGCTTGCTCCGGCCCAGATTTCACCGCCATTTGGTGTGACTAAAGTCAGGTCCATCGGACCCGAATCTTCAATTGTGAATACACTGTCGCTGCTATCCGATGGTATTCCGTCAGCAGTATCAGAAATGCGCACCAATGCTGTGCTCGTGGGTGTGGCAGGTACAGTCCAGACATAATTGCCATTGTTAATAACGCTCGCTTCGACAGCACTCCAGGTGGCGCCAGTATCTGAAGAAAATTCTATCTCAACAGAATCGATAGTGCCGGTGGATGTCCAGGTTATAGTCTGTGTGCTCTGCATCAGCCAACTTTCACCGCCGTTTGGAGAGGTTAGGGTTAAAGTCGGGTCTACAGTTGGGCTTGAAATTGCAAACACATTATCACTTGTATCTGAAGTTGCCGCATTGTTAACATCCGAGACCCTCATTAATGCATTACTTGTTTCGTCATCAGGCACAGTCCAGACATAGCTTCCCGTGTTAGCTGAATTAGCTATGACGACATTCCATGTGGCGCCATTATCCGACGAATATTCAAGTTTAACATTGTCTATGGCTCCGGTGCTCGTCCATGAAATCGTTTCAATGGTACCGACTTCAAAATCTTCGCCACCATTCGGACGGGTTACAGTAACCGTTGCCGTAGTTGTTGGCGAGCCTAAAACCTCATACCAGTTGAGTTTTTTAGACCGAGCAACTACAGCAATATCGTCATCGCCATCCTTATCAAAATCAGCAACAGCGACCGAACGTGGTCTATGTAACGTTGCATCTAAAACGACTTCAGTAAAATTTTCATTACCATCATTCAACCAGTAACTGACTGTGTTCGGCACAAATCCAGCGGCCACAATATCTGTATCGCCATCAAGATCAAAATCTCCGACAGCTCCAGCCCAGGTTTCACCATAATTTGAGTGAACTTGTCTCTCAATGAAACTTGAACCGCCGTTATTCTCGAACCAATCGATATCTTGAAAACCATCGGATCGTTGATTTCTTAATACATCCAAAAAACCATCACCATTAATATCTGCTGCGAGTACGAAAAAAGCGCCTTTTGAACCAACTTCATTTTTAGTAAAATTACCATTGCCATTATTTCGCCACCAGGTTGTCCGTGTCGCTCCGGCAGCAAGTAAATCGATTTTGTTATCATTGTTCAGATCGGCGGCATAAACAGAATGACCAGAACTATAATTATTATCCAGAATGTGTTTTGTAAAATTTTTATTGCCCTTATTTTCTAACCAAAAAACTTGTTTGCTAGTATAGGCAATGGCTAAAATATCGATATCATTGTCATTATCCAGATCGGCGGAAAATACAGATTGGGGATCCAGGCCTTGATCATCGATGACATGCTTATCAAAAGTACCGTCACTCAATTTTTCAAACCAGGCGACTTGATCCAAATCTTCGGAACAGGATATTACATCAATATCTCCATCATTATCTAAATCATTTGCATGAATGGACCAGGCCCCAATAAATTCACCACTAATGTTTTGTTTAGTAAAGGTACCTGAACCATCATTCTCATACCATTTTATTCCTGAACCAAGAGATGCCGCCAATATGTCCTTATCTCCATCTTTATCAAAATCGATAGCATATATCCAGTAACCGTGATCTAATGAAGTGTCAATAACATGTTTTTCTGTATCGAATTGGGGATAACAGAAGTGAGTGAATATCAAAACAAACACACAACTGAAAATGGATATTTGGGAAGTTTTCTTAATCATTTCTCAAAACCTCTTTATTTTGTATAATTCATTATTATTTTTATACATGCAATACAATTTAAATGCTGATAATTTCATCGACAAGATCAAATAGAACCTATATTTTTTTAATTGAAATTTCTGTGCAGAATTTTAAATATCCGGGTTGAGGGATTTCGCAATGTTCAGAATTAAGGCAGGCGTTCCAAGAGGACAACCATTCATTAAGTACTGTTTGTCTAAAAACAAAAATCTTGCGGTTATTACGAGCGCAGTGAGTTATGTTAACAATTTACTTAAAAAAACGTATTGAAGACATCATTTAAACCTAAAGCCAAAATGATGATAATACCCAAAGGAATAACATATTTGCTCCAAAAAAACCAAAAGCGCCCCACTTGATTTTTTTGATTTCCTTTATTCACTTCCAAAAGAGCTTTGCGCAGACCAACCATCCAGGTCAAACCAATTATCACCAGGGCGCTGCCAATTGGCTGCATAGTGGAACCCCATATTAAATCATTTTTGAGTAAAAAGTCCAGGCTTTTCATTGAAATCGTAGCCAGTCCTAATTCTGCCAATCCCAGTAATATCAATGATTTTTTCCTCGACCAGTTTAACTCATCCACTAAAGTGGCAATTAGTACTTCAAACGCCGCGATGTCAGAAAGATAGGCTGCAATAAATAACAGTGCAAAAAACAACCCGGCAAATAGCGCTCCAGCGGGTAGGCTTTCAAAAATTGTCGGCACTATAATAAAGGTCAGAGCAGGACCGCTGTCCATATCGATACCAAGGGCAAAGGCGGCAGGAACAATTACCAATCCCGCGAAAAAAGCAGCCAAGCCATCGCCGATACCGGTTGACAGCGCATTAAATTTGATATTAGTTCGCTCTGGCAAATAGCTCGCATAAGTCAGTAAAAATGTCCCGCCTAAACTTAAAGAAAAAAAGACCTGTCCCAGGGCCGCAGTCACCACCGAGAAGTTGAATTTTGTGAAATCCGGCCACAAATAATATTTGAGTCCGGCAGACGCTCCGGGCAAGGTCAGAGAGCGAGCTATTAGAACCAGGAACAGAATAAATAACAAAGGAATCGCTACTTTGCTGATTTTTTCCACACCGCGTTTAATTCCAAAATATAACACAACTACCACTAGGAAAATTACGATGCCGGTCGCGGCAAACTGTCCCCAGAATCCACCAAGTATTTCATCAAAGAACGCATCCGGTTTGATGTGCATGATTTGGCCGTTCACCGAACTGACAAAATATTTCAGTACCCATCCGACCACCACGGAATAGTACGATGTCGCCATGAAAACTGTGAAGAACAAAAGCCAGCCGATAAATTTCCCGCCTTTCATTCGAATTCTGGTAAAAGTTCCCAATGGGCCGCGCCGGGTCATTCTTCCCAGAGTCAGCTCAGCCATAAGGGCAGGAATGCCAAAAACCGCAAGCAGAATGAAATAAACCAATAAAAAAGCGCCTCCTCCAAAAGCTGCCGCCATGTATGGGAATCGCCACAGATTACCCAATCCGACAGCCACTCCAATAAAACTCATGATGATACCAAAGGAAGAGGTGAAACTCTGCCGGTCTTTACTGATTTGGTTGTTCGTTTCCATTCCTATCCTGTGCGTTATATTAATGGTAAGATCAATATATTATTCTCCCATTCCTTCGAGACTTTCCCCTTCAGATCTCGCTATGATGACAGCGCCACAACTGTCACTCAGAATATTCACAGTTGTTCGAAACATATCCAGGATTCGATCAACTGCCAGAATAATGGCCACGCCTTCCAGTGGTAAACCTACTGCTTTTAAAATTATTGACATCATTACCATACCGCTCATCGGGACGCTGGCAGCTCCAATTGATGCCAGCAGCGCCGTGATGACAATAAGGACCTGTGCGCTAAAAGTCAACTCAAAGCCATAAACCTGAGCGATAAAAATGGTCGCAACACACTCATACAAAGCTGTGCCATCCATATTTACCGTGGCTCCGATTGGCAATGTAAAACCAGCTATTTTTTTAGATACCTTTGAATTCCCCGTAACTGCTTTCATGGTTAGTGGTAAAGTCACCATTGTGGAGCAGGTTGAAAAACCGAATATCAAAGCCTGCGGCATTCCTTTATAATGTTTAAATGGATTTACTCTGCCAACAAGACTCAGCAAAAGAGGAAGATTTACAAAAACATGAATGGCCAGACCTACAACAACGACAATGAAATAAAAACCAAGTGATTTAAATGATTCAAATCCTGTTTTTGCCACAATTCGAGCGATGATACCGAAGACTCCAAGAGGCGCGCTCCAGACTACAAATAGAGTCATCTTCAACATGGCGTCGAAGGCGGCCTGAACTAAATCGCTTAACTGAGTTCTTGGCTTTTCATTCAACTTTGTGATAAAATAGCCAAACAATATACAGAAAAAAATGACCGGCAGGACATCTCCTTTGGCCATCGACGAAATGGGATTTTCAGGAATGATATTTATAAATAAATCTACAATACTTTGTTGAGCGGCGGCAATCTGACCGGGCGCCTCTTCCAATCCGATATTGGCGCCAATCCCGGGGCGAAATATGTTCACAAGTATTTGTCCTGTCAAAATTGCCATTAAACTACTGACTATATAATAACTAAAAGTTTTGATTCCCAGCCTTCCCAAATGTCCCACACTCACAACTGCAGATATAATTGAGGTAATAATTAGCGGCATTATGGCCATTCTCAACAGCCGTAAGAAGACATTAGCCAGCGGCTCCGCAACTGGAAGAACACTTTCACCCAGGAACCGACCAGCTAAAATTCCTGCGAAGAATCCGATAAAGATATAATGCGTAAGTGTCAGCTTTTTGAAGTTCATAAGGCAATTATCCTTTTGTGATTTTCAGTAAAAAAACTATCTCCCTTCCCTGAACTCTGCTTCCGGTTTTAACTATGCAGTATTATTTTTTGACTGGATTAACAAGATAAACAGGTTACTCGCTACCGGATACTTTTGTTAAATATTTTTTTTGCACATAATGTCATTCCCGAATGCTTTAATCGGGCATCAATTTGGCTGCTAAGTTATGGATTCCCGCTTAATAATGCGGGAATGACATACAGAAAGGTAAAAGTGTATGGTAGTGAAACAGGATAAATGATAGCATTGAGAGAATAATGAGTCTTAATCCTGTTTATCCAGTCGCTTCTTTTCTAACCTTGAACCGTTACGTCTGGTATATTCGCGATTTAACTTTTGTACAAAAACAAAAGTTAGCATGATTGTTACTTAAATATTACATTTAATATAAAGTATCTATTTTTGACACACAAGAGATTTCAGGAAATTAATTTATGACTTGCAAAGAGATAAAATTGTTTATATATTCATTTCAGTTTTGATATTTTATCCGGGTATTTGTAAACATGCAAGTGACTGTAAACGGAAAAAATTTTACTTTCCACAGAAATATAAATTTAGAACAACTGATAATAAAGTTGCAAATATCACAAGAGCACGGCATTGCAGTTGCACTCAATTATTCCATTATCTCAAAATCTCAACTCGCAAATACAAAAATAAAAGATGGCGACAGGCTGGAAATCATTCATGCGACTGCAGGGGGATAAATAATAGAATGGCAGCTTTTCGATTTCTAAACACCCAAAACTTTTGTTGTTTTATTTAAAAAATATCAAAAAAATCGTTTTTCAATACTCACCACAGAGGTAGTAAATATGGCTGATAAATTAATATTGGGAGATAGAGAATATAGTTCGCGTTTAATTTTAGGAACGGGTAAATATCCAGATAATCAGACTATGGCCAAGGCTCATGAAGTAAGCGGCACTCAGTTAGTTACCGTGGCCATTCGAAGAATAGATTTAAACGACCGTTCCGGAGAATCTCTATTAGCATTTATTGATAAAAACAAATATGATTTACTTCCAAATACAGCAGGCTGTTACACTGCAAAAGACGCAATTCTGACTTGTGAATTAGGACGTGAAGCACTGAACACTAATCTGGTCAAGTTGGAAGTAATTGGCGACGAAAAGACGCTCTTTCCAGATAATGAAGCTTTGCTGGAAGCTGCCCGAGAATTAGTGAAACAAGGCTTCACTGTTCTGCCATATACAAATGATGATGTCATCGTTTGTAAAAAATTGGAAGATATCGGTTGTGCTGCCGTCATGCCTCTTGGAGCACCAATTGGTTCGGGACTGGGGATTCGCAATCCCTACAACATCCGAATCATTTTGGAGCAAATCAATATTCCGGTAATTGTAGACGCCGGCGTCGGCACAGCATCGGATGCCGCGATCGCCATGGAATTAGGCTGCGATGGCGTTCTTATGAACACAGCAATCGCTTGTGCAAAGGATCCGATTAAAATGGCAGAAGCAATGCGCAAATCTGTGGAAGCCGGACGCCTGGCTTTCGAGGCCGGACGTATTCCCAAAAAGCTGTATGCCACCGCCTCCAGCCCTTTAGAAGGCATTATCAGCAGCAAAGGTTAATCGAATCCTGGCGCGGCCACGCCACAATTGGGAATTATTACCTCTAAAATGACCAAAGTTAATTTCAGACTGTATTTCATCACTGATCGTCATCAATGTACGGATAAACCGTTATTAGATATCATCAGCGAAGCCTCACAGGCAGGCGTTAAGGCCGTACAATTGCGAGAAAAAGATTTATCACCAATCGAATTATATAACCTGGCCAGTGAAACAATAATTGTTTGCCGCAAAACTCAAACAAAATTATTCATTAATGACCGAGCAGATATTGCCGAAGCGGTAGAAGCCGATGGTGTACAATTAACTTCAAAAAGCTTGCCGGTGAAGGCGGTACGTAAATGTTTAAAGTCTGAGAGACTTATTGGAGTCTCAACGCACTCATTTGAAGAAGCCCGAAAGGCTGAAGATTCGGGATGTGATTTTATTTTATTTGGACCAATCTTTCAAACTCCTTCAAAAATAGCCTATGGGAAACCACTTGGATTAAAATCACTATTTGACCTCAGGAAAATGGTAAATGTACCGATTTTTGCAGTAGGCGGTATCAATCCGGATAGAGCAAAAAAATGCCTTGAAAACGGCGCATTCGGGGTAGCGGTAATTTCATCAATTGTGCGTGCAACTGATATCAATAAAGTTATCAGTGACTTCAAAAACTATTTAGGGGATGTATAACAATCAGGTTACTTGTTAAAAAAACTTAACCTGAAATGAGTTTTTTGAATTGATTTTAACAAGTATATATGTTAATATGTTCACAGAGCACTTGTGAACTTTCTGCAATCTGAGCAATTAAAATGTAATTAAAATTAAAAACTGTTTTAGATGATATTTAAGCAGGAGAAGAAAAATAAATGAAATTCCGATCGCCTCACTACAAACATTTCACCAAAGACTTTCAGGATATTGCAAACCGATTCAGCCTTGATCCCGACAACCTGCAAGTTGAATTTTACACTCCCCGGACTCAGGCCATTTTAATAGAACAGATTAATGACCAATCTTATAAAATTCACATAAATTTAGAGGAAAATCGCATTATATCCGTCAAGAGACTTGGAAAATCGAACAATGGTAATTCGGAATTTATCAAAGAAAAATATCGAAGATTTATGAAATGAGGATTACTGAGATTCAGATAATTGCCTAATAATTAAGAAAGAACTTCACAAAAAGCCGATGGTTGTTTTGGTTCAGGCCTTCCTGGCGATGTAAATTTTTTGACTGGATAAAATTATAAGCAACTTTAAAAAATAAATCGCGTTGAATTTGCCATTGACCAGTCAGACCCAAAATGCGATTGCGCTCAACTGTCCCATGCAAAAAATGAATTAAATCATCCTCTGGTTGTGTACCCTGATTTATATCGTTCACTCCTCTTCTTCTTTGCTCCCAGGTTATCCCAATTTTTAAATTCTTATGAAATTGGCGCGCGATTTCAATATACCAGTTATCTGCATCCGGCCCAAGCCAGTGGCCCATTGTATTGTTATAGTTTGAATAGGTATTTATTGATGATCTGTGAGAATAGACTAATGGTTGAATCCTGATTACTTCAAAGCGCAAATCTGTATTATTAAGTCCAAAAGGATTCACCCAATAACTTCCCAACATCAATCCCCATTTGTTTACAAAATTATTAAAAATATTTTTTGCAAAGCTAAAATCGTCGAATAATATCTCGCTATAAATTTTTATGTTGTATTTATGTATAAATAAAGTGCCATCCAGGCTAATCATGTTGTTATCTTGATTTCCTAAGTGACGCTCGGCAATTATGATGGGAACAAACGGATTTAAATAAAGAAATTCCACATCACGATTTCCGTAAACGACCGTCTCATTTATGGCAAATTGAAAATTTTTAGAAGGTCGAATTTCCAGGCGGTGACCTGCCAAAAATTTAGCTTCATCTGAATTCAAAAAAGCGTGTATACTTTCATATTTAAATTTTTTATACCGAAAACTTAATTTGACAAGATCATAGTTGTTGGAATTTCTGGATAATATTAAATTCCCTCGATAGCCCGGCCCCCATTCAACTAAATCCCGGCCAAGCTGCAGGTCCATCCACGGAAGTCGAAAAACAGCATAACCCACTGTATTATCTGTAACGGCAATATCCACCAGAGCTTTCTCCGTTACCGGCAAACCAAAATCTGGATTAAACGTCGTATTGGCAAGACTGTCGACGCTGCTTAAAATAAAGGACCGACTTTCACCATAAATTGTCATACTTTGTTTGATGTTCACCCTGCCGCTTAATCCCCATGAAGTAATAGATTTCGGAATACCAATATCTACATCCTCCCCCGATTCAAGTTTGAATTGCTGACCGAGCAAACCGTCGAATCGAGCCTTTAAATCTTCATAATCCCAGCTAAATAAATGTCGTTCATACTCCTTTTTCTGAATGTCTATATTCCGGTTAGAATTTTTAAGTTCTTCAAAAAATTCCCCTTTGAGTTGTTCAAACAGATCACCTTCCACCTTGGAAAGCAAAGCCGGATCACTTTGATAATTCTCATCAATTTGCAAAATGATTTCGGCGACGGCCTGCCGTGAAAAAGGGCGTGTATCAAAATCTTCACCAATAAACAGTCCCTTAGTCTGAAGTCGGTCAAGAAATGGATAAGCCCAGTGATCGAGTGGAAGATTTGGAGATTGGGCCTGTAGAGCTGTAAAAAAAACTACCAGGAAGAATATGATGAAAGTGAATCTTGAAATTATTTTACTATACAATTGAACAGTATTTAGCTACATTAATTTGATTTGTTTTCGAATCACTAATTTAATATAAATTTAACTAATTGCAATAATTTATTCAATTGATAGAGTAAAATCACCAGCCTGGACAATTGTTTCTAATTGACCATCGTAAAAATTATCATGATACTCATCAGTTTCAAGCAGGTGCTGTGTTACGATATATTTATCCCGCTTGATAAGATACTTGAGTTCTTCAAGATTGTGGGCCCACTGAAATCCATTAAAAAATTCAGCCCCGGAAAATTGGGTTTTATAGAGTGCATTTCGAGAATAACATGTCCCCAGGTAAATAAAATCATATTTCATTTGTGAAAAATAATCTACTGCTGAAGTCATCATAAACATGCCCAAATTTCTTGTATAATAATTTAAATCGTAGAATGCATAATAATAATAGGCAAAGGTTTTATCCTCGAGGAACAGGGTTGTCAGGCCGATATCTTTGTTTTTTTCCGTGTCCGTAAAAATCAACAAATGCGAAACAATTTTGGAATTGAAGAGATTATCCAGCCGATCAAAAGTCATCACATTATTACCAAATTTTATATCAGCATAATGTTTACAGAAATCGCGCCATTGCGTATTAAAGTCAAATTGAGAGCGGGGAACCAATCTATACTGGATGCCTTCACATTTTCGCATGATTCTTCTATTTTCAGATGATGAGGTGAAGTTTTTTAAATCCACACGCAAATGACGGCACATATAATAACGCTCTAAATTACTTGATGTAGGGAGAAATCCTCTGGCAAAAATCATGCTTGGCGTTTCTCCTGTTTCCGGTACAGCCCAGATGGCATACGGGAAAATATAATTTGAATAATCAGATTTGTATTCAGAAAATAATAGTTTCATAATGAATTCCTCACAAAACGATTAATTGGTACTAATTTTTTCCTCGGTGAAATTCCGTGTTTTTCAGTGGTAAATTCAAGTCAAATATACTTTTGGCAACCGCCAGCCCAAACAGGTTAATATATCGTATGAAACACTGGTTTTTAAATGCGCCAGCTCGTGTACGCTGATTTCTTCCTGGTCCTGTCTGCCCATAATCACAACTTCGTCCCACAGTTTTGTTTCAGCAATATCAGTAATATCAACCATCATGGCATCCATGGCATTGCCGCCGATTACTGGAGTACGCTTACCTTGGATTAGCGCTTCCCCCTGGTTTCTAACGCGCGGGAAACCATCGCCATATCCGAATGGCAAAACGGCTATTTTGCGTGGCGATGACGCCTGATAGTGCATTCCATAGCCAACAAAATCTCCGACCTGCAAATCTTTTATAGCGGCCACTTTTGTTTTTACTGTCATCACAGGCTGCAATCCGTTAATTCGGCGGCATACTTTTGAAGGATACACTCCAAGTGGCAAAGTACCCATTCTCACTAAATTAAAATGAGCTTGCGGCAAATCGAGAAATCCACCCGTATTGCACATGTGGCGGTATTCTACCTGAATTCCTCTTTTTTCAATATCCTGCAGGACTTGCTGGAAGCGTTCCAACTGCTGCAGAGCAAATGACTTGTCCAGTTCATCCGACATGGCAAAATGACTCATGACTCCTTCAAGCACAAAGTTGTTCTCGTCGGCTATTGCCTCGATGACTGATAGAGCTTCTGTCCACCGCACACCGTAGCGGCTTAAACCCGTGTCTATTTCGACATGCACGTTGACTTTTTTACCAGCTTTTGCCGCAAGTCGTGAATAGAGTTTCGCGCTGGACAGATCATTTATAAAACAGGTGAAATTGTGTTCTAAACATAGTTTGAATTCTTCTTCAGTGCGTTCGCCGAAAATAAGGATAGAGGACGAAATACCGTTTTCAACCAGCTCCACGGCTTCGTCAATCGTGGCCACGGCTAAACCTTTTGCCCCGGCGTCCAAAACTGTTTTGGCCACCTCTGCCGCACCATGGCCGTAAGCCTGATCTTTCACAACCGACAAAATTTGCAGATTAGGCGGCTTATCCTGATTGATGATTTGGAAATTCCGTCGCAATTGCACTAAATCTACTTCAATCCATGCCGGTCGAGCAGCATAACTTTTTTGAGATTCAGACATAAAATTTACCACAGCATTTCACGGAAAAAGAGACTGAAAATCAATAAGATACATGATGAGTATTGAAGAAATTTTGAAAAATAATTGTTTTTGAATCATGCGTTACTAAGCTAATGTTTTTAAATTGTCTGCATTGTTCCATGTGTTTCCGCGGTGAATAATTCAGGCTAAATATTCTGTGCAACATCCATGCAAGTACGTGTTACATTAAGTTCATTTATTCGTTCC
The DNA here is from genome assembly GCA_964539665.1 of uncultured Cytophagia bacterium. GTDB lineage: Bacteria > Zhuqueibacterota > Zhuqueibacteria > Oceanimicrobiales > Oceanimicrobiaceae > CAZIKB01. Next base: position 23,543 of record CAZIKB010000068.1, read on the forward strand.
CTGGCGGCCAGAGGCTTTTACCAATATCCGTGCGATAGTAACTGCTCAGGCAGCGAATTTTTCGAATATTTTGATAGGCTTTTTGAATAGCCTCTTCAAGTGTGGGCTGCACCGCGACGACATCGACAATTCGTTGGCCGGATGATTGAAGAGCTCCATTTGAATCAACCGCCACTTCGTTCCACCAAGCGTCACAATCCAGTTCCTGCGATATTTGTATGGGCAAACGCGGTCCTTGCACTTGTGGATAAGGGTAGCCAAAACCCGCCAGAGTTACAGAACAGCCAAAATTCAAATGGTCATTAAATTCAATAATCGTCTTTTGATTACAAGCTACATCCCGTATAACTTTTAAGGGCTTTTTTAACATTCGTAAAATTATCGGAGTGCACATCACGCCAGTGCGAACATTGTACTCGAGTACAAACCATTTGTCATCTTTCCGAATGGCAGTAACCTGAACCGGGCCATGAAAACCGACATCCCGAAACCAGGGCAAAAGCGGATGAATGAGTTCTCTGGCCAGATTATATTTATCATCAGGATCTTTTTCAACTATACCGCCAAGTGGAGCGCCAGCCGCGACACCCATATTGCCATCAAATGCGCGTTTGTATTCCTGATTGGATATCAAAGAATAAATTTCTCCTCCACTTACAAAAGCGATATGCCCTGCTTCCTTCCGCCCCATATATTCTTGCAAAAAAACTCCTTCTTCATAATTAATCCGTTTGAGCCAGCTGCGAGTGTCCGCGGCAGTCTCACAAATAATGGTTTGAATGGGACTGGCTGGAGAACAAAGCGGATTTTTAATAACATAAGCCAGAGGATGTGTATTTAACAGATTTTCCGCTTCCAAACGATTTTTTGCTGTAAATGCTTTCGGAAACAGAATATGGTATTTTTCACAGAGTTTTCTGGCATAATCACGATCTCTTTCCAGTTGCATGCCTTCACCAGTTGGAGAAAGGATGGGGATATTAAGCGAAAGAAACTCTTCTACCCAATCCGCCATAATCCAATCGATGGACATGGGAATGACCAAATCTATTTTCTTGTCATTCAAAAGCTGACATGGATTGGGGTAGACTTCGGACAGAAAAGTTTCCCCTTCCAAAGACGGGCTGTAATGAGCATAATCCCGGATTAGATAAGTGCTGACTTTTGCGCCATGCTGCTTTAGAATGTGCAAAACTCCGTGGGTGAAAGCGCCGACGCCAAAGACCATGACACGAAGAGTTTTAATACTCGAAGAATTACTTTCCATTTATCAGCCAACTATTATTAAGTTTTTGGACAAAAGACAGTTTTATAGTTACTGCCTTCCGCAAATAAGGTTCTGTTACACCCTGTTATTTATTTAGAATCGGCAATTTTTTCTCTAAAACTCGGCCGTTAATCCTGCCACGAAATTACGATTTTCTTCTAAAAATTTATCTCTCAAAGTGTACGCATAATTAAAAATATTGTTGACGCCTACTATCAAAGTGAATTTTTTCCAGTAGTAAAAAACTCTGGCGTCTAAGACTTTTTGCGGGACAAATTGATGACCGGTTTCAGGCGGAAATAGATAGCGCTCCTGTTTACTGGCATATTTGTAATCGGCCTGAAACTCGAAGTTGCCCAGTTTCAAGGAAGAACCCACGAATGCAATGTATCTCTGACGATGCGCTAACAGCTCATCGGTTTCTTTATTATGGGGATTTAAATAAGTAAAATTAACACGCAGCCCAAGACGATTCTGCCACCAGCGGCCATTTGAAACAAATTCAACACCGGGGATGCCCACTTCTGTGGTATTTAAGAATGAGGCTCTGACACCGCCCGCGATAACTCCGGGTTCAATGAGATCCTGAACATCAGTATAAAAACCGTTCAGCTCAAAAAACCAGGTTGGAGTAATTTTTTGTTTGAGACCGACTTCGTAGGACCAGGATTTTTCTGATCGCAGTTGTTCATTTGCTACAAAGGTAATGCTGGTGATTTCCTGGTTATCAAAAAATAGTTGGAAGATCACTGGAAATTTGAAGCCATTTGAAAGGCTGCCCCGCAGAGTGGTATTCTTAAATGGGTGAAAATTTAGCCCGATTTTTGGACTAAATCGATCAAACACTTTCGATTCGTTCAGACGAAAGGTGGTGTCCTCAGCAGCAAAAATTTCATAGCGATCATAACGACCGCCCAGTGTTAAATTAAATTTTTTGTGAAATCGCCAATCTATTTGCAGGTAAGGCGCAGTTAGAAGTGCACTACGTTCGCCGTAAATATCCGATTTCGCTTTATCCCATTTAAAATCAGAACCCCAAATAAAAGATAGTTCGTTAAAGGGCAGGTATGTTCCCTGGATCGCTCCTCCCAGGCCAAGTGCAGGTGTAAAATTGACGTCCGTAAATTGAATGCCTAACAGAAACCGGTTGAGATAAGCCCGGAACTCCACGGCCGCTTTGGATGAAATTGGTCGATTATATTTTGTAAATAAGGTTAATCCATTCCGAGTTTGATGCTTATCGCTTTCCCCCCGGGCAACTTTTGTTGCCAGACTTTGAAGATCCCACACTACAAACACTTCCGAATCATCGTGCATATAGTTACTATAAAAAGTCAGAACAGAACTATCCTCAAAACGATAATTGAATTTGCCGGAAATATTGTAGCGCGTGTATTCACTGTTTTCAGTATAGCCGGTTGAAAAACTCCGTCCACCCGAAATTCTCAGCCCAAGATTACCGACCTTACGGCTGTGGGTGAAATCAAGTCGATTGAATTGTAAAACATCATCGGTCCAGTCCCAATCGGCTGGTTTGAATTCGTCGTAAACGCCGACCATGGTGCGAATAAAAGTGCGGCTTTTGGGTTGAGGCACTCGCGTAATAAAATTGACCACTCCCCCCATTGCAGAAGAACCATAAATCGCCGAACCGGCGCCACGGACGATTTCAGCTCTTTCGATATCGGCTGGTGAAATCATAAACCAGTTCACACTGCCCATGTCGCTGGTCATCACCGGCACCCCGTCCATCATGACCAGCACCCGGCTGCCGATACCCAGGGTAAATCCATCCGAGCCACGAATGTTGACATTCTCCTGTAAAATCTGCACACCGGCAGCAGTTTCCAGGGCATCCTCAATCCGAAGCGGACTTCTTTGTAAAATATCTTTCGCGGTCAAAACTTCCACAGTGGCCGGCGTATTTTCTACATCCTGTTCCCACTTACTAACTGAAATAACCACCGGATCAATTTCCACCGGAGCTTCTTCTAACTCGACATTCAGGGGTTTTGTATCCGCATTGAATCGGAAATTTTCAATGTTTTGTTTAGCGTATCCAATCATTGAAATACGCAAAGTGTAGACGCCAAAAGGAATTCGACGAATTTCAAATTTCCCGTCGAGATTTGTACTGCTTCCCAGTACGGTACCAAGAATATGGACATTTACACCAGGCAGCGCTTCTTTTGTAGCGCTATCTATAATTTTACCTCTCACCGTTCCTCTGTTCTGCGCAAAACTAATTTGGCAAAAACACAAAGAAGTCAAAATTATCACAACCCATATAAATCTATTTTTGATTAATATCATTTCGATCTCTTCTTTCTCTAATTTTTTTTATTGAAATTGGGCAACACTTCTGATGCCTGAAATCGTGCTATCAGCTATTGCTATAAATCCGCTGGCTAATAAATTATTAATATCCGTTTTAGTCAAAATGGTAGGTTCAAACACCGATTGGCCTGTTTTATTCATGGCAACCACCATGAGGTTCAGACCGGCGGCTACTTCAAAATCAACGTTCAACGAATCGACGTTTCTTGCCTCGATAAAGCGAATATCAGAATGCTGTAAAAAATTACAGACGTCGATTTCTATTTGTCCCGTAGAAATGAACGACTCAATGAGGGAGGTAACCAGGATTGAATCGGCAAACACCACACCTAAATTTTCAATGTCATCAGGCCATTCTCCCTGAAAATCGACTACTCCGGTCATTCTGCCTGTGCGATTTACTTTTTTTAAATTGACAGCTATGGAAACACTGTCAACAATGCTGGTTTCTTCTGTCATTTCAATTGGTATGAGCGTCCCTTCCTCACAAAGTGTGCCAATAATGTTCGGGAAAACATCCAGCTCGTGGCCGCGTTCTTTCCAAATAGCGAACAGGCCTTCAAATTTTGCAGTTTCGCCGCGCGGCTGCGCTTCTATGATAAAGGAGACTTCCTGTTTGGCTATATCCATATTCAGGGCGTTCCGTGGAATAGAACGGGTAAATCGCGGTGAAAGCCCCTCACCCATCAGAATCAGCAGCAATTCATCGGTCTCCTCAGGTGGTACGCCATCGATATGAATCTCTCCCCTCACACTCGAAAAGAAATTTTCATCCAAAGCGGTATCATCATCCAAGCCAAAATCATCACATGCATCTAAAAATAATGTGACCAGAAATAACACACCCAAAATACAAAAAGCGCCGAATAGTCGCCGCTTGCTAAGAAACTCCATTTTAAACGCCCTCCTGATAAATTTTCATTCTACTTACCAATAAACCATTCAAATGCAAGGCAATATAAAAATAATGTTCTAAAATGTCAATATTTTCGTTTGATATAATTTAAACCCGCAACCTGAAGTCCGGAATAGCCGTAATGAAGAAATGTCAACTTCAATTTTACGAATCGGAAAAAATGGTTTCTAAAGCAATGCTTGATTCGGGATGCCGGATGATAATAATTTCCTCAAAATGAGATTGATTTTTTTATAATAATTTGTTTAATTTCATAACGATAAAATAGTTCGCATTATTCATAACTGAATATTGGAGTAATTATCATGAATCGAAACTTCAGATTTGAAATCGTTTATCCCTACCCTGTGGATAAAGTCTGGAAAGCGCTTACAGATAGCAGTGTGCTTGCTAAATGGCTTATGGAAAATGACTTCAAACCTGAGACCGAGCATAAATTCCAGTTCCGTGCTGCTCCGTCACAGGGTTTTGATGGTATCATAAGCTGTGAGGTGATGACACTGGAGGAAAACAAGCGGCTTAGCTACAGTTGGAAAGGCGATAAAATTGACACCCTCGTTTCCTTTACTCTTGAGCCCGAACAGGAAGGGACCCGGCTCATTTTAGAGCACAAGGGATTTGAGGGATTCAAAGAACGGAGAATCGGCTCCAGGCTTGCCAGGGAATGGAAGAAAAAGAAACTAAGTCAAAATCTCCCGAAAGTTCTGGCTGGCCTTTAAAACTGAATCGTTAAAAACGAATACACAGGCCAACTGATAATAATTATTATTAGTTGGCCTGCACCAGTAGAGTGATTCAAAAGTATTGTATCTTCATTTAGCTTTTCGAATGTAAATATTGCCATTGTATGTTGAAAATCGGAATTCCGGACCGCCTCCGTTGATAGCCCCGTACATGGCGCTTTCCACCCGAACCCGGAACTTCCTGCCTTTTTTACTTGCATCGTCTGTAATTACTCTGGATTTTTCCTCCAGGGCGATGTCAAAATCGCTGTAAATTTCCCCTTGCTCAGATTTCATCTTCAAATTGGCTTTAGTAGCTGACAGCAAGGTTACATCCACATTACCGTTAAATGAAACAAAGGACATGGGTTTATCCGGCGCAATTTTATTGAAAGTAACAACTACTTTGCCGTTAGTGGTATTGGCTAACACTGTACCAGCAATATTCAATACCTGAATATGCCCATTAGTATTGTTCACCTCGACTTCACCTTCAATATTTTCCACATCAATGTCGCCACTGTTTACAGTGCTGATGTCAAGTGAAGTTTTTAAAGGTACCTGAATGTTCAAATCAATTGTTCGCATATGAGAAGATGCCCCGACCTTCATGACATTGTCTTCTTCTTCCACGGTCAGACCTGTAGCTGTAATACTAATCCGTTTCATACCCTTGTATTCATCATTTGAGTCACGGCGGGAATATTTCTTCGTACGGCTGCTGGCCTCAATTATGACTTCTTTACCATTATACCCTTTTATAGTGATACTGCCGTTTATGAGGCTTGCCTTCAGTAAACCCGGTTTTGATGGATCACTGAACGGTACGATAACGCGGTCAGCGGGGATATCCTGACTAAATATATTTGCAACAAAAAAGAAAACAAAGGTGACAGCCAGCAAAAGTTGATTTTTTCTAAACATTTTACTATCTCCAATTTTAGTTATTCAGTTTTACGATATAAATATTGCCATTAAATGCATTAAGCTCAATTTCCGGACCGCCCTTGCCGACCCGTACTCCAAAAAACTGATCGCTCTTGTACAAGAACATGCCATTTTTTTGTTTGCGAGTGGACTTACGAGGCGCCAGGTAAGTGGATTCGAAATCTGTATAAACTTTGCCATTAAAGGTTTTCAGGCGAAGATCAGCCGAAAATTCTGGTTGAAAAGATACTTCCACATCTCCATTTAGCGAGCCAAAAGAACTGTCCAATTCAGGATTCTTGTCAAGCACAACCTTTACTTCACCATTGAGAGCATATACTTTGCCCGATCCTGAGATGTTTATCATTTCAATGCCGCCGTTAATATTGTGTACGTCATAATCCCCGATGAAATTTTCAACCTTAATCTCACCGTCATTGATCGTTTCAAGGTAGATGTCTGTATTGTGCGGAATCTTTAATTCAAAATCGAAAGTCACTTTGTAGCCGTAATGGCGCCGTCCCCGGTAATTCACCGAGCCATCCCTACATCTATAAGGGGTGTCCACATAGAGTATGATGGAATTGGTATCCTCCGTAATATCAAGTCGTACTTTTTGTTTTGCTTCCTGTATTTTCTCCACAGAACGGGCTTTAATTGTTTTGGTGACTAAAAGCTGTACATCGTTTCCGTTATAGCCAATGACCTCAATATCACCGTTGATGTTATCCACGGTGACTTCCATTTTTCCAGTTGACTCCGAGAATTTAAATGTCTTATTAATCTCTTCTTTTTCTTGAACTTGAAAACCATAAGAGTTTTGAAAAATAGCCACACTGCAGATCGCTAAAAAATATAAACAGAATTTTTTCATAATATTAACCTCTCATTTTAATTGTTGAATAGCTCGTTCAGCACGTTTCTTAACTGTTTGATTCAGCCTCTGGCCCTGCAATACATGATTGAGTACCTGAGTGGACTGCTTCTCTTTCATTTCTACAAATAGATCGATGAGTGCGATCTGCATTACTGGTGAAGATTGCTGCTCAAGCGACTCCATTAGACCCTGACCGACCATTTTACTATCATAAAAAAGCGCAAGCGCATCCACTGCTGCAAGCCGAACATTCAGGTTGGAATCATAATTCAAAGTGTTTAACAGGGCTGATAAAACCTCTCGATCCGGTTGCTCTACAAAATAACTGTAATTGACGCCACGTAATCGTTCAATAGGCGACTGCTGCTTTAACATCGAAATGGTAACCAATTTCCCCAGGTTGTCGACCTCCTGCCGCAGCAATACCAGTTCATTATTCTCACCCGCACCAGGATTAATTTGATAGCCAACGACCAGTCCCAAAACTACCAGCAAAACGCCAAAAACCAATTGCACAGCAGGCTGCCAATGCCATGGAAACTCCAGCCTGTTAATCAACGACTTAAGCCATTGTTTTCTGGGACTGGCTTGCTGTTGCCCCTCTTTGAAAGCATTAAGCATGCTGGTAAATCGTACCCGCAACGCCGCGCCCGGCTGCTCTTCGGGCAGCGAATCCAGCTGACTCCAAACAGCGCTCAAACTTGCCATTTCCTCTTTACACGCGAGACAATCCGACACATGCGCGTCGAATTTCGATCTTTGGTTTTCATCCAAATTGCCAGTTAAGTAATCTGGAAAATATTTTGCGATCTGCGAACAATTCATTTGGCATTTTCTCCTGAAAGAGCATAATAAATATCTCGTAAATTCTTGATTGCACGGTGAACTCGTCCTTTTACCGTGCCCTCTGCACAACCGAGAAGTCCGGCTATCTCCTTGTACTTTAAATTTTGAAAACGACTGAGCAGCAAAACTTCACGATCCTCTAAAGGCAGTTTAGTCAGAGCTGAATTCAATAAAACAACCTCTTCGTCTTGCTCAACCATTTCAGTTGGATTAGGATCTTTGCTTACCATATTTTCATTGTTGTCTATTCCCGGCGCTTCTCGTTTGCGTTTGTGAAAAAAATCGATGTGGGCATTTCTCGCAATTTGAAACATCCAGAGTGTAAATTTATTTTTACCCAGATAAGTGTGTCTGTATTTCAACATACGAAAGAATACATCCTGAACCAAATCTTCACTTACTTCCCGGCTGCCAGTCAAACGCAGCAAAAAATTGTATAAGAAAACATGATGTCGCTCGAACAGGTAGCCCAGTTTTCCCAGGTCGCCGTCCCGGACCTGCAGCATCAATTGCTTATCCGTGAGTGAATTCAACCTTTATCTGCCTTTTCTATTGATAATTCCAGGCGCGCCAGAGCCGCAAATGATAATTATTAACTTCAAATTTTTGCAAAAATATTTTCATCAATAATACTATATTTGTACACTGTGTTATAAGAAAAAGGTTACAAAGAATCAAAGAAAAGTGCAAACAATTATTTGATACCAGAATAATTTAAATCAATCTCCATTGGAATCGTCGAGCGAGACGTCACCCAGACCGACAGCTGGTTTCTGCATGAATAACTGCTGAAATTCGGAATTACGGAATAATGGAATGGCGGATTGATCAACTTTGGAAATGGATTGTTTCCGTTCCCTCATTTCTGAGTGAGTCAGAGTTTAAATAATTTTTTTTATAACTACTGCCTGGATTGAGAAGTCCTTGTACAACACCACGAAGGTGCGCGTACTGTAAAATTTTAGATGTCTCAATTACAACGTTTATAATTTTATCCAAAGGAAACGGGGATTCCTCATGATTAAACACAATCAAAGGTTTGTTATCAGCGGTGTCGGTTGCAATTACTAAATTTGTACTTTCTTTACCGTAATAAAAAACTTTACATATTCTCTATATTCAAAATTTATATTAAAAGTGTGTAACAACACTTTTATTTGTAAATAATTATATTATATTGTCTTTATTCGAAATTGACATGTTTCTCCAAATAATAGCTTGCTGAATATCTACAAGATGTACAACGCTCACGATTGATACACGCTTATGTTGTTGCTTACAAAAAACGATTTCGGAATAAAACCCCAATATTGAGACTTGCGTAACCAGGGATTATTTGCAGTGCATGAAACATCAAATTTGAATAAATCACACATTTTATTGAGAGAGGTTACATGAGTGAGACAATATTAGTTGTTGAGGGGGAAGAAAAATTAAGGAAACTTTATCAAAATACTCTGAAAGGCAGCGGGTATGATGTCATTACTGCCCCAACGGGCAAAAGAGCATTAGATGCATTAAAAAACGAAGTTGTGGATTTAGTAATTCTTGATCTGGCGCTTCCGGATGGTTCAGGATTTGATTATTTAGAAAAATTTGTTAAAACTAACCGAAAAATGAAATTTGTGATAAACACTGACAATCCTAATTACAAAAGAGATTTTCATTCCTGGGTAGCAGATGCCTTTTTAATGAAATCTTCTGATATGTCAGAACTGAAAAATACGATTGATTTGGTTTTGCATACTAACTAAATTCAAAATGATACGGCCGCCTCTTCTTAACTTTTTTTGAACTCAAAAAAGTAGTATCCTTCAAAGCCTGAGTCACTTTTTTAAAAATAGTAATCCCGGATACAATCAATTGTAATCCGGTACTTTTTAATTCCTACCTTAATTAGTTATTTCCACTGAAATCACACCTTTACTATACTTTAGAAGTTTAGCAAAGGTTTTTCATTCATCACCTGCTAAAGGCCGAAAATATTATTAATGAGGCGACTAAACATATTGCATATATGATTAAAAATACGTAATTTAACTGTCATGAAAACAGA
>CAZIKB010000069.1:0-33417 GCA_964539665.1 uncultured Cytophagia bacterium
AGCGGCATAAAAAAACGCGGAGCCACCTTTTTCAACTAAAAATGGTATTGACTCTCCGTCTATCAACATACTATTACACATCAATGGAAAAATAAAATGCCTACAAATTCAGCATTAGAAGCAACTAAAATATTACGAGATGGAAGCCAGTTTGAATGGTATGCCATTCCACTATTTGCATTCGTGGTTTTTGTTTATTCTGTAGAGATTGAACGGAAGAATTGCAATTTAGTTTTAGCTGGCTTGGCATTTTGGGGTATGGATTGGTTTTAGGTAGGATTATAAAAAGAGATTTGAATTAAGACAATATTATTATAGGTAAGATTAAAATAGGGGGAATTGACTGTTCTATTTAAGACTATTTCTTGAATAATTCAGAATGCGATCCTGTTCTTTCTAATATAAGAGCATTAGTGGTTTTCTTATAAATCAAAAGCCAATCAGGTTCAATATGGCAATCTCGATATCCTCTGAATTCACCTGCTAATTGATGATCTTTGTATTTAAGTTCTAATTTTTCTCCAGAGACTAATTTTTCAATAAGCACTTTTAACTTATTAAACTCTTTATTCTGTTTTTTAATTTTCTTGTAATCCCTTTTGAATTGAGTAGTATAAATTATTGTCAACTTTCAAGCTCCATGAAAAGTTCATCCACAGTGTTTACTTGATGAAGCTCTTCACCTTTTTCTGATTTTCTTATAGTTTCAGCGGTAAGTTCATTTGGGATTTTTAGATCAAAAGGAATTCCTTTTTGTAGAGTAACTTGTGTTAAATACATAGAAATTGCTTCTGACATTGATATATGTAGTTTGTTCAATATTTCTTGTGCTTTAGCTTTAATTTCTGGATCAATTCGGGCCTGGATTGTTGCAGTTCTAGGCATTTTTAATACTCCTATTTAATTTAGACAACTTGTAATTACATTTGCCATACAATTAATATACATAAAATTTAACAAAAAGATCCGACAAAATCAACAAGATTTATCATATACAAAAAAATATAATTCAGTGGATAAAGTTTCTAATAATTTAGTAACCAAATTTTTATGAAAATCTAATATTATCTTACAATTTTAATATGGTACTTTATTCCACTATTTGCATGAATGGCGTATGTTTATTCTGTAGAAATTGAACGGAGGAATTGGAATTTAGTCTTTGCTGGTTTGACATTTTAATATAGTAGTCAGCCGAATATATTTTGCCATTCTTTTGGGGTGTTTCAAGAGAATAGAGCTTGCATTTAACAGTTGAGTTTTATTACCTTAGGTTAGTCAGAACTACTTTTCACAAATAGGATAAAATCATGGAGCAACTAACGATTACCTTGCCAGATGAAATTGCAACCCAGTTAAAAGACGCCTCTAAGAAAGTCGGTGTCGAACCAGAAGATTTTATGCTACTCAGCTTACAAGAAAAACTGGCAAATCTTAACTCAGAATTCACTGAGGCCATGAGATATGTACTGAAAAAGAATTCAGAATTATATAGCCGTCTTGCTTAATGAAATTCCTGTTACTTTTTCAGATACTCGAATTGCATCGTCAAATCATTTCTCAATCAGGCGGTAGTCTCGGAATTAGAGATATCGGAGCATTAGAATCAGCGCTTGCGCAGCCTAAAATGACTTTTGACAAAAAGGAATTGTATCCGACACTGGAAGAAAAAGCCGCGGCTTTGGCATTCTCTCTTTCTTCAAATCATCCATTTGTGGATGGCAATAAAAGAGTAGCCCATGCAGCGATGGAAGTTTTTCATTTTCTCAACGGTCACGAAATTAGTGCGCCAGTTGATGAACAAGAAGAATTGTTTTTGAATTTAGCAAATGGCAAATTAACCAGACAAGAATTATCTGAATGGCTAAAGAAAAAAGTGATTTCGAGAACTAACTAAGTCTATATCATTGGCCTCATTTTCACTCGGTATATAACAAACATCAAGATCAAATCATGAAATTAAATAAGGTTAAAATACAAAAAATAATTCATTATTTTAAAGATCAACCAGTGAAAAAAGCCTATCTATTTGGTTCCCACTCTAGAAATATGGCCAATGATAAAAGTGATGTCGATATTCTTGTGGAATTAGATCATTCTAAACCAGTTGGACTAAGATTTGTAAAGATGCAGCTTGATTTAGAAGAATTACTCCAAACAAAAGTTGATTTACTTTCTGACAAAGCAATATCAAAATACATTCGTCCCTATATAGAAAATGATAAAGAATTAATCTTTGAAAAATATGATTAAACACAATGCACGACTTCATCATATTTTTGATGCAATTGTTGAAATTGAAAAATATACTCAAGCTAAATCTGTAGAGGATTTTTTTGGTGATTCAATGCTTCAATCTGCATGTGTCAGATAGCTTGAAATAATTGGTGAAGCAGCAAGCAAATTATCAGATGATACAAAATCGAAATCAATTGAAATTGAATGGCGAGAGAGCATTGGCTTAAGAAATATTCTAATTCATGAATATTTTGGTGTTGATTTAGAAATTGTTTGGGAAATCATATAATCCGATATTCCTTCGTTGGAAAAAAAATTAGAAACTCTCTTTAAAAATACATAATTAGCAAAACAGGTGATTAAGCCATAACAATGGTTTCCACTTGACACAAAACACTCTGTTTTAAAACAAACGGCTGCTGATTCGTCTATAATAACCTGCAATCCAAAAGCGTTGATTCGTTTGAGTTTCGCGCAAATTAAAACCAGTATTATAACGCTCAGTCCATTTAAAAACTATCACACATCAATGGAAAAATAAAATGCCTACAAATTCAGCACTACAAGCAACTAAAATATTAAGAGATGGAAGCCAGTTTGAATGGTACGTTATTCCACTATTTGCATTCGTGGTTTATGTTTATTCTGTAGAAATTGAACGGAGGAATTGGAATTTAGTGTTTGCTGGTTTGGCATTTTGGGGTATGGATTGGTTTAATGAAATTTGGAATTCACTGGTTTTTCATTTTACAAATTATGCTCCGGTCTGGGGTGCACCCGCAAAAACAGCCTATTTGATATTAATTGGTCTGAATATTGAAATTTGTTTTATGTTTGCAATAGCTGGAATTGTCTTTAGTAAAATGCTCCTCCCAGATAAAAAGATTAAAATCCTGGGAATCCCCAACCGTATATTTTTTGCAGTTGCTAATTCCATATTCTGTGTGTTTGTCGAAATGTTATTAAATTCAGCAGGCGCTTTAACCTGGGATTATTCCTGGTGGAATACTAGCGCTCCTATATTAATAATTCTATTCGGATACTTGCATTTCTTTCTCGTCGCTTTCTGGGTATTTGATATGCAAAGCGTGAAAAAGAAAATTATTACTACCGGAATTATCTATTCAGTAGACGTCTTTTCAATAATACTTTTTGGATTTATCTTAAACTGGATATAATTATTGATTGATTCACAGTAAAACGATTTTCTGCGGCGAAGACAAGCCCAACAAATGCCTTGAATATTTTAAGAATATTTTATAAATTACCCGCCAGATGTATCTAAATTGTATTATCCATTTTCCCCAAATATACTAATTAAACTAACGAGGATCTACATGCAGAAATCACTAACACTAAATAATAAACTATGGTATCGAATTTTGAGCTTTATAACCGGACTGGGGATGATTGTCGCGTCTATTATGACTATTGAGCATTTCTTTGCAGCAAACTATCCATCGTCTATTTTTGAGGGATCATTTTGTGACATCAGCACATTTTTAAACTGCGATAGTTCAGCTTTCTCTGTTATCTCACAAATAGGCGGCGTACCGCTTGGATATTTTGGGATAATTGTTGGTGGTTTAGTCTGTTTGGGAGTATTGTTTCCTTCTGAAAATTTTGAGAGAACAAATAAAACAATTGCTTTTTTAAATGCCCTTGGAGTAATTGCGGTTTTACTCTTCTCCGTGCTTTATTTAAAAAGTCTCTGCTTGTTATGCAGCGGTTACTATGTCTTTTCACTTGCCGGTTTTATGCTCTTCTGGAGGTACGGAATCGATAATGACAAACAGGGTTTCATCTCGAAGCATTTCAACCCATCACTCAAGCATGCGGCAACTTTTGCAGTTGTGACAATAGTCGGGGCTTATGGGTTTGTCCTTTTTCATAACGCCAAAAAAGAGGCACAGTCCGGAGGTGTTGCAGCTCGAATTGTCAAGCAATACTACAATCTCCCAAAAGTTGAATCACCCAGCATTATCTCCCCTTTCATGACTGTGCAATCGACGGAAAAATTCGAGGATGCGCCAATCCAGATTATTGAATACGGTGATTTTTTATGTACTGACTGTCGTTACCTGTATGAGCAGCTTTCGAAACTTAAAGAAGATTTCAAGGGAAAAATCAATATTGCCTTTCAGTTCTTTCCTTTGGAAGCTGAATGCAACCATGTTGTTGATAAAAATAAACATCCCGGATCTTGCGAGCTCTCATACATGTCTGCCTACAATCCGAGTAAATTTAGTCAGATTCACGATGAAATTTTTTCTAACTTTGAGTCGGCTTCGGATCCGCAATGGCGAAGTGAACTGGCTAAGAAATACCAGGTTGAGGCTGCTATCGATGATCCGGAAACGGTAGAACTCGTGAATCGGATTATCAGTACAGGAACAGAATATGAAAAAACATCAGATAAGTTTGCACACGGCATCAGATCCACTCCGACAATGATTGTGAATAACAGAATGATTATTGGAACGCTGCCTTATGTGCAGTTGAAGGCAATTTTTCAGGCGCTTGTTGATGAACATGAACAAGGTTCAAAGAAATTTATGGAAAACTGGGTAGGCTCTGATTGACAAGGGAAGTAGGGATAGGGATATAGGGTATAAGTGCATAAGGAAATAGGGACATAAGGGTATAAGGTTCATCGGTTTAATTTATACATTTCCCAATTTCCTAATACCCATATTTCCTTATTTTCCTCATCTTCCTTGAACCAATTTTAAGCATAGAGGATACTTAATGAAAAACATACGCTGGGGAATAATTGGTTGTGGTAACGTTACAGAGGTCAAGAGCGGTCCGGCGTTCAATAAAATTGCAGGCTCTGCTTTAGTGGCAGTTATGCGCCGCAATGGTGAAAAGGCCAAGGACTACGCTGCGCGGCATGGTGTTCCCAGATGGTACGACGACGCCCACCAATTAATCCATGATCCAGAAGTGAATGCAATTTACGTAGCAACCCCGCCAAATTCACATGCCGAGTACACCATCAAAGCCGCACAAGCTGGCAAACCAGTTTATGTTGAAAAACCCATGGCTCGTACTTTCAGTGAATGTGAATCTATGATTGAAGCTTGTAACCAGGCGGGCGTTTCTTTATTTGTGGCGTACTATCGCCGCTGCCTGCCGGCCTTTCTGAAAGTGAAAGAGTTGGTTGAGTTGGGAGCAATTGGCGCCGTGCGTTTTGTTACTATCCAATTGTACTACTCGCCCAGAAAAGAGGACCTGGAACCGAACAACTTACCTTGGCGGGTCATTCCTGAAATTGCGGGTGGCGGTTATTTCTACGATCTCGCATCGCATCAGCTTGACTTTCTTGATTATGTATTCGGCCCGATTGTTTCTGCAAAAGGACAGGCAGCAAATCAGGCAGGATGGTATCCTGCGGAAGATATGGTCTGCTCGAACTTTATTTTTGAGACAGGAGTACCCGGCAGCGGTACCTGGTGTTTCACGGTCTCGGAAAACAACAAATTGGACCGGATTGAAATCGTTGGTAGTAAAGGTACGATTGAATTTTCTACATTTAAAATGGCGCCGATCAAGTTAAAAACGGTCAGTGGTATTGAAGAAATCGATTTGCCGCCACCTGAGAATATCCAGCAGCCCCTGATCAAGACTATCGTGGATGAATTGCTTGGACGCGGCAAATGTCCAAGTACAGGGAGCTCCGCTGCCCGTACCAGTAAAGTGATGGATGAAATTATCCGTGGGTGAACATCGCTATAAATTTCATTTACAAAATATTTTGTAACCTTTTCATCTTGACTACATGACTGTAACTCAAAAAAAACATGATAATAGCCAGTGGCGCGCTGCTCTCCATGAAATCATTTTTGAGGCGGATACAACAGCGGGCAAGCTATTTGACGTAATATTGATTGGCAGCATCCTATTAAGCGTTACGGCCGTGATGCTGGACAGTGTGCAATCCATTAGCTCCACGTACGGCCCGTTCTTATACTCTGTCGAATGGTTTTTTACCATATTGTTCTCGATAGAGTATATATTACGCTGGCTCTGTGTTGGCCGCCCAATTCTTTATGCTACCAGTTTTTATGGCGTAGTGGATTTATTAGCTATCATTCCGACCTATCTCAGTTTAATTCTTCCCGGCAGTCAATACTTCCTCGTCATTCGGGTGTTAAGAATTCTTCGTATTTTTCGAGTGCTCAAGCTTGTTCAGTATCTCAGGGAAGCAAAAATACTTATGCAGGCTTTAAGGGCAAGTCGGCGAAAGATAACGGTTTTTATATTGACAGTCCTGACTCTGGTTGTTATTTTTGGCTCTTTGATGTATGTCATTGAAGGCGCAGAGAATGGTTTCACAAGCATCCCACGCAGTATCTACTGGGCAATCGTAACCATGACCACAGTAGGTTATGGAGATATTTCCCCAAATACAAGTCTCGGTCAGGCTCTGGCAGCCATAATCATGATTTTCGGCTATGCAATCATTGCGGTCCCGACTGGCATCGTTACAGTTGAGCTAACTCAAGCAGTTTCCAGGAATGCAACGACTCAATCCTGCCCGGAATGCAGCGCCGAGGGGCACGACAACGATGCGAAGTTCTGCAAATATTGCGGTGCAAAGCTATAACATAAATTTTTTGAAAATATTTTCCATGGAAAAACACGGAAATTGTGGTGAATAGAATAATCAGCTTTGCCAAACTTTGAAAGTTTAGTAAAGCTCCTGAGCACTTGAAAAGAGAAATGAGGATTAATAATGATTGTACCCTCTAATATCCAGGAACTGGTGGAGCTTTTCGGCAGAAACCTAAAAGATTACAAAAAGGGAAGATACAATGAAACCCAGGTTCGCATTGAATTCATAGATCCCCTTTTTAAGGCGTTAGGCTGGGATGTGGATAACAAGAAAGGCTTCTCCGAAGCTTATAAAGAAGTTGTACACGAAGACGCCATCAAAATCGGTGGCGCCACCAAAGCTCCTGACTATTCATTTCGGGTTGGCGGGATACGTAAATTTTTTCTGGAAGCTAAAAAACCTTCGGTGGACATTAAAGGCGACATACACCCAGCCTATCAACTGCGTCGCTATGCCTGGAGCGCTAAACTACCCCTCAGCATTCTGACTGACTTCGAAGAGCTGGCCGTTTACGACTGTCGAATTAAACCAGTGAAAACAGACAAAGCATCTACTGCGCGCGTACTTTACATGACCTACTCCGAATACCTGGATCGCTGGGACGAGCTGACAAACATCTTCTCAATTGATGCCATTCAGAAAGGTTATTTTGACAAATTTGTTGCAGAGAAAAAAGGCAAACGCGGCACCGCTGAAGTTGATGCGGTTTTTCTGCAGGAGATAGAACGCTGGCGTGAAATGCTGGCAAAAAATTTCGCCTTGCGCAATCCCAGGTTAAGTCAACGCGACCTCAACTTTGCTGTCCAGCGCACGATTGACCGCATTATTTTCCTGCGCATCTGCGAAGACCGCGGCATTGAAAGCTACGGGACGCTAATGGCGCTGCAAAACGGCGCCCGCATTTACCCGCGCATGTTCGAATTGTTTCACCGGGCAGATGAGCGTTACAACTCTGGACTGTTTCATTTCAAACAGGAAAAAGACCGTGCGGATGCCGGTCTGGATGAACTCACTCCTGAATTGACTCTTGACGACAAAATCCTGAAAGAGTTAATCAAAAACCTCTACTACCCCGACAGCCCATACGAATTCTCCGTCCTGCCAGCCGATATTCTGGGCCAGGTTTACGAGCAGTTTCTGGGTAAAGTCATCCGACTGACGCCTGCTCATCGCGCCATCGTGGAAACCAAGCCAGAAGTTCGTAAAGCCGGTGGTGTTTACTACACCCCCACTTACATCGTCGATTATATCGTGAAGCAAACCGTGGGCAAACTGCTGGAAGGTAAAAAGCCCGGCCCGCACAGCCCGGTCAGCCAGCTTAAAATACTCGATCCAGCCTGCGGTTCCGGCTCTTTTCTCCTCGGCGCCTATCAGTATCTGCTGAATTGGCATCGCGACGAATACATAAAAGACGGCCCGGAAAAATGGACTAAAGGCCACAGCCCTCGTTTGTACCAGAACGACCGCGGCGACTGGAAACTCACCACCGATGAGCGTAAACGCATTCTGCTCGACAATATCTACGGCGTGGATATCGATCCGCAGGCCGTGGAAGTCACCAAGCTCTCTTTGCTGCTGAAGGTGCTGGAAGGCGAAAACGACCAGACTCTTTCGAATCAACTGGCCCTGTTCCACCAGCGCGCCCTGCCCGACCTGGTCAACAACATCAAATGCGGCAACTCCCTAATCGGTCCCGATTTTTACGACGGCAAACAAATGAGCCTGCTTGATGAGGAGGAGATGTACCGCATTAATGTGTTCGACTGGCAGGCTGAATTTCCAGAAATCATGACCACGGGTGGATTTGATGCGGTGATTGGGAATCCGCCGTATGGATTTCATCAAATTCATTCAGATCTGGTGAAAGTGTATTTTAAACAGCACTTGGAATCTTCACAGGGTAGTTTCGAACATTATTTTTTATTTTATGAACAATCCCTAAAACTTCTGAACAAAAATGGCCTTCACGGATTCATCGTACCCGTTACGTGGTTAATGATACCTTCTGCATTATCTTTAAGAAAATTTATCCTGAGTAATCATTCTATCCAGCAGATTTGTTGGTTACCTGAGTTTGTTTTTGTTAATGCAAAGGTTAATACTTTGATTTCTATTATTAAGAAATCGGAGGCTTCTAATGTCGCTGTTTTCATTTATGACAGCTTAGGGTTTCGCAATCCTCCAAAGGAAGCGAGATCTTACAGGCAAGGTCAATTCGTTGAGTCAGGATTTGACATAGGAATTTTTGGAAGCACTGTTGATAATGAAATCATTAAAAAGATCAAGTCAGTTTCTCAATCTTTGCAAGAGTTTGCCAGACCTTGTTCTGGTTACAATCCTTATGAAGTTGGAAAAGGACTGACACCTAAAGGTGGTCCACACACAAAAGAGACCATTACATCCAAGCCATACCACTCAATTAAGTATCTGGGTGATGAATGGAAACCAGAAATTGTTGGACGCGATTTGGATCGATACTTTGTTAATGTCACTGGCAAACGATGGATAAAATATGGTCTTTGGTTGGCAGCTGCAAGAGATCCAGAAAATTTCAAAGGAAAAAGAATATTAGTTCAAGAAATAACTGGCGGCAAAGACAGGAGAATAGTTGCCGCATATTATGAAGGAGAACTATATCACAGCAGAGATGTGATTCCGATCAAAATTGAAAATGATGTTCCCGATCCACTTTACTTACTCGGCTTGATTAACTCGCGACTGATTACTTGGTTTCACTTAATAAAGAATCCAAAAGCGCAAAAAGGACTCTTTCCAAAAGTTTTGGTTTCAGATTTGAAGAAGCTACCCATCCGCCCCATTGACTTCTCCAACTCTACAGATATAGCCAGTCACGACCAGATCTTGGCCCTGGTCGAACGCATGCTGGATTTACACAAACAATTGGCTGCAGCCAAAACACCCCAGGCCAAAACCGTACTCCAGCGCCAGATAGACGCCACAGACAAACAGATCGATCAATTGGTTTATGAATTGTACGATTTAACCGAGAAGGAAATCAAAATTGTCGAGGAGAGTTTGAAATAACAACCCCCTAACCCCCTTTACTAAGGAGGAATTATAATTGTAAGTCCCCAATAAAAAAGGGGGAAATAGTTAAGTCCCACTTAAAAAAGGGGGATTTAGGGGGTTGTCAAAACCATTTGTAAAAACCAGGATTAACCATGAAAATCTACTACAATCCAAAACTAAAAAAACTGGCCAGAGAACTCCGCAATAACAGCACCCTGGCAGAAGTCCTGCTCTGGAATCAACTGAAAGCCCGAAAAATGAAAGGCTGCCAGTTCATGCGCCAAAAACCCATCGGCCACTACATCTTCAATTTCTTCTGCAGCAAGTTGAAATTAGTCATCGAAATTGATGGGCAAAGCATGATGACAAAATGGAAAACGACCAAATCAGGCAAAAAAATCTGTAAGTCTTGGGATTGTCATTTCTGCGGTTTTACGACTGGGATGTGAAAAAGAACATGAACGGTGTGCTGCACACAATAGAGAATTGGATTGAGGAATTTGAAAAACAGAAGTCTAACTTTTAACCTTTTGGTTAGAATAGGTTCTTCATAATTACAAATTACAACCCCCTGGCCCCCTTTTTTAAGGGGGAATTTGTTTTGTACTTTTAATATAAAGCTGATAAGTGACTCAGTTATCAGACGTCTTTGGCTTGGAGCAAACAGCATAACTGTTTTTTATGGAGTGATCTACCTTTTGGTAGATCATTATCCACAAGGTTTACTATCGCAGCATTATTTATTTATCTCACTTTTACCTCGTTTATTGTCGCTCGGGAAGTTTAATCCTTGACATATTTATATTTTATATTTATTATTTCCTGTTAGTTATTCAAAGCTACACTACTACTAAAATCATTCAAATGAGGAGAGGTAAATCATGCTGCGAAAAAGCTGTTTAGTTACTTGTTCTGTAATTTTAATCGTCAGTCTTAATCAGGCACCGGCCCAGAATTCACAGATGCTGGGATTTACACGTGTCTCCGCGGAAAAACAACTTCAATTGGAAAAACAGATTTTCGGCAAACCTTCCGGGGAACGCATGTTCGTCTATCACAAAGCCATGACCGCCGAGCCGCACCATGCTGGAACCGAGGCGAACGTTCGAACCGCTGAGTATTTTGCTGAGAGGTTAAAAGAATTTGGCCTGGATGAAGTCAGAATGTTTCATTACGAAGCCTTGCTGCCACGGCCTCTTACCAGAGTTATTGAGCTGCTGGAACCAGAAAAATACACTCTCAAATTAAAAGAAACAGCTTTCCCTGAAGACCCGGATTCAGGAAAAGATGGAGTGTTGCCAACTTTTAACGCCTATTCTGCCGATGGCGATGTTACGGCTGAGGTCGTTTATGTAAATTACGGCATTCCGGCAGATTATCATGTGTTGGATTCATTGGGCATTTCTGTCGCCGGAAAAATTGTCCTGGCTCGATATGGAAAAAGCTGGCGCGGTATTAAGCCCAGACTGGCAGCAGAGAAAGGTGCCGTTGGCTGCTTAATCTATTCCGATCCTGCCGACGACGGCTACGTAAAAGGCGATGTCATTCCAAAGGGCAAGTGGCGGCCGTGGCAGGGCGTGCAGCGAGGTTCTGTGATGGACATGCCAACTTATCCGGGCGATCCACAGACGCCCATGCGACCAGCCAAAAAAGGAACAGAGCGAATTCCTCTATCAGAAGTAACAACTTTGCAGAAGATTCCTGTTCAGCCCATTTCTTACGAGGACGCCCTGCCAATTTTGCGAAACCTCGAAGGCAAAGTTGTTCCGGAAAACTGGCGAGGCGGACTGCCGGTCACCTATCATCATGGCCCGGGACCCGCAATAGTACACATAAATTTGAAATTCGATTGGTCAGTACGTCCGATAGTCAACGTAATCGGCTATTTGCGCGGCACTGAAGAACCAGACAAAATTATAATGGCAGGCGGTCATCGCGACGCCTGGGGTTTTGGCGGCCGCGATCCCATTAGCGGTACTGTGTCCCTGCTGGAATCTGCACGGGTGTTAGCTGATATGGCAAAGCACGGCTTCCGGCCTAAAAGAACAATCGCCTTCGCAAGCTGGGATGCAGAAGAGTACGGTTTAATAGGTTCCACAGAATATGGTGAAGAATACAGCAAGCAGCTTCAAGAAAATTTGGTGGTTTATCTAAATCGGGAGAGCTATACGGCTGGAAATTTTAGCGCGGGCGGTGTGCATTCATTGCAACCATTCATCAACGAAATAACCCGGGCGGTTCATGTGCCGGGAGATTCCGTCACAATTTACGATACCTGGAGCAAGAACAGCGGTGAAAAAAGATTGGTCGAGTCAGGTGGGCAAAAAAATGTGCGGCTCAGCGCCTTAGGCTCAGGGAGTGATTACACGGTGTTTTTAGATCATCTCGGCATCCCTGCCATCAATATGGGTTTTAGTTCAGGTAATGGCATCTATCATTCCCGTTATGACACTCACTGGTTTTTTACTACCAATGGTGATCCCGGGTTTGTTTTTGGTGAAAAGCTGGCTGAACTGGTGGCGCTTTTTCTCATACGACTGGCCAATGCAGATATTCTACCTTTTAACTACGCAAGCACGGCCGAGACCATAAATCGCTATTTGGATGAACTGCAAAAGGAATTGGAAAAACGGAATTTACAGAAAGAAATTAATCTCTCGGATATTCGAAAGATGAATACAGAATTGTCAGCAACAGCTACCGTCGTAAATCGTGAAATCCAGCGCATTTACAAGTTAAACCAAGCCGATGCAAAACGTCATCGTGAAAAAATACAGCAGCTCAATAATTTACTTCTATCTGCGGAGCAAGCCTTTCTCTATTCAGAAGGATTGCCTGGGCGTCCCTGGTACCGGCACCAACTTTACGCGCCGGGATTCTATACGGGGTACGGCGTGAAAACATTGCCTGGCGTACGCGAAGCTATTGAAAAACAAGATGTTCAGGAAACGCGGGAAATGAGCAAAGTTTTGGTCACCACTCTTGAGCGGGTACACCGAACTTTGCTGTATTCGATAATCGTTGCAGCATCAATCACTGATTCGCAAGCGCCACAAACACAGAAATATTGATTTAGGATTCAAAGCAAGCCCTGTAAATTTTGGGGACGCTCAAAAAGTCGCACCAGACGCCTGTCGTTGCGAGGCGTTTTTAGCGAAGCAATCTTCGGCCTGACTAAATGTGAGATTGCTTCGCTGAGAAACGCACGCAATGACATGGTGGACTTTTGGGACAGTTCCAGGATATAAATCATGAGGTCAGGTTTTATGCGAATAAAACATATCGGCTTACACAGTTTTGTATTAGCCATTGTTAATTTTGCTTCAGTCATTGCGGGTTTTGGAATCTATCATCTTTTTAGACCAATAAATCAGATTTCATTACAAGCTCCTGTTGCCGCGCTTATATGCATATTTATATTTGTTATTTGGAGCGTGTTCATCCAGAATATTTTATCTAAAGGATTGTCGTTGAAAGGTATTAGTGAATTTCTTGGAGTGTATGTTGCGTCTCTGTTGTGGGCGCCTGCTCTCTTTGTCCCAATTCATTATTTGTCGCAAGGATATTTAACATCTTATGACAATTTACTGGCAGGTTGGCTTTTTCAATTACCTGTTAATCTGCTGGCTGTTCTGACAGTTTTCAAAATCAACAAATTGTCGCACGCAAATGAAGAAATTGCCAAATAATTTAAAGTCTTGATTTCTGAATTCGGACTAAATTAAAAATCAATTAAAAAGGAGATATTTTTTACAATGGTAGCTATAATCCTCTTTACTGCTCTGACAATGACAGCAAATCCGCTATTTGAACTAAAAGGAATTCAGACGTCTTCTCCGCCGGTGATCGATGGGTCAATCGAAGAGGAAGCGTGGCAGGATGCAGCAATTGCCGACAACTTCATTCAGTACGAGCCACGCCACGGCGAACTTTCTGCAGCAAAAACTGAGGCCCTGGTGCTGTATGACTCCCGTCACCTGTATGTGGCGTACCGCGTTTGGGACTCTGAGCCGCCAACCGCGCAGCTAACCAGACGCGACGCTGACTTATTAAATGACGATTCGGTAGTTCTGTTGCTCGATACTCACAATGACCAGCAATCAGCATATTATTTCATAACAAATATCCTGGGTACTCAGACCGACGGTCGGGTGGTTAATGATGGTCGAACCGTAGACGCTACATGGGATGCACCGTGGCAGTCTGCTGCACTTCGAACTGAATTTGGTTGGACTGTGGAAATGAGGATTCCCCTGACTTCCATCAAATATACTGCCGGTGAAGAAATTACCTGGGGAGTCAACTTTGGGCGGAGCAGACGCCGTACCCTGGAAGTGAGTTTCTGGGCTGGTCCGCTCGATAACCGATTCCGGGTCTCGCAAGCTGGCTCGATAGTAGGTCTTGACATCCCAGCACCAGTGCGTCGTCATCAAATCATCCCTTTTGGGCTCTCCCACCTTCAGGAGGATTCACCTAACGAATGGGACGTCGGAGTCGACATTCGCTACGCCCTCACGCCCGAGCTGTCTGCGTATGCTACCATCAACCCGGATTTCGCTACTATCGAAGCCGACCAGGAAGAAATCAACCTGACACGCTTTGAGGTTAGTTTGCCCGAGAAACGCCCGTTTTTTCTCGAAGGTAATGAACTGTTTAGACAACGCATCAGGACCTTTTACTCGCGTCGAATTCCGGATATCACGGCTGGCGGAAAGATACTGGGCAAACAAGGCGCATGGACTTTTGCAGGAATTGCTGCGCGATCAAAGCCAATAGCCGATTCATTGACCGCGAACTACATGGTGGCTCGTGCTCAGCGAGACGTCTTCGGTTCCTCAAATATAGCTGTCACAGTTTCGAATCGTTACTTGAAAGGTGAAAACCAGGGTTCTGGAAGTCTTGACGCAACTCTGTTTTTCACCAAATCCTTTGGAATGACTACCCAGTTGGTTAAAAGTTTCGGACCATTTAGCACAGGCACATGGGCGTACTTCATCCGTCCATCTTATGATTCACCCACCGGCCATTTTCACGTCAGATACACACATCTGGGCGACCGTTTCAAAGATAACGCCAACGTAATTGGTTTTATTCGGGACGACAACCGACGAGAGTTGGATTCGGCAATTAACAAGACTATCTGGGTCCGCAGTGGCTTAATCGAACGAGCTGAATACGATTCAAATTACAACATCTATTGGGGCCAGACAGATACCCTGCGGAGCTGGCAGATCGACCAGTCTCTGGAATTCGAATTGCGCAATCGACTGACTGTTGAGGTATCACACAGGGAAGAGTTCAAAAGATACGAAAAGGATTACCGAAACCGCAAAACGGATTTCGAAATCGGCTACAATACTCGTGAATTCCAGTCAGCCCAGGTTGGATACAGCTTCGGCAGGAATTTCGATGCTGACTTTCACCTCTGGACAGTGGAGGCAGGATGTAAAGTAACATCGGGCCTTTCACTCGAGTACGAGCTGGAGCGGTTAAATCTGAATCCGGATCCTGAACAGGAAAGCACCTGGATTCACGTATTAACAGCCAACCAGTTTTTTACCAAGGATTTATTTTTGCGTATGTTTTTTCAGACCAATTCAACAATCGACCGAAAGAACTTGCAAGCTGTGTTTGTATACCGGTACAAGCCTCCTTTTGGCACGATTCAGGTAGCATTTCAACGTGGCACAGCGGAATTTGGCCAACGCTCTAAACAAGGAAATACTCTTTTCCTGAAAGTAACCGGTGTGTTTTAGTAATTAATGGTCACTAACGAAGGAGAACAGAAAATCATGCAACCTGATTTATGGACATTGTACCGAAGACACTATGCCATATAATCGCGACTTAGAAGATCAAACCATGCCGAATACGCAACGGATTTTTGAGGCGGCAATAAAAATTGATAAATTAGAAGAATACTGTTTTTATAGCAACATTTGAAAAAATGTCAAACAATCCAGTAATCAAAGTAGAACAGTTAACAAAATATTACGGTCAAACGTTGGGTGTCCAAAAAATTAGTTTTGCCGTCAATAAGGGTGAAATATTTGGTTTTTTCGATCCCTCTGAGCGGGGGAGAAATCTGTATCTGCAATAATTTCAATGGCACAAGATTTCTCAGTGCGTTCGAAATGACATTATTAAGCAGTATCCAGAAATTCTGATGAAACCGTTGATAACTTATCGCACTGTTTTTGTCATTTTGACCATTTCATATTCATGTCATTATTCCGCTTTTAAATTCTTAATGATTTGACTGTCAATCCAATAAATATCAGTCATGCCATTCTGCGGCTTGTTTAGTAAATCTCGAAGGCCATTATATGTGCGTTGGCTTTCAGAAAATCGTTCGATAGTGGTGCGTCGACTGGTAAAATAAAAATATTTACCATCTGGTGATATGGCCGGGCAATAATCAAGCGCTGTTGAATTTATCGCTGATCCCATATTCTTAGCTTTGGTCCAGGAACCATCCTCATTCTTAAAACTGACATATAAATCACCGCCGCCAATTCCATCATCGCGTCCAAAAGAGGAAAATATAAGATAGCCTTCATCCGGAGCTATGAGGGCGTTAAATTCATCAGCTTTTGAGTTTATTGAATTACCCAGATTTCCAGGCTCGGTATATTTACCGTTCACCAACTTCGATCGGTAAATATCTTCTCCACCCAGGCTTCCTTCATATCCCGCAGTGTAATAAAGGGTACTATTACTGGTCACAGAAGGATAAAATTCATTTTTATCTGTATTAATTGGCGAACCAGGATTTTGTGGTTCGCCCCAGCCTGTTGCAGTTTTTTCCACAAACCAGATATCATAGTCTTTTGGCTTGCCGTTTTCTTCTAACGGTCTATTTGATACAAAAAATAATGTGGTGCCATCAGTTGAAATAACTGGCTCTAAATCACTGTACCTTCCTGAAAATGACGCTACCTGGGGCCTGGTTAATTGATTTTCTTCCTGCTTCACAAAAAGAATGACACCAAATGAACCAGTCCATAAAGTGTAATATAATTCTTGTCCATCCGGGGTAAAAGCTATATCTCGTTCATTTAAGTTAGTAGAAATAATACCAGGTGCATAAAGTTCTGTACTATCTGTCGGTGGATTATTGAAAAAACTACCAATGCTGGAAGAAGACGGTGCATTCTTCTTTTGACATGATGCAAATATAGTACAAACAATAACCATAAAAAAGATGATGAAAAAACATTTTATAAGTTGATTTGAAATATTCATAATTCGCCTCTTACGTGGAAGTAATTGAAACCAATGTGTTTAAAAAGAAGTCTCTATTCATCAAGAAAATACCCCAAATAAATTTGGGCGCCCGTCAATTTTATCTCAACAAAATCATCCGTTTTGTCTGGCTAAGTTTTTCTGTCTCAATCCTGTAGAAGTACACGCCTGAGCTTACTGCTTTATTTTGTGCATCAGTGCCATTCCACACAACCGAATGCTGTCCGGACGCCCACAATTCACCACTTGCTAATGACTTCACCAATCTTCCGTTTGTATCGTAGATTCGCAATTTCAGGCTAGTGGTCTGCAACAGATTAAAAGTTATGGCTGTTTGTGGATTAAAAGGATTGGGATAATTTTGTTGGAGCTGAAAGTTCTCGACACCGTAGGTTACAACAGGCTCCTCAATTGAAGTAATTGACAAAATCCTACGGTCATATACAGAAATCTCTGATGAATCTTTGGTACAAACGTATCCAGAATTTTGCAAAAAACTTGTCCAGCCGTCCAAATTATTATAATATTTACTACCGCGCCGATCTGGATTTGTTTCGTACGGTCGAAGAGCAATAGGAGTCAAAATGTATTTTGCGGCATACCATGAGACAGCAATCGGATCTGTTGAAGCCAGAAGCATCTTTGTGTTTACCGTTCCGGTCAGAACGTTTGGATCGCGGGTGCTGGTCCATGCTGCATCGAGAATGACGAGTTTCGGGTAGGTCACAGCCATGACACGAGCAACCAGGGCATATTGTCCGAAGAAATATTGGTAATGCATAGAATTCCAACTGCCGTAGCGCTGGATGGCGTGTGCAGTCGTAAGCACTCCTATCCAGTTCTTGACCGCTATTGTGGCACCGGCCATCGAATGAGCTTTTAATACAGGAAAGTCAATTATGCAGAGCCGGGTTGAATCGTAACTGGCTGAATCAGAATCCCAGATACCGTAGCGTAGTGAAATATAAAAGTTGCCAGAAGGTGAACGGAACTTCGGGTAGGAGATTTTGGTATCGGCTTCATAGACATATCCGTTTGCGTTATCACCAGTTGAGTATTCTGCTGCCACCACAGACCAGATGGACCTCCAATCGTGATAATATACAGGATATTCTTTTGCAGCAAATGTGTTGACCACATCTGGAATGGATTGCTGCGGATCTTCGGAATTATTGTCACTTTGATTGATTCCCGTACCAATCGTCTGCGTATTATCGCAAATGAGAATTTCACCAGTGAAGCCATCTGGATGCTGCAATATTTGCCATATCAATCCCTTAATGCGGTCGGCGCTGGTGGTGTTTCGGCTGGTCCATTGAAAATTGCCCTTGATGACCACAATGTTATCGGCGCCAACAATACCCGAAGGTTGCGCCGCAGTCTTATGCAGATAGATATCCTGCGTTTCAAGCATTGTTAGTAATGTGTCAATTGCGGGATCGGAGAGAGACTCAATGGGAACCGAGGCATCACCTGCCGCGAGGGAACCCGATGTTGGCGGTACTTTGTCCATTACGAAAACAGATGATACTGGTTCATTTACTTCCCATACTGGCAACTCGTTGAATGTTGTCACCTCGGCTCTGGGGAATTCTGGCACTGTTCCTATGAACCAAAAAACTCCCGCTATCAAAATCACTGCACTAGAGAGTTTAACAAATTTTCTTAAAATCAAACTTCCACTGAGAAATGCCGCAATTGCCAACAGCCAACTGGAAGCAAGAGGAAATGCTGCCTGCTGGCATGGATAGGTTAGCCGTTTTGGATTTGTGCCGGTTCGAAGCAAGATCCAAAGAAAAGCAAAAAATCCAATTATCCAGTACCACAATTGGCGCTTATTGAATGGCTTATTTTTCTCTTCCATCGTTCACCTCCTAAATTTATGGTTTTAGACTTCTACAAAATAGAAAAAATGTTAATATTACTGCTATTTGTGCTTTCATTTTGATACTTATTTATTTGCACGGTATTATTTGTTTGCAATCTTACGTGACGGACTCTGATTACCGCCATCGAAGACGAACTGCCAACTTCCATCCGCCTGCTTTTTCCAAATTGACAAATAATATCCATACCCGGACTCTGTTTTGCCGTTCGAATCAGTGGATGACCAGCGGGCATGTCCATGTGTATACCCCAGCTCACCTGATGCAGCAATATCAGCAAACAGTGGTTCCCACAAAAGCTCGAAAGCAGACGACGGCTTATTCTCTTTGTAGTATTCAATTAGTTTGCGGTAGCGCTCTTTATTAGCTGGAGGACGTCCGTTGCCGGAGATAGCAATACCATCATCCGCAATGAAACCGTAAAATGCCTCCAGGTTACCTTTATCATCAGACAACTGTGAAAACGCACGATCAACTTCCTTAATCGCCTCTTTTTCTTTTTCAAATTCTATATTATCAGATTCTTTTTCAGTCAGTATTTCAATACCTTCGAGGTTCAGCAGTCCGGTGTGTATGGCCAATTTCCAGCTACCGTTTTGTTGTCGTTTCCAAACCGAGCCATAATAGTTATATTTGATATCTTCATATTTTATTGTATCTGGCTCTGGTAAAGCATACCTGCCAAAGGTATACCCAAAATCCCCCGATTTGGATATATCCGCAAAAACAGGTTTCCATACGGGTATGTCATAATTATTGTTCTCTTGATTCTGCAGAATGATCTTACGGAACGATTCTCGGCCATGAATTGGATGTCCGAACTTAGGAAGAACAATCGCATCGTCCTGCATGAATTGAAGCAAGGCATTAACGGTTCCTTTCTCTGTGGATAATTTTGCCAATTTGCGGTCCGTTTCCAGCAGGGTTTCTTTTTGTAAATGCAAATTTTGACTCCATAACGCCGTCGAAATCAGACTTACCAGAACTGCTAAAACTTTTCTCATTTAATCCTCCAGTTACTTTTTTTGAAATTTCATAAAGAAATTCAATATGACCTCAGGAGTATTAATATTTCCTGTTGGCCATGAGTGACCTCCATTTTCTATGATATAAAATTCAACTAATTTCTCATCGTTTTCATTCATATAAACTTCTTTACTGCCGGAAGCGACATTCGTAAATATTGAATCGGAATAACTAGTATTATTAAACCTAACCTTCTGCAAAACATCACGTTGAGAGAGATAAGCAAAAAAACCCTCTGAAACGCCATACCAATTAAATATAGGATCACTTGTTCCATGCATCAAAAGCACCGGCATATTACCCGGTGTAAAATACCTGTTGCCAATCTTGATCGACATACTCGACGCGACCGTAGCATAGGCAGTGATTTTATCCCAGAGATCAACAACAAGACGGTGAGTAAAAAATCCCCCCTGGGAGAAGCCAACAGCATAAACTCTGTTTAAATCGATATTCAAATCTGCGTGCAGTTTATTAATGATATCCTTTACAAATCCGACGTCATTAATTCCAAGTTTATCAGCTCTGGCGCCAATACCTTCTGCCCAATTCTCGTGTGCTGCATCTGGATAAACCATCACTACATTCAAATCGTCCGCTACCTTATCAAAATCCGAGAACCGTTTGATATTTAAGCCGTTATCACCTGCCCCATGAAAGACAATTACAAGCGGAACAGCACGGGTAGTATCCAGGTTTGGCGGCAGATGAATCCAAAAAGTGCGGTTCCATCCATAAGAATTAATTTGCACACCGTAATCTCTGTCGGTTTGATTTACTCCAGCAGGGTTATCCTGAGAACAGAAAATCAGATTAAGCGCTAAAATACAAATTAGAAGTTTTATAATATTGTTTGACAAAACTCACTACCTCTAAGTATTATTTCTCAATTCACTGAAGATATGATCAATCATTCCAAACAATCCCATCTTTAATTACCCAGCTTACGGGCAAGTAAATCTCCTGGATCATCCGATGAAATCAATTAAATAATATTCAACCTGAATTAATTTGGCTAAATTGCTTTACGCCTTAATTTTATATGCCATCAAAACATCGCCGTGACGGATGTAAAGCACACCTTTGTGAATCACAGGTTGTGTCCAATGCGGACCTCTGCCTTTTGTAATTCTAAAAGAGCTTACTACGTTGAAATCCTCTGGTGTCGGTTCAACCAGGGCCAGGTTTCCACGCGACTCTTCGTAACAGTATAGCATGCCATCTGCCACACTGATCAAGCCTTTATTGTGCCACTTCTTCTCATACATTGTTTCACCTGTGGTCCAATCAACACTACACCAATTTCCCTTGGGATTATCTAACCAGTTAGCGCCATAGATGTAATTGCCGACTTTAACTACCTGGCCGTGATGACAATCCAGAGTCGAATTCACCCACACCTGCCGAATTTCGTTGCCTCCCTTCAAAAGTTCAAACATGACTCCGACATGATCATAACCGCTGGTAACAAAAAGACGGCCGTCATGGTACAAAGGTGTAACACAATTGTTTCTCGGGGCCCAGGGATGAAAAGTTGGCGGCTGAATATCCGAGTATTTAACTTTCCACAAAATTTGCCCATTATCAGCATTTACACCAAAAACGTAGTTTATCAATACATTGACAATAATCTTTTTCCCGTCGAAATTAATTAGAATCGGTGACACAAACGCCGAAGTATCACGAAGACTTTCGGTTTGCCAGACCGTTTGGCCAGTATTCTTATCCAGGGCTACCATAGTAGTCAGGTGACCGCCCGGCGTATAGATTACCTTGTCATCAACTAACAGAGGCGATTCAGCAATTTCCCACTGCCAGAATTTTCCCTGGAACTTTTCAAAGGCTGGCACAGACCACTGTATTTTCTTTTGAGAACTGTTAATGCAGACAACCTCGCCGCGACCACTAATCAGGTAAATCCGATCCCCTTCGACAGTTGGAGTACAGCGTGAACCGGGATGGGATCTTTGCACGCCGCTGCCAAAAGGAAGTCTCCATTGTTGATTCCCGTCCAAATCCAGAACCGTTAAATACTCGGTCGAGCCCTCTCGCCCGGTTACATAAATGAATTGATCTGTCGCACTCACAGAAGAATAACCATCACCCAAACCATCTTTAGACCAGAGCAGTTCCGGCCCTGCTTCAGGCCAGGACTTCAGTAGTCCAGTTTCAGGAAACACGCCATTTCGATCTGGCCCACGCCACTGCGAAATTGGTTGAGCCAATAGCTGATAAGATAGAATAAATAAAAACAGCAGAATCAAATTAAGTCTTTTCATAACGTCTCCATTT
This sequence comes from uncultured Cytophagia bacterium, assembly GCA_964539665.1. Lineage (GTDB taxonomy): Bacteria > Zhuqueibacterota > Zhuqueibacteria > Oceanimicrobiales > Oceanimicrobiaceae > CAZIKB01. The sequence continues at coordinate 22,336 of CAZIKB010000069.1, forward strand.
TAGTATTATTCATATTTCAAGCTGTCCACTGGATTAGTCAGACTCGCTTTAATCGATTGAAAACTGATAGTCACCAGGGTGATCACCTGGATTAAAAAACCCACAAAAAGAATCATACCTAAACTCTAGCCGGTACGATAGGCGAAATTTTGCAACCATTGGTTCATCACTAAAGATGCCAATGGCGCAGAAATCAGAAATGCCAAAAATACGAGCATGGAGAAGTCCCTTGAGAACATACCAAGAAGTTGTGGTATTGACGCTCCCAAAACTTTTCGTATCCCGATTTCCTTTTTTCGCCGATAGGCTGTAAAAGCAACCATCCCGAAAATACCGAGACAGGCCACGAACAGAGCTAAGAATGTGAAAATGCTGAACAGTTGCCCCAGCCGCTCTTCGGTTCGGTACAATCGATCGAACATTTCGTCAAGAAATCGATACGAGTAGGGCATTTCCGGCTCTAACCGCCGCCACTCGCTTTCAATAAGCGCCAATGTATTGCTAATGCCATCAGGTTGGATGCGTATGAGCGCTGTCCAGCTCCACGTGGGTAAAACATCCAGAACAAGAGGCTCCATTCCCTGGTGAAGTGATTTGAAATGAAAATCTTTAACCACCCCGATTACCCGTCCCATCTCCGCATCGCTCCAAATCCGGAAAGGCTGTCCCACTGGATTATCCCAGCCGATTTTCCGAGCAGCCGTTTCGTTAAGGATGAACGAGTGGGTTTCGTCCGTAGTAATCTCTTGCGAAAAATTCCTACCAGCCACTATTTCCAAACCCAGTGTCTCGACCGAGTTCGGGTCAACAAGCATCGTGTAAAAACTTTGACCTTCTTCCTCTTGCTCAGCCGCTCTTCCTGGCCAGTTGTAGCCCCTGGTCATATTAACATATCCCGGAAATCCACGCACCAACGAGACATTCGTGACGTCTGAATTACTCATAAGAACTTGTCGAAACAAATCAAAGCGATCTTTTACATTTTTAGTAAGATTGATTCTTACTACCTGCTCCTTTCTAAATCCTAAATCCCTATGTTTCATATAGTTGAGTTGACTGTAAACCGTTCCTACGGCAATCAGCATGAAAACCGTGATACTGAACTGCAGTACAATCAGCACCTTTCTGAAAAGACTTCCTTTCGAGCCGGAGTAAGACAGCCCTTTCATGACCGTTACTGGATTGAACATCGAAAGAACGAATGCCGGGTAGCTGCCGGCTATTAGGCCAACCAAAAGCCCAATGCCAATTAGGGAAAACACATGAGAGGAACTGGAAAACGGATTCAGAGGTATTGCGCGTCCAAGCAGCGAGCTTATCATGGGAGTAAAAAGCGCTAACAGAATCAATGCCAAAGCAACCGCAATCAGACTGGATAAAACAGACTCGAAAAAGAACTGCCGCATTAGCTGGCCACGATTTGCTCCAATAACCTTTCGTACCCCCACTTCCAGGGCTCGCAGTGTTGAACGCGCTGTTGAAAGGTTCATGAAATTTATACAGGCGATTAAAAGCACAAAAATGGCAATAGATGAAAAGATTATCAGGTTTTGCTTCGAAGTAGTGACTGCTCTGTCGAACATAATATCTGTATTCAGATGAATCGCGGTCAAAGGTTGAAATATCAAAACAAGTTCCTTCGCTGTTTGTTCTCCGCTGTATTTCTTTAAAAACGAAACAAACCTAGCCTTCAGTTGATCGGGACTAATTCCTTCTCTAAGCATGACGTAGGTGTAGTAATTGCTGCTCGAATAGTCTTCCAGCGCATTTTCACCCATGAATGCCTTTATCGTGCTGAAAGGTACAAAATAGTCAAAACGCATGTGTGAATTGCCGGGCATGTTCTGCATTATGCCAGTTATGTGAAAATCGTGTTTCTGATTTTCAATGATGAGCGTCAATACCTTTCCCATGGGTTCTTCACTCCCAAAAATTGATTTTGCAGCATCTTCAGAAATAACCATAGAACCCGGCGCTTCCAGCGCTGTAATCGGATCACCTTGAACCAGGGGATAATCAAATACCTGAAAGACCGCCGGATCGACGTATGCGAAATCTTTGAGAATTTTAACATCTGTCTTGTATTTTAGCGTCGCACGCATATCAAAAATTCTTATGGAATGTTCGATTTCAGGCAATTCGCTCGGCAAGTGAGCAGCGTATCCCGCCGGGGTCACAGCCACATCATCATCCAAATCCTGCGCTGAAGCCGTGATGAGCCGATATATGCTATCGGCATTACGGTGGTACTGGTCAAAACTGAGTTCATGGCTGATGTATAGAAAGATTAAGATACAGCAAGCTAAACCCACAGCCAGGCCGGCAATATTTATGAATCCATATACTTTGTATTTCAGGATATTCCGAGTCGCTGTTTTCAGGTAATTCCTAAACACTATTGCATCCTCCTTATAGACTGTCGGTAATAAAAACATCGCCTCTACTATTATAGACAAGATCATTAAACAAGTGTGACTCACCTTTTTTAAATAATGTGTACTTTTAAATTAATTTGCCTGTCACCAGGTCATATTTAAACACGCCTGACCAGCCAATTTCTTCCGGATTTATACCAGCCCGAACTGGTGAATTGACAATGCTGTTTGCCCATAAAATCCTGCGCTCGGCATCGACTTTCATCCCGAGAACTATTCGAAGTCCATCCTGCTTTTCTGTGGTGAAATCACTGTCTTTGCTATTTTTATCCACTTGAACTATCTTACATTTGTAGGTGCTGCTGATAAAAAAATTCTTTTCTACAGGATCATAAGTCATACCTTCCGGAATGAGGTCTTTTTCACCTATTTTAAAGGCAACTGTACTGTTGTTGATGGGCTGTTTCTTTTCACCGATTTTTCCAAGGATGTTCTGAAAATCAGGCAAATTCTTAATTGATGCAAAATCAGCATCACTGTCTGCGTCAAATCCAAATCCTATTTCTACAGACTTGTTTAAGCAGGACAAAGCGTTTTTTTCATCTCCCATCAAAGCGTGTAAGCGGGCAATGCTGTAAAGGATTCTTGGATGATTTGGAACTATCTCAAGCGCTTTGTTAAAATTCTCAAGAGATATTTCATAATCCTTATTTTGAAAGGACTGCTCAGCCTTTTGATAATAATTAGAATAATCACTGGCGGTCTGACTTAACACAAAATTGGTAGTAACAATTAGTACAAGAACCAAAACTAAAATTTGCTTCATAATATTACTCATAAGATTAAATTCTCCTATTTATTTACGACTCTACGTTTTGATCATATAAAGTGTGAAATTAAGTCGGATTTGACCTCACTTAAGCAAAAGCGACATCGATCGGAAATTTATAATGTATTCATCAAATTGATTTAACAGATTGCGACCTATGTTACCGAAGAGATAATTTTCATCATCTTCTGTGATAGCTTTGGTATATACATTCACTTCCTTAAGCATGACGATTTTGTCTCCCAGAATTAGTTTTGCTTCAGGTAGTTGATAGGCCGAAATCTCACGAATCCCCCCGACTCCTCCAGATTTTATCATAACTAAATTGTCGAGTGGTACGATGCTGGAACGGTATCGCTGGTAGAATGATTCATAGAACACAGTCTTGCCTGCGCCGGTATCGAGTCTGCAGACTAATTTATCAGCTTTGTATTGGACGCGAACAAGTAGTTCGAGATCATCCAGTGCCAGGTTTCGCTCTGGACGGGAAGGTGGCGTTTTAGGAATTTCCAGAATTCCACGTTTCTGAAATCTAACCTCTCCCATAGCTGAAATGACGGGAAATCCGATGACTCCTGGAATTTTGTAACCGCCCGGAAAGGTTAAGAATTCGTCAGGAAAAACCAGGAAAACAACATTCCGGAGGTCAACGTTGCCAATGGTCAATTGTTCTACCACAGTAACATCGGCTTGCACTTTCATGTCAGTAGCAGTTCTCACATCAAGTCCTACCTTTTTGATATATAGACCTAATGCTTCGGCCTCAGAGTACATTACAACAGAAAAATTAGCGCCTGTATCAAACGCTAATCTACGACTGGAATCTCCGATCTGGACTGGGACCAGCCCTCGCTCCATTTGGATGACTGTCTTTTCCCTAACAGTCGTCTTTTGCGGTGGGACATCAGCTAAAGCATTCAATAGCCTGGCGGTGTTTGTGATATCCGTCAATTCATAAGAATCAACCATTGCTTTAGGAGCATTGAGTATTACAGCGGCAGCTCTGTAAGCTTCCTAATACTGGGATAGAAGCAGGTGATTGCTGAGTTTAGTGCTCCAGAGATAATGGACAAGTGAGTCAGGTAGTTGTGCACTATCTTCAAGAATAGCATTAATCGTCCTGCTCGATTGAGTAGGTTCGTTAAACGCATTTTGAACAATGGCTAATAAAAATTGTGCTACAGGAGACTCTGGATTAGATATAGTATTTAATCGCTCTCGTAAACTGAAGAAGTCTCGTACTTTATACAACTGCATCATGTCTGAAAGATCAAGATTATGGCTAACATGGGATTCAGGTAATCTGCTGGTAGAATTTGTATTAGAATTGCATCCTATCACCAACGAAACTATAAGAACAAATAGAATCAAAAAATTATTCTTAATTCTGTATTTTTCCATTACAAATAATGTTATTTTTAGCTAAGTATATTCGTTAGAACTGTCAATATATATTATTGACGCTTACTACAAAATCCAGTTCAGTAATTGGTTAAGTGTTCAAATGTGCAGCCTCGACGGTTTGCGCCATCAGAGTAGCAATTGTCATTGGCCCTATTTCTACAAAACGAAATAAGTATTTCTTAAATTAATTACTTATCCTCCGATACGTCCAATCGACTTCAGACACTTTTCCGTCATGTTTTATTCGAAGAAAGCCTTTTATGGTATCATCATCGATTTTACGAAACGTCAAACCATCAAAAAAGATCTCGGTCTGAGTTAATTTGACCAATGGAAAATCGACCGTTTTTTCCTTCTCTTCCCAAGCTGTAAGATCCGCATTAAAATGTTTGAGCTTCAAGACCAAACTTTTAGATTCTTCTACAATGACCATCAATTCATAAAACTTAATATCTCCGTTGACTACATGTTTGTACATACCCATCACCGTTCCTCCATATGGTGGACTCCAAACTGCTTCAGCAGTACCACCGAACATCTCGCCCTGCCAGTGACCTGCGAGCCAGGCGACATCTTCGATGGTTGCCTCCGGCATTTCGTCCTTGCTTGATAATTTTAACGTTAGATATGAATTGTTCTGGGCAGCAACATCAGGTATTGAATCCAAAAAAACCATCAGGCAAGCAATTAATAGTATTAAGTGTCTTTGTGTCTTCATAGTATCCTCCCTATCATTAACTGGAATTTTCTAATCCTCATCCTGAACGGAGTCGAAGGATGACATTTCAGCAACGCTATATTGCAGAACTCTTATCTGAATCTGCACAAGCAATGCCGAGTGATAATATTACAATCAGATATATTATAACCAAATTGTGCTTCTCGTCATGAAAATCCTACCTGGTATGCTCATGAATTATTTCTCCATTATGGATTACCAACTGGACATTCGAAAGAGATTCTAAATCATGAAGCGGATTGTTGTTCACGCAAATGATATCAGCAATTTTGCCTGGTTCAATTGTTCCAAATTCATTTTCAAGATTACAAACATGAGCAGCATGTCTGGTTGCAGCCATAATGATTTGCATGGGAGTCATTCCTGCCTCATGCATCAATTGAAGTTCGAGCATGGGCATGCCTGAATCAAATTCAAAAATATAGCCCTCATAATCTGTACCTACGGCAACTTTGCCGCCGGCTTCAACAAAGCGCCGAAGGTTGTTCTGCGCTACAGTATCCCAGTTTAAGTTATGGATTCTGCTTACACCCTTCCAAAGCTCAAGCGTCGGAACCCAGTAAATATCTTTGGCTATCATATCAGTAATTAGTGGGTCAGGTAAAGAATCAATCACCATGTGAACGACGTTCGTCCACTCCTGCACGGATAGCCATCTCGAGTTGCTTGGAGCGGCTTATGTGAGCTGCAATTCGCTTGTCTCTATTATGCGCGGTTTGCACTATCATTTCTATTTCTGCCATGGATAACATGGGCCATACCCTGCCCTGGAGATTATCTTCAATAGCAATCTTAATAAGATCTGCTCCGGCATCAATAAGGCCATTAATTTTTATTTCTGCATCGTCAGGCGAAGTTACAGAATAATTTCCATAACCGCCGACTGTAGTCACCAAAGGCCCGGCAGCAACTAATCGTGCATTTTTATTATCCTTTAAAAGCCTGGTTCGCATAGAAAAAGCCTCTTTGGGAGCATAGGAAAAATCACCCAAATCTCGTACAGTAGTGATGCCAGATATAGCCCACTTATTTAGATTCTTTTCATCATAACCACTATGAACATGGGTGTTCATAAATCCCGATAAAATATACGAACCGTTAAGGTCAATTATTTCGGCTCCTGCCGGTATTTCTAAATTGGAATCCGTTCCGACAGATTTGATATATTCATCTTGAATGATAACAATAACATTTGCAAGGGGCGCTGAACCAGTCCCATCAATCAAATATCCATTGGTTAATGCAATTGTATTATTGAAATTATTATGGTTATTGGCGGGATTTTTAGAGTTACTACATGTTACATAAAAACATACGATTAAAGTTATAATTAGAAAGCACAAATGTATCTCTTGTTTGTAATGCATTCCCTCTCCTCCGAAGAGACAAAAATTTAATTGCCCTTAGAACTTAACTCTAGTTATCGTTGAGCAGTTCTAGCCCATTAATATCATTTATAAATCCGAAGCCTTCTCGCTAACTTCCTCTTTGGCGAATTTTGGAGCAATCATAATAATAATTTGATCATAGCCGGTTAAGATAGATTCAATCTTATAATATTTTCCATCCACAAGAAAAGATTCATTCGAATAGTATTTTTCTTGCACAACGGCATTGCGTACAGGGTCAAAAACAGTCATGTGCTCGAAAATATTGTTCCGATTCAAGTCGATTCGAAATTCATTTTTCGTGGCAGCATTTGGACATTCATCAAAAGTGGGGCGCAAATACCAGTCAGATTGCACACCGCCACAAAGGGCAATTGGATATTTCACATTATCAAATTCAGCTTCACCAAGCCAAAATTCATAATTGCCAAATTCTAAAGAATTATTCTTTGGTTGATACACAAAACTCACTGCGAATTTGCCATCAAATTCTTTGTCACTAGACTTATATTTATAATCAACATAAACCTGGGACTTTATATATTCTGTTAAAATCCATTCAGCGCTGCCTTCGTAGTTATATTTAGATGTTTTTTTCTTGATTTTCAACGGCTGCTCATCATTGATATCATTATCGCCATCTGAATCAAAATAAAACTCTATTTCACCATTTGCATTTTCACCCTTTAGAACTGCATATTTCTTAAAATCATTGTCAAAGATTCCAACTGCAGCATATTCCATATTTTGTAAATGTGCGGGTAAGTGAATGCTACATAATATTTCATTCTGCTCAAAGGCTTTTACTTTCTGGAAGCCAGAGCCTGCTCCAAAAGTATGAAAATCATAATTGCCTTGTCCCCTGACCTGACGTCGCAGTATGATTCTTTGAATATTATCATTATCAGAAGGAAACGTACTTGTACTATCTGCCATGGGCAGAAAGAATACTGCACAAAAGCCTAAAGTTAAAAACGTGCCCCATAAATTCGATTTTCTTACTTTGGAGATTTTAGTTATATCCCGGATTCGTGCAGAGAATTTCTTCTTGTGGTTGCCAAAACTGGGCAGCATTTCCACACCTTCTACACCGAATAAATTCATTTTCAAAACAGCTAACATACTGTTTCCGTAAGCTTTTGGAGAAATAGTCCCGTGGGAAAGTACCTGTTCATCGCAAATGCGTTCGCGTACGTGGTTTAATTGACTGTTTACTAACCAGACTATGGGATGGTAAAAATAAACAAGCTGAATGAGATTCTGTATTTTTATCCACAAATCATCCCAGTGCTTGATATGGGCCAGCTCGTGTGCAATCACCGATTCTAAACTATCTGTCGATGTTCCATTGATCATAACCTCTGGTAGATAAATAACCGGCTGCAAAATTCCAATGGTAAAAGGGGAAAGACAATCTTTTGAACAGACAATTTTTACATTCCGCCTGATTTGGAATCGACTGCGCCATAGCTCCAGAGGCTTTTCTATTGTTAAATCAGAAACTGACTTAGCATGTTTAACTATACTATGATAGTAGAAATAGCGCTTGAGAAAGACACAGGCAAACACAATTGTCCCTGTAAGCCACAAAAGAAATAATACAACTTTCCAGGGCCATTTCTGAATAGAACTATTTATAGTATCTGAGGATTCGACTGACGATAGGATTCCAGCCGTATCGTCAATTTTCTTTTCAGATTGTAGGGGTGCTGTAGTTAAGTCCATCTTCTCATCTTGAATTGAATTTGCACTATTTTTTTTCAGCAATTCAGATTCACAAACAACAGCTTTATTTACCAGGGTGCGAGCGCTGAAACTCAACGAAAGATCGGTCGGCAATACCAGGCGTAAAAGAATCAATGCCCATAAACCATAATGCAGATATGGTGAGCGCTTTTTCAGGATCGTCGTCAAAACGAGGACTATCACGAACAACACTACCGAAAAAATAATCTCCTTTTGGGCAAATGTTATAAAAGCCGAGCTTACACCCTCTAAAGAGTTCATTATATTTGGAATCATGATATCGTTCCTTATTTCGTATTTTTGCTTTCTTTTTCAAGAATTCTGGCCAGGACGTCAATTTCTTCAGAAGTTAAGGTTTTGCTTCTGGCAAAAAGTGAAACCACAGAACCGTAATCCATTTCCAAAACCTGGTCGGCAAAATTCCTGACGAGATGCGCCAAACCCTGGGGTTTGGAAATGAGTGGTTTGTACAGAAACACACCGTGAAAGTTCTCACGAGATAGAAGCTTTTTTGCTACCATCCGGTCCATTACGGTTTTTGTAGTAGAATAAGCCCAATTGTATTTTGGACTTAATTTATCATGTACTTCACGCGTGCTAAGTTGACCCTCTTTCCAGAGTACTTTCATGATATCAAGTTCAGATTTGGATAACTCAGGCAATACATTTTGCTTTTTCATCTTCGATCCTTGTTTTACACCTGTATTTTTATTTATCAGGGGTAAATACGTTGTTACAACTGTAAAAGTTCCATCAACAAAAGTCTATCCATTGTTCAGGCTTTAGAGCCTGTGTGAAATGTACAATGGGCCGTTGTGAACTCAGTAATACCTTGATGTCATTCTGGTAGAATCTTTTTAATAAACAGCACCTTACATCAGATTAAAATAGATTCCTCCTGAATGACAAGGACCGCAGAGTTTAACTTTTCACACAAGCTTTTTAGCTTGCAGACTGGGCGCCACAAATAAGTTAGACTGGAAAAAAGGGACGACCGAAGCAATCTCCTATCGATATTATTTTAAATTTTTTAGTCTATATTTTGCACTATTTAAAAAATATTCTCTTACATTCTCACTTACACTTGAATCATTCGATAATATTTCTACTACCTTTTCAGAGTATTTAACAGCCTGCTTTTTATCTCCGATTCGCGTGTAGGCCTCTGACAGGCTGTCGTAAACGTTGGCGGATTCAGGATATACTTCAGCATTCAATTTAAAGATTGCAATGGCTTCGTCTATTTTTAACTCCCCAAGCATTTGATAACCCAGATAATTCAGTTGCGGCTCTTCAAAATCATATTGCTCAAAATGATTCTCTTTTAAATCATTATACTGATTCAAGGCTGTCTCAAAATCATTTTCCTGGATCGTTTGTTGAAGAGTTCTTGCGATGAACTGTTTTCGTGCGACCACAACCGGAGCATCTCTTTTTGTAATACCTTTACCTTCCTCAACAGTAATAACTTGATTAACTTTGACACTGGTAAATTGCTCTTCTTTTCCGGAAGGCCAATTAACTTTGATCGATTCAATGATTGAAGCGTCAGCTAACCCAAAGTGAGCGTCGAGTCCGCTCTGACTGCGAAAGCCATTATTCGTTGTAATCTCACGCATTAGTAATGTTTGAATTCCGTTGCTTGTAGCGGTTATCCTCACCACTGTACCAACAGCAGATCGATTAGAGGAAGCACCAACACACTTTACCTTTAGCCAGTTTTTTCCGATCGTGTTATTGCGATACATGATGTTGTTTTGATTTTCCCAATTCGCGAGGAATAAATCCAGATCGCCGTCATTATCAAAATCACCGGCCGCGTTGCCAGAAGAAAAGCCAGCGAGGTTTACGATTAAACCATTTGTCACACGCGTAAAAGAAGCATCTCCATTATTCAAATACAATAAATCGTCATGAACATAAGTTGTGACGTACAAATCCAGATCGCCGTCGTTATCAAAATCGCCCCAGGTGCCGCTCATGGATTTCGCACTGTCGCTGACAACAATGCTCTCTGTTACTTTTGAGAAACTTCCATCGCCATCATTATCATAATCACCCCAGGCGCTGGAATACGAATCGCCATAATCGTTGACAATGTCTCCCTCTATGATTTTCGTAAAGGCGCCATCGCCATTATTTCGATATAAAAAATTATTTTGATTTTGTTGGTTTGCGACAAATAAGTCTAAATAGCCATCATTATCAAAATCACCCCAGCAGGGCCCCGAAGAAATACCTCCATCGGTAACGATTTCGCCTGTCTGAATCTTCGAAAAAGTGTCATCACCGTTGTTGTGATATAAATAATTATCCTGATTATTCCAATTGGCGACAAACAAATCCAAATGGCCGTCATTATCGTAATCGCCCCAACAAACACCCGCGGAGATGCCGCTGTCATTGATAATGTCCCCCGTAAATATCCTGCTTAATAGTTCCTGCGCATTGGTTTGAGATGTAAATAAAAAAGAGATAATGCAGCAATAAATTAGCACTTTTGCAATCAACTGACCTGCAAAAGTCCTTAAACCTGAAATTCTATCTGATTTTTGTCGAGTAGACATAATATGACTCCTATATTAATACACGTACATTAAG
>CAZIKB010000070.1:0-33170 GCA_964539665.1 uncultured Cytophagia bacterium
TACATATGTTCACCATTAAATGCAAGCTCTTTCGGAGCTAAATGGATAACCGGATTATCCTTCGACTTCGCTCAGGATGAAGATAAATAGATTTATTGGACAGCCCTGAATACGATTATGATTTTTACAATAGTTATGTTAATTAATAATTACCTGTTTCCTTTATTTTGACTTTTCATGTTAGGCAGCATACATTTCAAACTATCTCAACAACACCATCTTCCGCGTTTGAACAAACGAGCCTGCCTTTAATCGATACAGATAGATACCGCTCGCCACTGGTTTCCCCACATTGTCTCGGCCATCCCACTCAATCTGATGATAAGTACCAGCGGATTTTCTTGCCTTCACCAATGTTCTGATTTCCTGCCCCAACTGGTTGTGAATCGTTAATTCGACATCACTGACCGTTGCAAGTTTGTAGCTGATGAATGTAGTTGGATTAAATGGATTGGGATAGTTTGGACTCAAGTCAAACTCTTTCAAATCTTGAATAGTTGTAGAAACACTAGTTGGATGTAAATTTCGATACCACGCGATTTTGTTATCCCCGTATGAAGCCGAAAGCACATCCATATCGCCATCGCCGTCCAGGTCCGCGGCACAGACAGATTCTGCCTCATCTGCCGAAGTGGTAATGACCTGCTGCACCCCAAAACTGCCCTGGCCGTCGGTGTTCTCATACCATGCGATCTTGTCATCACTCGCTGAAGCCGAAAGCACATCCATATCGCCATCGCCGTCCAGGTCCGCGGCATAGACAGAGGCTGCCCAAACTGCCGAGGTGGTAATGGCCTGCTGCGCCCCAAAGCTGCCCTGGCCGTTGGTGTTCTCATACCAGGCGATCATCTTGTCATCATGCACTGAAGCCGAAAGTACATCCATATCGCCATCGCCGTCCAGGTCCGCGGCATAAACAGAGGCTGCCCCAACTGCCGAGGTGGTAATGACCTGCTGCGCGCCAAAACTGCCCTGACCATTGATGTTTTTATACCATGCTATCTTGCCATCCCAGTATAAAGCTGAAAGCACATCCATATCGCCATCACCGTCCAGGTCCGCGGCATAGACAGACCATGCCCCTACTGCCGAGGTGGAAATGATCCGCTGCGCCCCAAAGCTGCCCTGGCCGTCGGTGTTCTCATACCACGCGATTTTGTCATCCCAGTATGAAGCCGAAAGCACATCCATATCTCCATCACCGTCCAAGTCCGTGGCATAGACAGATTCTGCCTCATCTGCCGAGCTGGTAATGACCTGCCGCGCCCCAAAGCTGCCCTGGCCGTCGGTGTTCTCATACCAAGCGATTTTGTCATCCCCTTCTGAAGCCGAAAGTACATCCATATCGCCATCACCGTCTAAGTCTGCAGCATAGACAGACCGTGCCCCAACTGCCGAGGTGGTAATGACCTGCTGAGCGCCAAAGCTGCCCTGGCCGTCGGTATTCTCATACCAGGCGATTTTGTTATCCGCAAATGAAGCTGAAAGCACATCCATATCGCCATCGCCGTCCAGGTCTGCGGTATAAACAGACGTTGCCCCATTTGCAAGTGACTGAATAATAACGATCTCTTCACTAAACAGTCCCTGTGCAAAAGATATGCTGGAATGTAACAACAAAATACTGAAAAAATACAGGATAAAGCATGTTAATTGTTGCATTTTGTCTCCCTTCCTTAATTTGAATAAGAATTACATTTTTCAATTATTTTGAAATACTCATTAATGGGAAGATGTTATCTTGAATAAATATATTAAATAATTGACAAATGTCAACATTTTTAAAATTCCTTCCGCTTTATGTTTGTTACCTCGGTCATCCTTACTATTTAAAAGCCCTACTTTTGACAGAGTAAAACAGCCAGTTCTCCTTTGAAGCGTAGATAGTCTCAATAATTAGTCTTATTTGTTAGTTTTTTCTTAGTGGGTCATTAAGAAATAGTTGAAGGTGTCGGGAGCAAAATTCAAACTGAAAATTGCAAAATGCAAAAATCAAAATGGGGGGCGCTTGCATTTTTCATTCAAATGGGAAATATTTAATTTTCAGCGGCTCTTTAAGTCGCTCCACCAAATCTAAAAGATCCGGGCGATCTTCTGGTAAGCCTTTCCTGGTATGTCCGTTTGGTTGGACTGTTACAGTTTCTTTAATACAAAATAGACCTTTCTTCGCTTGTGCATAATTTATTTGCAAACCATCATTAGAAACAGCTATTCTGGACTGAACCACGCGACCCTCACCGATGACACGAAATAGAAATCCAAGGATACCGGTTGTGGGTCGGCCGGAAAGCCCCTGGATGTCGTCGTAAACGATCACATCTCCAAAATCGAGGAGCCGATAAGTTATGACTCGGTGGTTGGTCACTCGCAGATTTGGCGTTGAAAGCGTGTCCTGAAATGAATATTTAGACGGTAGTTTTTTATTATCTGACCAGAAGACTTTTATATTAACTGCTAATACCGGGGCAGGACTCGCCTGTATTCTTTTGACGACATGGTCATGGTTGTAATCAACCATTATGTTTTGTTGGTGTTTGTAGGCCAGACGTGCAAAAGTTGGCATTTTGTCGATATTTAGATTTCGTAATTCCATAAAAGCCCAAAACCATTTTTCATGGCTGATTAGTAATGGCGGTCCACTGGGATTTCGTGCTTGTGCTTGCCGCACTAATTGTAGAATCACGGCTGCTTGAAAGCGGGCAACGTTTGTGATGGCAGTGGGATCGTAGCCTGTTTGTTTTTGCATGGCCTGCAATATTTCCTGGCGGTTGATAATAATTAGTTTTTGCCCATTGACGGGATTCGCCTGTAAATTAGATATTTCGGTTACAAACAAACAGGCGATTACTTCAAAAAATAAAAGTAATAATGAAGACCGACTTCTCTGTGTTTGATAAAGAAGCCTGGTTTTTTGTGCATTTATTGATGATACCAATTCATGAAAGATAATATATACCATACTCGAGTCCATTGTACTGATTAGTCTACGCCCGATAACTCTATTGCATGTTTAAATGTAGACACGATAAAAATAACTATTAGCGCTGAGCCACATAAAAAAGCCATGATATCAAAAAAGGTAGTCATCCCCATTGGAAATTTGAGTTTGTGCGTGTCTACAAAATACACCAGAGTGTTAACCAGAATGACTATTACTCGAAACTCTGTCGGCCCAAGTTTCCCGTAGGACAATTTAAAAATCCCGCTTACATAATTCGTAATGTAAATATGAATGGAAACCATGAAGTATCCAATTAGTGCAAACAAAGCAAATTTAAAACTTACATAGGGCGATAAACCGATCCCCAATCCAATAAATAGCTGAGTTAGTGTATCAAGGGAATGGTCAATGAAATAGCCAAACTTTGGTCTTTCAATTTTTCTGTACCTGGCGAGCGTTCCATCGAGACTATCCCCAAACCAGTTTAAGATAAATCCAAAACTGGCTAACCATAAAAATAATTTATCAAAATTTGTCAGCCAGTAACTGACGCAAATTAAAATGGCGGCCAAAAGTCCGACGCCGGTTAGGATATTTGGCGTGACCCAACCAGGCATTCTGGATGCCAGCCAATGTAATGCCGGCCTTTCTAACGGGCCAAGTAAAATATCATTTATTCTTGTTTGCGATGTTTTTTCTTTCATAGTCATTAACCTCGTTGAAATTTACAATAATTTGATTGCAACCGCTATGCCACAAACTGGTAGGCGATTTGACATCTATTTAATGGATTGTAAATATAGTAATTAAAACAATTTCAATTAAAATTGAGGTGTGGGAATGTAAAGAAGCTTTACAGTAGGAATGTGAATCTGCTTCACGAAATATTAAAATTCTAAATGCTGAACAACATGAAAGTAAACCAAGAGGAGTTATGTTTATTCTGTTACTTTACTAACTATAATTTATCCCAACAGCAATCGCCAAAAATATTGCCGCAAGCAGCATCAATTGCAAAAACAGTGGCAGCATAAAACGCAGCCATTTCTCATAAGGAACTTTGGCCAGGCCCAATACTGCCATTAGAATTCCGGACGTTGGAATGATGGTGTTGGAAAAGCCGTCACCGCATGAGAATGCAAAAACTGCAGTTTGGCGGCTAACGCTCAGAACATCCGAAAGCGGCGCCATTAAAGGCATAGTCACGGCCGCCTGACCAGAGCCTGAAGGAATAAAAAAATTGAGGAAGGTTTGAAAAACAAGCATACCTTCAGCGGCAAAATAATTTGGGAATGTTTGCAATACGTTCGCTGCGTTAAAAATAAGCGTGTCCATGATCTGACCGTCTGTCAAAACCACCTGAATACCTTTCGCAAAACCGACCACCAAAGCCGCTACAACCATTTCTTCCATGCCTTTAACGAATGCTTTGGTTGCCTCTGAAAGCGAAAGTCTGGCTACCAGGACTGCTATCAATCCCATCAGGATAAATCCGCCGGACATCTCGGCTAACCACCAACCCATTGCCTGAACGGCGTAAATGATTAAACAAAAAACTGTTGTACAGATGATAACAATCCATACATGCGATGTTGTTAAAGTATGTTTTTCAAGTTGGTACTCGGAATGTGAAAATTCATCACCAGCCATGATGGATCTGGAAGGATCGTTTTTGATTTTGGAGCCGTAACGCAAAACATAGGTCAATGAAACAATCATGGTGCAGGCAAAAAAGATTAGTCTGAATGAGATGCCACTGCCTAATGGTACTTCTGCAATACCCTGAGCAATCTGTACTGTAAATGGATTGGTTGTAGCGGCAGCAAAACCGACTTGCGACGCCAGGTACACCAGCGCCACTCCATAAATGCGGTCATAACCCAGATTTTTTGACACGATTAAAAATATGGGTACCAGCGGAATGAATTCTTCACCCATGCCCAGAGTTGAGCCGCCAGCGGCAACAACTATCATTAGAATGATTGTCAGCATTGGACCTGAATTGGAAAAACGGTCAAGCAGTTTTTGTAGAACGGCAGCAACGACGCCTGTTTTCTGAAGAATGCCGAATACACCGCCAATAATAAAAATGAAAAATATAATGTCAGCTGCGCCTTCCATCCCCCTTGGAATGGCGGTAAGAAAGCCTAAAAAACTAACCGGACTGGCCTTTCCTTCAACCTTTTCCGTGAGGATGAAACCTTTGACCGAATAATGTTTTGGATGCTCTTTATAAGTACCTGGAACCACGACTGTTCGTGTCATTGCACCGAAAGATTGTTTCTCTCGTTGATAAGAGCCTGATGGAACCAGATAAGTGAGCAGGCTGCAAAAAAGAATAGCGCCTGTCAACAGCACAAACACGTGGGGAATTTTGATGCGTTTAATAAACGAGGTTTTCAAGTTGTGCCCTTTTGTTTTGCTTTGTTTTAGTTAAAAATTGAATGATGTTTAGAGTAACAGGAAATATGATGCTAAAGATATGCATCTTATTAATTGATAGCAACATTTTTTGCCACACTGAAATAGAAAAATAATATTCAGTGTGAGTTTTTGATCAGCGTGGATTTTGAAAAGGCGTTGCTTTACTGTCTGTCTAAATCTCATTTATCAGGATCAAAGCCATTTGATGAAAGATCGCACTTGAGCCGACTTGCCCACAAAAGAGCCTGGCGATGAGACTTTAAACAGGGCGTTACGTGCCACGGAAATTTATAATGCAGAGAGGTCAAAGGGATAGTTAAAAATGTAAAGCAGCTTTACAGAAATGCTGTAAAAAAGGTTCATATATTTAACTATCTAACCATACCGCTCAATTTTATTGAGTAAACCACGACGGCTGATACCTAAACTTTCAGCAGCTTTGGTGCGATTGCTGCCAAATTTTCGCTTCTTTTTCAGAGTTAGGTTGACACTACGTCTCCAGTTTTGATATAACGCTTTTATAACATCAATTGGTGCATTATCCACTAGTGAAGATCTATAACCACAAAATATAGAACATGCGCTTTCACAGCCTTTGTAAGTTTTAGAATGCTGACGAAGATCTTTTCTCGTGTATTCTATGATTGGCTTGTTTAGACGACCGCGCTGAGCTGAACAAAATTGTGTGTCTCCATGTTCATCTATGTATAAGTAACGCGAACCAGCTCGACATTTCCACTCTGGGATTTCTTCTTGCAAAAGCCTTTTCCCGTATTCATAATCCAGGGGTAATTAAGTTGCAGCGTTTAAATGGTAATACTCCCATAGCTCCAGATATTCTGTGTCATTTATCATAACCATTCCTCGATTATCGTGAATGAGATTAACCGAAACATAGAAACTAATCTTTTTTAGTGTCTCCAGCATGGTTTTGAATTCATCTTTAGACTTCTCGCATAAAACGATATTGACATGTACCTGAAATAGAGCCCATTGTTTTAATCGTTCTAACTTTGGAAAAACCGAATTCATAGATTTTTGCAAATAACCATCTTCATCAGGCCTTAGCGCATCGATGCTCACCTGCATGTTGCTAAGGCCAGCCTCATTCAGTCGCTTAATTATATTCTCCGATAATAAAAATCCATTTGTAGTAATCGAGACTTGCGCCTGACGATTGGCAAATTCTACAATTTCATAAATATCCGGATGGAGTAACGGTTCTCCACCAAGCAGAGTAATGTTAACCACGTTCAAACGATGCAACGCGTCAATCCTTTCTTTCAGTTTTGTTAGTGGAATGGGGGTAGAAAATTTGTCATATTCCGTACAATAACCGCAACTTAAATTGCACCGTCGGGTTACAATCAATTGAGCTTCTATGGGGGCTTTTAAGAAAAAAACTTTGCCAGTGGTACGAAAAGGTTTTTTTATTCGCATTTTCCCATCCTATTTTGAAGTAATTGATAGATTTTAATTGAATAGTCTTTCGATTTAAAAACGTTAAGAAACATAGTCCTAATCTTAAGCGATTATCTATTATAGCTCAAGTGCCATTTCTTCCTGGCATGCTGGATAGCCTTTCTTGTGTCCTTAAAATTTGTGTAGGGCCCATCCATTTCCTGTTCGGGTTGGTAAAGTTTAACATACATCTCGGCCAACTCTAATTCCTGAATAGCCATTTCAGGTTCACCCATGCCCTGATAGATTTGAGCTACATGGAAATGACATTCAGCCAAATAGTTATTACTCTGCTGCACAAACATTTCAATGTGAGAAATAAGATTTTTCCAGATTAAGATAGCTTCAGAATAGCGTTCCAATTTTTCTAATAACAGCGCTCGATTATAAAGACAAACTGGATTTCTGGGATACTTTAGGAATAGCTGTTCGTTAAGTTGCCAGGCTTTGTTAAATTCATATGTCTCATAATAGATCATCATCAGAGCATACATGGCATTTATGGACACATAACGGACTTCCTGTTGAACCCGTTTCATTATTAAGATAGCATTTTTTCGTTTACTCTTAAGAAGTAGTGGTATTACTTTACTCTGGCCATATTCATACAATGCCAGACCAAGTAAAGGATCAACAAATTCGGGTTTCATTTTATTAGCCAAACGTAAGGACTTGATGCAGGTTATTGCCGAGCTGAAGACTTTCTGGTATTTGCCGCGACAAAACCAATGTATACAGCGATAGCCTTCTGCAGCCCCTAAGATAAAATAGTTCTCGGCTGTGCGTTGAGTTTTCAAGGCCTTTCTGGCTGTTTTAACCGCAAGATTAATAAGGCTGTCAAACTTAGACTCATACCTTCTCACTCTATAATCACGCATAATCGTTTGATAAACATCGGCTGCAAGGAAATATCCATTCGGATCCGCAGGACATTGTTTGCGCAAAAATGCACTGTTTATAAGAACACTGTCGACAACCTCACGATTTAATTGCTCAATACTTTGTTTGATGAGCGCTTCCTTGTCCCAAAAAGGATTTGCTGGTTTTAAAGGAGTCTGGCTCTTTAAATTAACAAAGAGTAGACAAAAGATTGAAAGAGTTAGTAGTTTCATTTTCTTCTTAAGCGTTCATATCAACTATAGACAATTACAATGGTTGCCTGCATATTAATATAGAATTATCCTTCAAAGAACTGTGTCATATCACAATTCATTACCGTTCATCAATTTTTATTAGGTTAATAATAACATTTACTTCTCTTAAGGCAAGCAGTATGCCAGAACAGAAAGTAACATTTTAAAATGATTCTAATAAATTGTAATTTAGATGGTTAGATGAAGAACAAACAGGTTGGGAAGAAGACGCATTAAATTAAAATAACACAATCATTGTGAACTCACTTCACACTACAATTACGAATTATTTATTTTTATAGTGATGATTTCGTTTTTGGATGTAAAGCAGCTTTACAGAAAGGCTGTAAAAGAGGTACGAAACCTTTATAGTAAATCATTGAACAGGATTTAGCATTGTTTAAGAAATCGGATGTAATCCTTTGTATTATCGCGATCAAGTAGTTTTAAGTCAAATACTAATTATTCTATTCTCTTCGAAAGAGTGCCAATTCTTTCCATATTTGAAACAGGTTCAAGAACCACAGAAATATAGAGTGTATCCCTTTGGTTAAGAAAACTCGCTCCTTCCTTTCCTAAGTTAGCCTGAACTTGATCCGGACTAAGTGTATAGATCCCACCAGTAATAAAATCAACAATTAGCAGTGGGGCAAATAAGATGAGTTCTCCTACTACCAGTCCGCCATTTAGATTTCTAGAAATTTTCATTGAATATGGAAAATAACCTTCCAGCTCAATCTGCACAGTGTGATGGTCATTTTTATCGAGAACGGCTGTAATCGGGGTATCAAAGAATACTTGATTGTCAATGGTAACAGTAGCCCCTGTGGGAGAACTGTTAACTGCCAAATAATGTTGGGAACCATTCATCAAAGTACCGCATCCAGATGAAAATGATAAGATGAATAAAAAAACTAAGGTAGGACTGGATTTGTTGTCCTTGTGATTCATTTGCTTCTCCTCTTTATTTATAAAATTTAGACTTCTGCAAAATACAACAAAGTGTCATTCGGCAGAGCGAGAAATCTGGTTAACCACTTAGTATTTTAGCACGAACAGATTTATCATTACACTTCGTTTCGTTCGAAATGACAATATATTCTTTATTTTGCAGAAGAATCAGTGGTTTTATCTACATCTTTAAACAAATAAGTTTCAGTATTTCCCTTAGCGGCTCCAATCATAGCTCCGACTGCTCCCCCAAATATTCCCCAAATAAATGGGGCCGCCGCCGCTAACGCATCATTATTATTATCACCAGAAACACTAGTCGCTATAGCGGTAACGGTGGCTGCAGCGCCCCCTAACAATAGGAAACCTTGCCATGCACCTTTGTTGTGATTCCGGACCTCTGCCTTTTGTACATCAGAAAAATGAAAGCAAAGATTGCGATTAAAAAAGTAATCGGAAGCAATAATGGAGTCACCATGAGTATTGATAAGTTTAGTGCCGATTTTTACATCGTTGTTCAATACCAGGGCAGCCTTTTTGTTCAGGATTAATCCATCATTTTGTGTGATTAAACGTGTGGAAGAACATCCGATAAATATCCATATCACAACTACCGCAAAAATCAAAGTTACTTTTTCAGTTTTCATTGCAATTTTCCTACTTCAGTTGATTATCAAAAAAAACTTCAAAATATATTTATTTAAATATGAGCAAACGACTATTTCATGACAATACATTTTTTCACAGAAATATAATCACCCGATTTAATCCTGTAAAAATACAATCCGGACCCAACTCCGCTTGCGCGCCAAATAACCGAGTGGTAACCTGCTTTCTTATGCTCATCAAGCAGTGTTTCCACCAATTGACCAGCAACATTGAATACGGATATATTCACGTTGCCAGGTTGTGGTAGTTGGTAAGAAATGGTTGTACTTGGATTGAACGGATTGGGGTAATTCTGATGAAGTTTATATTCTGTTGGAATACTCTCATCTTCTAACTGGTCAACTGCGGTTGGTATGAATCGATACAGTTCGTCCATCTCTTCTGTAGTTAATGCTCGGTCATAAACTCGTACATCGTCAATAGAGCCGTTGAAATCGTTCTGTGAGTTTCCAAAGCCCGTACCAAGAACAGGATTTGAAGAATAATCCTGTCGACCGATGCGTATGGCCGGATATGTCAATGAACCCGATTGTTTACCGTTCAGATAGACTCTGATGCTTTGTCCATCATAAGTAAAGGCAGCATGTGACCATGTGTTCAGACTGGCTTTGGCCGCACTGCCCACTCTATTTTCATCGCCGTTTTCATTGAAAATGTTTCCGAACAAACTTCCATCCTCTAAAAGGAACATACGCCAGAAGCGGTCGCGCATCATCACGCCGGTTTCAGAAGCAAAAGATTTGGGATATATCCATGCCGAAACCGTGATTTCTCTATCGATGGATGTGAAAGCCTCTGACTCAGGGAGGATGATAGAATCGTCATTACCGTCGAAAGCGTAGGCTTGATTTTCATTATCGAAACGATCCTGGGTCAGAGTCACATCGCCACTCAATGTACCATCACTGGCGCCCGCCGAATCTTCCGCACTGCCATTGAAGGGATAGAATGCAACCAGGCGGTCTGCGATATTAACTCCGGCAACACGAAATCGGTAAACAAATGACCAGAAGCTTGTGTGTGATTGGTTAGTAGCACGGACACGCCAGAAATAGGTTGTGCCGGCCTCAAGGGTTCCTGGGGTGTATTCATTTTGTGAAATATCAGAAACATCAAGCAATACCTGTTTGAAAGTATCATCAACTGCAATTTGTACCTGGTAGCCGGTTGCTCCCTCTACGGCCTGCCAACGGAGAACAAGATTCTGCGGAGTAATTGTTGCTCTGTTCGCTGGCTCGCTGATTTCAGGTGTGGTTAAATATACAGGCTGTAAAGTAATAACATATCGATTGACTTTTTTACTATTATAATATCTGTTCCAATTGAACTTTATATTTTGACTGTCAACGTGTACGGCTACTTCAAAAATAGTACTATCAGTGAAGCCGTAACAGTGTAGATCAGTGCCACCATCCAACGATTGCCTGTCCAGGTTAATTGGCGTATCGCCACCCAAAGGTTGCCAGATCCTGATGCTGTCGTCACTAAAAAAGCGCTCAACTATCAGGTAATGGTCGCCGCTAGTCAATGTATCGCCGTTATAGGTGTTGAATATGCCTGCTGTCAGGCTGCCATCATTGCTGGTTACCAATGAGCCGTTCGGGGGAAGTATATGAGAATTGATCGAATATGATGATGTTTCATTCCAGTTTGTGGTCACTGTAACAGATGGAAAGATACTTTGAGAAATATTGTTTTGTATCTCTGTATAGTCAGTCATCAGCTCTCCAGCGTAACGGCTTACTACATATTTTTGAAATTGAGCTACAATATCTAGCCATATTGGATAAAAAGTATCAATATCGTTTTCAACTAAATAGTTTAGCATAAATCCAAAAGAAAGATTCCAACTTAGAATATATAGATTAGTTGTCATGGTTTCACCGAAATTATTACCTTGATAGAATAATGTCTTGTCGCTTGCCATCAGGGAAATAAATGGATAATTGTTCCAATTGTCATCTCCCCAATAAGACGATGTTGAACCTATCTCTTTATGTAGTAATGTACTTCCGAAAAAGAAGCTTTCCGTTTCGAGTAAGCGATCAAATCCTGTCTCTGTTCCCAAGCCAATATTCGTATGTTTTTTTGTATGTTCAAACCATCCTTGCAGATAAGATAACGGTGAATTTGCACTTGGATTGAAATCTAAAAAACCTGCCCGCGCACCAATTTGATCTTCATATATAAAGTCACTCGGTACATCTATTGTCATTTCATTCATTAGTCGGTCAAGTCGGCTGATAACAAAAGGATGCTGAGGCGAAACAACGATGCCATCGCTATCACCGTACTCTTCAATTTTTGGCTGTCCATTTTTCTCTATGACTGCAATATCATTTATAGTTAAAGGTGGTAATTCATTTTGTACGGTAGGGGAGTCATCATCCCACCAGGTTGGATTTATATAGGGCATAACCATAATTCCTCTTGCTTGAGCTCTTTCAAACAATGCTTTAAGTTCTTCAGTAGTCCCATACTGTGGATCCGGGGGTAGAAAATCGGGATAGTTATGGTCGAATCCTCCGGGATAATAAGATGATGGATTAATAATCGCTGGAGAAGGCAGCAATACTAAAGTATTGTCAAATTCTGTAAATTTAGTCTCAAAATCTACACTAAGAAAAGGTGAACGTATTACACGTTCAAAATTATTACCAAGTTTCTGTTTAACTGAGAGATATTGATCAAAATGGTTGTCTGTGCGGAATTGTTCAATTGCTGTTTTATATGATTGACCAACGAGGATGCGAAAAGTTGGGCTTGCCCATTCCTGACCATCAAGAAGATAGGTGGGATATACATGCCATGAATGAGTACTATTGGGAATGTATTCGTCATCATGAACAAAACCAATTTCCACTTTCGGGATTGGTTGGTCAGTATCATAAATAGAATAGGCTGAAAAATTGCCGTTTTGCAGTTTGATGGAAACAAAATCAGCAAAAACGCCGGGCCAACCAGGATAGCTGGTTGTGTAAGATCTATTTTCATTAAAAAACGAGCTTTCCAGGATGACTCCGGGAATAATGGGTAAGAGCGCTTCCTCTATATTATTTTCCTGGAAAACCAAACTAGAAGGGAAAAGGACATATTCAAGAGGCACACCAAACTCATGGCTGATGGTAATAATAAGATCGAAAAAATAGCTCTCATCAGGCTTGATTTCAACTAAAGCGGCCATTTTTGAAGGACTCGAAGGACCGGGCGTGTAGGTCAGGTTCAAGGTTTTGCTCGAATTATTCCAGATATAAGAAAATGTGTCCTCACCCGATAGACCGTAATCCTTACCTCCCACAAAAGTCCAATTAGAATCTGAAAATATCACCCTCCAGAGATGTTCAAAACGCGAGCCTTCTGTTACATTCTCTCCCGTGCTTTTGTCAATAATATAAGCGATTGAGCCATTGCTTTTTCGGAGCCCGATTTCATAATGCGAAGCGTTCCCGAGTTTCATTACCTGGGAATCAGAATCATCAAAATAGATTGATTGGGCAAAAGTGACATTGTACAATCCAGTTAATGTAAGTCCAATTACAATTGAACAGAATATTTTAAGAGCCAACATATTAATACTTTTGTTCATGCCTCATCCTCCTGTTTTGTGAAGAGTACCTACTTCATGACAAAGATATTCAACAGCGTTTCGATTATTTGCCAACACTATTGTGCAAATGCGCCCATTAAACCTCAGGTCTCCTTTTCAACCGTCTTGTCAATCATATACAACATAACAAAATAGACCAACAACTCTGATTTTAATTCATCTGATAAGTTCGACGTTAGCAACGCCTGACCTTTGTTATTTGAAAAACCCTTGAGCTCAAATAAAGCAATGTATTCTTCCTCAAATTTAAATGCCCATTGGTCGTTCAAATATTCAACCTTAAATTTGTTATCATACACTGACAACCTGGCCAGATCTGTTTCGGGTCCAATAAACCTTGAGTTGAATGAAAGCTTGCCGATCTCGTCTTTATCTGAAAACACTTTCAACTTAATCCAACGGTCGCTAAAAATGGAGGCCGAATTTTTACCTTTAACCTGATAGAATTTTGTATTTTTTTTGTTAACAATATAAAGATGTAACCTGGTCGACATGTTAGAAATTATACCAATTTCGAAACCTGTTGTTTTTGACAGGTCAACGGCTTCAAAACCAGTCGTGTCATTTGCGGCGTCAATAAACGTGAACTTAATAGGTTTTTTTTCGGGAAGCCATGTTGGTTTTTTTATTTTGAAGGAATATTTGTCTACGTTTGCTTCAAATTCCGGATTGTCCTTCAAGATGGTTTCTTTCATCCCTGCACAGGATGTGAGGCAAACTGCGATGAGCAGCAAGAGCAGATCAAAAATTTTCTTTTCCTTTTGCATGACAGAACCTCCCCTATAATTAATCATAGTATGCATAGACCAAATTGACGCCAAACGAATAGCCGAAATCGCTGCCCTCACCAAAAATATCCTTATCCAAATGAGTAAAGTATCTATAACTCAAATTCGATCCCAGTGTCCAATTCTTTGTTAACAGTACTTTAACATTTATCCCCACCCCACTACTTTCCACTGCAAACCAGCCTGAACTTGCAGCATCCCCAATTTCACCACCACGAACATTGATGGTTGGTGATATTATGACCTTATCGTTTGCATAAATATTAAAGTGCAGATCTTCAAATAATAATATATATGGAATCTCTTTTAAAGGTACAAAATCAATTATAAGAAGGGGAACCAGTAGAAGCGTCCCTGCGATAGGTATATGGAAATAATAATGGTTATCCGAGCCTTTACCATAATACAATGAACCGGAGTAACTGACATGTTTACCGAAAAAAACCTCACATGTAAGCCCAAGATACTTGAAATCCAGGTGCCCTGGTATTTTCCGATATTGAGTTGAACCGCCAAATATCCCTGTTATGATTTGCGGTTTTCCCACATCCGATTCTTCCTGTGCAAACGATTTTTCATTTTTTAAGAGAAGAAGAGTGACAAGTGAAAAGTAAATGGCCAAAGATTTATAATTTTTCATTTTAACTTCTCCATTTCTATATTCAGGCTAATTATTAACAGTATTGATATTCTCTTTGAAAACAATTGCCTTCGCTATAACTCGTTTGGCCAATCGGACGCCTACACCCAGTAAATTTCCCTCAGTTGGAACAATTTCGTGATCTGAATCAATCTCAATATCAATAAGGGCATCTGCCCCACGTTTCCTCGCTTCATTTTTCAAGCGATTGATTAGCTTCGAATCAGAAATTTTATGTGAAAATAGTACGCCTGATTCATCTTCAAAAATCACCGTCCCTATTACTTCATATTCTTTTTCCGGCTGCATGTCATCTAAAAAAACCAATATATCATACTTGTCTGGCTTTGGTGGGTAATTTTTGTGGCTAACTTTCAGGAAGTGTGCCTGAGGACCACATCCAAAAACCAGAAATAAGAGCAATACAAATAACTTGTTCCTCATAACCTTGCTCGTGATGTTTGTGATAATACTTGTAGACATTTGAATCCTCCTGGTCATTTTTTTGAATTTCTAACCTTTTGCAATTTGGGAATTTTGGTTACATGTCTGGACAAAGGAACCATTTCTTTATCCTTTAATTGGCTCAAGGTTATTTCAATAATGTCAGTTTCTTTATCGCCCAATAGTCTCCAGCTTGCAAACGGTAATAATACACACCGCTGGCAAAATCGCTGGCATTCCATTCAATTTTATAGGCTCCATCTGCGAGGTTCTCTGAAACTAAGGTTGTCACTTCTTTACCCTGCAAATTATAAACTTTTAAAGATACAAAAGATGCGCGGGGTAATGAAAATTGAATGGTTGTAGTTGGATTAAAGGGATTGGGATAATTTTGTGCCAACATAAAAGATATAGGTATTTCTTCAGTTATTTCCGCCACAGAAGTAGGTGCCTCTACACTGCGAAAAACACCGTTGGAAAAAGTCCCGGCAAAAACATACCCGTTTGGATCAATAGCCAAAGTACTTACTACCGGGAAATCACCGGGTAATCCTGTGTTGATTTCTGTCCAGTTATCACCGTTGTCGGTGCTACGAAAAGCGCCATCAGTCGTGCCGGCAAAAATATCTCCATAAGAATTTATAGCAAGAGCATTAACCCGTGGTGTCCAGGAGAAACCTGTATTGATTTGTGTCCAGTTATCACCATTATCTACAGAGCGAAAAACACCATCATGAGTTCCCGCAAAAAGATATCCATTGGTATTAACAGCAATAGCGCTGATCCAAGATCCAGTCAAGCCAGATTGCATCCAGCTTTCGCCATCGTCGGTTGACCGAAAGATGCCATCAGTTGTTCCGGCAAAGATGTACCCGCTCGAAGCTACTGCAAAAGACATAACAACATTATTATCAGGTAAGCCGCTGTTGCTCGGTGACCAACTCTCACCATTATCAAGTGATCGAAAAACGCCATTTATTGTCCCGGCAAGGACATCATCCTTTGAATTTACAGCAAGGGTATAAACTCTAATAGCGAAACCATAATCGTCAGTCAAACCATTGTTGATTGTAGTCCAATTGTCACCGTTGTTGGTAGATCGAGAAACGCCATCCCATGTCCCGGTAAATATGTTTCCGTTAGAATTTAGTGCAAAACAACTAACAGGAGAGCCAGTTAGTCCAGTATTGATTTGGTGCCAATTATCGCCATGGTTAGTGGTGCGAAAGATGCCGCTACCAATAGCTGTAGCAAATACATGCCCACTTGAATTGACTGTGATGGCAGCGATTTCACGACACAGCAAACCGCGATTGCTTTGCGCCCAACTGTCACCGTTGTCAGTCGAGCGAAAGACACCACTGCCATTAGACCCAGCAAAAATATCTCCACTTGGATTAATTACAATA
Source organism: uncultured Cytophagia bacterium (assembly GCA_964539665.1). GTDB lineage: Bacteria > Zhuqueibacterota > Zhuqueibacteria > Oceanimicrobiales > Oceanimicrobiaceae > CAZIKB01. The sequence continues at coordinate 16,468 of CAZIKB010000070.1, forward strand.
GAAAAAAACCGAGAAATTGGTAAGGTTTTGTGAATTTGTGTCCAGCTTTCACCATCACCGTTCAAACGAAATATACCATTTGCAGTCACGGCATATAGTTGATCGGAGGAATTGAGTTTAAGAGCCGACACGCCATAACCCTCATATTGTATACCGGTGGTAATCTCGACCCAAGTTACACCATTGTCTGTTGACCGAAAGACCCCGTCAAAAGTGCCCCCATAAATATGCCCGGAAGAATTTATCGCCAATGATAAAATGGTATCCCATTGGGTTCCACTAAGCAAAGTCCAATTATCACCGTTATCAATTGAATAAAATAATCCCTCATCAGTTCCTGCAAACAAACGTCCATTTGGGTTGATGGCAAAAGACCTGACAGTTGTATTCGTCAAGCCAGTGTTGATTTGCGTCCAGTTACTACCATTCTCCATTGAACGAAAAACACCATCAGACGTGCCGGCAAATATGTGACCGCTCGAGCTTATGGCGATAGCTTCTATTTGGAGATCAGATACTATCAATCCAGTTTGCGCCCAATTATCACCGTTGTCGGTCGAACGATAGACACCCGCATCGTCGCCATAATAACTACTGGTCCCGGCAAACACGTGCCCGCTGGCATTGGTTGCAAAAGAAAAAATTGGCAGAGTCAGTTCGGTTTGTGTCCAACTCTCACCATTATCTGTTGAACGAAAGATACCATCAAAAGTCCCGGCAAATATGTGCCCGCTGGTGTTAACTGCCAGAGACGGGACGTATCCGCCATAAGGACCATTGGTTGCTTTCCAGAAATCTTGGGAATGTACAAAAGTATTCATTAATACGACAGTGAACACAACAACAAATTGTTTGTAATAAAGTGCTGATCTCATTATTTCCCTCCTAAAGGTTAATTAATCGTAATAAGCATACACCAAATAAATTCCAAAAATATGGCCAAACCGCTTACCCCTGCTAAAAGTGTCCTCATCCAAATGAAAAAAGTACTTGAAACCCAGGTTCGAACTTTATGCCCAAAGTTTAGTAAGTAAAACATTTACATTCATCCCGCACCGCTGCTTTAACTGCAGCACATCACTCCTGTAATCAATTTTGTACTCTTTTGTAAGTCCAACGGTCACCCTCATCATCCAGCATACTGAACGAATTTTTATCGCTGCTAATTGTAAGATTGATTTTATTGGATCCACAGACATTTATAATAACTCCGGTACATGTGAGAGTACTTCCACCCAGGCCATAAGTACCGCCTCCGCTTAGATCAAAAGGTTCCAATAGAAGGAACCACTCATAAGTGCCATCTATTTTGAAAGTCCAGGTACTGTTCGACGCATCCAATGTTGGAGCGCCTTCAATTGAAGTAATTTCCCATGTTCCTACAAGGTCAAACGCATCAGATGATACAGAATCATCTCCACTACAGCCAATAAAGCTGAAAATAAATAGAATGTACATAACAGCAAACCAGTTGGTAAGGTGTCTAAAATTCTTCATTTCTAAATACTCCTTTTTTAGATTAAGTAAATTTCAGTTAATTATTGATAATGTCATTTCAAATATCATTAACATACATCAAAGGTGATTTCAACTAAAGCAACCATTTTTGAAGGACTCGAAGGACCGGGCGTGTAGGTCAGGTTCAAGGTTTTGCTCGAATTATTCCAGATATAAGAAAATGTGTCCTCACCCGATAGACCGTAATCCTTACCTCCCACAAAAGTCCAATTAGAATCTGAAAATATCACCCTCCAGAGATGTTCAAAACGCGAGCCTTCTGTTACATTCTCTCCCGTGCTTTTGTCAATAATATAAGCGATTGAGCCATTGCTTTTTCGGAGCCCGATTTCATAATGCGAAGCGTTCCCGAGTTTCATTACCTGGGAATCAGAATCATCAAAATATATGGTCTGTGCAAAAGCGACATCGTTAAGTCCAAACAACATAGTAAGTGCCAATCCAAATATTAGTGAACACTCTATTACTAAGTAATAAATTTTTCTGTTCATGATTCCCTCCGTGTTAAAGACCTACAATACATTAATTAGATGTCAAACTGAAACAAAGGTCATTAATGTGTCGAATATGAATTGATTTGCTATTAGTCATTCGCAAATCATAAAATTACTGCAAAAAATTAAGAATGGTAAAAGGAAGTAAATGGCCCCGTAGTATATAATCTATGATTATTTTTCAAATAATCAAGATACTTTCCATAAAATATTTATTATTTGTCCTATATTTCACTAATCTAAACCAAAACGCTCAATTTTATTGAGCAAGCCCCTGCGGCTCAGCCCCAGACTTTCAGCCGCTTTGGTACGATTGCCGCTGTATTTATTCAAGGCTTCAACGACTAAAGCACGCTCCAATTTTTCCACAGCTTCAGTCAGAGTCATATCATTTGCTGCAAATGATAGTTGAGGTTGTTGGGTCGTGCGGATTTCATCAGGCATCAGGTCAGCATGAACCATTTTCATATCGGATTCAGCTAATGCTACACATCTTTCAATAGTGTTTTCTAACTCGCGGATGTTGCCAGGCCAGGCGTATTTCAACAAAAGATTAGAAGCGTCCCTGGTGAATTTCCGGAGAGGCTTTTGCATTGTTTGAGTAAAGCGGGTTAAAAAGTGGTTGGCTAATATTAGAATGTCTTCCTTGCGTTCTCTCAATGCAGGGAGCTTTAACGAGACAACTTTTAATCGGAAGAGTAACTCCTGCCTAAATGTGCCTTCCTTCACAGACTCGGTTAAATCCTGATTGGTGGCACAAATAAGACGAACATTGACGTTGATAGTTTTGGATCCCCCAACTGGTCGAATTTCATTTTCCTGGATGGCTCGCAATAATTTGATTTGCAAAGCCGGACTGGTGTTATTTATTTCATCGAGAAAAAGAGTACCCCCATCGGCTTCCAGAAAGAGCCCTTTTTTGCTCTCGGTGGCGCCTGTGAAAGCGCCTTTTACGTGACCAAACAATTCACTTTCCAGGAGATTCTCGGGCAGTGCGCCGCAATCCACGGCCACAAATCGTTTGTTTTTTCTCGGACCATTGTAATGAATAGCGCGGGCAATCAATTCTTTGCCGGTTCCGCTTTCCCCTTCGATCAGAATCCGAACATCTGTCGGAATGACTTTTTCTAAAAGCTTAAATATTTTTTCTATGGCCGGACTGTGGCCAATGATTTCATGAAAACTATATTTGCGTTCGACTTCTTTCTTGAGGTAAAGATTTTCTTCTTTGAGTTGATACAATAATTTAGCATTTTCTAAAACCGGCGCCGATTGTGATGCAATAATATTCAGCATTCGTAAGTCATTTTCTGTGAAACATTTTTCATCCTTATTTCCATGTAAAATCAGAACACCCAGGATTTCTCCCCGCGTCTGGATTGGGACTGCCAGTACTGATTTCAAAGGGTAGCCCAAATGCTCCAGACCTTTGAAATAAGTATCTTCTAATATATCACTGACCAGCAGTGACTTTTGGTGTTTTAATATCCAACCTGCAATAACTAAGCACATTTTGTGCACAAGGTTTTCATGTTTTTTTGAGCCCTTCCGGATTAGGGTGGTAAACTTTTCTTTAGTCTCTTCCTTGGTGAGCAAAATAGAGCCGTGACTGCATTTGGTAAGATCAGTAGCTTTTTGCAAAACAGTGTTAATTATAGTATCAAGATCCGTGGTTGCAGAGATGGTAAGGGCTAAATTATTTAAGGATTGAAGTTCGTGCAGAGATCGGTTAAGCGCTTCTATTTTATCCGTACTTTTCATTTGATTTTATTTGTTTTACTAAAATGTAACAGCTTAAACATGAATTGTCAAGTTTTATTTTAATTCTTGACTTTTTTAATTATTCCATTAAATTAATATAAATGTAACAGCACCTTTCATATTTTTTGTGAGGGAGACAGTGAGGAAGGAAGTTTACACGGCAGCTAAATATTTTTTGGGTGCATTCTTTATTTTTTCGACTCTTGTATATATTTCACCCTATGCGTTTGCACAACGTCCGCCGATTGCACCAATTAACTTAAGCTATCTGCGCGTGGATTTCATCAATCCAGGCGCGCGACCCGCCGCTTTAGGCGGCGCATTTATTGGTGCTGCCCAGGATGAAACTGCTGCACCAATAAACCCAGCGGGTTTAATCTATTTAAAAAATGCCGGTACATCCCTGCACCAAAGAAATGTTCGTACGTCCTATGAAGAACCAGAAGGTTCTCTAACTACTCCGAATGGCAGGAAAACATTTCACACTAACAATTTTGACCAAAATATGGTAGGTGTGTTCATACCGCTGAAAAAAATCACGGTGGCTGTTTTCCGACAAGCTGTATTTGATTCGAGATTTAATTATGAAACTCGACAATTTCTTACTACTCATTCAAACTTAACCACTCGGCAGGCCCTTGGCGGCATTGGTAATTTCCCAGGTAAAAGAGTGAATTTGGATTTAGAATTGGTTCACAGTGCGATTTCAGTGGGTTTTGCCATATCGAAAAGACTAAGTCTGGGTATTTCTGGCAAGACCTCTGTTTTAAATTTCAAATTAGATGAAAGCATATTTTTGGATCCTGAAATCGTCATTGACAATTCACCCAGAGATAACATTGCCAAAACCACGTATGCCATTACTACCATCAATGAACAAAAGATAAAACCCAGTTACAGCGTGGGCTTAATGGCAAAAATAATTTTAGATAAGCTCTTTATCGGTGCGGTCGCAAATTTCAATCCCACATTCAATTTAAAAAGTCATATCTTTCTTCCAGAATATAAAATAAATTCTCAAATATTTCCCGCTGAATCATCGCAAGACAGAAAATTTGAATTCTCCATTCCCGATTCCTATGGATTAGGGCTTTATTATTTAGCAAATAGTCGATTACGTTTCACTTTTGACCTCGTTCGTATAAATTACTCCGATCTGCTATCCGGTAACGACCGCAACATAGTGGCTGATGACACTCTTAACATCCAGACTGCCCGGTACGAAGATCCAGATGGCGAACCAGATTTAACTATTGAAGATGTGACGGAATTACATTTTGGAATTGAATATTTAATCAAAGTCCCAAAACTTCGCTTATTCCCGATAAGGATAGGTGCATATTTGCAGCCTGGACATCGAATTTATGCTTTAGGTAATGAGCCAGATCTGCGGCGTCTTTTTCCCAAAGCAAAAGACCGTTTGCACTGGACATTTGGATTGGGTGTTATATTGAGCAGTTATCTCAAATTTGATACCAGTCTTGATGTTTCCGCAGATGGGATTGAATGGATCGGCTCTTCTTTAATTTCGGTACCCCTTTAATAACTAACAATCATGAAAATACATTTTATTACGAATGATAAAATTGTTCGATTGCTTAGTATTATAATGGTAATTGCCAATTTATTCACTCACTCACCAGAAGTAATGGCTGATGAGTGGGATGAAGCTTATGAAAATGGGAAAGTGTCCTTAGACCGAGGCGTATGGCGCCAGTCCATTTCAAGTTTTCAAGCTGCCTTGAATCTTAGACCAAATCCTGATAATGTGGCTACTACCACAGGTCTTAAACTGGTAGAATATTTGCCATTCTACTATCTTGGTCAGGCTTATCTTTTTTCAGGTGATTATGAAGCAGCGTTAGCAAACTTCCAAAATTCACTAAATTCAGGGGCGATTCAAAAAACTGTCCATCAAAGGCGTCTTGAGAAATGGATAGAAATGGCTGAGAAATTAATTCTATTTTCAAAACAAAGCATACCCGATGAAAAAAGCAATATTGAATTTGAGAATCAGTTGTTGGAAATTCAGAATTTAATTATCAGTGACAATTTTGATCAAGCTCAAATTACTTTTGCCGCTCTAAAACGTTCGCATCCTGATGACAAAAGAATTACCATTATTGAGAATTGGATTCAAAAAGAGCAGCAAAACCAGACTACCAAAACTGCACAACAATCAAAAGAGGTGAACTTATATGAAAATCGCTTTCGTGAGGGATTAGATTATTATCTGCTTGGTCAGTATGATTTGGCAATAGAAGCTTTTAACGAGGCAAAAAGAAACGATCCTGAATTCAATGCAGTAACAAGCTGGATTCGCAGGACACAAACAGAGATTGAGCGTTTAAAATTAGTCGAGGTTCAATTTAAAAAGGAAGATTCCGTAACGCCAGAAGTGATTGAAAAAATCATCACACAAACTACTGCTCCGGTATTTGCCCTCAGTTCGCCAACTTCAACGATAAGTGAAATCCGCTCGCGAAATCTTATTTTATCCGGCATGGCTGGAGATGATAATGGGATAGATTTCATAAATCTTACAATCAACGGAAAACCATTATTAGACGCTTCTGGTAAGAAAATAAATATTCAACCACAGAAAGAAGACGATGCGACAAGGTTTTCTTTTTCCACACGGGTTCCCTTACAAATGGGAGAAAACCAGGTTGTTTTAACAGCCTTCGATGTAGATTCTCTTCCACATAGAACAATTGAGCAGTTGACAGTGATCCGCAATCGGCCGATTTATCAGACTATGACATTCGGTGTTGCCGTTGGAGCGATATTTTTATTAGGAATAGGGGGACTTTTAATTTTCAAAATAGTCAAATATAGAATTGCTATTGTTAATAAATATAATCCTTACATTGCGGGTTCCCCCATTCGAAATGAGGAGATGTTTTTTGGCAGGGAAAAATTAATTAAGCGCATTTTAAATACTTTACACAATAATAGTCTCATGATTCATGGACAACGTCGTATCGGTAAAACATCTATGCAACATCAAATTAAATTTCGTTTGGAAAATTTACAAGATCCTGAGTTTCATTTTATTCCAGTCATGATTGATTTGCAGGGTACCTCTGAAGAGCGATTTTTTTCTACCTTGATGGAAGAAATATTAGATATTTGCAAAAATCAGGTTAATGGCGAGGTTTCCCTTATTTTAAAAGAAAAAAAGGCTGATTATTCTGGTCGGGATTTTTCAAAAGATCTTAAAGTTCTTCTGCAGTTATTAAACAAAAAAACAGCTAAAAAACTCAAACTGGTACTCCTGATGGATGAAGTTGATGAATTGAATAAATACAGTGAACAGGTAAACCAGAAATTGCGCAGTGTATTTATGAAAACTTTTGCTGAGAACCTGGTGGCGGTCATGTCCGGAGCTTATATTCGGAAAAGCTGGGAGAGTGAAGGCAGTCCCTGGTACAATTTTTTTGAAGAAATAGAACTGCCGCCGTTTGAAACAGAAGATGCGATCGAGTTAATTTGCAAGCCCGTAGCGGGCATTTTTAAATATGAAGATGCAGCGGTGGATAAAATCATTGAAAATAGTGAGTGCAAGCCATACATCATTCAAAGAATTTGTATTAACGCCATCCATCGTATTATTGAAGACAAGCGCCGCAAGGTTACTGTTGCGGATGTGGAGGCGGTTTCATTTGAGGTACTGGAGGCTGGTGAATAGGCAGTTTGCAGTTGATAGTGGCTGAACGCAGTTGGTTTAATGCTGTGATTTGTTTGTGGTTATTTGTAAATAATCAACTTGAAAGGATTTAAGTGTGACGAAGGGTTTTAAGGATCTGATTGTGTATCAGAAGGCTTTTAAGCTTGCGATGGATATTTATCATGTTAGTAAGAGTTTTCCAAAAGAAGAACTGTACTCACTAACTACGCAAATACGAAAACCTTCCCGATCAGTTTGTGCAAATATGGGAGAAGGTTACCGAAAACGACAATACCCGGCTCATTTTGTTAGCAAGATATCTGACGCCGATATGGAGAATACCGAAACTCAAGTCTGGCTCGATTTTGCTCTGGCTTGTGAATTTACTTCAAACGATATTCTTAACGATTTGACAGACAAATCCGAAGAAATTGGCCGGATGTTAAATCACATGATTGAACATCCGGAGAAGTATCGAAGGAAATCAGTTGGCAGTTTACAGTTTACAGTCAGTAGCTGACAGTATGATACTGCCTACTGTCAATTGTAAACTGTACACTATTTCGTTGTAAATAATGAGAAACGAGATCGATAACAAAGTATGATAAAAAACACCAAAAATCCCTTCATAGCCGGCAACTGGGTTCGAGGTAAAAATTTCTTCGGGCGCCAGAATCTTATTACTGAAATTCTGGAAGGCAACCGGAATTATTGCTGGGTGGCCGGAACCCGGCGTTTCGGAAAAACTTCCTTATTAAAGCAAATCGAGCTGCTTACGACTAAAGGAGAATATGCCACAAAATTTATTTCACTATTTTGGGATTTGCAGGGCAGCCAGAACATAAACGGCTTGAAAGAAGCGCTGCTGGAAAGTGTGGAGGATGCAGAAGAGCGGTTTGATGACATTGGTGTGAACATTGGTGAACTCGAAAGCCTGGATGTCTTTGGCATTCTGAGAACACTCAGACGAAAAGCCAAAGAAGTAAATTTAAACTTAATGCTGCTTTGTGATGAAGCAGAAGAGCTCATCAATATAGAAAAAAACAATCCGGAAACCTTACCAAAATTAAGGCGTTTTTTTCAGCGAGGTGAAAATATTTACACGATTCTAACCGCCACAAAAAGATTGAGTAAACTTGAAGAGAGCTCGATTCCACACACTTCGCCCTTTTTGTATGGATTTGTGCCCCCTGCTTATTTAACCCGCCTAAGTGATGAAGAGGCGAAACGGCTAATTGGATTAGGGGGATTCGATAATGACATAGTAACGGAAATAATTGAAAAATCAAACAATCATCCCTACCTTATTCAACTCATCTGCAAACGATTATTTGAAACCGGCGATTTGAAAAAAGTCATTGAGGAAGTCAGTGTGGACGACATGATAGGACACTTTTTTTCGGTTGATTTCCAATATTTACAGCCCAAAGAAAATGAAATCCTGCTGCACATTCTTCAAAACAAAGAACTGACCCTGGTAGAATTGCAAAGCCAGTTTGATGAACCGGCTGAACTGCTCATTAGGCTTTTTTACGAATTAATGCAATTAGGATTTGTGAAACAAGAGAAAGGTCGTTATAAAATATCGAATTATTTTTTTGCAAAATGGCTGGAACGAGAAAAGGAAAAGCTTTTCTCAGAATCCACATTGCAGCGGGCAGCATCCTCCATCAGGCGCGACTCCGAATCTTCACAAGCCTGCCGCATTCCAACAATTGGCGATAAGTTAGGACAGCATGAAATTTTAGAGAAAATAGGCTCGGGAGGTATGGGCATTGTATTTAAGGGCAGAGATATTCAGTTAAATCGAATTGTAGCTTTGAAAGTCTTACTACCAGAGTTGATGAGCGATTCTGAATTTAAACAGAGATTCATCATTGAAGCCCGGGCAGCGTCGTCATTGAATCATCCCAACATCGCAACAATTTTTCAGATTGGTGAAGAAGGGGATATTTCTTTTATATCTATGGAGTACATTGACGGGCAAAATCTTAAAGCCTGGAGCCAGAACCAGGCATTAACTTTTCTGGTTAAATTTAAAATAGCGATTCAAGCAGGAACTGGATTAGCCCAGGCGCATAAAAGAGATATTGTACACCGTGATGTAAAATCCGATAATATCATGGTAACGAAAGAAGGCGAAGCGAAAATAATGGATTTTGGGTTAGCGAAAACACTCAAACGAGCTGAGAAAGAAATAACCCTAACAGGGACAACTTTAGGCACGCTTGGGTATATGTCGCCAGAACAGGCAAGCGGTTTAGCAACTGATCATCGAACGGATATTTTTTCTTACGGGGTGGTGCTATATGAACTATTTACCGGTGAACTGCCATTTTCCAGCGAATTTGAACTCTCGGTATTATACGCCATCATGAATGAAAACCCTAAATCTCTTCGCAACATCAATCCTGAATTACCAGAAGGACTCGAGGAAATCGTTGAAAAAGCTCTGCAAAAAGATAAAGAAAACCGCTATCAAAAAATGGATGAATTGGTCGTAGATTTAGAAAACTTGATTGATAAAATTCACTGAAAATAATGATTCGGAGATTTCTCATCATAATTGATACAAGGAGTAGGACGCCATGAAGAATTATAACAGATTCATTTTTTTAATAATAGTAAGTTTGTTTTTGGTTAACTCACAGCTTACTGCTCAGAGTTTTAATGTCGGCGTAAACTTGATAGCAGGTTCACCTCAAGATGAATTTGATGACAATATTAACAATCCGGGATTTGGTATCGGCGGACTTTTTGGTTATCATCCGGGAGCGAGTCCGTTGATGGTAGGGGCAGAGTTTTCGTTCTTGATTTATGGAATTGAAAACCGCCAGGAACCATTTAGTACGACCATTCCCGATGTGACCGTCGATGTTGAAACTTCTAATTATATTTTCCTGGGCCATTTGTTCGCTCGATTGCAAAGTAATCAGGGCTTTATCCGGCCGTACCTGGAAGGTCTGATTGGATTCCACCACCTTTTTACAGAAACTGAAATTTCAAACGAGGGAGTTTTTGAAGAACCTATTGCCAAGTCCACCAATCTAAATGATACAGCATTTAGTTATGGCACAGGCGGCGGTGTGATGATTCTGGTGCATAAGTCGAAAAAGCAAAGTGAGCGCGATCGCTTGGACCTCGATGAGGTGTTGATAAATTTTCGTTTACGATATTTGTTTGGTGGTGAAGCGGATTATCTCAAAAAAGGCTCTATTGGACGCGAAAATGGAGAGGTGACCTATGATATCAACCATTCTCGCACCAATTTGCTCACATTCCAACTGGGTGTTGCATTTATTTTTTGAGCGAAGAAATGGGTGTTTCGGTTGCTTCAGAAACCGCCTGTTTGGTGTTTGTTCACTTCCGCTCAACAGGCAAAATAAGACAGGTAGGGCCACCCGCACCTTTCCTGAATTCTGACATATCCAGAGCGTGAACCATTACACCGTTCTTTTCAAGTTCTGCAATGGTTCCCACATTTTCCGCTGAATTGGCAATGACTTCGTTTTCGCCTAAACAGATAACATTGCCAACAGAGGGATTAAAATCACAAAGCGGAACTTCAACGACATCAAAGCTTTTGAAAAAATTATTTGGAAACACATCACTGCAGCAGAGTATTCTTTCGGGACCAATTGCGCTCATAGCTCCTCCTAAATGTAGATAGGAACCTTTTACAGATATGGTACGCACTTCGTAATTCATATCCTGTAATATATCCGAAATTTGTTGTGCACCTCTTTCATTAGTCCTTTCTGAAAGTCCGACAAATGCCACAGATCCGGCTAAGATAATATCACCACCTTCCACCGTACCAGGTTCTTTAATTTCTCCAGCGCAGGATTCCTCAATCGATTCTAAAATTGTCGCCATCCATTCTTCCTCGCCTTTTCTGGTTTCTAATCCCATTCTTAATTTGACATAACCATTTGGTGTGGACAAAGCCACATCACGGGTGAAAACCGAATTTGGATGATCGGCCAATTCTGGAACATCAATTATTTCACAGCCAAAGTCAGTCATAGTGGATTTCAATTGGTCATGCTGCTGCTTGGTCTTTTGACGATCAGCGATTTCATTAATGTTCTGTGCAGTAAAATTATTAACATTAAAGTACTCTTCTCTGGGCGTACACACCACAACCCGTTTCAATCTATCACCCTCATTTCCTAACATATGCAATTCCTCTTGTTATATGCTTATGTTGATTTTTTCTTCCAAAAATAGTACACAGGAATACCGATGAGTGTAATTCCGAGGCCTGCGAGGGACTCCAGAGGTTTTGCAATCAGGGTATTGAGAATAATACCTGTGGTTGCAATAATAAAGACAACTGGCACGAATGGATAACCCCAGGTTTTATACGGTCTTGGCAGATCGGGGTATTTCTTTCTTAATGTAAAGACTGAAGCAACGGCGGCGGTCCAGAACACCAGTGTGATAAACACTACATAGGTAAAGAGCTGTTCAAAAGTCCCGGTCAAGGTTAAAATACAGGCCCAAACAGCCTGGATTACAAGGGCAAATCCGGGCGTTCGAAAACGTGGGTGCACTTCAGCTACTTTTTGAAAAAACACTTTGTCTTTAGCCATTGCATAATAAACCCGGGCGCCTACAAATATCGAACCATTAAGCGCCCCAAAGATCGAAATAAGCACAGCCGCAGAAATGAGACCAGCGGAAATGCCTCCATAAAGTGCAGAGGTAGCTTTTTCAGCAATTCTAATCACTCCGGCCATTTCATCAACAGGCAGAGCGCTTAGATAGATATAATTCACCAGGAAATATAGGACGGTAATCCCGACCGTCCCGAAAACCAGCGACAGAGGAAGATTACGTTTTGGATTTTTAATTTCGCCCGCAACGTAACTGATGTTATTCCAGCCATCAAAAGCCCAGGAAACAGCGATGAGGGCAACGCCAAATCCTACAATAAGTTGACTTAAATTCAGTCCAGTCGGATTAAGCGTAAAATCAATGGGAGTACCTTTTCCCGCTGTAAAACCCAGAGTGATAAATACTGTTATGGTTCCAATCTTGATTACGGTGAATATGTTCTGGATAGTTTTTCCAAAAACCACACCAACATAATTGAATGCTGACAACAGTACAATAACGAAGATCGCGACCAATTGCCCCATTGATAACGAATAATGGTAGATGTGATTGAAAATATTTACTTCAGTTGAAAGGATAATTTTCTGAATTGACAAGGCTGGAAAAAAGTAGCCGAAATATTCTGCAAAGCCCACACCCAGAGCTGCGATGGAGCCGCCCATGGCTACCAGGAACAGTATCCAGCCAAAGAGAAATCCGCAGAGATGGCCATAAGCTTCTTTTAGATAGACATAGTGGCCGCCAGCCTCTGGCATGGCAGCGCCGAGTTCAGCAAAAGTAAGTGCGCCGGCGAGAGTTAAAAGCCCGCCTGCAATCCATACGAGCAAAATCAGCACAGTTGATGGGAGCGCTTGCGCCATGATGCCAGTGGTCAAAAAAATGCCGGAACCAATAACGATTCCTGTCATCATCATGATGGAATCGAATAAGCCGAGTTGTCTGACTAAGCCTGGATTTTCTTTTTTACTCGTCTTGTAGTTTGACATTTATCTTAATTGGTAACAGGACAGGAAAGTAAATTCCCTGAAAAAATCAATTTGAATTAAGAATCAAGAGATTTTACTTATTGTAGCTTTTATATATAATAAAAATGGGATTAAATTGCTACCTGTTTTTTGATTTGTTTCGAAATCTAATTTGAGGAGATATCGTGGTCTAATTTGTTGCTTCTTTTGGGTATACTGCTCCTGAATAGTTTTTTACTCAAAAGTGCAGAAAGTTGGGCGCCAAACCATACTCACACAGCTTAAGATTGAGATGGTTCGCACCCGTAGGTCTTTCTTTAGCCCACAAACCTGATACCTATTCGTGCTCAGTATTGCACATCATTCACATAAATTTTATATGCTGGATAGTTACCTGTGAAATAAACAGTCTAACCTGAATTTTTCATTGACATTTTTGAGATAATTATTAAATTACCTTAAACTTCTAAATTCATTTAATCCTGCCTTTTGTATTAATAACATCTAATCGTGTTAAGAAATGATTAAGCTAATTGCAAACATAAAAAACTACTACGACCAGTTTAAAAGATTCAATCCCATTGCTTTCTTTTTTGGAGGATTTACCTGGGATAGTATCACCTTGAAAAGAATTGATCAACTATTTGATAATTTTATATTATTTCTATACCTCGCACTATTAGGTCTGCTAATTGCGATAGTCAATCTTGTCGAAAATGATCGGATTAAAACACCATTTATTTTAAAATATCGCGAGTGGTACCCCCTTGGCCTGCAATTTTTTTTAGGCGGTCTTTTTAGCGCTTATGTGGTTTACTATTTTCAGAGCGCTTCACTAACAAAGACAGCCTTATTTTTGGGTCTGCTTGTTTTGCTTTTGGTTGCTAACGAATTCCTGGAAAAACGCCTCACAAATCTGTATTTACAAATCTCACTTTATTTTATGGCCAGTTTCTCGTTTTTTATCTTTTTTATTCCAGTGATTTTCAAAGTGATGAATGTATGGACATTTTTGCTTGGTGGATTTTTAAGTTTAATATTCATTACAGGATTAGTCTATTTTCTCAATAAAAAATCTATCTTCCCGAATCGCCAGCAACTTATAAAATGTGTTGCCCCGGTTTGCTGTTTGTATCTTTTGATTAATTTATTTTACTGGCAGAACTGGATTCCGCCGGTGCCGCTTTCCTTGAAAAGTGGCGGTATTTATCATCACGCCAGTAAAAACTATCAAACCGATTTATACACGTTAAAGTTTGAAAAACCAAAATGGTATCAAATTTTTAAATCGTCTGACAATCCATATCGATATTCAAATGGTGATACGGTCTCCTGTTTTACGGCCATCTTTGCTCCAGCCGAATTAACCAAAAAGATTTTTCACCACTGGCAGCAATACTTTCCAAATCAGGAAAAGTGGCTGACTACCGATCGCCTGGGTTACAGCATAACCGGCTATCGCGATGGCGGTTATCGCGGCTACACCCGTAAAGTCCACTTCGCCCCGGGAAAATGGCGTGTGAATGTGGAAACCGAAGAAGGCATCCTTTTAGGGAGAATTAGTTTTAAAATCGAAGAGGTTACTGAAAAAGTTCCGTTGAAAACAATGTATAAATAAGTCAAATATTAATACGTTGGCAAAATTAGCTCATAATATTATTTAGAAACAAAAGAACAGTATTTAGAATAGAGAAATAATACATTGGAGGAGTATCAATGGCCGAAGGTAAATTACGCAGAAGTACTACCAACAAATACATTGCAGGGATTGCAGGCGGTATGGCGGAATGGTTAGGGATTTCCAGTTTCTGGATTCGCTTGTTTTGGGCCATTCTGCTTATACCGGGCGGGCTGCCGGGAATTATCCCCTATTTGATTTGCTGGTTCATCATTCCGAAGGAAGACGAGAAATAATGTATTCCGCAGATTCTCAGTGTTGTGAGCTGCTAAATTAAATTATGAATGAAATAATTGAAATTATACACAATTGCGATATTGTCATATTGTTTCATTGTTACTTATAAAACTAATTAACAAGACTATTGTAAAATTTACGTTCAAGGATAATTTCTCGAAATTGACAAGCAATAGCATGGAAATAAATTTCCAAGCTAATAAATGTAAGCTTAATAAATTAAGCTACTTAAAATAATAGTAGTCGATTTTAATCGACTTTTGTTCTTTAGCCTAATGATTTATCATAAGGCGTTCTCAGAGTTTTACAATAGTCTTGTATTTAACATTAATACCAAGGTATTTATGGCTGATTTCTTAAAACTGGTTTTGTTAGCGCTGCTCGGTGTTTGCGCCGGCTTTCTAAATGTAACTGCGGGCGGGGGCTCGCTATTAACGTTACCCTTTCTCATTTTTCTCGGGCTGCCAGCCAGTGTTGCCAACGGTACCAACCGAATTGCCATTCTTGTCCAAAATATATTTGCAACTGCACGATTCCATCAATTTAAAGTCATTCCAAAAGGTACGACCCTGGTCACGGCGATCCCTGCTATTGCCGGCTCTATTTTGGGCGCGCAATTAGCGATTGATATTGACGAAGTCCTGTTTAAACGGCTGCTTGCTGTCATTATGATACTCGTCATGGGATTTATGTTTTTTGGTCACGGGAAAAAGGAGCCGCAATCCTCACCGACTTTCAATAATAGTAAAACAGCTATCTTGGCAGTTTCATTTTTCTTTGTGGGTGTTTATGGCGGTTTTATCCAGGGTGGTATTGGTTTTCTCATCATTCTGGTTTTAACCATGGCCGGCTACGACCTGGTCAAAACCAACGCGTTGAAAGTTCTGGTGGTTTTAATATTTACACCATTTGCACTTTTTATTTTTATCATCAATGGTCAGGTTGACTTTTTGAAGGGCCTTGTTTTAGCCAGCGGGAACGCTACCGGCGCCTGGTTAGCTTCACGAGTTGTTGTAGAACGCGGGCATAACTTTATTCGCTGGATTGTCATGATCGCGGTTTTGGGATTTGCAGTGAAGTTGTTTTTTGCATAAATCGAGCTTCATTCAGTTTTGTTGAAAAACAAAAGCATTTTTGATAGGGCATTAAATTAACCAAGCCCGATTACGATTGTATTCGGGCTTGATGATTGTTAAATCGAGGATTTTAAATTTTAGTTATTGCAAAAGCTGAGTTAGGCGATCTTACCTGATTAACTTGTTTAAGAACTCGAGCCTTGTTGAGAGTTTGGTGCGAAGGCAATTTTCCAAAATTTGATTTTGCCATCGGGTTGATATTTAAGTACTAAAATGAAATTATTAGCAAACTCTGTGGCAGCGCCATCTTTTGATGTCTGCGTGCCGTTGGCAACGCCATGAAGGACGACGGTATCTCCGATTATTTCAATGCCATGGTAATTATGGCCAAAATCATCCAGGCTTACCATGGCGAGTAATCCAGCATAGAATTCTTTAAAAGCATCCTTTCCTTCCACAAGCGGAATTCCAGGAACCAATGCGACAATATCATCTGCCACGTTGGTCATGACACCATCGAGATCTGAAGCTTTTGCATACTCCTCGTGGGATTTAATCATGTCCTTTGCATCCTGAGTCGGATTGCGATTTGCACAAGCCAAGACAAAACAGAATGAGAACTAACTTTCGTCGAGTAGACATAATATGACTCCTATATTAATACACGTACATTAAGACAATATG
>CAZIKB010000071.1:0-32718 GCA_964539665.1 uncultured Cytophagia bacterium
GTTATAAAGATAAAAAACTCTTAACTCTGTGTCCACTGAAATATAACAACTTCAGATTGAATTTTTTCATTTAGACACATTAAAGTAAATACAACTAATAGATGGAGTGTTTATTATGTTAAAGAACAATAAATACAGCTATTATAAGCCCCTACTCGTACCTGAATCATTGGATTATATACTGTGCGATGATAATCCAGAAATTGAAGATGTTGAACATGAATTTTCAAAAATTAAGAGCCGTGGAGATTATTTAGCAGCCTGGGATAACAAGCAAATACCATGGCCGATATATACGTTTGATCCATTATTTAATCATTGGGGTTATCAAAATCATTTTCAGGGAATTCAGAGATTGAATGGTGGTAAATATATCGTTATTTCCGGCGGTGACAAGTATGAAAAAATGTCTCATCTTTTTGTCATCAATATGGAATCACGCCATGAAAAGGGTGGATGGGGATCAAATATGTTAAGATCAAATTTACCGTATGGAAACGATAAAATCGTAACTACAATCGGTATCGATTCAAATTTATGGCATGCCGGGGGAATAAGTTTGCTGGGAGATATTCTTGCCGTTCCAATTGAGAAATCTAAACCTTATGCTTCCAGAATTGTATTTTATAACATGAATGATCCTGAAAGGCCCGAGCTGTTTAGTCAATCAATAAATCGTCCAAATTGCAAAGTGGGCGCAGTTGCATTAACAAAACTGCCAAATGATTTTTATTTAGTTGCAGCCTGGAGTGACAGTGATGGTAAACCAAGGCGGTTAGAATTTTACCTTTCAAACACCACCAATTTTTTTGATGGATTTAGAGAAAAGAATGTTCGGTGGAAAGCTTCAGAAGTTCAGTCTGCTAATGGTCAGGCCTCGGACTTTAGTAATTTTCAGAGCATTAATTTCATCAACCAGGGCGATGGCCAGCTTTACCTGGTTGGGATGCATAATACTTCGAATAAAACACCGATTTTGTGTGGCGATGATTTTGCTGATTTATATAAGGTTTCATTTCCTGATTGTGTTTATGAGCAGAATCCAATACTTGAGAAACCAATCATTTCCAAGGTGACTAATAAGAAATTCAGGTGTGAGAATTATCAAAGTAACCTGGATGCGGCTGCTGGTGTTTTTATTGATCCTTCAGGAATCATAAATGTATATTCTGCTTTTCATTGGAGCCAAAGTGGTTTGATAAAGTTCAATGAATATTGGTCCGTACCTGACCGAAATGATAAAACAATTAGCAAAATAAGTAATGCCTGGGTTGATTTATATGAACATAATAATTTTAATGGTCGTTCTTTGTCCCTGTTTGGCAGGAAAGATGCAAAAATACAAAATTACAGCAACATTTTAGTAGAAGGCTCATCATTTAATGACAAAGTTTCCTCTGCTCGTTTTCTAATACCTGACGGCTATAAGTATAGATTATTTAATGATAAAAATTTTCATGGAAGATACCTGGATTTAACCGGTACTGGAAAAGTGGAAGAGGTTGGAGATTTTAAGAATATCAACTTTGGAGATAAAGTCTCATCGTCTCAATATAGATATTTAACATAGAAAATTGATTAAGCTTTATTTATTATTCCCACTTAAAAAAGAGGGACAAAGGGGGTTGTAAAAGCCTAATTTACTATGTTAATTCATTTATGCTGCTTAACTGTATAGCTACGATTAAACAATAAAATCAACAATTTCAGTAATAAATCAAATACAACCCCTAAATCTCTTTGCTAAAGGGGACTTAACCTTAGGTTGATGCGCATGCGAAGAAATTCGGGAATGTATGAACTCCACCCCGCCATAACTGCCAGATTATTTTTTCACTGATTTTACTTGACAAATCAAATCGCATTGTTTATATTAATATTTTGAAATAATCCAAGTTAATGATTAATCTATTCTTAGCTTGATTATGGTTACCAGCCAAAAAAACTTCGTTCAAGAACATCACACTGAGAACTGTGGAATAAACAGGATTAAAATTCAAGTTCTAATAGCTATAAATATTTTAATTAAAAACGGAGGAGTGATTCTATGCAAAAATATTTGAACATTCCACTTATAACGTCATCAATTATTTACATATTGGTATGCGCTCTCTGCTTGTCGATTCCAGTATATGCACAAGACCAGAACATTTTACACTCTATTGCCGACATTGAACAACGGTTAATGTATGAACCTTTTGAAATTTTTAAATTAAGACCGTCTCGATTTCAAGGAGACATCACGAAACGGCTCATTGTTATATGGTCTGATGATATACGTATGCAGCTTAAATTGAAAAAAGCTCCCAGGGGTGGTAGCAAAGTGAATAACCAACCGCGATATGAAGTGGCCGCGTATAAAATACAAAAACTAATTCTTGATCCAGAGAATTATGTAGTTCCGCCTACAGTTGCCAGATGTTTTGATCTTCAGAATTATCAGCAGTTTTTTGAGCCTGAAGCCAGTCCAACTTTTAAGAACTCACCGTCGGTATTCTGTGTCCTGCAGTATTGGCTGGAGAATGTAACCAGTAATAATATTTATGATAAGAAATTGTTTGAAGCGAATGAATCCTATGCCAGAAATTTAGGGAATCTGAACATAGTCTCGTATTTAATCAGGCATAATGATTCAAACAAGGGTAATTTTTTAATTTCAACAGATATGTCTAACCTGAGGGTTTTCGCGGTTGATAATGGTTTGGCATTTAACAGTGCGGAAAGTGATAGAGGAGTTGAATGGAGAAGAATTAAAGTTAAGAAATTACCCTTGGTCACCATCGATCGTTTAAGGAAAATTCAAATGGAAGACTTAACAAAGACTTTGGGCGTGGTGGCACAATTTGAAATTAAAGGGGGGCTAATGGCGCCAGTTGAAGCTACAGAGACTATTAATAAGAAAAAAGGAGTGCGTACAACGGATTCCATTGTGCAATTCGGTTTGACAGAAAAAGAAATTAAGGATGTGTATAAGAGGTTGGAAAGACTTCTAAAAAGGATTGATTCAAATAAAATCGAAACATTTTGACTTAGGCTGATATGAAAGAATTTAAAGTTTTACTGATATTGTTGTTCTTAGTTTATAATACTTCTATCGGGTATTCGAAAAGACCGCACATTCAGGAGACCGAGCACAGAAGCTATCATTTCGTAAATTCGACGCACACTGCTAATAAGTTTCGATTTAATGGTGAATATGGATTATGGGTACAGGAATCAAATGATCAGATGACTGTACACTGGATTACGGTAGAACCAGATTCGGGATTTTTAATAGTTTTAAACAACGATCGTCAAATTGATGAATATACCACACCTCTTTCACAATCGCATAAAGTTACGTTTAATAAACCACGAAGTAAGATGGTTACGATACGTTATGGTAGTCTGAGGAATACATGGGATAAACATGAAACGGTGATTTATTTCGAAGAGAAGAGACCGAAGGCGATATTCACCAATGTCGATTCTATTTATGTGCTTGGCGACTTACATGGTTATTTTGACAATTTAGTTCAATTGCTCACAAATGCAAAGATGATTGATTCAGACTTAAACTGGACAGCAAATAAAAAACACCTGATTGCCCTGGGTGACCTTTTTGACAGAGGCCATAATGTAACGAAAACTTTGTGGTTTCTATATAAATTAGAACGACAGGCTGAGAAAGCAGGCGGCAGGGTGCACATTTTACTCGGCAATCACGAGATTATGACTTTTCTCGATGATGTGCGCTATCTCTCAAGCAAGGAAAAGCTGATTGCTACTACCCACAATACCCGGTATTCAAAACTGTTTGATCTTCATGATTCGATATTAGGTAAATGGCTTGGTTCAAAACCCGGCCTGATAAAAATTGATAAAATATTATTTGCCCATGGCGGAGTAACTCCGGAATATAAAGACTATTCTGTGCAGGCCTTCAATGACTCACTGCACACTTATTTGTACGAAGACATTTTTACTCAACTATTACAGGATTCTGTTGAAATTGGCGAAGCAGACACCTTGTTGTTTGCCAGAAGGCTTCTTTTTTTCTTTGATGAAAACAGTGTTTTTTGGCACCGGGGGTATGTTCAAACAGACACACTTAAAAATGAATTGAAAAGTGTCTTGAAAAAATTTAAAAGTAATTTCCACGTGGTTGCACACACACCGGTTAACACGATTCATGAAAAATATGATGGTAAAATTATAGCAACAGATATGAACAGGCCCATCTCGGAAATGTTATTATTGGTAAGATATAAAAAAAATAAATATAAACGATATAAATATCAAACTGATGGAGGATTAATTTCGCTTAAACCTTAATTTAAAGATATGGAATAAGGCCTCTAATTTTCTGATAACGCTTAGAATTCACATTCATTTCAATATAAATTTAATATTTAATTATTCATAGGAGGAAGGCTGTTATGAATGTAAAACTACTATTAGAATCAGGGCTTTTTGAAAGAGCGAGGATTCGCTCGGGAAGAATCTACCGAGAAGGAAATGCTCCTGAGTATGGAGTAATTTTCACCACTACTTTACCCCGTTCTGAAGATGATTTAGGATTAAATCCGAATCACATGTTGGGCGCATTTATTGGAAACAAGGATGTCGCTGAAACAGAAAGAGATGATTTTTTTGAAATTCTTGGCGGCTATTTTTATCATGATAATTACCCGGATTCTCCAAAAACAACAGGGGTTTTTGGAATTGTGCTCAAGCCTGAATTTGGAATGACCGAAGGAGGTTCCACAACTATCAATGAAAAATGGAAGCTGGAAGACCCTGAAAAACCGTTTCTCGATGAATCGCACTGGAGCAAACCCGATAGCAAATTTTATGGCTGGACCTTCATTGTTGAACTTAAAGAAAAAGAGAAGTTTCCCAAAAGCCATGACGAGTTCAAAATTTTTGTAACCTGTCCGGAGATTAAAGATGTCTCTGCTGTGATCGGCGATTGTGAAAACGATCCAAAAGACAATCAGCTTAAGCGAAGTGTCACCCTTCAAGCGTCAATTGGAGAATTAGTATCCACAAAATGGACCTGGAATTTTGGCGATGGTCAGAGCGAATCCGGCGCCGGCAGTCCACCTGAATCCATTCAACATTTTTATGAGAATAAACCAGAAAGTGAACCGAAACTCAGCCTGGAAGGCTCTCCTGCCTGTGGGGGAACTCGCAAAGTCGTAGGCCTCTCTGAATTCGATACATTCAAAAAATGTCCAAAGTGCCCAATAATTAAGGATATTAAAGTAACGATTGGCGAGTGTAAAACAGAGGGAGAAATACGGCGTCGAATGGTTACTTTTGCTCCTTTAATCGAGGGCGATGAGCCAGACAGTTGGATTTGGCATTTTGGTGATGGTACAAACGAATCCGGCAACGGAAAACCTCCGGATGTTATCAATCATTTTTATGAGGATAAACCAAAAAGTGAACCGAAACTCAGCCTGGAAGGTCCTCCTGCCTGTGGGGGAACTCACAAAGTCGTAAGCCTCTCTGAATTCGATACATACAAAAAATGTCCAAAGTGCCCAATAATTAAGGATATTAAAGTAACGATTGGCGAGTGTAAAACAGAGGGAGAAATACGGCGTCGAATGGTTACTTTTGCTCCTTTAATCGAGGGCGATGAGCCAGACAGTTGGATTTGGCATTTTGGTGATGGTACAAACGAATCCGGTAAGGGAACACCTCCGGATGTTATCACCCATTTTTATGAGAAGACGCCGCAAACTTCGCCAAAACTCAGCGTAGTGGGGCCAAATCCTTGTAATGAGTACAACATGGAAGTAGATTTGTCCCAATTTGAAGAGTGCCCACCCTGTCCAAAAATCACACATCTTGGACACGATATGAGTGATAAAGGTGAAAACTTCAAAGCGGTTAAATTTACCGCTGTTGTGAAAGATGGCAAGCCCGATGAATTTACATGGGATTGGGGGAATGGTTCGGCACAGGAAACGACCACTAAGCCAACCGTTTCTCACGACTTCAAAATTCCTGTTAGTGGTAGTGACAAACATACGGTTTCCGTAACCAGCGCTGGTCCTGGAGATTGCCAGGACTGTTACAAAACATCTATTGACATACCAGCACGGGAGATTCCTGTACCACCTAAATTGTGTTTTCTTTGGCCTTTAATTGTCGCTTTTCTCATGGCTACCACATTCTGTAGCTTCATTGTTTACAGGGTAGCAAACACTTTCGTGCAGGCTCAGGATTATGATTGGCTGGCGCTTGTAATATCGGTATTCGCTTTTCTCACGATAATAGCCATCATTATTTGGTATCAATTGGCCAAAAAAATACCCTGCCCAGCACCGTGTTTACGCGATTGGTTCGGTATCGGCTGGGTAGTCATGTTGGCCGGTTTGTTGGTCGCCAATTACGTGCGGGATTGTTGCTCGGCCTGGTGGTGGGTAATTATAATTATATTACTTGTACTCGCAGTATTCCTGTTCTACACCTGGTATAAGAAATATAAGGTCACAATTACGGCCATTATTTTTCATGCAATCGCGTGTTTTCTCGCGGCCGCCTTTGTGTCGTATTTAATTGCGTACAATCTTTTCGTGGAATGTTTATGATGAGGATGTTTGATTGGGTGGTGTGTATAATAAGTGAAATATAGTATTAGACTTCTGCAGAATACAATTTTTTAGTCATTTCAGTTATGGTTAACTCTCATCGGATGACTCCAAGTCATCCGATGAATAACAGCATTTTGTAGAAGTCTAAAATATAATGAGCAATGATTTGGATAGGTGAATATCGGATAATATAAATTTTCCATACTGTTCTAAAAGTCACCCAATTCAATATTTTAGATTTCCGTGTTCATCCGTGGTAGATTCGTTTAAATTCAGTGAATTTCGGTTTCCCAGTGATGTGAAATCCGTGTGCTGCTTTTTCAAAACGCTGTATTTATTCTAAAATAAGGAACGATTCCTTCCTTCGATTTGCCGATGTCCAGGCGCAGAATTAAATCTTGATTCCAATTGAACCAGACACCAATTCCAAACGCGGAATGAAAATTGTTAAATGATATTTCCGACCAGCGGCGCCAAACCCGGCCGTTATCAATAAAGCCAATGAAAATGAGATCAAATGTCTGCTTCAGGAAGATAAATTTTTTGAATTGATATCGTAGTTCTGTCATAGTGAAGAACTTTATTTTGTCCTGAAAGCGACGGCTTTGAAAACCGCGCAGAGATTGACTGCCTCCCAGACCGCGTGTGTACCGTTGACCGGCTATTTCACCGAGCGCGTAATAAGGGGCTTCGCCGGTAATAGCCTCGAATGCAAAACGGTTGGCTAAAATCAGGCGATCTGATTTGAAAGAGAAAAAACTGGCATTGGAGAATGTGTGGCGATAAAATGTGACTTTCTTTGAGCGCTTTTCAACACCGTTGCTTTTTTGGAATTCTTCATTTACGGTTGCGAAATTGGGTTCAAGCGAAAATTCTGTAAAGAAGCCGTCTAATGGGTAAACATCATTTGTGCGAGTATCCCAGCTTAACCTGAAATTAAAATGATGACCCGAGCCTCCTGAATATCCAAATGGACGATCAGTAGCAATGAAAGAAGTTTCGGGGCCGTTTTTTAATTGGGGCTCCACACTTTGCAGACCGTAACCGAACCAGAAACGGATATCTGGCAGCAGGTTGAAAGTGCCGTATAAAGTAATTCGCGGACGTTTGAGGTTATAAATATAATAATCTTCATGGATAAACTCATCACTATCTGAATCGGTAAGTTTGTCTTCGTGGAGGCTGTTATTGCCGAGGCCAAAATAGCGGGCCTGCAAATCCCGCCGCCATTCGCTGTGTACCATAAATCCGAACTTTGAGCCCTTAATTTCCGGGTATTCAAAAATGATTTTATGATTGTGACTCCATTTAGATGACGTGATTAATTGTAAGGTCAATCGGTACAAATATGGATTCGTCTGCCGGGACAAGAGCAGCGCTCTGCACCCGAGATTGATTCCGCTATGAAAATCGAAATAGGCAATGGGCAGAATATTTATGGTGTGTGGTTGTCCAATGAGTGCAATCTGGTGTTCTTTTAAAAACGTACCGGCAACATTTGCAATGAATCCACTATTTTCTTTGGTGTTGTTTTTGGTATTTTCTTCTTCGGTATTATGATTATTCTCTGGTTTAATTGAAATAGTCTGGGAATGTCCCGATGCGGGTAACGTTATGAGGGAAAAAGCCAAAAGCCATAAAATCCGGATTCCAAGAGCCAATCCGCCGTGTGACATTTTATTTGAAAATCTGGATACTTTCATTATACGTCCCTTTATAATTCAATATAGCATCTTTTAATTAATTCATCCTGAATTAGTGATCAATTATTAATTACATACGGACCTGTCGGTATGAGCACTAAAATTTAGTTGACAATATTATCAGGTTTATCCTTGAAAAGTTTATCGAATATTTAGAATTAAAAATCAATTTGAGCATGAAGATAAATGGCTCTGTGTTTGGCCGAATGAATCCAGTTATATAAATTTGGATATCAAGCAGAGGATTGTCTTTGTTGGGCATGTTTGAAAAGTAGCATTTCGTTACCCGGGGGCAACCACATGAATTTAAACACGTTGAGTTTGAGAAAACAATTGTTTACATTTTTCCAAAATCCAACTAAACCTTTTGCCGATTCATCAGGTCTAAATAAATGAAGTTAATCAAAGCTTAACCGGAGAAGCAGACAACTGATACCCGATCTGAAAAATGAACGAGAAGTTGTGGAGAGCTGTCAGAAAGGAGATTTGCGGGCATTCGAGAGTATTTACCGCCATTTTGAGCAACCGCTTCTGAATCTTGGCCTGCGTATGCTCGGCCGGCAGGAAGATGTGGAAGATGCGCTGCAAACGACCTTTTTGAAATTGTACCGCAGTATCGGTAAGTTTAAGTTTGATTCGAAATTAAGCACTTATCTTTTTCGAATTATGATGAATGTCTGCTTTGATTTTTTAAAAAAGAATAAACGTATGAAATCAGAAGAGATTGATCAATTAAGAAACCATTCCTACAAATCGACCGTTGAGTTGCGGCTGCAATTGGAGGAAGCGATTCATGCTCTGCCTGAGCGGACCCGCGCTTGTTTTGTACTGTTCGCGGTGCAGGAATTAAAGCAAAGCGAGGTAGCGGAAGTATTAAATGTGAATTTAGGTACGGTTAAAGCGCACGTGTTTAATGCTAAATCGCGCTTACGTGCCTTACTTACAGATAGTCAAACTGAGGTGCAAAAATGAGCTGTGAGAGTTATCAAAAATATGAACTCGGGGAAACAGATGAGAAAACCTATCAGGAGCACGTTCAGAGTTGTCCTCTGTGTCAAAAGTTGCAGCAGCAGGATGCAATGTTGCTTTCGACGGCCAAAACTTTGGATCAGCCAATTAATGCGCCTTTACTCTGGGGTAAAATTGAAAAGCGGCTACAGGCAGAAAAACAGCGTCAGCGATTTATCTGGCGTATTTCCATTCCTAAACAGACCTATCCGATACTTAGAATCGCGGCTGTTTTGGTTCTGGTCGTTGGTCTCGGATGGATTAGTTATTACCTGATAAAGTCAAGAAGTAGTGATTCGGGTATTTTAACCGGTTCCAGGCTTGAGCGGATTGAAACAATTGAAAAGGAATATATAGATGCAATAACCGAACTGGAACAGGCCGCTGTCCCACAGTTGGCACAAGTTGACACGGATATTATGCTGCTTTATCGCGACCGGCTTGATACCATCGATGCTCAAATCCAGCATTGTAAAGAGGCATTGGAAAACAATCCGGCCAATGCCCACATCCGCCGCTACCTTTTGGCAGCGCTGCAGGATAAGCAACAAACTTTGAAGGAGATACTGAAATTTCAATCTTAAAAATATACCACGGAGTTTCACAGAAAAACACGGAATTAAAAAAATCCATGTGAGTTTTCTATCTGTGTGGAATAATTAAAATGTGATTCTGTATTCAACTAATTTAATTAACACTAAAATACTTTGAGGTTAAAATGAAAAAGCAAGTAATTATAAAAAGATTTATTCAACTATCATTTGTTTTATTGTTTACTCAAAACATGTTTGCTGCTGCGGTCTCTTCCTTACCGTCATCAGAAACAAAAACATACACCAAGCGAATTGCATCCGCACCCGGAAAGACGCTTTATATCGACCGTACACAGGCTGATATATTTATTTCGGGGCATGCTGGCGATGAAATCGAAGTGGAAGTCTCCATCGAAATCAGCGACCTGCCGCGTGACTTGATTGATGATTTCTTTGCCCAGGTCCGTTTAACACTGGAACCTTACCGGAATGGTAATCGACTGTTGCTTAAAACTCCCCGTGAAAAATTGCGTGGGAAACAGAATAAAAGTAAGGGGCGATTATTTCGCGCTATCTTTGGGGATGAGCATGACCATGTTTCCTTGTATACGAAAATTGAAATTCGAGTTCCTTCCAGTCAAACGCTTATTGTTGACAATGAATACGGTGATATAAATGTCGAAAATGTGGCAGGGGATCATGACATTGAAAACACATCTGGTGAGGTTAGAATCGAAAAATGCGGGGGTTCGCTGAGATTGAATAATAACTATGCAGCGGTTGAAGTTGTGGATTTTAAGGGTAGAGTATTTATAAATAATAGCAGTGGCCAGGTTATTCTCGAAAATATTTCAGGTGACACAAATGTGAAGAACAGTTATAAGCCGGTTGAGTTTCGAAAAATAAAAGGTGCACTAACCATTGACTCCCAGAGCGCGGATATCAGCGGTATGGATGTCGCTCACGATTGTATGATTACTTCCTCATACAAACCTATTAAAATCTCAAACGTTGACGGTCAGTTAACTATTAATGGTTCAAGCAGTCAGGTAACCGTTTCTAATATCCGCAAAGATGTCACTATTGAAACGAGTTATAAACCAATTACGGCGGATAGTATTTACGGCGCTTTGAAAATCATCAGTCAATCAAGCCCGGTTACAGTAAGCAGGATTGCCGGTGATGCTTCTATTCGTACTTCTTATAAGACCATTCGGGTTGAGGATGTTGACGGGAAATTAGATATTGATGGCAGTTCATGCATGGTATCAGTGCGCGCCATTAAAAAGAATGTCAACATTTTGTCATCTTACCAGGATATTACAGTTGAGAAGGTCGGAGGGGCAGTAGAAATTAATGCCAGTTCCAGCAATGTCTATGTTAAGGATGTAACTAAAGATGTTACCATCCGTACTTCTTATAAAACCGTTAAGGTTCATGAAGTCGGTGGTATGTTAGAAGTTGATGGCAGCTCGAGCAGTGTTTTGGCTGAAGGAATTAGTGGAAATGTGGATGTCTCAAATTCTTATAAATTTGTGATTTTGAAAAGAACTTCCGGGAGCATCTTTGTGCGTGGCGATAACAGTCCAATTGAAGTGTCTGAAATAGAGAAAATACCTGCTAATAGTCGAATAGAGCTTTTAACCAGCTACAAACCTGTAACGCTTACTTTGCCTGCAAATGCCGATGTTAAAATTTCAGCGCGGACTGAATATGGCAAAATTCGTTCAGATTATCCGGTTTATTTAGAGGACGACAGAGATAATCAAATCAACATTGAATTAGGCAAAGGAAGTTCATTCGTACGAATTGTAACCAGCAAAGATATTGCAATTAAAAAGGAGTGAACCTTATTGTCTTAGCTGGCGAATTACAGGTTGTGAATGGGTGCTGATAATAACTCTATATCACATATTATCACCGCCTTAGCTTCCCAGCATTAATAATTTCTAAGCAAAACTGCCGAAAATAAAGAATTTAGAAGGAACATATTCTGGGGAAATATGGTTTTATCTTATATATTATGAATATATGACGATATAATTCTTGAACTAAAGTAAATTTGTAACTATATTAAAGAATTGTATATAAGTATTTTTATGCACCGACCATGAATGCTGCTATAATAATATAAAAAACGGGAGTTAGGAATTCCATTGATTAGGAGAATTTGCGATATGAAAAATATTAAAAAGCATTACATTTCCATTTTGAAAGTTACATTTATTTTGACAGTTTTAATTTTCTCCTTAAATGTTCATACATTAAACCTATTTCCCGCGGAATCGTTAACCCCGGAAAAGCAGCACCCGATTGTTGGACAAATCATATCCAAATTACTTGCTCGCTATCACTATAATCACCAGAAAATTGATGACGCCATATCATCTGAAATATTGGATATTTATTTAGAGAGGTTAGATCGTTCGCGCTTATATTTTCTGGCTTCGGACATCGCTGGTTTCGAGCAATTCAGATATGAATTGGATGATCAAATTAAATCCGGTCAGTTAGAGTCGGCGTACTTGATATTTAATACCTTCAAAAATCGTGTTGAAGAGCGAATTGAATATGTCATGAATCGCATTGAAACAGAATTTGATTTTAACATCGATGAATATTATCCCATCGATCGTTCAAAGGCTAACTGGGTGGAAAGTGTCAATGAACTTAACGAATGGTGGCGTAAAAAATTAAAAAATGAAGCACTGTCATTAAAACTTACCGGAAAAGACTGGCAGGGAATTCAATCAGCTTTAAAAAAGAGATATGAAAATTTCAGTAAACGTATTGAGCAATATAATTCTGAAGAAGTGTTTCAATATTATATAAATGCCCTTTCCGAGACTTTTGATCCACACACTAACTACCTGGCGCCAAGAATAGCGGAAAACTTCGCAATCGATATGAGCTTAACTTTTGAAGGAATAGGCGCGCAATTGACTACTGAAGATGATTACACAAAAGTTGTGCGTATTCTCCCGGGTGGTCCGGCGGAGAGAAGTAAAAGATTATGGGCAAATGACAAAATCATTGGCGTGGGCCAGGATGTCGAAGGTGAAATGGTTGATGTTATCGGCATGAGACTTGACGATGTCGTGCAAAAGATTCGTGGTAATAAGGGTTCCACGGTTCGGTTAGAACTTATTCCTTCAAAGAATACTCCGGGCAGCCCAACCACGATAATTACCCTGGTGCGGGATGAAATTATTTTAGAGGAAAGAGCTGCTCGTAGTGAAACAATTAAATTAACACAAGACAACAAAACATATAAGTTGGGAATTATAGATATTCCTACATTCTATGCTGATATGGTTGCACAAAGACGGGGCAAAAAAAATTATCGAAGCACGACCAGGGATGTCCGAGCGCTAATCAAAAAATTGCGGCAGGAACATGTTGAGGGCATCCTTATAGATCTGCGGCGAAATGGCGGTGGCTCGTTACAAGAAGCTATTGAATTATCCGGACTATTCATTAAAGAGGGGCCAGTTGTTCAGGTTAAAAAATCCGATGGTGATATACGCGTCGAAAATGATCCTGACCCAACCCTGGTTTACGATGGACCACTGGGTATTTTAGTCGATCGTTACAGTGCATCGGCATCAGAGATTTTTGCTGCTGCTATTCAGGATTATGGTCGGGGCATTATCATTGGCGGCCGTACTTTTGGAAAAGGTACGGTGCAAAATCTTCTCGATTTAAATCGATTTGTAAGTGTAGGCGACCAGAGTTTTGGCCAGATGAAAGTTACTGTAGCTAAATTTTACCGGATAAATGGCGGTACGACGCAACATCGCGGAGTGATTCCGGATATTCTTTTCCCTTCGATTTATGATGAAGCTAACATAGGTGAAAGTGCTCAAAACCATGCTCTTCCCTGGGATGAAATCTCCGCGGCCATGTTTCAACTTGAAGACCATGTTACCAAATATTTATCAACTTTGAGGTTAAATTCAAAAAAACGGACTTCAAATGATCTTGAGTTTCAATTTATTTTAGAGGATATTGAGAGATATAGAATTCAAAAAGAGCAAAACACTATCTTATTACAATATGAAAAAAGAAAGGCCGAAAGGGATACATTGGAGGAACAGCAGTTGGCTCGCGTAAACGCAAGAAGAAAGGCAAAAGGATTAAAAGCCCTCAAAAAAGGAGAAGAAAATCCAGACCAGGAAGATGACCCGGATGCTTTGTTAGTAGAAAGCCAACATATTCTGACAGATTTAATCGCGTTAACGAAAGCTATGGAAACTGCTAAAATTTCTAATATTGATGAAAAAAAGTGAGTTGCTGAGTTTTGTACTAAAAACATAGATAATTTGCATTATCCCGATTATACAGTAAGTGCTTTTCAGGATAATGTCATTCTCCGAAAACTCCTCAGACCAGCCGGGAAGAATCTTGTTTATAAATAACATCATGGTCATTTACTAACAAGATTCTTCCTGAATGACAACAATCTGGTGTGATACCTTCCTTGCAGCCATTTTTACAAATCTCATTCTTTTCTCTCCTGAATAAAATGACTGGTATAGATATTGATCTTGAATCTTTTTCTGTTTATATTGCGTGGAATCCCGAAATTTAATTGTTTGCAGGTTGGTTTACTGAAAGGTGCGACGGTACGGTTTGGCGTCATTGGAAGCCATTTCATTCCAGTTGAGTTCATTGATGAAAATGAACAATTGACTGTGAGATTTTAAATACATCAATGCAGGAATAAAAAGGACACAGAACTACCTGAGTTAACGGAGTTCACTACGAAAAACACGATGTCAGCCTGTTTTTCGCTTATTTTGTCTGTAAGAATCTTTTCTGTAAGCTACAATTCAAAAACTAAATCATGGAAAATCAAAACCAATTCGGTCCCGGACTTGCAGAACAATTCATTCGTGCTGCGCAACGATCAGCCGCTACGGTGGAACGAATTAAACACTCAGCCAGTGCGTTAAAAGAAGCGCTAACCAGGTTAATCAAAGAGGAAGATATGGTTCTGCTTGCAGAACCTGATGACATTTCAACGGAACTTTTTTCTTCCGTCAGGCAACTGCCAAATGTGGCGACCAATCCCACGGATCACCAACTATCATCCATAAAAATCGGTATAACAGACGCCTTTGCAGGCGTTGCCCGGACGGGTTCAATCTGTGTTTCGGTTTCGAAAAATTTGGGAGGCTCAGTAAGCCTTTTTACCCGTGAACATATCGCAATTCTTGATGCCCGGACAATTTTACCCCGTCCCCGGGATCTCTTTTCAGAGGAATATTTAGATGGCAAAGGCCTGGAAAGAGATTTTGTTTTCATCACAGGTCCGAGCGCCACAGCGGATATGGGGCCGCTGGTGCGCGGAGTGCATGGGCCGGGTAAACTGTATATCATTGTTCTGGAGTAATTTCGAAGTTGAAGAATAAAGAAGATCCTGCATACAAAATCGTTCCACGTCAGGTTGCCAATAAATCCTCAAAAGGTACGCTGGGAAAGGCTATCAAAATGGCGTTAGCAATTGAGAGCGACGCAGTTCGGCACAACACCCAAACTTTCAACCAGAATCGCTACAAAGCTGTCAGTGAGATTGAAGACTATGAAATTCTCAAAGATCACGCCCGTGAGATCAAAGAGAAAGCTATTGCAAATTTACCTGAGTTGTTGGAGGAGCTGCAAAAAATCGTCGAATCCAGAGGAGGTCATTTTTTCCTGGCAAAAGATGGCTCCGAGGCATGCGATTATGTCAAACAAATTTGTGAACAACATCAGGCTAAATTAGTAGTCAAAGCAAAATCGATAACCACAGAAGAGATTAAGTTAAACTGTGTTTTAGAAGCGGCCGGAATCGAGGTGGCTGAAACGGATTTAGCTGAATTTATAATCCAACTTTCAGATGAACAACCGTCGCACATTATTGTGCCGGCGGCTCACCGCAGTCGGGAACGTATCTCTGAACTTTTTAAACAAAACTTTAATACCGACCACCCACTGGATACCGGCGAGGATTTAACCAAATTTGCCCGTGATATTTTAAGAAAGAAATTTTTAACGGCAGATGTTGGAATCAGCGGGGCTAATTTTATTGCTGCGGATTCCGGCACAATCTTGCTGGTTGAGAGCGAAGGAAATATCCGAATGGTCACTCAGGCGCCGTCTGTACATATTGCTATCGCGGGCGTTGAAAAGATTGTACCGAAACGACAGGATCTTGCTGTCTTTATTGAACTTCTGGCAGCAAGCGCCACGGGTCAGCCGTTGTCCTCATATACAAATGTCATCAAACCTCCTCTGAATCTTCCACCATTTTCTTTTGATGGACGCTCCAAAAAGCCACGGGAGTTTCATTTGGTTTTATTAGATAACGGCCGGATGAAAATGCGAGATGATCCGGAGCTTCGCCCTACACTTTATTGTATTCGATGCAGCGCCTGCCTCAATTCCTGTGCGAATTTTCAGGCGGTCGGCGGCCATGCATTTGGCGGTGAGAGTTATTCCGGCGGAATTGGCGGAGCCTGGGAAGCCGGCACGGGTAAATTGGAGAATGCACGATTTGTTGAACTCTGCACGGGTTGTTGCCGTTGTATGCCGCAATGTCCGGTTCGCATTGACATTCCCTGGCTGAATACCGTTTTGCGCGACAGATTGAACCAGACCGAAGGGAGGAGGCCGCCCGTGCAAAAACGATTTTTTGCTAACTTTTACTACATCGCAAAAATGGCCGCCAGATGGGTACCACTGTCAAATTGGTTTGGCGGTTTGTATTTGAATCGGATTCTTCTGGAAAAGAGCGTGGGTGTTGACCGTCGGAGAAGGTTTCCAACTTTAGCAAATCAGTCTCTGATAAAACAGTTTAATATCTGGACAAAAAAGCGTCCTGGAAAATTAACGAATGATTATAAGTTGGATGTCAAAGGCAAGGCGGTTTTATTTGCTGATGTTTACACAAATTACTACCATACGAATTCTGGAATGGCAACCATCAAAGTACTGGCTAAATTGGGTGTTGATATTGGTATAAGTCGTGTCTTAGCGGAAGGAAGGGCGTCCCTGTCGCAGGGTATGAAAACTACGGCTTCGAAACGTGCAAAAAATGTGGCTTACTATCTTGAAAAATATATCGATGATGGAATGGATATCATCGTAGTTGAGCCCAGCGTTCTCGCCCTTTTGCGTCTTGATTATTATAATTTGCTCGAAGATGACAGGCTTTTTCAAAAATTAAAGGAGAACAGTTATGATCCAGTGGAGTATTTACTGAAGATTTTTGACGTTAATAACATAACTCCTGATAAGGTTTTCGATATTGCAAAAACACGAGGGAAAAAGATATTTTATCATGGTCATTGCCAGCAAAAAACCATCGGCGCCTATCAGCCTATCGTCAACTTTTTAAGAAATATCGGATTTGACGTGGCGATCTCAAATGTTGAATGCTGCGGAATGGCCGGGAGTTTTGGTTATAAAACTGATTTCTATGAACTGAGTAAACGCGTTGGTGAAGATCTCCTGGACCAGATAAAACAATCAGAAACAACCAGCGGTGAGCGAATTTTAGTCGCGAGCGGAATTTCTTGTCGCGATCAAATATTGTCAGAATTAAA
The DNA here is from genome assembly GCA_964539665.1 of uncultured Cytophagia bacterium. Taxonomy (GTDB): domain Bacteria; phylum Zhuqueibacterota; class Zhuqueibacteria; order Oceanimicrobiales; family Oceanimicrobiaceae; genus CAZIKB01. The sequence continues at coordinate 17,421 of CAZIKB010000071.1, forward strand.
ACGTTCGGTTTTTCATCCGGTGGAATTATTGGAGGAAATACTAAAATAATCTACGGCAGATAATTGAGAATAGCTATGAGTTGACACTGTAGAAAATTTTTTAAAGTAAGTCAAAAATATTTATAGTATGCGCGATAAAATCAATCATTATTAACCCAGAAATCGGAAGGGCTTTTATATGGATAATTCAGATAATCAAAAATGTAAAGAATTTAGTCGAAGGGATTTTATCAAAATAGGCGCAGCGGCTGGATTAGGCGCGACCATAGCTGGAGCTGCTGTCACTGGTTGTTCGAGGAACCCATCAACAACACCTGGTGCAGCGAAGGTTGATCCTGTTGATCTGGTTAAAGTGGCAGTGATTGGCGTGGGTATGCAAGGATCTGGTCATTTCAAAAATTTGTTGCGGATTGAGGGAGCGGAAATAAAAGCTGTTTGCGATTTGGTAGAAGAGAAAGTTGTACGTATGCAGGAGTGGGCGTCTGAGGCTGGAAAACCGAAACCCAAAGGTTATTTTAAAGGTGAATATGATTTTAAACGAATGTGCGCTGAAGAAGAACTCGATTTGGTTTTGACAGCAACCCCCTGGAACTGGCACGTGCCAATTTGTTTGGAAGCCATGAAAACTGGCAGTCACGCGGCAACGGAAGTGCCTGCGGCTGTGACCCTTGAGGAGTGCTGGGAATTAGTAGAGACCGCGGAAAAATACAACAAACATTGTGTCATGCTGGAAAATGTCTGTTACATGCGGCCGGAGCTGATGATTTTAAACATGGTTAGAAAGGGACTGTTTGGCCAACTGCTACATGGAGAAGGCGCCTATAATCACGATCTGCGCAATTATAAACTGGGTGGTCTTTATGAAAACGATTGGCGCGTTTATCATTCGATGAAGCGTGACGGCAATCTGTATCCAACCCATGGTTTAGGGCCAATTGCGCAATGCATGAATATCAGTCGGGGCGACCGATTTGACTATCTGGTTTCAATGAGTTCTCCCGCTTTTGGGCTTAAAGAATATGCCACAGAAAAGTTAGGCGCGGAGCATAAATTTTCTAAAGCAAACTACAAATGTGGTGATGTGAATACCAGTCTGATCAAAACAGCAGAGGGTAGAACGATTTACCTGGTTCATGACACCAATCTGCCGCGCCCATATAGCCGCATTAATATGATTCAGGGAACCAAAGGCATCACTCAGGGTTTCAGTGATTTAACCCATCGAAATTTAATCCATATTGAAGGGCGAAGCCCGGCACACAGGTGGGAACCTTTGACTAACATGGAGGAAGAGTTTGAACATCCATTAATCAAGGAAGCGCAAAAACTGTCTGAAGGCGCCGGCCACGGTGGCGCTGATTTTATTGAAGATTATCGTTTGATCCATTGTTTGTGCAATGGTCTGCCAACCGATATGGATGTTTACGACGCGGTGGACTGGAGCGTGGTTTCTCATTTAACCGAAGTGTCTGTTGCGAATCGCTCAAAGCCAGTGGATTTTCCTGACTTCACTCGCGGGTTGTGGAAAACCAGGAAACCACTGGGAATAATTGGAGAAGACCAGTCCTGATGAAATGGCTATTGGCTTTGTTTGTTATGGGTGTTGGTTTTTTGACGAATCTAAGCTGTTACGAGAAAAATGATAGGGCTGTTAGTGAAGAAGTAGAAGTGATTTCTACAACAGAGGAACGTACAAAAGCAATAATCGCCAATGAAGCAAGGTTAACGTTTTTACTCATTCTTAATCCTGAAGTGTACCGAGCGACCGATTACGGTGAGCCGCCGCAGATCGCAATATGGTTAGAACAACCGGTTAGTGGCAGAATCAGAACAGTATGGGTGACGAGGCGCACTGCAAAAGGTGACTGGGCTGGCAAAGTTGAATGCCTGACGGCGCTACCCTTTTGGGTGAGTCGTTATAACCTCGAGACTGAAACGAAAGGGCCGCCCACTTTTCGCATGCAATTAACCGACGCCATAACCGGAGCCACACCAAAACATGAGTTGACTATAAATACCAGTATTCCAAAAGGCAGTGAGTGGGATTATTATATTGAGGTCAATGTGTCGGCAGATTACAATGAGGCTTTTCCTGCGATATTATGGAACGGTATGCCTGATCCAGATGGCAACGGCCAACCGTCTCTGGTTTACAGTGGACAAGTCAGGGCTCATTCGAGAGTTGATTCTATCCCGCAATTAATCGGGCGTACGAAACAGTGGCAGACGGTTGACCACATTGTTGATGATATTATTAAAATCACAAGCGCCAAAAATCTGTTTTCTAAAATTGAAGTTTCTTGTGATGCAAAGTGATGTAGAGATTTAATGAGTATCACTGGTTGACGACAGTTAATGATGTTTGCGCATCTTAAACGGTGCTGAGGAAGGAGGAATTTTGAAAAATTATATTAACATCCTGGCATGGTTTTTCTGTGCTTTACTTTTATTGAATTGCATAAATCAAACAAATGTCTTCGCGTCCAACGATTGGGAAGATCCCCGGATTATTAGCAAAAATAAACAACCACCGCATGCTACTTTAATTCCGTATGCGAATCAAAAAACTGCCCTGGCAGGCATTCGTCACGCTTCAAAGTTCTATAAATCTCTCAATGGCCATTGGAAGTTCCACTGGGTGCGGAAACCAGCGGATAGGCCAACGGAATTTTATAAGCCTGATTATGCCATCGGTGACTGGCAAGAAATCCCGGTCCCGGGCAATTGGCAGATGCACGGCTACGGCATACCGATTTATTTGAATATTCCTTATGCGTTTGAAATGAATCCGCCCTACATTCAACATGATTACAATCCGGTTGGATCTTATCGAACCGAGTTCACGATTCCCACAGAATGGCAGGGCCAACAGGTGTTTGTGAATTTTGACGGCGTGGAATCGGCTTTTTATTTATGGATTAACGGCCAGAAGGTAGGATACAGCCAGGGCAGCCGGACGCCGGCAGAATTTAATATCACTCCCTTTCTTCAGCAGGGCAACAATATTCTGGCAGCAGAAGTGTACCGCTGGTCGGACGGCTCATATCTGGAATGCCAGGATTTCTGGCGCTTGAGCGGCATTTACAGGAATGTCTATTTGTACTCAACACCGTCGGTGCATATTCGTGACTTTGAGGTGAAATCCGATCTTGATGAGCAGTACCGCAATGCAGCGCTGTACGTAATCGCCCGGATTCATAATTATGGTGATTCTGCTGTCTGGAATCCAAATGTTGAAGTGAGCCTTTTAGACGGGGCGGGAAGGCCGGTTGGCGCAGACATCCTCATGGAGGGTAGGGGAGTCTACATTGCGCCGGGAGCAGAAACCATAGTCAAAATGAAAGCCAATATCACTAATCCTCACAAATGGTCGGCGGAAACACCTTATTTATATACTGTTTTGTTGTCTCTCAAAGATGGCGATGGCAAGCTTTTGGAGATGGAAAGCTGCAAATTCGGTTTCAGAGAAGTGGAAATCAAAAATGGCCAGCTTCTGGTAAATGGCGCTGCTATTCTGATAAAAGGAGTCAATCGGCATGAACACGATCCTGTGACCGGGCATTATGTGACCAGAAAATCCATGATTAAAGATATTGAGCTCATGAAGCAATTCAACATCAACACCGTCCGTACCTGCCATTATCCGGATGATCCGCTCTGGTATGAACTGTGTGATCAATTTGGTCTCTACATCATCGATGAAGCCAACATTGAATCCCACGGTTTGGGATATAAGCCCGATGTTACCCTGGCTAACATGCCAGAGTGGAAAGATGCCCATCTGGATCGAATTAAGCGTATGGTGGAGCGCGATAAAAACCACTCTTGCGTTATTATCTGGTCCATGGGTAACGAAGCCGGTGACGGAACATCCTTTGAGGCTGCCAGCGAATGGATCCACCAGCGTGATCCGTCGCGGCCGGTGCATTATGAACGTGCACTAAAGAGATCGCACACAGATATTTACTGCCCCATGTATGCCAGCATAGAGAGAATTACGGAATATGCTCAATCAAAACCAGACCGTCCTCTCATTCTATGTGGATATGCCCATGCTATGGGTAACTCGGTTGGCAATTTGCAGGATTACTGGGACGCCATCGAAAAGTATGACCATCTTCAGGGCGGCAGTATCTGGGATTGGGTTGATCAGGGACTGTTAAAAGAGACCGGGGATGGCAGAGAATATTGGGCCTACGGCGGTGATTTCGGCGAAGATAGGCATGATAACAATTTCTGTATCAACGGCCTGGTGATGCCTGATCGCGGCGTTACTCCCAAATTGATGGAAGTGAAAAAAGTTTATCAATATGTTAAAATGATGCCGGTTGATCTGAAAGCAGGCAGGATTAAAATTACCAATCGTTATGATTTTATTGACCTGAACAGGTTTATTATTAATTGGCAGGTGCTCGGTGATGGAACACCCGTACTGAAAGGAACCTATCCCAATCCAGAGCTTGCTCCTGGTGAAGACAAGATTTATGATTTTGATGTCTCATCAATTCAGCCGCAAGCAGGGATGGAATATCTCTTAAATATTCGGGTACTCACCGCTGAAGCCGCCCCGCTGGTCCCTCAGGGACATGAAGTAGCCGTTGAACAGTTTGTGCTCCCGTTGAAAAAGGAAGTTGCTGAGACAGAGGTTTCAAGCCTTCCTCCGTTGGATTTAACAGAGGACGATGAAAAAGTGATCATTTCAGGGCGGGATTTCAAAATCCAATTTGATAAAGGCTCGGGCATCCTGTCATCTTATTTGTTAAAAGATGTGGAGCTTTTGGTTAATGGCCTGGAACCCAACTTTTGGCGGGCGCCAACAGACAATGATTTCGGATACCGTATGCACGAAAAATGTGCTGTTTGGCAGCATGCAGGAGGAAACAAGGTGCTCAAAAACTTCACGATAAAAAGAATGAATGACAGGGAGTTTCAGGTTAATTCTGAATTTGCATTGTCAGACGTCAATTCAAAGCAGGAATTTACTTATCGCATACTTGGAAGCGGAGATATAATCGTTGAAACTCATTTTGTTCCTGGAGAAGGCGAGCTTCCTGAATTGCCTCGATTTGGCTTAAAAATGCACATGCCGCAAGCTTTCGACCAGGTGCAATGGTATGGCAGAGGCCCTCATGAAAATTACTGTGACCGCAAAACAAGCGCATTAGTGGGATTATATCAAAGCACAGTTCGGGAGCAGTATGTGCCTTACATCAGTCCTCAGGAGAATGGTTATAAAACCGATGTCAGATGGATTGCTCTGACTAACGATAAGGGCGTCGGCTTATTGGCTGTCGGTATGCCGTTGCTGTGCTTTTCAGCGCTACCGTTTACAAACGAAGATTTGACGCAGGAAAGCCGTGGAACCATGCATACGGTTGATCTTCAGGAAAGGGATTTTGTAGCATTGAATCTCGACCTAAAGCAAATGGGCGTCGGTGGTGATAACTCCTGGGGAGCAAAGCCTCATCCGCAGTATCAATTGCCCGCAAAAGAATACCGTTTCTCGTTACGACTACGACCTTTTTCGAAGGATGATAATTTGCTTGAACTGAGTAATGAAAAATTTGATATAAACCAAAATTGAGTGATTAATGCCTGAATTGCCTCGCACCAAACAACTGAATTCTGTGCTAATAAAACCGCTGGCCCGGATTGTAATCTGGCCTGCACTAATGTTTTTATCTTGAAAAAGCCGCATTGTTATGAAAAGTAAAAGGTCTTTAATTCAATTAATTCTAATTATTCTTTTCACAAGCCATAACGCATCGGTTCTGGCGCAGGTAATAATTGATTCTACTCGAATTATCAGAGTGCTTTCTTATAATATTCTGCATGGTGCAACTCTAAAGAAAGATTTCAACCTTGAACTTATTGCAAATGTGATAAAAAAAACTTCACCAGACATTGTTGCTCTGCAGGAGGTCGATTTTAAGACAAATCGTGCAAGGGTAATGGATCTGGCGACCAGGTTAGGTTATTTAACGGATTTGGCGCCGCTGTTTGGCAAAGCCATGGCGTATGACGGAGGGGAATATGGTGAAGGAATACTGTCGAGGTTTTCTTTTAAGCAAACAAAAATAAATCCACTACCGCATTCTCCGGAGCACGAACCACGTACTGCCCTGGAAGTATTGATTGAACTACCAACGGGGGATGAAATTCTCTTTGTTGGAACGCACCTGGATCATACGAGCGATCCAACGGATCGAATTGACCAGGCTGAACGCATCAATGAGTTATTTGCTGATAATTCCATTCCAACAATTTTAGCTGGTGATCTTAATGCTACTCCAGATAGTGATCCTATTAAAATATTGACCAGAAAGTGGACGGATGCTAGCGCTGAGTGGCCATCACTAACCTTCCCTTCAAGTGAACCAATAAAAAGGATTGATTATGTTATGTTTCTCCCGGCTAATCGCTGGCGGGTTCTTGAATCAACCGTTATTGACGAAAAAGTTGCTTCTGATCATTGTCCCCTGCTGGTTGTTTTGGAGTTGCTGCAGAATGGAGAGAGAAAATAGCCAATGCTAATAATATGTCATGAGTAAGGTGTATGCTTAGATAATTCAAGACTATACCAAAATTTGAGGTGGGAATAGATGACACTGCAAATTTCGTGGGTTGACTGGCTGGTAATTGCGCTTTATTTTGTGTTTGTTTTAGGCATCGGAATATATCTGAAACGATTTACAGGAACCGGCGAAGATTTCTTTTTAGCTGGCAGAAAGAACAGTTCCTGGGTGGCTGGACTTGCTTTTCTAAGCGCTAATATGGGAGCGCTGGAATTGCTGGGAATGACGGGCAATACTTTTGAATATGGCATGTTCGTGGCCCATTTTTATTGGATTGGCGCCATTCCTGCGATGCTGTTTCTCGCGGTTTACATGATGCCCTTTTACTACAGTAGTAAAATTCATTCTATACCGGGCTATTTAAAATTGCGATTTGACGAGAAGACCCGGGTGCTCAACGCCATCTCATTTGCTGTTATGACGCTTCTGGTCTCTGGCATAAATCTTTATGCCATGGCCCTGGTACTGCGAACCTTTCTTGGCTGGAACTGGGACGTGTGTATGTGGTCTTCTGCAGCAACGGTCGCTGCCTATGTTACGCTTGGCGGTTTGATGTCGGCGATATTTACCGAAATCATCCAGTTTTTTTTAATCTGGTTTGGTCTGTTGCTGGCGACAGTACTTGGTATTATCGAGATTGGCGGCTGGAATGAGATATTTGCTCGAATTCCTGATTCGATGGGAGCGTTGTGGTCTACCTCAGGCGACGCCGCTGCTAACGGAATGCAGGTCACCTGGATGGGCATTATCCTGGGACTTGGATTTGTTCTTTCATTTGGCTTCTGGACTACTGATTTCCTGGTTGTCCAGAGAGCTTTTTCTGCAAAAAATCTGCGCTCGGCCCGCATGACGCCCATCATCGCTTCTTTTTTCAAAATGGCGTTGCCGTTTATCGTGATCATGGGTGGATTGATTGCCTGGGTTCTGGCGCAGGATCCCAATAGCGGATTTACTCTGTTACAGGAAGATGGCCAGATACGCTATGATTCTGCATTACCTCTGCTGCTGGCGCGCTATTATCCCGAAGGGCTCATTGGTTTAGGCGTGACCGCTTTACTGGCTGGTTTTATGGCCGGACAGGCCGGCAATATTAGTGCATTTAATACTGTCTGGACCTATGACATTTACTGCTCTGTGATGAATAAGACGGCTTCGGATCAGCATTATGTTTGGATGGGGCGGGTAGCAACCGTGGCCGGTATTTTGATTAGTATTGTTACCGCCTACTGGGCAAAAACTTTTCCCAGCATTATGGATTATATGCAGGCCATTTTTTCATGGGTAAATGCACCACTGTTTGCAACTATGCTTCTGGGGATGTTTCTTGTTTGGATTACACCTAACGGCGCCTTCTGGGGACTGATTGCCGGAATGACATCATCGTTCGGTATGTTTTTAGCGGTTAAATTTAATTGGTTTTCGAGCACGCTAATCACACTGTCTGAAACCGCCAGTCCAATGGCAGCGAACTTCTGGCGGGCATGGTGGGCGTGGCTGATTTGCTTTGTGGTAACCATTGTCGTTAGCTGCGTAACCAAAGCCAAAGCCAGGGAAGAATTAGTTGGTCTGGTAAAAGGGCTTACACCATTGACCAGTCAGGCGGATGTTCCATTTTATCAGAAACCTGCTACAATGGCAGTGTTTTCTCTGGTCATTTTTGCAGTTTTGAATTTCATATTTTGGTAAGGAGAACTCATTATGTCGGAAAAGAAAATGCTTTCGATCTGGTTTTTTGTTGGTTTGATGCTAACAGTGTTGGGGCTAATTATTACCATCACCGGTATCAACTATATTTTTAATCCGCAGAGCAGAACAGTGTTAGCTCATTTGAATCCTAATCTCTGGTGGGGAATCATTATTTTTATATCAGGCCTGGCATTCTTAATCCCTTCCACTATTCATTATAAATTACAGAAGTAAATCAGGAGGGATTATAATATGGATGCGTTTTCGACTAATTTCGGTACGATTGACTGGATTATTGTGATGGTTTACATTTGTATTCCATTGGTAATTGGTATCATGGTGAGAAAGTATATTCGTCAACTCAGCGATTTTATTGTCGCTGGCCGGTCTTTACGGATATTTCTCGCGATTGCAACTCTGACCGGTACCGAGCTGGGTCTGGTTACCGTAATGTACAATGCAGAGTTGGGTTTTAGACACGGTTTTTCCGCTTATCATGTTGCGCTGATAGAGTCAATTTGTGTTCTGGCAGTCGGTTTAACCGGATTCATTGTGTACAAATTACGCGAGTTGCGGGTTATGACCATTCCGGAATTCTATGAGATGCGGTTTGGCAGGAAGGTTCGCATCATCGGTGGCACCATTTTGGCGCTCGGTGGGATCCTGAATATGGGACTGTTTCTACAAGCGGGTGCGCGCTTCATGATGGGAGTTACGGGATATAGCAATTTAGCAGGCTTGAAGATTTTCATGTCGGTCATGTTGATAATGGTTTTGATTTACACAGTTTTAGGTGGGATGGTTTCCGTGGTCTTAAATGATTTTCTGCAATTCTTTGTATTATCCACTGCCATGCTCATTGGGTCCTTTTTTGTTATACAAAAGATAGGCTGGGATACGCTTTTTGAAATACCAACCGGTGTAAATGCAGCATCCTGGTTTAATCCGGTTGCAGAAGGCTCTGGTTTTGGAACGATTTATGTGATTTTTATGGTGGCGCTAACGTTTTCTGCGGCTACGTTATGGCAATCTTCAACGCTGCGGGCTTTGTCTGCCAAGACGCCAAAAATCGCAAAACGTCTTTATGTCTGGAGTTCCATTTCATATATGGCCAGACGGGGTATTCCTATGCTTTGGGGAGTGGCTGCCTTTATCTTTGTTTCGCAGACACCCAGATTGTTTGAAGCATTTACTGGACCAGATGCGCTAAGTTCCCAATTTGGCATGCCCATATTTATTGCCAAGGTTCTCCCCAGCGGCTTTTTAGGACTTCTAACCGCCGGTATGATGGCTGCTTTTATGTCCACGCATGACAGTTATCTCTTGAGCTGGAGTTCAGTAATCACGCAGGATATTATTGCTCCTTTGAAAAAGAACAATTTGTCAGACAAAATGCGGTTATTGATTACACGAGTATGTATTGTAATTATCGGGCTGTTCCTGCTATTCTGGGGACTCTGGTTTGAGGCGCCGGTGTCTTTATGGAACTATATGGCCGTTACCGGCACCATTTATCTGGCTGGGGCTTTTACCGTAGTAGGGGCCGGATTGTACTGGAAAAGAGCCAGCAAAACGGGCGCCACCATTGCTTTGTTCGCCGGGTTATTGGCTGTTTTAGGAATCGGTCCCTGGACGCAGGGAGAGCAAGTAGCATGGTATCTAACCGACAGATTTATAGGAATTATGACCTTTGTCATCGCTTTTCTGGGGATGGTCGTTGGGTCGCTTCTTTTTCCGGATAAACAAAAATCAAAGGAGGCATAAAAATGAGCTGGGAGTTCTTATGGAAGTTATTTTTAATCCTCACCCTCTCACTTTACTCAATTCTCGTGGTTGTCGTTTTTTTTGGAGGATTGAAAAATATTAAAGATATGTTTGCAGATTTGAGAGAACCAACCGATTCGTCTCTGTAAACATGTGAGTTTGGTAAGCAGCTTGTTTAATTTTAGCTCTCGACATACTTAATTTGTCTGATTGATAACAGCTTCGTATTGTCATTCCTGTATGTTTTTAGCAGGGAAGATTGCTGGAATGACAAAAGAGTCGAGTTTTTGGTAAGACACTAAACTGAAACTGATTATGAAAAATAACAGAAAAAACAACGATAGCTCTGCAGTCGAAAATAAAGCTTTGCAGGATACTCAAAGCCCACATTATTATCCACCTGCAGAAAAGATTAAAGCAATTGAAGTCAAAAATTTCCCGGCGCTTGGTAAACTAACTGCGCTTCGATTTATTGAATGGGCGCAAAAAAATGCTGGCTCAACCATTGCGCTGCCCACTGGAAAAACACCCGAACATTTTATTAAATGGGTAAAATTTCTACTTGATAACTGGACTACCAAGAAAACAGTGGAAATTTTAGAAGAATATGGTATTGATCCCGGTATCAAACCAAAAATGCAGAGTTTCCATATTATACAAATTGATGAATTTTATCCAATTAATCCCCTCCAACATAACAGTTTTTATTATTATGTTAATAAGTTTTATATCAAAGGATTTAAATTAGATGCGAGTAAAGCATTGCTTATTAATTGTATGAAAATTGGACTTCCAATGGGCAAAGAGTTGCAAGACATTTGGCTTGACGGCAAAGTTGACTTGTCTCTTAGATATCGACAGGCAGCCACAAAACAGGAGCGATTACAAAAGCAGGTTCTCGAAAATATTGATCAGTGGTGTGTCGATTACGAAAAACAAATCAGAGAGTTGGGCGGAATTGGCTTTTTTCTCGGCGGTATTGGTCCTGACGGACACATTGGATTTAATATTAAGGGTTCTAATCTGTACTCAACTACCCGGCTGACTCCAACAAATTATGAGACTCAAGCTGCGGCTGCCTCGGATTTAGGCGGTATCGAAGTTTCAAAAAAACGACTGGTAATTACTATTGGACTTTCAACCATTAACTGCAACCCAGATTGTTTAGCCATCATTATTGCGGCGGGAGCTGCTAAGGCTAAAATTGTCGCTGACGCTATTCAGCAGCCCAAACATATTAGATATCCGGCATCAATTCTACAAGACCTGCCAAATGCTCGTTTTTATTTGACCCGCGGAGCTGCAAAACTTCTTTGCGAGCGCCAGTTCGAAATAGTGGTTAACAGTCAGGAAATAAGTGATGAAGAAGTTGAAAAAATTGTTATCGATCTTGCTTTGGAAAAGAATAAAAGTGTTGAAAAACTCACTAAGGAAGATTTCAAAGACAATCGATTTAGCTCTGTTTTGCTGAAAAAACGATCAGAAAAAGTGAATGAAATAACCAGGAATGTCAGGGCCAGTTTAATTCGAAAAATTGAAGCAGGTACTGCCATCAGAACCAATAAAATATTCTGGCATACTGAACCTCACCATGACGATATTATGCTTGGCTATCTGCCATTTATCGTGCGTCATATTCGAGAGCACAGTAATCAACACTTTTTTACTACTTTAACCAGTGGTTTTACCGCTGTTACGAATCAATACATGCTGGATTTACTGGTTAAACTCATGCGTTACATGCATCGTAATAATTTTGAGCAATTGTTAGATGAAGGATATTTTCAACCCAATAATATCATAGGTAGGAATCGTGATGTCTGGCAATATTTAGACGGCGTTGCAGCTAAATCAAGAACGCTAAAGGATGAAGGTCAATTACGCAGGCTGTTAAGAAATCTTATCTTTGTATATGAAGAAATGGACCTCGAAAACCTGCAAAAGCGGATTAGCGAGCTCATTCACTATTTCGAGTCCCAGTATCCGGGAAAAAAAGATTTAGAACATATACAAAAACTTAAAGGTTTATGCCGGGAATGGGAAGCAGACTGTTTGTGGGGATACTTCGGCTGGCATTCAAAATCAGTTAATCATCTGCGGTTGGGATTTTACAAAGGGGATGTTTTTACAGAAGATCCCACTGTAGAACGTGATGTTTTGCCCATATTGAAAACAATTAAGAAAATTAAGCCTGATATCTTAAGCGTGGCGTTAGACCCGGAGGCAAGCGGTCCTGACACCCATTATAAGGTATTACAAGCCATTTCAGAAGCTATGAAAATATATCAAGAAGAATCTGGACGCTCCGATCTTGAAATTTTAGGTTACCGCAATGTCTGGTATCGTTTCCATCCCAGTGAAGCAAACATGTTTATTCCTGTTTCTTTGAATATGTTTGCCCTGCAAGATAATGCGTTCAAGAATTCTTTCATATCTCAAAAAGATGCATCATTTCCGAGCTATGAACATGACGGTCCATTCTCAGAATTGGCCCAAAAAATTCAGGTTGAACAGTATCAGATGTTGAAAACCTGCCTTGGGCGGCAATTCTTTAATGAGCATCCAAGTGCATTGATTCGGGCCACTCGCGGAATGGTATTCCTGAAAAGCATGAACCTGCAGGAATTTTTGCTGCGTTCGCGGGAGTTGAAAAAGAGTACTGAAGATTTGTAAAAATTCAGTATTAATACAGAATATTGCGCATTGCTAAAAGATAGTGTAAATAATATTAATTCCAACAATGGAAATTTTCTAAATAGGATTAGTAAAGAAAAAGAGTGAAAAGAAGACCAGACAAATTAAGTGTATCAGCGCCGGGGCGTATCTGTTTATTTGGCGAGCATCAGGATTACCTGAATCTGCCGGTTATTCCTTGTGCAATATCACTACGGATAAGTATTGAGGGGCGTCGCAGAGATGATTTAATGATCAATCTGGATTTGCCAGACATAAAAGATAATAAATCATTTTCAATGGAATGTGAAATACCGTATGTCGAAGAAAGGGATTATTTTCGAAGTGCGATCAATGTTTTGATGCGGGATAAGATTACATTTGCAACTGGATTTGATTGTGTTGTTCGGGGAAATATCCCAATCAATTCAGGAACATCCAGTTCCTCTGCTTTGACGACTGCCTGGGTGGGATTCTTAGCACAAATGAGTGAGCAGGCGTTAAATCTACCGCCGGAAGAACTTGCACGATATGCCCATAAAGCCGAGGTGTTGGAATTCTCTGAACCAGGCGGTATGATGGATCATTATTCAACTGCAATAGGGGGGACCTTCTTCCTTGATTTTCATCCGCAGATATATATCGAACCAATTTACGCTGACTTAAAGACATTTGTATTGGGCGATTCTTGTGAACCGAAAGATACTAAATCTATTTTAGCACGTGTTAAAAATCAGGTAATCAAAATTACTCAATCATTAGCTACTAAATATCCGAAATTTACTCTTCGCCAAGCCACTGTGGATGATATAAAGAAATATGCTTCTGATTTAACTGGTGAACAACTACAGTTACTGGATGGCACCATTCAGAATTATCGGATTACATTGAATGCGAAGAAGATATTAAAGCAAAAGCCATTGGATCATAAAAAAGTCGGCTTATTGTTGAATGAGCACCAGCGCATACTACGCGATGTTCTTAAAATATCCACTCCTAAAATAGACCGGATGATAGACGCGGCCTTAGATGCAGGAGCCTTTGGCGCCAAGATAAACGGCTCTGGCGGCGGCGGATGTATGTTTGCCTATGCTCCAGAAAGTCCGCATAAAATCAAACAAGCAATTGAAGATGTCGGCGGTGAAGCGTATGTCATAAAAGTTGATGATGGAATAAGCGCCGAATTAGTTGGTGAATTAGACGCGGATAGTTTATAATGGGTGAAAGATTGGTCATTCTGGCCGGGGGTATTTCCTCACGGATGAAAATACCGAACACAGCATCTGATAACATTGATGCGTATTTGAATGAGGATGCAGAACATAAGTCAAAATCCATGATTGGCGTCGGAGAAAGTCATCGTCCATTTCTTGATTACCTTTTATATAACGGTCGGGAGTCTGGATACACGGATGTCGTCATTGTTACAGGAGAGCAGGATAAATCAATCCGCGAATATTATGGCGAAAAAACGCGGGATAATCATTTTCACGGTTTGAATATATCGTATGCGATTCAAAGTATTCCGAAGGGCAAAACTAAACCTTTGGGTACGGCAGATGCTTTATTGCAGGCTCTTAAATTTCGGGATGATTGGCGAGGAAGGAAATTCACTTCATGCAATAGCGATAATTTATATTCACAACATGCCTTGAAATTGATATTGACTACCAAATACCAAAATAAAATGATAGATTATGATGAGGATGCCCTGCAATTTGAAAAAAGCCGAATTGCAAAATTTGCAGTAACCATAAAAGACCAGGAAAATTTCTTATTAGATGTCATTGAAAAACCATCATCAGAAGAAATGAAGAACGCTATGAATAAGGATGGTAGAATCGGTGTGAGCATGAATCTTTTTCGTTTTGATTACGACATGATCTTGCCCTTTCTGGAATCCGTTCCTTTACACACTGTGCGAGATGAAAAAGAATTACCCGCTGCAGTGGTTATGATGATTAACAAATATCCTAAATCATGTCTTGCTTTTCCACTGAGCGAACATGTCCCTGACCTTACATATCGAAATGATATTTTGGCTGTCAAGCAATATTTGAATCGACAATTCAGAAATATGCCATTTTAGAGCCTTTGATTTCAGAGAATGTCAAAGCCTGGATTGAGTTATTTAGGAAGTCCTCCTGTTTGGGATTTCAGGTTTTACAGAATGTATGAAAAGTCAGGTCGAGACCTTTCTTAACCTAACAAACATGGAGATGTCATTCTGGAAGAATCTTTTTAATTAACAGCACTTTACGTCCAAACAATTAAAATCTAACAGAATGACAAACACTTAGTTTACGCGTTTTCACTCAGGCTCTGAAGATTGACCACCAGATAAACGTTTCATACCAAGAAAAAGCCTTGATATTTTTGAATTAATTATTAAATTAGTTTTGAGTCAGAAACAGAGCAAGACCGAAAAGGAATCAGCAAATACGTTGAAGTTAAATTAATAGATTGGCGATAATAAAAAATAAATTGAAGCAGAATATATTGTCGTAAACGGGAAAATTGGAGTAGCCACCGTAGCTCAATTGGTAGAGCAGCTGATTCGTAATCTTACTTTCTTTTTCATAAGTCAAATAAAATCAAAC
>CAZIKB010000072.1:0-32416 GCA_964539665.1 uncultured Cytophagia bacterium
ACAGGTTTTACTGAATGCCGGCCTTAAAATCCCGAATATTCGCTTTAAAGCAGTGTGTGACATTTGGAAAGATTTTAACCTAAGGCGATCCACGCGGCTGTTGGAAAAGTATGGTCACGCGCCAAATCCTTATGAGGATTATAAAGAAATGCTTGATCAGGAAAAGGATCTTGATGGTGTTATCATCGCCACACCAGACTTTTGGCATGCTCAACAAACTGTCGATTGTCTGCGAGCCGGCCTGCATGTCTATTGTGAAAAAGAGATGTCAAATACTCTGGAAGGTGCAAAGCAGATGGTTCGGGCTGCCCGGCAGACCGGTAAACTTCTCCAGATCGGTCATCAGCGCCGCAGCAATCCGCGCTACCTGCATTGTTATAATAAGCTGATAAAAGAGGCCAAAATTCTTGGCAGGATCACAACCATCAATGGACAATGGAACCGTTCGGTGCAGCCGGACCTCGGCTGGCCTAAAAAATATGCCATTGCCCCGGCAACGTTACGAAAATATGGTTACGATTCACTGCATCAATTTCGTAATTGGCGCTGGTACCGTAATCTGGGAGGCGGCCCAATTGTAGACTTAGGCTCGCATCAGATAGACATCTTCAATTGGTTTCTGGAGGCTCAGCCAAAATCAGTCATGGCCAGTGGCGGCACGGACTACTACGACAAAAAAACCCACGAATGGTATGATACAGTATTAGCAGTTTACGAATACGAAACCGGGCAGGGTAAAGTCAGAGTCTTTTATCAAACAATAACTACCAATAGCAGTGAAGGTTATTTTGAAAACTTCCTGGGCGACAAGGGGACTCTGCATATTTCGGAATCAGCAGGCCGGGGTGGAATATATCGTGAACCATCAGCGCCCGAGTGGAACAAGTGGGTGGATTTAGGATACTTAGAAGCGCCAATTGAAGAAAATAAATCCCAGGAGACCGCCGCTGTGTTGGATGTTCGTGAAACTGTGGCGCCACCCCAACATCGGTTGCCGGTCAAATTCAACGATCCGTACCATATGCCCCACCTGGTAAATTTCTTCGATACGATTCGAGGTGAGGCAGAACTTAATTGTTCAGAGGACGTCGGTTATGAAACCGCTGTCACAGTTCTAAAAGTGAACCAGGCAGTGGAATCGGGCAGGAAGCTGGAGTTCAAACCAGGAGAATTTAAAGTATGATAATCGAGAATCGTGGTGTTTTGGACAGGCGCATCATCGATTATCATCATTTCAGGCTGCTTGCCGTAATACTTATTGCCATGAGTATTTACACGAAGCCAATCCTCGCTCAGGGAACAAAAATTGGCGACGTCAGCGATGGCAATCGTTCTGTGCCAGTTCATCTTATCAACATTTACGATGAAGAAGGTTCAATAATCCGGCCCGGTGACGAACCAACGCTGCCGTTCTCCACAAAACAAACTTGTCTTCCATGTCATAGTTACGAAAAAATTAGCTCCGGGTGGCATTTCAACGCGACAAATCCTGATGCCCCTCCTGGACGCCGGGGTCAACCCTGGATTCTGGTCGATCAAATAACTGCAACGCAACTGCCCCTCTCCTATCGCACCTGGCCTGGAACCTATCATCCCGATGATTTGGGAATAACACCCATGCAGTTTATCCAACAGTTCGGTCGACATATGCCGGGAGGCAGTGTTGGTGATGATGAAGACCGACAAGCTCCCGAAAACGTTATGCGGTGGTGGGTTTCCGGCAAGCTCGAAATCAACTGTTTGAGCTGCCATGATGCCGAACGTGGACATGACCAGGCTGAATTTGGCGCACAAATACGTAAACAGAATTTTCGCTGGGCAGCGAGCGCCAGCAGTGAGTTTGCGTTCGTTCGTGGATCTGCAAAAGATATGCCCGACAATTACAGTATCTATGGCTCAATTTTAGACAACGGCAGAGTGATTCCTCCCTCTGTCTTGTATGACCAGGCACGATTTAATCCTCAGTGGAAAGTCTTGTTTGATGTAGTGCGTAAAATTCCAAATGAGCGCTGCTACTTCTGCCATTCGACTAAAATCATCAGCAGCCAGTCTGAACGATGGGAATTTGATGAAGACGTCCATCTCAGGGCGGGCATGAAATGCGTGGACTGTCATCGCAACGGACTCGAGCATGTCATGGTACGGGGTTATGATGGCGAAGCAGAGGAATATGGCAGGCCTGTCGCTGCAACCTTAACCTGCAAAGGATGTCACCTCGGCGAAGAGAGTTCAAAAAGACCAGGCGCTGGCCGACTGGGTGCGCCCGTGCCGAAGCATGCAGGAATTCCCCCGGTTCACTTTCGTAAACTGACCTGTACTACGTGTCATTCGGGTACCTGGCCAGATGAAAATGCACAAAGCATTAAGACTTCAAGGGCACACGCACTTGGGACTCACAGCGTTAACAGATCTAACGAGGCCCTCCCGCATATCAAAGCCCCGGTCTTCGTTGAACAGGAAGACGGTAAAATAGCGCCTCACAAGATGTTTTGGCCTTCTTTCTGGGGGAAAACAGACAGCGCTGGAATCCAGCCCATTGATCCGAAAGTGGTCAGGCCTATTGCTGTTAATTTCGTTGAAAGAGACACTCTGGGCACCGGCGACTGGCCAAGTTTAACAGAACAGCAGATTGTCGGGATCATGCAAGGCTTAGTTGAAAACGATTCCACTATGATCCCGGTTTACATTTGTGGCGGTAAATTATATCAATTGACTGAATCGGGACAGCTCAGCTCGGAAGAGCATCCTGCCGCCGAACCTTACTCATGGGCTTTGGCGCACGACGTACGGCCGACCGAGCAATCATTAGGAATTCGTGGCTGTGGAGATTGTCATGCAACCGACTCTCCATTCTATTTCGCGAAAATAGCCATCGACACACCGATTGCATCCGAGCAGGGTTCAGGTAAAATGATGGTTGAGTTTCAGGAAATCAGCCCAATTTATGCTAAGGTATTTGCCCTGTCGTTTGTGTTTCGCCCCTGGTTAAAAATTATAGTTTTACTCTCGGGTGCAATTTTAGCAATAATTTTATTAGTGTATCTATTTAAGGCTTTTTCGATACTATTGCAATCGAATCAAGGTTAAAATAAATCCAATTATGATTATGTTTCGGGTAATTTCTATTATTAGTTTTTTTCTTATCATCGTCACAGTTTTTTATCTAAACAGAGTGGTGGGCTTAAAGTCAGGCGGAGTACTCACAGGCTCGTTAGCGGATATCAGGAAAACCTGGTTTGGAGATTTAACTCTGGTTTCAAAGAAGCTTGTTTATGTGCTGGCAGTCATCAGTTTTATCATTTTGATCCTGACTGGTTTCGCCCCTGTTTTGTTCACTGGCAACTCTGTCAGCGGTATTCTTCTAATGCTCCATGTCCTGGCGGCTGTCGTGTTTGCCGTGTGTATGGCGATTGTAAGTGTTATGTGGTCCCACCATCATCGATTTGAATCAAGCGAATTACGAAGCTTATTAAATCTAATTTCAGGGAAAAAAACTGACAAAAATTGGAAAAAACAAATTAATGTGATCGGACAGAAAGCAAGTTTCTGGCTTATCGTCTTACTTTGCCTGACGGCTATTCTATCGATAATTCTCAGTATGTACCCACTGTTCGGTACCCGCGGTCAGGAAGTGCTTTTACATCTGCACGGTTACAGCGCTTTATTACTGGTGATAGCAGTAGTCATGAGTTTTTATTTGCTAAAATTAATCCGGAAAACTGATACTGATAAAAAAAGTAAAGCGACTACGCAACAGCAACGGTGAATCTTTGTGTTTAGCCAGTTCTGTATTTCTTAACAGATTGAAGGTTATCCAATTTCGTTACATTGCCCTTATTGGGGTGTTTTAGCTCGGCGAATTAATTATTATAATCAAGCCACTTTGCCCGCTTGCTTATTGACCGCACTACAAAAATTACAAATCGCTTGACTTTTTGTTTCTTTTTTTTAATTTCACAAATGTTGCGGCAGAGGCAAGATTACTTCACGTTTTCCTTGGGATGAAGTTAAGTTGCACAGAAATGGAGATTATTCCATATTACATGTTATAGAGTTAAAAGATAGTTTGTGACAAGGAAATTGTCGGATATCATTACATTGAGCAAGATATCAAGAAACTATATACTAACTGGTTATACCAATAATAAAATTTAAATATGCATTATATTAAGTTCAAAAAAAACAAGGTTGGTATATGTAATATTTGTAGAGCTGAAAAAAATCTATCTTGGGATCACGTGCCTCCCAAAGGCGGAATTTCTTTAACTAAAGTAGAAATAGAAAGTATATTCCAGGTACTGACATCAAGCCAAGATGATAATTTTTTTCAAGAATCCCAAAACGGAGTGAAATTTCGCTCTATTTGCAAAGATTGTAATTCCAAATTAAATGAATTATACGATAAGGAACTAAATGAATTTTCTTTAAGTGTTGGAAGATATCTCAAATCAACACTATCTTTTCCTGAAATTATTCATCACAAGACTAAACCGATTAATATCATCAGAGGAATATTAGGACATTTATTATCAGCCAAAATTGAGTTGGACGAAACAATATTTGACAAACAAATAAGAAGAATAATATTTGATGTTAATGAAAAATTACCTGATGATTTACATGTTTTCTATTGGATATATCCCTTTGATAAAACAGTTATAATAAGAGATATAAGTATGCCAGCAATCCGTGGTAATTTTAAGAAATATGGTTATTTCCAAATAATTAAGTATTTTCCTTTAGCATATTTAATTGGGAACGTACCAAGATATGAAGGGCTATATGAGTTAACAATTTATAAAGACATAAATATTAATGAAGAATTAGAAATACCAATTCGATTAGATACAATTAAGCACCATGAATGGCCTGAAATAGTAGATAATCATAACATTCTATTCTTTGGTGAAAGTGGACTAAATTCTGTCTTTGCCAAACCTAAAACCAAGATAATTAGGTAATTAAATTGGTATAACAAAAGGTTAACCTGACAAAACCGCCGTGCTTCAATTTAAGGTCAGTGTTGAAATTTGAAGCTTTGTTCGTCTTATCAAGTTTAGAGTAAGCGGTTTTGCAGGTTAACCTTAGCGCTAGATGTGCGTCACAATCACAAATAAAATAATAACAAAAAGGATAAAACATGTCGCAATTAGTAACAATTCAAGTTCCACACGACTGGATAGAAGGAATTCCCGAAGAAGAATTAACACTGAAAGAAATATTCCGCATGGGAATTCATGAATATAGGGTAAAACGTGCTATCCAGCTCTACAAAGAAGGAATTGGTTCTTTAGGATATATTGCTGAACAAATTGGAGTTTTAAAACAAGATCTAATTCATGAATTTCGTTTAAGAAATATAGAACCAGAATTTTCAGAACCCACCTTGGAAGAGGATCTTGGACAATGAGCGAAATTGTAGTTAGTAATGCTGGTCCTCTCATGGTATTTTCAAAACTCAATTTGCTTCATTTAATCAAAGAACTTTATGGGAAAATCCTTATTCCGCAAGCTGTTTATGAAGAGACCGTAACTGATGGGATAAGATATGGTTTTGAAGATGCTTATACGCTTCGACTATTTCTGAATCATAATAATTGGAAACCTCAAAAATTACCTGAAATCCCTAAAAAAATCGCTGCAGCAAATTTAGATAGAGGCGAAAAAGAAGCTATAGCTCTTGCTATAACTAAAAGTGCTTTATTGCTTATGGATGAGGAATTGGGAAGGGCAGTTGCGAGAGAACAGGGATTGAAAATCAAGGGTTCTTTAGGAGTTTTAGTCGAAGCTTATCGGAGAAAAGTGATAGGTTTTGACCAATTACAATTCCATTTTATCCAAATTGTCAATCGAAAGGACATTTGGATAAGTTCTAAATTATGCGATAAATTGCTTGAAAATATAAAAAATTTGCACATCTAATCCTTGTCGCAGCAGACTTTGGGGACTGTGCATTTTTGAATTTTCGTGGGAAACCTTCAAGTTGAACGTTTTTTTGATAATTTGGCGGCGCCCCCAAAAAGCCTCTGAGTGTTAAACAGCCAATGAGTATCACAAAATTTAGAAAGTAACAATGAAGAAAAATAAAGTTATAAACGCAAAATTAACGCTGTATCTTTAGAAATTAACTAATCTACTAATTAACAAAAGGAGGTAAAAATGACAAAATTCATCACCATTATTATCGCAGTTGTACTGGTTGCAGGATGCACCACGCAAACGGGTAATCCGTTGTTGAAAGAATGGGATACACCATTCCAGACTGCTCCATTTAATCAAGTTAAAAACGAGCATTTCATGCCTGCATTTCAAGAAGGAATGAGGGTTGAAATGGCCGAGGTTGAGGAGATAATTAACAATGCAGAAAAGCCAACCTTCAAAAACACCATTGAAGCTCTGGAAAAAAGCGGAAAGTTGCTCAGTAAAGTAAGCAGAGTATTCGGTTGCCTGAACGGCGCGAATACAAATGATGAATTACAGAACATCTCAAAAGAATTAGCGCCTATACGGTCCAAACACAGCGATGATATCAGCTTAAATGAAAAACTCTTCGCAAAAATAAAACAGATTTATGAAGAGAGAGAGAGTCTCGAATTGACTCCTGAACAAAATACTGTGCTCGATAACTATTATAAGGGTTTTGTCAGGAGCGGCGCCGATCTTAATGATGAAGATAAAGCAAAATTAAGAATCATCAATGAAGAGATGAGCAACCTTTACGTCAAGTTCAGGCAAAACCACCTGAGCCAGACAAATGCTATTGCCCTGGTCATTGATAAGGAAGAAGACCTTGCCGGACTGACGGATGAGGTAATTCAAGCTGCCGCTGATATGGCAAAAGCAAGAGACATGGCCGGCAAATGGGTGCTTACTTTGCAAAAGCCAAGCTTTATTCCTTTCCTGCAGTATTCGGAAAAACGGAATCTCAGAGAAATCGTTTTTAAAGCCTACATCAATCGCGGTAATAACAACGACGAATTTGATAATAAGACACTGATAGCCAGAATTGCATCTCTCCGCATCAAACGTGCGAATTTGTTGGGTTATAAAACCCACGCTGACTATGTACTTGAAAGAAATATGGCAAAGAATCCTAAGAATGTTTACGATTTCCTGAACGATTTATGGAAACCTGCTTTAGAAAGAGCAAAAGTAGAAGTGTATGACATGCAGAAGCTCATCAATAAGGAAGGACATAATTTCAAACTGGAATCCTGGGATTGGTGGCATTATGCCGAGAAAGTGAAAAAAGAAAAATATGCTTTGGAAGATGCCATGCTGCGCCCGTATTTTAAAATGGAAAATGTGCGTCAAGGAGCCTTTGATGTGGCCGGGAAACTGTACGGGATCAAATTTATCCAAAGGGATGACATTAAGGTATATCATCCGGACGTTGAAGTATTTGAAGTCCAGGAAGCTGACGGAAAGCATCTGGGAATTTTTTATTCGGATTATTACCCGCGTGACGGCAAAAGAAGCGGCGCCTGGTCGAGCTCTTTCAGAAGCCAATCCAATATAGACGGTGATTTCATTACACCCCTGGTTTTTAACGTCGGTAATTTTTCTAAACCCACTGCAGATAAACCTTCCTTAATGAGTGTAGATGAAGTCAACACCCTCTTCCATGAATTGGGTCACGCTCTGAATAGTCTCTTCGGAAATACCACATATTCAGGATCGAGAAGAACACCGCGAGACTTTGTTGAACTTCCCTCACAAGTTATGGAAAACTGGGCTATGGCTCCTGAAGTACTGAAAATGTATGCACTCCACTACGAAACCGGCGAGCCAATACCGGAGGAATTGATTAATAAGCTCGAAAATACCAAACTGTTTAATCAGGGTTTTGAGACGGTTGAATACCTGGCTGCCTCTTTTCTGGATATGGATTGGCATGTACTCACGGATACAACCGAACTTGATGCAGCAGCATTTGAAAAGAAATCGTTGGATAACATTAAGCTGATAACTGAGATTGAATCCCGTTATCAAAGCACAAATTTCGGCCACATATTTTCCAGCGGAGGCTACGCTTCAGGTTATTACAGTTATATCTGGGCAGCAGTCCTTGACGCAGATGCATTCCAGGCATTTGTAGAAACCGATGATCTATTTAATCAGGAATTAGCTGCTTCTTTCAGGAAAAATGTACTTTCAAAGGGCAGCACCGATATGATGGCTCAATATGTTAAATTCAGAGGCGCTGAGCCCAAAGTTGAGGCATTACTCAAAAGACGGGGATTGAACTAAATATTTGCCTTCTCGGAAATGCGAAGTCCATTTCCAATTGATCGGCGAGACAGGAGTGTAAAAATCAGTGAGCGTAGTGAACGTATTTTTACGAGAGACGCTTTTTAAAAGAAAAAATACGCAACGCTGATTTTTGCACTCCAATTTTCACTGAAGTTGCTTGTTTATTGCATCTTGAAAAAGTGAGAAATGTTAGTATATCATATATTCGTGATTCTTTTGTGGCTTTGGGATTAGGTTGCGAGAACAATTCAGACTCTACCTCCAGCCAGCTAAAGAATGTACCATTATAAGTAATCTCAACCCAGGCCTGATTTAATCTTAAGTAACAGCTTGAGAGTTTTATTATGTCATTGCGAACGATCCCGACTTTTATCGCATTGGCGTCAACCTAAGTAACAGTCCCCCTTAGCAAAGGGGGATTTAGAGGGTTGTATTAATCTTAATAATGAAATTGTTGATAATTTGTGTAATCGTAGCTTAACAGTAAACCTGAATAAATGAATTACCATTGTAAATTCGGCTTTTACAACCCCCTTTGTCCCCCTTTTTTAAGGGGGAATTATAAAACTATTGCTAAAGTTGACGCCAATGCGAAGGTATTCGGGGCTTCACCCTGTAAAAAGCACGGGATTCGCAATGTCAGCATTAAATGACGATTT
Source organism: uncultured Cytophagia bacterium (assembly GCA_964539665.1). Classification (GTDB taxonomy): domain Bacteria; phylum Zhuqueibacterota; class Zhuqueibacteria; order Oceanimicrobiales; family Oceanimicrobiaceae; genus CAZIKB01. Next base: position 8,913 of record CAZIKB010000072.1, read on the forward strand.
CTAACATTGGGCTCAAGGTGATGCGCTTTAAGAGCGTGACTTTCCATGTTTAAAGCTTTAAAGTTGATTTAGTTTGTTGTTCAAGGTTATGCTCAGATAAAATGCGCACACCGAGCCATGTTGTTATACTGAACGTTCAAGATCTAAAACTTCTAACTTAACAAGGAATAGTTTATGGTTGGCAAGAAGATTGCTCAGTACAAAATTATAGAAAAGCTTGGCGAAGGCGGCATGGGTGTGGTCTACAAAGCCGAGGACACCAAGTTCGACCGGACGGTTGCGCTCAAGTTTCTGCCGCACCAGCTCACCACTAGTGGCACGGAGCGAGCGCGTTTCCTGCAAGAGGCCAAAGCAGCTTCTGCCCTCAATCATCCCAATGTCTGCGTCATTCATGACATCAAAGAGCACGAGAACGAGCAGTTCATCGTCATGGAATATGTTGATGGCAGGAACCTACGCGAAATCGTAGGGGCTGAAGATTTTCAGCCCCTACCGTTGAACGAGGTTATCAAATACGCCTTGCAAATTAGCGAGGCCTTAAAAGAGGCGCACGCCAATGGCATTGTGCACCGCGACATCAAGTCCGAGAACATCATGGTGAACAGCAAGAACCAGGTTAAGGTGATGGACTTCGGCCTGGCCAAGCTCAAGGGATCACTGAAGCTCACCCAGACTTCCAGCACAGTGGGCACCCTGGCCTACATGGCGCCGGAGCAGGTTCAGGGCAAAAAGGTTGACGCGCGTGCCGACATTTTCTCCTTTGGCGTGGTGCTGTATGAAATGCTGGCGGGCCAGTTGCCGTTTCAAGGTGATTATGACGCAGCCGTCATCTACTCGATTGTCAATGAGGACCCGGAGCCGATTCTGAAGCATCGACCGGAGCTTTCCTCTGAGTTTCTGCATGTGCTCAATCGTGCCCTGGAAAAGGAAAGCGAAGACCGCTATCAGACAATGAATGATATGGTTATTGATTTGCGGCGGGTGGAAAAAGAAACCTCAAAGAAGCCGGAGGTCGCGCCTCCGGCCCAAACCTCAGCAAAACCGGACATCGAACTGCACGCCAGCGCCAAAGCCATGCCAAAATGGATTTGGCCAACTCTCGCGACGGTCGGCCTGGTGGCGCTGCTCACTGCACTAATAGTTTATTTCAAAGCTGACTCTGGTGCCAAGATGATTCGCCTTACGAATCCGCGACAAATTACGCGCGACATTGGACTAGAAGAGTGGCCGACATGGGCGCCCGACGGCGAAAGGCTTGCTTATCATTCCAACCAGAGCGGTAATAGGGACATCTGGGTAAAACAGATCGCAGGTGGAGAATCCATTAATCGAACCAACAGCCAAGCTAAAGATCGGGCGCCAAGTTGGTCGCCCGATGGAAGTCAAATTGCTTTCTTATCGAATCGTGATGGTTTTGGCGTTTATGTCATGCCGGCCATCGGTGGCACCTCTCAAAGACTTGCACTCTGCGGTGGCGCATCGAGTGTCACCTGGTCGCCAGATGGGACGAAGCTGGCCTATGTTATATCAGATAGCCTGGCCGCGCCTTACGCTGTCGTCCACAACCTGAGTACACATGATAAGCTTAGGATTAGTTTGCGAGGAAAAAAATACCGAAGGTTATATTTGAACTGGTCTCCATACGGCGACATGCTTGCCTACGTGGACGCGACTAACTTCAGTTCAACAAACACTTCCAATACTGTTATACGGCTGGTACACATCGCTGATGGCATGGCATGGTCTGTAACAAGCGGGAGTTATCCGTACTGGTCACCCGATGGCCGTTCACTTTATTTTATTTCCAGTCGTGGTGGACCCCTTGACCTATGGCAAATAGCGCTAGATGAGGAAGGGAAGCCAGCTGCCCAGCCCATGCAGGTTACCTATGGCCTCGGCATGCGTAGCGTTGCTTTTTCCCGGGATGGTCGCAAGATAGCCTATTCCAAAGGGCGTCTCGTGGCGAATCTCTGGCGTGTGCCTGTCCCAGGTGCAGGAAAACCGATGTTGACCTGGGAGGCAGCCAGGCAGTTGACTTCTGAAGGCGCAGAAATTCGAGAGATTGACGTTTCAGCGGATGGGAAACGCATATTTTTTATCTCTGATCGCAGCGGGAATGGTGACTTATGGTCGATGTCTGTAGACGGCAGCGAACTTCAGCAACTCAATTCAGATTCAACCTTAGAGGGGGGGGCCAGTCTATCCCGGGATGGGCACAGGATCGCCTTTGGGTCCAATCGTAGCGGGCACATGCACATTTGGATCATGTCATCTACGAGTGGACCAGCAGAGCAATTGACCAAAGGTGAGTCAAACGAATTCTGGCCCATGTGGTCTCAGGATAACCGGGAGATTGCATATTCATCGCAAGCAAGCGGCCTCAAAAATGTGGATGTCTGGGTAATTCCGGTGCAGGGGGGCAAAGCCAGGCAAATTACAACCGGTTTGAGTGCTTTCTTTCCTGTTTGGTGGCCGGATGGCAAATCGATAGCATTTACTTCCGCTCACGATGGGACCAGGCGGATCTGGCGAGCGCCCCTTGCGGGTGGCCAGCTTGAGTCACTAACCAGCCTACAACTTGATGGTGTGGCTCCAGATGATCTCGTTTGGTCGGGCGATAGAACACACATCTACTTTATCAGGCAGGTTGAGAACAATAGAAACATTTGGAGTCTCTCGATTTCGGATGGCACCGTACAGCAGTTAACGGGCTTCAAGGGCCGGTATGGTGAGTTGGGCAGATATTTTGCCACCGATGGCAAGTACCTGTACTTTACCTGGTCAGAAAACCTTGGCGATATCTGGGTGATGGATGTGGAGAGGGAGCGTTGAAAATTACAAATAACAATAGGCCAAATAGCAAATAAATAACAATAACCAAAATTCCAAAATTCAATAAGACCTGCAAATATTGGGGTCGCATTTTGTCTGAGATTTGCTGCTTGATGATTTGGGATTTTGAAAAGGACAAATTAAGAAAAACATGACTCGGGAGCAAAAGGAATGATCGGCAAAAATATATCACACTACAAAATCCTCGAAAAGCTCGGCGAAGGCGGCATGGGCGTCGTGTACAAAGCCGAGGACACCAAGCTCGACCGGACGGTGGCGCTCAAGTTTCTGCCGCACCAGCTTACCAATAGTGGCACGGAGCGGGCGCGTTTCCTGCAAGAGGCGAAAGCGGCATCTGCCCTCAATCACCCCAATAGCCACAACGTGGTTTGGGATCATCGAACCAGGCTGCCCCCAAGCGGTCTGTATGTCAACCGATTGAAAGCTGGAGATTTCGTACAGCAGCGGAAGATGTTGTTGACCAATTAGGCTGAAATGTGCAATGTGTAAAATAATACGTTTAACACGAATCCCAAAATACGGAGGAACACCATGAAGAAGCTAATCCTTTTGACATCGCTATTTTTCTTAATTGCCGTTTTTGCTTGCAGCAAATCAGATGCAGAAAACGAGGCCGGCACAATAACAGCTTCCAAGATGAAACGCTATGGTATCAAAGAAGCCTGTATCGAATACACGGTCAGCGGCAGTCAGGCCGGCACGGAAATCCTCTACTTCGATAATTACGGCATACGGGAAGCAAAACATGAAAAGAAGACCATAAAAATAGGACCCATCACGCAAGAAGAGGACAAGGCGACCTATTTGGAAGACGGCGTTACTCAGTATATTGTTAATCGCAAGGACGGTACCGGCACCAAGACAAAGGCCAAGATCATGGAGCAGTTCGAAGGCAAGGATATGACCAAAGTCGGCGAAAAAATGATGACGCAGATGGGCGGCAAAAAAATACGCACCGAAGAATTTCTCGGCAGACAAACCGACGTTTGGGAAGTTAAGCAGATGGGCACAACAACATGGGTTTGGAAAGGCGTCACCTTAAAAACCATCACAGACTTCATGGGGATGAAAGTCAGCATCGTGGCAACCAAAATATCTGAATCTTTCGACAAGAAAAAGGTGCAGAAGCCGACAAATATAGACTATAAAGACATGGGCGATCCCATGGATATGCTTAAGAAAATGAGACAAGGCCGCCCGAAAAACTAAACAGGGTTCAAAGTATAATAATGTTATAGTGTTCATGTATATGATCTGTGCGTATACGTGGTTAACGGAGGAATGATGAGAAATCGGATTCTTAAATTCGCACTACTTGCTTTTTGTTTGGTCACCTTGCCATTGAATAGCTTTGGCCAGGAAAACCTCAACGCCATCTACATCATCTTCGACGCTTCGGGTTCAATGTGGCAAAAACTGCCGGATGGTTCCTTCAAGATCGCAACTGCGAAACAGGTTTTGCAGGATTTCATCGGCGGAGACTTCAGCGGCTATGAGCTGGCATTTCGGGCGTACGGGCATCGCCGCAAAGGGGATTGCCGTGACTCCGAACTCGTGTTTCCTTTTGGCGTACCGGAAAAAGTAGTTTCGCAGTTAAAGGAGTTTATGGGCGACGTCAATCCCACCGGCAAAACTCCCATCAACTACAGTCTGCGGCAAGCACTGCAAGATTTTGGCGACCGCAGGGGGGATATTATTCTCATCAGCGATGGCGAGGAGACATGTGACGACGACCCCTGCGCCTTGGTCAAAGCCTGGCAGAAAAAAAATATTAAAATCCGCGTGCACGTTGTTGGTCTGGGTCTGGATGAAAAATCCAGAGCCGCCATGAAGTGTATCTCGGACGCGGCCGGTACTGAGTACTACGACGCCAATTCGGCCTCAGAGCTGGCTGATGGACTTAAAAAAATTCAGAAACAGGCGACGATGGCGGCATTGAAGATAAACGGGATTGATGCATCCGGCAATCAACTATCGGTCCGGGGAACACTCAGCCAGAACGACAAGGAGCGCTATGAAATCTCCAGTCACCGTCGAAACCTGGTTGAGGTTGGAGAATACGATCTGCTCGTTGGCGTCCAGACGAGAAACGGACGTCTGTACAAACCCGTCACTCAGAAAGTGCATGTTACTGAGACCGGCGAAACAACAATCAAGGTGGAAGTGGTAGTACCACCATCGGTGAGAGCAAAGTTTGTGGAATTGGGCAAGGAAAAACTCAACGCTTATTCTGTGATTCAGGCCTTTCAGAGTGGCCGGGAAGTCTTCTCGTTCCGCTCGATCGATGAGGTATACCTCGATGAAGGAACCTACGAGTTTCGCGCCAAACCGAACCGGGAAAACTACCTTTCTGTGACCGAGACTTTTGCTGCCGGCGACCACAAGGAACTCGTTTTCAAAATGGTGCACACGGTTACGGTCAATATCAAGATGGTGGCGTTAGGTTCGGGAATCTGGTTTAGAGAGAATTACGAACTGTGGCAAGAAGTTGAGAAGAAGTATACAGTACACATGGTTAATGGCGCGCGCGTACTACCCGGTACTTACGATCTCCAACTCACCAACGAGCTCACTCCTTACGTCAAGCCAGGAATTGTTGTGACAGATGCGGACGAACAGTCCTTTGAAATCACGATACCCGTCGGACATGTAACGATCATTTATAAGAAGGCAGATGGCACACGTGATAAAGACAAACGCTGCTTCGTCGGCCGCGGAACTACAGGCAGCGGAGTATTCAAAATATCGGGTGAAAAACACCCTTTGCTTCCCGGTACCTATAATGTGACCGGGTGGCACGGAAATTATGACCGCGTTGTTTTCGAGGTCAAAGAAGGGAGGGACATTGAAGTCATTTTGAAAGATAAAGAATAACCGAGCTGTGTCATTATTAATCCAAAAAATAAATTGATGATACGTGCTCCTAAAATATCACTCTACAAATAAAGGGAAAACAAATCATGAAAACTAAACGTCTCTGCATTAATTTTTTATTCTGTTGTTTTTGTTGCTTTTGGGCGGTCAGCATTTATGGTCAAGGATTTGAATGGGCGCGGCAGACTGAAGGTCTCGCTTCAGCAGAAGGTTTTGCCACTGCTACAGATCCATGGGGCAATGCTTTTGTTACGGGATTTTTTATTGGCAGCACAACTTTTGGGAGTACGACAATCTCCGGCGGGCCAATTTTCGTGGCCAAATACAATCCTGACGGGAATCTGATTTGGATTGCCAGCGCTGATGGGACCAGTAATGATAAAGGCAATGCAATTACAGTGGATACTTCTGGTGATGCTTATATCACAGGTACATTCTCTGCCTTTGGGAACAGTACAACTTTTGGTGATACCACCATTACTGGCACAGATGGAGAAAATATATTTGTCGCCAAAATCGACTCTTCAGGAACATGGCTATGGGCTGTACAAGCAGGATCGCCTACCGGTGGATTGCAAAACAATGATTTTGGCAGCGGAATTGATGTAGACGCCGCTGGGAATTCCTATATCTGTGGAAATTTTAAAAGCACTGTTGACTTCGGTGATACTTCTCTCGTCAGCGCAGGCAGCAGCGATATTTTTGTTGCCAAATATAATTCATCCGGAGAATTTCAATGGGCAAGAAGAGCAGGAGGTTTAGCTGGGGATTTCGCCAATGCTATCTCTGTAGATATCTCAGGAAATTCTTATGTGACAGGTGGGTTCCTCGGAACGGCCGATTTTGAAGATACCACATTTGTGAGCAAAGGTGACGATGACTTGTTTATTGCTAAATATAATACTGCCAGTGAACTGGAGTGGATACACCACGTTGGGGGAACTACCACCGACCATGGCACTGGGATCGGTTTGGACGGTTCTAATAATGCATACATCTGCGGAGCGCTGAACAGCGCGTATGCAACTTTCGGTGATACAACACTCAATGCAGCCTTTGAGGGTTCCAACATTTTTCTGGCAAAGTGCAATTCCGAAGGTGAATTTTTATGGGCCCGGCTGGCGGGAGATAGGTTTCATGGTAATGTCCAGAGTCTAAGTGCAGATCCTTCTGGCAATTTCTTTATTACAGGTTATTACGCGGGCCTCGCGATTTTCGCCGGCGACACAATGTCCACCAGCACTTTTGCCGACAGAAATATTTTTGTTAATAAATACAATGCTGCAGGTGAAGTGCAATTAGCACAAAATGTTCTTGGGATTGAACGGACGGAAGGTCATGGTGTCGGGGTGGATAATTCAGGTAATGCTTATATGACGGGTGTATTTCGCGACACGGTCAAATTCAGTAATTCGACCGTTGCCACCGACATCGTCCCTGCTATGTTTGTAACAAAACTGAGTCCTGTTATTACAGTCGGTGTTCAACAAGGTTCAATTGAAATACCGAAAGAATTTCGATTATCACAGAATTATCCGAATCCGTTTAATCCATCAACCACGATGCAATTTACTCTTCCTGAACAGTCTGAAGTCACTTTGAACATCTATAACATCATGGGCCAGTTGGTGCGCACTTTGGTTAACCGTAAACTCCCAGTTGGTAGCCACAGTGTTGTTTGGGATGGCCAGGATGAACGAGCTATGTTTGTGTCAAGTGGTTTATATATCAGCCGGTTAATAGCTGGTGATTTTGTAGAACAACGAAAGATGCTGCTCGTCAAATAGCAGTTCAATGGAAAAGCATAGAATATGGAGACAAGTTATGACCACTCTTAACAGACGTAAGTTTTTAAAGCTCTCTACCGCGGCGGTTTCTTCATTCATGATAGTTCCGAGGCATGTTTTAGGCGGCAAGGGGTATACTGCTCCGAGTGATAAGCTCAATATCGCAGGTATTGGCATTGGAGGACAGGGAGCCTGGGACCTGGAAATGTTGGAAAGTGAAAATATTGTGGCGCTGTGTGATGTGGACTCGGAGTATGCTGCAGAAACCTTTAACCGCTACCCAAAGGCAAAAAAATATCGTGATTTTCGAATCATGTTTGAAAAAGAAAAAAACATCGATGCTGTGCTTGTGGCTACACCAGACCACAGCCACGCAATTACATCGATGTATGCCTTGAAAATGGGCAAGCATCTCTATTGCGAAAAACCACTGACGCATACAGTTTTCGAAGCCCGGAAAATTGCAGAGGCTGCCCGGGAAGCAAAAGTAGCAACCCAGATGGGTAACCAGGGTATGGAATACGAGGGAAATCGTTTAATTAATGAATGGATATGGGATGGCGCGATAGGACCGGTACATGAAGTACATGTCTGGTCCGATCGTCCAACTCGTTTGGGGACCAAAGAATTGAGGTGGCCGCAGGCATGCGAGCGGCCGCTTGATGAACCGGAAATACCTCCAACTCTTGATTGGGACTTGTGGCTTGGACCAGCTCCCTATCGTCCTTATCATCCGGCTTACGTGCCGTTTTTATGGCGCGGCTGGTGGGAGTTTGGCGAAAGCGGTCTGGGCGATATGGGAATACACAATATTGCTCCCGCTTTTTCCGCTTTGAAACTGGAAGCTCCCACGAGTGTGCATTCAAGTTCGACTCCGGTCTACGAAGAAACCTTTCCCTGGGCATCTGTAGTGCATTATGAGTTTCCTGCGCGTGATGACATGCCCCCAGTCGAGCTGCACTGGTATGACGGAGGTATTCTTCCGGAACGTCCGGAGGAGTTGGAAGAGGGCAGGCAATTACCGCGTGAAGACGGAATGATATTTGTTGGTGAAAAAGGCAAAATGCTGGTCTCAGGTTGGGGAGGCGAAAGTCCCCGGTTAATTCCGGAATCAAAGATGCAATCGTATGAACTGCCCCCCAAAACACTTCCCCGTTCGATCGGTCATCACAAAGAATGGATTGAAGCATGTAAGAACCGCACCCCTACCCGGTCAAACTTTGACTTTGCCGGACCATTAACCGAAGCTGTTCTATTAGGACTAATTTCTGTCCGGCTGGGAGGAAAGAAACTACACTGGGACAGCGAGAATCTTTTGGTGAAAAATATTCCCGAAGCCAATGATTATTTGCATTATCAGTACCGCGAGGGTTGGAGTCTGTAACCTGATTTATTCAAACGCACTAAAGTGCAAGTGAACTAAAGTTGGAAGTGACTAATGTTCACCACCCTCCTTGCCCATAAGAGTAATTGAAAATTTTGTTAAAGTATCAATATTTTTCGATGCAATAGAATAAACCACGGAACAGCACGGAAAGAGACACAGAATATCAATAGGTTACATCATAATAATGAGGATATTTTAAAATGAAGGATGGAAAAGTAGGGATTGGTATCGTAGGGTCACAATTCATTTCGACCATTCATGCTGAAGCTCTCAAAACGGTTCATGAAGCCGAAATTCTCGCTGTAGCATCTCCCAGCTCAGGACATGCTGAGGCTTTTTCAAAACAATACAAAATACCCAATCACTACACCGACTATAAAAAAATGCTGGAGATGGATGAAATCGACATGATACTTATCGGCGCTCCGAATGCTTTGCATTGTCCAATCACCGTTGAAGCCGCACGGGCAGGCAAGCATGTGGTTGTAGAAAAACCTCTTTGCTTGAATCTACAGGAAGCTGATCTTATGATCCAAACCTGTAAAAAAGCTAATGTTAAATTGATGTATGCAGAGGAACTCTGTTTCGCGCCCAAATATGTGCGCCTCAAACAATTGTTAGATCAGGGCGCATTGGGAGCCCCGGTGCTCATCAAGCAATCGGAGAAACACGACGGTCCGCATGCGCCTCATTTTTGGGATGTCGAACAATCCGGCGGTGGCGTGGCAATGGATATGGGATGCCATGCTATTGAATTTTTCCGTTGGATGCTCGGGCGCCCAAAAATAAAATCTGTTTACGCACAGATGGGTACTTACCTCCATAAGGATAAAACCAGAGGCGACGATAATGCCATCATAATACTGGAATTTGAAAACGAAGTGATGGCTGTGGCAGAAGAAAGCTGGACTAAACCTGGCGGCATGGACGACAAAGCCGAGGTTCACGGTACCAAAGGAGTTGCGTATGCTGACCTGCTGCAGGGGAATTCTATCCTGACGTACAGTCAAGCAGGAGTAGATTATGCTGTTGAAAAAGCCGGCAGTACCAAAGGCTGGAGCTTCACAATTTATGAAGAGATTTGGAACTATGGTTTTCCACAGGAATTGTCCCACTTTGTTGATTGCGTTAAAAACAACAAACAACCTGAAGTTACGGGTGAGGACGGACGAGCCGTCCTGGAAGCGATCTATGCTGCCTATGAATCGGCCGGCAGCGGTCAGAAAGTGTTGCTTCCTTTTAAATCAAACGCTGATAAACCCTATAAACTTTGGAAAAAATAAACACGTTGAAAACGCAAAAAAAGCTTAACGGATTCAATATAGTCATTGCAGAAAACTATAAATCAATGAGTCGGCTGGCCGCTGATTTGATCTGTCAGGAAATCAGGAACAAAGCACGTCTGCTTTTCTGTGCGGCGACCGGAAATACGCCAACAGGAACTTATCAACATCTTGCCGAAGAGTATCGAAAAGATCCCGCTTTTTTCGGAGAATTGTGCGTTTTGAAGCTGGACGAATGGGTAGGGCTGGACATGGACAATCCGGCTACATGTGAAGCCTATCTTAAAAAACATCTTCTGACTCCCCTCGAAATTGACAAGGAGCGTTATTTCAGATGCACAAGCATGCCTGAAGATCTCAAAGAGGAATGTAGTAAAATGGATCGTATTATGAAATCAGCAGGTCAGATTGATCTGTGTCTTCTGGGTTTAGGACTTAATGGTCATCTGGGATTAAACGAACCTGCCGAACACCTTTCTCCAGGTTGGCACGTAACCGCATTGTCTCAGGAATCCTTAAATCATACCATGCTTGAGGTTAGCAATGTCCGTCCTTCTTTTGGACTCACATTGGGCATGAGCGATCTTCTCCGGAGCAAACATATTTTGTTGCTTGTGAGTGGCTCTCAAAAAAAAGAGGCCTTTAGAAATATGTTTCAGAAGAAAATTACATCTTTGTTTCCAGCGTCTTTTCTATGGCTGCATACAAATGTAACAGTTCTCTGTGATCCTGAGGCCGCCGTTTATCTTGGAGAAATAATGACATGAAAAAATTTGCTTTAGGAGTGGATATTGGCGGCACCAAAACGTCCATAGGCCTCGTGGATTCTTCAGGCTGTATTTTACAGCAAAGCACTATTCCGACGAATCCCGAAAAAGGTTTTGCACTTTTCATTGAGCGATTACTCAGCTCCATCCGCCAAGTTCTATCAGACGCCAATAGTGCCTTGACCAAAATTAATGGAATTGGTATTGGATGTTCCGGCCCTTTAAATCTTGGAAAAGGGACTATTCATAATCCCTACACCTTGCCTTCCTGGGATGGTTGCACTATTGTTACCACTATCCAACAAAGTTTAGAACTTCCCACATTTCTGGAAAACGATGCCGATGCAGCTCTTTTAGGCGAATTATTTGCAGGTGCTGCCCGAGGGCATCAAAATGTGATCATGCTGACCTTTGGTACAGGAATCGGTGGGGCTATTCTCAACGGCGGGAAAATCTACCGGGGCTTCCAGGGAGAACATCCTGAACTGGGTCATGTACCGGGATTATCGGGAGGGCCCCTTTGCTACTGCGGCCAGAAAGGATGCCTGGAATCGTTGGCTTCAGGAACTGCCATCACTGAAATGGGCAAAATACGAGGCTTTCAATCCAGTTATGAGGTTTTCCAACAGGCAAAATCAGGGAATCCTGCAGCAAGGGAAATTATTGAACAAGCCCTGCAAGCTGTTTCTCAGGCTATTTGGATCCTGCTTCATACCTTTGTTCCTGAAATGATTATTTTGGGTGGTGGAATAATGGACGAGCATTTTAACGTTTTCAAAAACCATATTGATGGGACTATTAAAAAAGCCAAATTGGTGGAGCATTTAGCAGTTAAGGTTGCCAGGGCAGAGCTTGGCAATCAGGCTGGCATCGTCGGCGCCGCTTATTTAGGAATCAGTTCGCGATAAATTGTTGTGAGTTTATTTTAGAGATGGTTTAAGCAACGGTGATTAAATCGAGTTGGGCAAGCCCAAATTATCGCGCCCGTTAGATTAACCCGACACAAAAATGTATGACTAAGAAACATTAATTTTTTAGACTTCTACAAAATACACATAAATGTCATTCTGAACGACCTTTGGGAGCGAAGAATCTGAGACCCCTAACATACTGTAAAACCAATAGTTTTATGGTCATAGATTCTTCGTCACGGTGTTTATCCTTAGCAACGTCGAAGATTTCCTCAGAATGACAAAAAAGAGCGTTTTGCAGGGGTCTAATTACTTTTTAAAAAAGGAGAACAGGATCAATGCAAAGTAAAATATGGCTCGTTTCTTTGTTACTGCTTTTGACCTACTGCAGCCCTAAAGCGTTTGAAATAGGAGTGAACAATTCGAATGTCGATAAAAGCATCATTTTAGGACGCTGGGACTTAACCGTTTATGATATTCAAGGAGTATATCCTTCCTGGTTTGAGATCAAACAGACAAATGGGCAATTAAGTGGACAATTTGTTGGCAGATTCGGCAGCTCTCGCCCGATTCGCTACATACATTTTGACGGCAACCAGCTTAGTCTGTCATTGCCCCGGCAGTATGAAAGGCCAATTGAAGATTTACTATTTATCGGGATGGTTAAAGAGGGCAATATTGAAGGTCAAACTAGAAGCGAGGCAGGAAAAATAATCCGTTTCCATGCTGAGCATGCACCGTCGTTAGAATTTCACGGCCAGCCGCAGTGGGGCGAGCCAATAAAACTTATCCAAAATGAGCTACGGAACTGGGAATCTCGAGATCCAAACAAAGAAAATGGATGGCTGATTAAAGATGCCATGCTTATCAATGATAAGCCGGCTGTTGATCTCATGACCAGGCAAACATTCAAGGACTTCAAACTACACCTGGAGTTTAAGATTCCAGAGAAGAGCAACAGCGGCGTCTATTTACGCGGTCGATATGAAGTTCAAATAGAGGATAATTATGGCAAAGAACCGGGCAGTCTGAGGGCAGGAGGTGTGTACGGATTCATTACACCACAAAAAATGGCAATAAAACCGGCGGGCCAGTGGAATTCGTACGATATCACTCTTCTCGGCAGGAAAGTAACCGTCACACTCAATGATCAGTTAATCATTGATAACGTCGAGATACCAGGCATAACGGGCGGGGCACTCAACAGCCGGGAGGCAGAACCGGGTCCCCTCATGCTGCAGGGTGATCATGGCGCTATTCACTTCAGAAATATCATCCTGACGCCCGCAAGGTAGCAAGAATAAGAAAATGAAGAATAGTCCATCCAAATATATTTTGGAAATAATCGAAAAATTTGTTACATTTATTTTTAATTCCAAAAGTTTATCAATTCACAGGAAACCTGAAATTAGAATCATTTCCATCAAAAACAAGCTTCAAATTAAGTGAAATAAACAGGAGACAAATAAATATGTTAAACAAAAATTTTACGTTAATTGTGAAATCATATCTTGCGGTATCTTTGCTGTGTGTTGTGTTCTGTATTTCATGCTCAAAGAAGTCCTCACAGGACAGCGTCACCGAGCAAGCCGAAAAAACCACAGTTTATGCTGCCCAAACCGATACCACAAAGGTAGAAAAGCCAGAAGTAGTCGCAGCGCCAGCAGTAGTAGAAAAAACTGAGAAAGTGGAAAAGACCGAAAAGGAACCTGATGAAAAGTTGACAACTGATTCCCCAAAAGTTGCTACCCATCCGGTTACTGAACAGACTACGGCCAACCTGGTGCCTCTTGATATTAAGCTGCCTAAACCGATGTTTGTGGGAACGCCACAAAATATGCGGGTGGCAAAATTGGAAAAACCTCTGGGCAAACCTCGACCGCCTTTTCTGGCTCCCACAGGCACAAAAAATGTCGCCTTCGGGAAATCAATTGCCAGTACAGATGATGCGCCTATTATTGGTGAAATTGCCATGATTACGGATGGCGATAAAGAAGCAAGTGATGGTAGTTTTGTTGAACTTGGTCCATTTTTGCAACATGTCACGATTGACCTGAAAACTAAACATGATATTTATGCAATTTTATCCTGGCATTTCCATAAACAGCCCAGGGTTTACTTTGATGTGATTATGCAGGTTGCCGATGATCCTGATTTCACTGCAAATGTTCACACTCTTTATAACAACGACCATGACAACTCCTCTGGCTTTGGCTTTGGCGAGGATTTGCACTACGTCGAGACTTCTGAGGGCAGGCTTGTTGATGCAAGGGGTGTTCAGGGCCGCTATGTCCGACTATACAGCAAAGGCAATACTAACAACGACTTAAACCATTATATCGAAGTTGAAGTTCACGGTAAACCCGTACCCGCAATGTGAGATGTTTCAGTAAAAGTAGCATCCTGATTTTAGCTGCAATCGTCGCCGCACTGGTGTTACGCCTGCCACGGTTGCAGCAACGTCCCATGCACACGGACGAGGCCGTCCATGCTGTCAAGTTTGGTGCGCTATTGGACGATGGCTATTACCGTTATGATAGCTATGAATATCACGGCCCAACTCTTAACTATCTGACTTTGATTCCAGCGTGGCTTAGTTCAGCTAAAAACTCTACCGAAATTAGTGAGACTACCTTACGCATTGTGCCGGTATTTTTTGGCATACTGCTGGTATTGATGCTTTGGTTGCTGAAAGATGGCCTCGGTTGGCAGGCTGTGATCATCGCCGCATTTCTGACCGCCGTCTCACCCGCGATGGTTTTTTACAGCCGTTACTACATTCAGGAAATGCTCATGGTTTGCTTCACTTTTGGAGCAATCATATCCGGCTACCGTTATGTTTTGAACAAACAAATCGGATGGGCGATTGCAGCCGGAGCATTTCTTGGCCTGATGCATGCAACCAAGGAAACATGCATCATTGCGTATGGTTCCATACTGACATCTCTCTTTATTACACTTCTACTATCTCGGCGAAATGAAAGCCAGGTTTTGAATGTAAGTGGGGCCTTAAAACCCTGGCATGGAATCACTGCAGTTGCGACGGCCGTCCTGGTTTCGGCTTTGTTTTACTCGTCTTTCTTCAGTAATCCTGTCGGGATATTGGATTCCGTACTCGCTTACAAAACCTATTTCACCCGCGCAGGTCAAAACGATCTCCATATTCATCCCTGGTTTTATTATCTCAAAATGCTTACTTATTCAAAGTATGGTGCCGGGCCTGTATGGACTGAAGCTCTTATCATTATTTTAGCCGGAACAGGTTTTGTGGTGGCAGTGAAGAGAATTAGTCTACCTGCTGTTGATGCCAATCTAATTCGATTTATTGCATTCTATACACTTATCATGACTGTGATATATTCAATCATTCCTTATAAGACGCCTTGGAACATGTTGGAATTTATGCATAGCATGATTCTGTTAGCCGGTGTTGGAGCGGTTGGCATTGTTAAATATCAAACAAACAGGTTGATCCGGATACTCGTTACTTTACTGTTGCTTGCTGGAGCCTGCCACCTTACCTGGCAGGCCTGCCTGGCAAATTACAGGGATTATGAAGATTCAACCAATCCCTACGTTTACGCTCATCCGGTGTCGGATATCTACCAGGTTATTTCGCGGGTAGAAAAAATTGCCAGCGTCCACCCTGATGGAAATAATATGCATATTGAGGTTATTTTTCCTGATGACGACTACTGGCCCCTGCCCTGGTACTTGCGGGCTTTTCCTAATGTGGGTTGGTGGAAAAATGTTGATGAAAAAACACCGGCAGCGCCAGTGATTATTGCTTCCCCACGAATAGAGCATGACTTAATGAGAAAGCTTTATGAACTACCGCCACCGGGTGAAAAGTATCTGTATGTACCGCTCTTTAATTCTTATTTGGAGTTACGACCGAAAATAGAAATACGCGGGTATGTCAAAAAAGTGCTGTGGGATAAATTTATGCAACATAAGAGGTGACGGATAAAACCCTTCCACCGAATTACACCGAAGTCACCGAAGGTCGCCGAAAAAGACCTTTAAAAATTATTTTCCCCTCGGCGGTTTTCGGCGGGAATGATTTTTATTTTTGTCGAAATTTTGTACCTTATTTTATTACTTTTATTCAACAATCACCGGTTGATCAAGATGACTCATTCATCGGAAAATATTGACATCGTTAATACTATGAACTCTGTCTCAAATTCGCATCGTTTTTCTCACAAGTCGATGGCTACAATTTATGAGATTATTATAGTACATGAGGATGTCAACTACGCTCAACAGGCTGCTTACGCAGCTTTCTTTGAACTTGATAGACTGGAACAGGAGCTCAGCCGGTTCATCGAAAACAGTGACATCTCACGAATAAATAATCTTTCGGCTTATCAGTCTGCTAAAATTAGCCTGGCGACTTTCGAATGTCTGCAGCACAGCGCCCGGATGCACCGGGAAACGGATGGGGCTTTTGACATAACGGTTGGGCCGCTTCTAAAGTGCTGGCTGAACCAGGATAAAACCGAGCGTATCCCGTCTAAAGAAGAACTGGAGCTTGCACTCCAGCTCACAGGCATTGACCTTTTACAACTGGATGAAAACCAGTATACGGTCAAAGTTAAGGCAAGCCCTGTACAAGTAGATCTCGGAGGCATCGGCAAAGGCTATGCAGTAGATCAAATAGCAATACTGTTGCGAGAGTGGGGAATTGATACGGCGCTCATTCATGGCGGTTCCAGTTCGGTATTGGCGCTTGGTGCGCCTCTCGGAACCAAAGGCTGGCCGCTGACTTTAAGCAAGCCGCGAAATCACAAACAGACTTTAGCGCGTCTGTGTTTGCGGGGCCGGGCTCTGAGTAGTTCAGGATTACAAAAGGGACGGCATATCATCGATCCGCGTACAGGTAAGCCAGTTGAGGGTAATCTAACCACCTGGGCTTGTGCCTCTGACACCGCAACCACTGATGCGCTTTCAACCGCTTTTATGATTATGAATCCGGATGAAGTCGAAGAATATTGCCTGAAAAATCAGGAAGTTTTGGCCATGATCTTAACCGAGAATAATAACGTGGGAGATGGTAGAATTTCACATTTCGGACCGTGGAATGAAGATGATTTACTCTTTAATTTTAAAAGTGATAAATGACATTCAAATTTGTCTCTCACATTTTTGAAAGAATCCGCTTAATAGCCTTGAGTTCAGTAAACATGTGTTTGAGACGCAGGGTTTGAGGTAATCGACTATCGAGGTCAGCCGTCCACTCTACAGGAAATTCTTTAATTCTTAATCGCTGTTTTAAAGCTCGCAAGATGATTTCTATATCAAACATGAAACCGTCTGTTATGCACTCGCTGTACAATTTTCTCGCTAAATCGCCCTGGTAGATTTTAAAACCGCATTGCGTGTCTGTATATTCAGATGGGATTTTCATCACGATGACGATAAGCCATCGGAACAGCTTTGAATAGATTTTTCTGTAACGTACCTGTGGCACATGAATCTTGCTTTGCTCTAATTTTCTTGAGCCATGGGCTATGACACAGTCACCGTTTTTCAACATAGCCAGCGCAGTCAAAACATTGTTAAAAGGCACACAACAACCGCTGTCCGCAAACATCACATTTTTACCTAGCGACATCTTAATACCAGCTCGGACTGCAAATCCTTTACCCCGATGATGCTCGTAACGAATCACTCTCAGCTCAATTTCCTCAGGTACTTTAACGGTTTGAGCAGCTTCGTATGTTTTATCACAACTGCCGTCATCAACAATAATAATTTCTCCCCTTAAATTATTTTCCAAAAGAAAAGCTGCTGCAGTCTCAATATCATGTGCAATTTTCTTACTTTCCTTGAACGCAGGAATAATGATAGATAGATCCATAAACCAAATATGCTAATGATTAAAAACAAAATCAAGTAATTCTAAAAGCAGTGTTGTATTCGGGCTGCAAAATTTATTGTATTGAGAAATGCTAAACAATTGTGACTAATTTGTTGCATTTTGATTTTAATTCTTTATATTAAAAATAGTTAAGTCAAAAATAACAATATTTATACGGTGTCAGAACACTCATTAATTCACAGACCATTTTAATTACTTTACAGGAATCAAGCTATGATGAATCGTCGGGACTTTTTAAAACAATTGGGGCGATATTCTGTAGGCATTAGCGGCGTTGTGCTATCGAGCAATGTGTTGTCTTCTTGTTCAGAAAAGCTGTTGTTTAATATCTCACTGGCTGAATGGTCGCTGCATAAATCCATCTTCGGTGGTGAAATTGCCCATTTGGATTTTGCAAAAATCACAAAATCCGAGTTTGGTATCGATGCCGTGGAATATGTGAACCAATTTTTTTCCGATAAGGCTAAAGACAAGGCGTATTTGCAAGAAATGAAAAAGCGTGCCGCTGGTGAAGGAGTACGAAGCTTGCTTATCATGTGTGATGGAGAGGGAAATATCGGAGATCCTGATGAGCAAAAACGGCTCCAGACAGTTGAAAACCATTTCAAATGGATTGAGGCGGCTAAATACCTGGACTGCCATTCGATACGTGTCAACGCCGCCAGTGAGGGCAGTTACGAAGAACAGATGAAACTTGCGGCTGATGGATTGAGGCGACTGGCAGAATTTGGCGAAACACATGACATAAACGTTATTGTCGAAAATCATGGCGGTTTATCGAGCAACGCCCAATGGCTGACGGGTGTCATGAAAATGGTCGACCATCCTCGATGCGGGACACTTCCTGATTTTGGCAATTTTAGGATTGAAGAGGATCAATGGTATGATTATTACGAGGGAGTGAAGGAGTTGATGCCTTATGCAAAAGCAGTAAGCGCCAAATCGTATGACTTTGACTCAGATGGTAACGAGACTAAAATTGATTTCAAGCGCATGATGAAGATCGTTGCCGATGCTGGGTACAGAGGATACGTCGGCATTGAGTATGAAGGGGAACGGCTGAGTGAGAAAGAAGGTATTTTGGCCACGAAAAAGCTGCTCGAGCAGTGCAGAACTTATCTTGCCGGAAAAATATAAATAATGCCCGGGGCAAATGACCGGCAGATATGAAGTCATCAGTAATATTACTAACCAGCAGGAATTCTTTGCTGACGAATTAATTCATTCTTTATTCAACAACCCCATATAATTTGAAACCCTAAACCGAAGGGAATAATGAGTCAAGATTTTATTTGGTGGAAGCACGGTGCTTTTTACCAGATTTACCCTCGCAGTTTTATGGACAGTAATGCCGACGGTATCGGTGACCTGCAAGGTATCATAAACCGGCTTGATTACGTGGTAGAACTCGGTGTTGATGCAATCTGGGTTTCACCAATCTTTGCTTCTCCAATGTTAGACAACGGGTACGATGTCTCAGATTATACAGACATTCATCCAATGTTTGGGGACATGGCAACATTCGACCGACTCCTAACAGCAGCCCACGATCGAAATCTTCGCGTTGTGTTGGACTATGTACCCAATCACACTTCTGATCAGCATCCATGGTACATTGAATCTCGCTCATCGCATGATAATCCTAAGCGAGACTGGTACCTTTGGAAAGACGCCAAACCAGATGGCGGCCTCCCGAACAATTGGGAAGCGATCTTCGGAGGATCGGCCTGGCAATGGGATGAGAAAACCCAACAATACTACCTGCATACCTTCCTGAAGGAACAACCTGATCTCAACTGGCGTAATCCGGAAGTGGTTGAGGCCATGCAAGATGTGCTCCGCTTCTGGCTGGATAAAGGCGTAGACGGCTTCCGTATAGACACAGTAATGTGCTGCATTAAACATTCTGACTTCCCTGACAATCCACCCATAAATGATGACAGCCCCTTCAAGCCATTTGGACTGAAGCTGGAACCCGTACATTCAATGAATCAACCCGAAATCCATGAAATCTTGCGTGGCTTTCGCCGTCTCTTTGATAGTTACAACGGTGAACGCGTAATGATTGGAGAAACATGGATATTCGAACTGACTGAATTGGTAAAGTACTACGGTAAGAACCTGGATGAATTACACATTCCTTTTAATTTTATGGGCACCGTAATGCCCTGGAAAGTGGCTGAGATCAAAACAAATATCTCTGCATACTATTCAGTTGTGCCCGAAGGAGCAACACGCAATTTCGTATTTGGGAGTCATGACGTACATCGACTTGCTACTCGTTTTAAGCCAGAAAATCACCGTTCAGTTGGCATGCTGCTTTTGACACTGTGGGGAATTCCAACGATGTATTATGGTGACGAACTTGGTATGGAAGATGCCGATATTCCTCTTGAGCGCAGGCACGATCCGTGGGGGAAAGAGATGCTTGATTTGAATGTAGGCCGTGATCCCGAACGCACCCCCATGCAATGGGACGCCTCCCCTAACGCGGGCTTTTCACCGCCAGGGGTAGAAACCTGGCTGCCGATAGCGTTCAACTTTCAAAAAGCTAACGTCGCCGTTCAACAGGAAGATCAGACCTCGACGCTTAATTTCTACAAATCCTTGCTAAAGTTGCGGCGAGAAATACCTGCTTTGCATCGGGGAGATTTTAGTTTTGTGGAAGAAACACCTACGGAAATAATGGCTTATGTTCGTAGTGCAGAAGGCGAACGATTGTTGGTGATTATCAATTTCGAAGGCACTGAGTGTAATTTGGATTTATCTTCACTCGGCAATTCAGGCAAAGTGTTACTCTCCTCTCAATTAGCGAAATCTGACAGGGTGGTTCTATCGGAACTGTTGTTGAAACCGCATGAGAGTTTGTTAATAGATTTGACCTGAAAGAAAAGAGTTTTTTTCAGACGTATTGTTTTCATCACATTGGAGCCGTAGAATGAGCAATTTCAACTCATGGAGAAAGCGCTATGAATACTGATTTTAGTCTACACTTTGTTGATTTAGTCATAATCGGATTGTATATCGTATTTGTCGTTTGGTTTGGCTTAAGACTGGGAAAGCGCCATAAATCTGCTGAAGATTATTTCCTGGCCGGCCGTTCGATGATTTGGCCGTTTATCGGTATTTCCTTGTTTGCATCTAACATTTCCAGCACGACGTTGATTGGTCTGGCCGGGGACGCTTACAGCACTGGAATTTCAGTTTTCAACTATGAATGGTTTGCCACAATAATTCTGGTATTTTTTGTCATATTCTTCCTGCCATTTGTACTGCGGGCAAGAGTATATACCATGCCGGAATTTTTGGAACGCCGTTTCGACGGACGGGCCCGGAACTATTTTTCAATCCTGACCCTGTTCCTGAATATCCTGGTGGATACGGCAGGCAGTTTGTATGCCGGCGGACTTATGCTTAAATTAATTTTTCCGGAAATTCCTATGTGGCAAACCATCTCGGTTCTGGCCATCGTGGCGGGCGTTTACACCATTGCCGGTGGTTTAGCAGCGGTTATTTACACCGACGCTATTCAGACGGTGTTGCTGCTGATCGGTTCGGTTGTCATTTCCATCACCGCATTTTTAAAGGTCGGGGGATGGGATGCAATAACCTCCCAGGTTTCTCCCGATATGCTCAGTCTTGTTCGACCGCTGGATGACCCGGGCGTACCCTGGTTGGGATTGTTCACTGGCTTACCACTACTGGGATTTTACTTCTGGTGCACCAACCAGTTTATGGTGCAGCGGGTGCTAAGCGCCAAAAATTTACAGCACGGGCGATTGGGCAGTCTGTTTGCCGGTTTACTGAAGCTGCCGGTGTTGTTCATCATGGTCTTGCCGGGCACTTTTGCAATTTTACTCTATCCGGAATTACCCAAAGCGGATTTAGTGTATCCGACCTTACTGTTTGACCTTTTGCCGGTCGGACTGCTTGGGCTGGTAATGGCGGGCTTTATTGCCGCGCTGATGTCACAAATCGACTCGACCCTCAATTCTGCATCTACCCTTGTAACGATGGATTTCGTCGCCAAAGCCAAACCGAAACTCTCACAACAGCAATTGATGAAGGTAGGTCGCTGGGTTACTTTTATTTTTATGATCTTGGCGGCATTGTGGGCCCCACAAATCGAGAAATTTGGTTCCTTGTTCAAATACTTGCAGAGAGTGCTCTCATACACCGTTCCTCCAGTCGTAGCCATGTTTTTGGTTGGCATTTTTTGGAAACGCGCCAACGCTAAGGGAGCATTTTATGCTTTGGTGTTCGGTGTGGGATTAGCCGCTATTTTCTTTTACATGAATGAAATTGCCGGTATTACATCTGTGCATTTCCTCTATGTCGCTCCCATTCTTTTCATTGCCTGCACGGCCATTCTCGTAATCGGCAGTTTGATGACTGCGCCGCCGGATGGAACCATAGTTGCACAATACACCTGGACCAGGGAATTTTACAACGCAGAATCCGCGGAACTAAAAAACGTTCCCTGGTATCAAAATTACCGGGTACTATCAGTTATTCTCTCAATTGTGACAGCGGTTATTGTCGCAGCATTTTGGTAAAATGTTTCTAAAGGGGTGAATGTGACTTGCAATAATTATACAGTTTCCTTATATCGCACTTGTGAGGGTGTTATACAGTTATCTTTTCTTTTGGTTAGTTAAATTTTCCTTGTGGATCAATGAAAAAATTGTAATCTTTATGTGTTATCAGGAAACTATAGAAAACAAACGTTCTCGGCGACTGGCGTCGCCGAGAATCGCGGCGCTGACTTCGTCAAGCGCCGCGATTATGTGCGACCAATCCGATATTAATGTCTTAATAATTACAAGGAGGAGGTGCGTTATGAGAAGCTGGTTTGTTCTCAAAATAAATGAGTTGATATTTATAGGCATAATTTTAGTACTATTAAATGCATACCCAACCTCAGCCTTCTCACAAAATCCAGAATGGATTGTCTATAGAAAGATTACAGAATTCTTACCAAGTAACGATATAAATACGCTTGCCATTGACGCAGAAGGAAATAAATGGATAGGGACTGATAATGGATTGACAAAGTTCGACGACATAAATTGGACAGTCTATAACAAAGGCAACTCTGGCCTCCCGAATAACGGAGTATCTGCTCTTGCAACTGATAAATCGAATAATAAATGGATTGGGACTGCAAGTGGATTAGCAAGGTTTGATGGAGTGAACTGGGCGGTGTATAAGACAACTAACTCTGGTTTGCCAAAAAACTTTGTGAGCGCTCTTGCTATCGATGCACAAGGTAACATATGGATTGGGACTTGGGATGGTGGGTTAGCGAAATTTGATGGAGCAAATTGGACTATTTACGATAACGATAATTCTGGACTACCACATAACGAGATTTATGATCTTGTTATTGATGCAGAAAACAACAAATGGATTGGGACTTCAGCTGGTGGATTAGCAAAGTTTGACGGAGTTAACTGGACAGTCTATGATATTACTAACTCTGGATTACCTGATAACAGCGTCTATTACATTGACATTGATGCAGAAGGCAATAAATGGATGGGTACTGATGAGGGATTATCAAAGTTTGACGGAGAAAACTGGACGCTCTTCAACGTACTTAACTCGGGGCTGCCAGATAACCATGTACGTGCGCTTGCCATTGACGAACAAGGGAACAAATGGATTGGGACTGGAAGATCTTATATATCAAATGATGGTGGACTAGTGTCAAGTCATACTTGTAATGTCGTATAATAATTTGTATATTACTCCATCA
>CAZIKB010000073.1:0-32203 GCA_964539665.1 uncultured Cytophagia bacterium
AACATGCCTTATTTTCCTTTCGCAGTCCCGGACTGCCGGTTTGACCAACGAAACGAAATGTTCAAGCGCCGAACCTGGGACGACGAGCTACTTTCTTTTGGAAACCAGTTTTTCAACCAGGTCAAATATCAAAACAAATATGGCTACCGGAAACTCGATTATGCCCTGAGAAACGCTTCCTGGCACATTGAATACGGTTTTGCTTTCGGGAACATGTGCAGCAACCGTGGGCTATATTCATGGAGCCATGTGTCGGATAAAGTCAAACGGTTTATAGAAGCCGATGGCCCGGTTACCAACACTCCAGAAGTTAATACCCGCATTGTAAAAAAAGCGGCCCGTTTCCTGGGGGCAGATTTAGTGGGTGTCTGCTACGCTCACCCCAACCTGGTCTATTCCCATGAGCTCGATCTTGTCGATAACGAACACCGTCCCGTTGATCTACCCGATGAGTGTAGTCATGCCATCGTTATGGCCGTTGAAATGGATTACGAATCCAGTCTGCATTCTCCCAACGGCATTGCTGGTGCATCTACTGGTCTGGGGTACAGTCGGCAGGCAGTTGTGGCTAACCTGGTGGCTACATTTATCAGGGGACTTGGATATCGAGCTATCCCTTGCGGCAATGATACTGCTTTGTCCATTCCACTGGCTATCGCTGCCGGGCTAGGAGAGCCCGGTCGGAACGGTCTGCTGATTACTGAAAAGTACGGTCCGCGGTGCGGATTTGCAAAGTCTTTACCGACTTACCTCTAAATCATGATGATAACAAAACTTTTGGCGTGGCCCAATTTTGCGAGACCTGCAAAAAATGTGCGGATAAATGCCCTTCGAAATCTATACCTTACGGCGAGCCGACCAAGGAAGGTCCAACGTTCAGCAACCATTCAGGTGTCAAAAAGTGGTATATCAATCCAGAACAATGTTTTAAGTATTGGGTGAAAAATTGGATGGACTGTAACAATTGCGTGGCCGTTTGTCCATTCAATAAACCGCGAGGTCTTTTGCACGATGTGGTTCGGGTATTAATTCGGAAACTTCCAGTATTCAACCGTTTATTGGTCTGGGTGGACGACTTTTTTGGTTATGGCAAACCGACTACTAACCAAAAGAAGAATTTCTGGGAGTAGCCTTAACTGATTGAATTATAAGTTCATGCATTTTTTTGTTTACTTGGAAAGTTTAAATTTGTATAATAACTGAATATATTTTTATTATTTATCAAATGAGTTCCTACATTTAACTACAATTATTTATTCAGACAACATATGGAGGAGAACATGAAAATAAGACTCACAATTACCTTTGTTGCACTATTTTTATTTGCAAACTTTGGTAGCAGCTACAGTTTTCAACAAGACGTCACTATCGTCGCGCCGACCTCCGAAGCTGCAGAAGGATTAGACCTGCAAGCTGTAAGCGAACTTTTCAAAGATTCAGAAAACGTGGAGGCTTTTGAAAAGGCATTAAACGATCCTGATACCGGGGTAAATAATCTCGATTTGGATGATAACGGTGAAGTGGATTTTATCAGAGTTGTTGAAAAGGCAGCAGATGAAACTCACGTTATGATACTGCAAGTCCCGCTTTCTGAGACAGAGTTCCAGGATGTTGCAACCATTGAAATCGAGAAATCAGGTGACGAGGCGTACAACATGCAGATTCACGGCAATGAAGTTATTTATGGGGCTGATTATTATGTTGCGCCAACCCATGTTCATATTCATACCTGGCCGATTATTGGTTGGATGTACCGCCCCGCTTATCGTCCTTATCGTTCGCGATATTATTTTGGCTTTTATCCACGCTGGCATCGACCATATCGTCCTGTCACTGTAAATGTCTACAGGACCAGGACTGTAAGATATCGCAGTACTACCACTTTCAGGGTTTCCAATACCACCAGAGTCAGGACTGTGAACAAAGTAAATTACCAACCCAGATCTTCTACTCTGGTTAAAAAGAAAACAAGGGTTGTAGCCAATCCCAAAACAGGAAAAGTAAAAAAGACTACAGTGAGAACCAGGAATACGCCGGCTGGAAAGAAAAAAACTACCGTCACAAAAGGTTCAAAAAAAACAGTTAAAAAGGGTGGCAAAAAAGCTACCGTTAAAAAGGGGAGTAAAAAAACCAAACCCAAAAAGGGGGTCAAAAGAACTAAGGTTAAAAAAAAGAAGTGACATCAATGGGCTGTCAAGTGTGGCCCCTTCTCAATACAGGCCAGATGCATATCTGTGATAAGAAAATAATTAGTGTTTGAGTGAAAACCAGCCCAGAATGTCATTTCGAACAGGGTGAGGAATCTTGTTTCATTGAAAATGTTGTAGTTACAGATTTCTCCTTTCAGTCGGAATGACAGAACAGAGAGTTTTCGTTCAAACACTAATTATTATTCGGGGATGGACCGCTCCGAAAAAATGCGAGCACAAAAGATAGTTATTGTACAGCTTGCTTAATAAACATCAACCATTTATCAAAATATGGTTGACCGCCAACAATGTAGGTGTCATTATGGTCCGCTCCTTCAATATCATAAAACTCTTTGGGCTCATCGGCTATTTCAAATAATTTTCGGCCTAAACGATACGGCACAGTACGATCCTTTGTACCGTGCAGCACTAAAAGCGGAACTTGAATGTGCGGGATTTTATCATTTGAATTTAATTTCGTACGAATAATCAGGTACACCGGAATGAAGCCAAATGCAGATCTGGCCATATCTTTGGCAGAAGTAAAAGTTGACTCTAATATTAAACCTGCGCTTGAACGTTTGGTAGCTAAATCCACCGCAGCAGCTCCTCCCAATGAGCGTCCAAAAATGATCACATTTCCTGCAGAAATATCTTTGCGTGAAATTAGAAAATCGTAGGCTGCTTCTGCATCAAGGTAAATACCAGTTTCATCAGGCGAACCTTCACTTTTGCCATATCCTCTATAGTCAAATAAAAAAACGTTGATTGGTAATTTAGTTAGTTTGGCTAAATTGTCGAGCCGGTCAGTGATATTGCCTGCGTTGCCATGACACCAAATCACGGTTGCCAGGGCATTTTCATTCGCCACAAACCATCCATGCAGGTTAACTCCATCGGTTGTTTCAAAATAGCAGTCCTCTGCCTGCAATCCAAATGCTGCCGGTTGCCAGTATCCCTGCGGATATTTAAACGGGAAGAAAACGAAGTTGTTTTCAAAAATACGGATAATCAGGATGAATAAGAGGATGACGATTAAGATTGCGAATATAAATTTCATTCTGTAAGAGGGTTTTGGTGTTTATGGATATAAAGGTATATGGGAATAAGGCAATAAGGACATATGGCCATAAGGTGATTCCCTTACACCATATTTCCTTATTGCCTTAATATTCATACACCCTTCCGTTTCAGACCTGTTACTCTGCGTCTATAATTTTAACTTCACATTTTACTTGTTCTTTTAAAACATTTAGCATTGATCCAAAGATTAACCTTGAAAGACTCGAACGCTTGCGGCGTGTGATAACAATCAGGTCTGGATCCTCTAAACTGGCCAGCCGTAATGTTTCTTCTAATATAGTGCCGCTTTTAATAACAGACTTAATTGGTATGTTTAATTGTTTTGCGCGGCGTTCAATTTCTGCTAGTTTTGTTTCTGCTTGTAATTTATATTCTTTTAAAAGAGAAAGATAAAGTTGTTCTGAGGGCTTCCCGCCTATCCACCCTTCATCAGCCAATTTATGGGCAATTCTGTCCGCATATTCGATATCGATTACAAAAGAAACAATGAGGTGCGCTTTATTTTTATTTGCTAAAGCTAAAGACTCTTCAATGGTTTTTTGAGAGCTTCTCAGAAAAGAGACAATTAATAGAATTCTATTCATCATTAAACCTAAAAATTTAATCCAATCAATGGCCAGTAAAATAAAATTGAAAGTGTAAAAATAACAAAGGCAAATATTTTCATTATCATCCCACCTATAAGGGTGTCTTTCATGGTTACAAATCCGGATGAGTAAGCAATGGCCATCGCGGGTGTCCCCATAGGTAACTGAAATGCTAACCCGGCGGGAATCGTAAGCGCCATCGTGACAATTCTTGGATCGATATTAAAATCAGCAGCAAATCCCAGCGCTAATGGCAAAATTAAAGCCACAGCAGCGGTATTGCTGATGGCTTCAGTTAGAAACAATGAGATTATAATTAGGGATATGATTAAACCCCAGGAGGATTGTACGTATAAACCCAGAGATTTTTCCGCGAGCCAATGTGCGGCACCGGTCATATCCATTGCAAAGCCTAAACAGATTGCGCCTCCATACATTAAAAATATTCCCCAATTCACATCTTCTTCCACTTCTTTCCAATCCAAAAGTTGAAAACCAAAGGCTATGACCACAGATGCAATGGCGATGTTCGCCAAACCGAGCTTCTCACCATAAAACACCCAGAAAAATATGGTCATAAGCATTAAAATTCCAATAGCTTGCTCTCTTCGAGTTACATGCCCCATTCTCAACTCTTTTCTTTTCAAAGCTACTCGTGCTTGTTCAATATCCTGAATTTCGGGGGGGAACATTTTAATTATTACAAAATAGGCTATTACAATCATGAAAATAACCGTTGGCAGAGTGGCCAGTGTCCAATGTAAAAAATCAATTGTATGACCGGTATTTTGATGTAAAATACCAAGCGCCAAAGGAGCGCGTGCGCCTCCCAGGAATGTAGCAATTCCTCCAATAATGCATCCCCAAGTCATGGATAGAAACAATCCCTTACCATAACGGCTTTGTAATGGAGCTAGTTTCAGTGCATCCACAACTTCCAAAACAATTGGAAACATCATGGCAGCGACTGCATGTTCTGACATCCAGAACGATAGAAATGCCGGTAAGCATAAAAAGCTGAGTAACAAAAACTTAGGAGACTTTCCAAAATGCCTGAGCGTTAACAGCGCCAGCCGTGTACTTAAGCCTGAGCGCATTAATCCTGAAGCCAGAATAAAAGCTCCTAAAATAAAAAAAATGGCTTCATTACCAAAGAGCGCATAAGATTCAGAAGTTGATATAACGCCGGTCAATGGAAATAATATAACTACAAGAAGGCTGGTTATCATCAATGGAAGTGCATGTGTGACCCAGAGAAAGATGGAGACTACAAATATGGCCAGCGCTTTTAATCCTTCAGGCGTTAGCCCTTGAGGAGTAGGCAGGTTTATTATATAAATAAAAATACTCAGCGAAAGGATTAATAAAAATGGACGAACTCTTTTTCGAATATTTACGCTTAAACCTGAACGTCCATTTAGTTTTATTTTCATCCCGATACTATCTCTCTAAAATTACTGCCACTTAATAAACTGTTTTCTTGCTGCCGGTTGACAGGTTGGACAAAAAAATGTGTCATAACCCAATACTCCAGCACGCCGAATCGTTGTTCCACATCTGGGACAGAGTTGATCTTTTCGATTCCGAACTTTGACATGTCCGCGTACTTTTACCTCAATCGGCTCACGGGCTTTCTCCACTTCATCAATTCCCCAGGCAATTACCCGCCGAATGCTATCATATAGTATCTCAATATCTTCCAGGATTAATTGGTAGCAGAATGTTTTTGGATGAATGCGTGCGTCAAATAGAATCTCATCCGCATAAGCATTACCAATAGCGCTCAAAAGACTCTGCTGCATTAAGAAAACGCGAACTTGTTTACGCTGCCCCTGTATTAGCAGTTTAAATTTTTCTATAGTAAAAAGGTCGCTCAAAATATCTAAACCCTGACTTAAGTATTTGGGAATTTGCTCATAAGCACCTGTTTTGATTAAATATACTTTGCCCATTTTTTTATTATCTAAATAATGTAAAACTGAACCGTCTTCAAAATGTAAAGAAAAGCACAGGCCGCGACCAGGTTTTGCTGATTCAGTTGTAAATTTTAGCCTGCCAGCTAACATCGGGTGGAGGACTATTTCAACCTCGTTGATAAATTTGAAAATTAAAAAAGGGCCGTGTCGATAGATACTACTAATTTTCGAATTGATCAAGACTTCTTCAAGTCCCTTGGAAATTAAAATTCTGAAAACTATGGGTTCAGTAATCTTGAAGCCGGTAATTTTTTTATCTGTAACAATAGAATTAAGTCTTTTTTCCAGGTAGACTAAATCTGGTAATTCTGGCATATTTAAATCGTTTTAATCTGTTTATCCATTTTACTCCGCTTCTGTCATTTCGAACGTCAGCGAGAAATCTGACTTTGCTAATAAGCTCAATTTTGCCAGAAAACAGACTCCTCACCCACGAAAGCGGATTCGGGATGATATTTTATGACCTTTACTGAGCTCAACGGATAACCGTACATTTTTAACTATTCAGGTTTTATCTTTACTTCGGAAATTATTATTCTGTAATTAGATTTCTATAAACGCAAGATACGAGAAATATTACCACCAAAGATCAATTCTTTATCGTGTTTAGAAACATTCAGAGAATCAAGAATCTGCATTTGCGATTCAAAGATTTCGTTTCTCCAGCCCCGTGGAAAATAGGATGAATCTGTTCCAAAGAGAAGCCGCTCAGGTCCCAGGACTTTGAGGGATTTATGAAAAACTTCCTTTAGAGTGAGAGGCGATTGAATCCAGGAATTTGAGCTTGAAGTGTCGAAAAAAACATTATGAAATTCACTCGCAACCACCAGGGCTTCTTCAAAAAAACCACTGCCAAAATGAGGGATGATAAAATTCACCTCTGGAAATTCATGAGCCGGTACTTTCAAATCGATCGGATTAGAATAACGAGGCTCAACATTGTCAGATAAACCAAGCCGGCCGCAGATCGGGATTTTAAGCTGGCCGAAATGAATAAAAACCGGCACATCGGCTGACACGGCTTCCTCATATACAGGAAATACAGACTCATTCGAAACATGAAAATGATGCATGGCTGGATAAAGGAGAATGCCATTCATGTTTAGTATATTTAATGAATAAAGAGTCTGCTCTCGTGCGTCCGGTTGAGTCGGATCGATCATCACATAACCAATAAATCGATCAGGAAAAGCCTGTACTGCCACGGTTAGCTGTTCGGCATCGTTTAATTTGCTGGCAAACAGCACCTGTCGTTTGACGCCATATTTATCGAGTTCCTGAATCCATCTTTTGCCCAGCTCGTTTGGCGCAACAGGGGGAGCTTCCCACTCAAGTTTGTTTGCCAGATCTTCTATTCCTTCTTGCGGCAATAATTGGTTTTTAGCCAGATCATAATAATGTTTAAACCAATCATAAGAAAAAAAATGGCTATGAGCGTCAACTATTTCAACTTTGCGACTCAGCATGAATTCAGCCTTTTAATTCAATATAAAGCCAATATACGAAAATGTGTCTTATGTTTCAAGAAGATTTACTGGATAACCAGATCAAGATTACGTGAATTTAATGTCTGCCAGAACAAGATATTTTTATTTTTAAAAATATTTTTTTTAGATAAGTCTAAAATGGCTGCAAATGTTTTTCCAGTATAGGTGGAATCTAATACCTGGTTCTCCCTCGTTTTTAAAAGTTTTATACTATTATCTGCCAATGGAGTCGGTTTACAATAGCCCATCCCAAAATAATTGTGTTCAATCCGGATATTGCCGCCCCAATTGATTGCACTGGACAGGTTTGCTCCACAATCCTGCATGTTTTTTACTGATTTGCGAATTAAACGATTCAAAGTGAATTTGTTGGCTAAAATTAAATCGACTACTCTGACCGCAATAACCCGGGTTTTCCAGCCGACCAGATTTAAACCAATAGAAAGCCCGGCAGCGGTGCCGCCACTACCTAACGGACAAAACAGATAATCTGGAATGAGCATTTCTCCCCTAGTACATTGCTGTTCTAATTCAAGTACTGCATTTGCAAAACCCAATGTTGTTACTGGCGAAGCTCCTCCCGGTGGCATTAAGTAAACTTTTGATCTCTTTTTGGCCTTGTACAAATTCAAATAAAGTAAAAACAGGAAAGCGAGTAGAGATTTTGCCGACAAAACCTGGTTAGCCAGTTGGTGGGTTAACTCTAAGTTTTTTTCTTTTATTGAATCGAGAGGATAAGGAAAGTAAAATACGTTCGTAGGCAGGTTTTGTAATTTTGCGTAAATCACACAGGAAAGCGGCCAGTAAGAACCCAGTGCGCTGTAAGTAAAAATTAAATCAGCTCGCTGTTGCAGGGCTTCCGCCAGGTTAAATTCCAAGGTTCGAACTTTATTCCCTCCGTATAATTCACCGCTCTGGTCATCACGTTTAATCCAGAGACTGTTTAGCTCCAAATCATTTTCTATATTAGTCAACCGTTCAACCGGGGTTGGAAAGTTACCGAGTGAAATCCAGGGTATGTTTTTTTCGAGTGCTGGAAAGCGCTGAAAGATTAAAGGCGATTCTGTCATTTCAATATTAACAGTTGGATGGCAATATCATTCCCGTAATTTCTCAAATGTTAATTTAACCACAACAGGACTCAATGCGACTATTCCAACAAGATTGATGAGAACAGTTATCCCATTCAGTAAATCTCCCCAGCTCCAGATATTTTCCGCGTTGCTGGTTGCACCGATCAGGATGGCAAAACAAAACAACCATTTATAAATGATTTTTGCTTTATTTCCAAACATGAACGCCGCGCACTGTTCCCCATAAAAACACCAGGCAATTAAAGTTGAGTAGCCAAATAGTAAAGAAGATCCAAGAACAATCCAATTACCAAAAGGCAGTGCGGATTGAAAACTCTCTGCGACTAAAGCAGTGCTGTTCAGACCGCTGGTCCAGAGACCGCTGCTCAAAATTACCAGGGCGGTGAATGTGCAAACAATAATGGTGTCAATAAAAACTCCCAGCATGGAGATGAGTGATTGATTGACAGCGCTTTTAGACTGCGCGGTCGCGTGCATAATGGACACCGAGCCTGTACCCGCTTCGTTACTGTAAGCGCCCCTGGCTGCGCCATATCGTAACGCCATCATGACACCAGCGCCCATAAATCCGCCAACCGCTGCGTGCGGTGTAAAAGCATATTTAACAATATCAGCCAGGACCTCAGGTATTTTATCAAAATGTATTAACAGTACAGCTAACCCTCCTGCAAGATATGCAACGGTCATAAACGGGGAAAGAATTTGTGCGGTTTTCGCGATCGACTTTAATCCGCCAATAACCACAATCCAGGTTAAGCCTGCGATGACTATGCAGGAATAAAGTTGGGGAATATTAAATTGACTATTCAAAACAATAGACATGGAATTTGATTGAATGGAAGTCGTGGCCAGTAATGTTTTTAAAGACATGGCAATAGCGAACGGAATGGCCAGCCATTTCCAGCCCAGGCCTTTCTGGATATAAACCATTGGGCCGCCAAGGAAAGCGCCGTCTGCGTCTTTCTCTCTGAATTTAAATCCAAGTAAAGATTCAGAATACATAGTGGCCATGAGGATAAACGCAGAAATCCACATCCAGAAAACTGCTCCCGGACCGCCCATTACGATAGCTGTTGCCACGCCGGCAATATTGCCATTGCCAATGATTCCTGATAGAGCAGACATCAGCGCCTGATAGGGCGTGATATCGCCTTCACCTGTTGGTTTTCTTGAAGTTAACAATGCCTTGGCAGCTATCCCGAATTGCCTGAATTGGATGCCCTTTAAACGTAAAGAAAAATAGATCCCGCTGCCCAGAATGAAAACAAGCATTTGCGGGCCCCAGAGAAAATCAGCAATATCCCGAACAATGGAAAAAAAGGTCATGTTTATTATTCTCCAATTATCGTATTGGTGTAAGTCTCATATCCTGATAATTATCAATATTCTAAAAAAATCACCCAGGTAATTTATTTAATTCAATCCCCTAAACTGGCCACTTGCCAGGATTCATAATACTATAGGGATCCAGCAATTTTTTAATTTTCCCTAAAAGATTCAAAAAGGCAGGATCAATTTTATCACGGTGCCGATGAACCACCCAGGGCGGGGTTTTGTAAGGAAAGAATCCTGATGCAATTACCAGATCGCTCAATGCCTGGTTTAGTTCCTTCACCTGTCTTACCCGTTCTGTATCTGATTTGTCAAAGATTGCGATAAATCTCAGTACTCCAAAGTGTCCGCCGTGCATGGGGCGCGTAACGACAATTGGTGGGAAGCCCCGCTCTTGCATCAATTGCATTCCGCGTTTTACTCCTTCTTTCATTTTAGAAAGCGGGCCATACGTACCAATCCAGGTAAGCCCTCCCAGGTCCATAAGGAAATCTAGCTCAGTAGGAAACTCAGCAAACTTCTCAAATCGTGGAGAGATTTTAACCAGTTTTTTCACGTCTAATGGCGACTCCAATCGAACGCCTTGTTTTTTCTGATCATGTATCAAACGTTCGACAATCTTTAATTTCACATTGAATAAGTCCTCATATTCCGCCGAGACATCTATATAAAGAAACTGTTCTGGTTCAGAAGGATCACAGAAAAGAGGATTTTTGTCACCAAACAGCATTTTACCAACTGGCCAGGAGAGGCCGCCGATATCATCACACACTTCCGCGCGCACCAGTAAATTGATAAAATCATACATTTCGTCGGTGTCATAAGCCAGGACAAAAAACCGTTTACGGAAAGGATGGTTTGGCCATAGTTGAACGGAAAGTTTGGTTACAACACCGGTTGTTCCCTGAAAACTAACAAACAGGCCGGTCAAATCTGGCAAGGGTGATTTAGTGCACCAAATAGGACTGGCAGCGCCGATACCGGTTTTGATAATCTCCCCGGTAGGCAGCACAGCTTCCAGACCATTTATCCAGTGGGAGGCGGAACCGTGTTTTAAACTTAAATTCGAAAGACCGTCTAATAAACAATTAGCCATAATCGATGTGTCGGGTGGTGATAAAGCATAACCAAATCTCAGAGCTGGGTGGTTTTGCGCAAGGTGGGATTTAATATCTTTCCAGGTCACACCAGGCTCAATGATGGCGTACATGTCCGCCTCGTTGGTTTCTAAAATTTGATTCATCTCAGTTAAATCCAGGACTACACCGCCCAGTTCCGGAATGGCCAATCCTCCGACAT
The DNA here is from genome assembly GCA_964539665.1 of uncultured Cytophagia bacterium. Classification (GTDB taxonomy): domain Bacteria; phylum Zhuqueibacterota; class Zhuqueibacteria; order Oceanimicrobiales; family Oceanimicrobiaceae; genus CAZIKB01. Next base: position 11,048 of record CAZIKB010000073.1, read on the forward strand.
TTGAATTCGCTACCCGTGGCACCACTGGAATTTTATGTTCATTGGCGATTTTTAAAACGATCTGAATTTCCTGGACGGTTGTTACTTTGACAACAACCTCTGGTGGATGCCCGGGGATTTCGGTCCAGTCGTCGGCATACTCTTTCAAAATATCTGACTGGTCAAAGACTTTATCTGCATCCAGTTCGTTTTTTAGTTTATTAATCAGGTTTTGTGTGGAAATATCCATATACCTCTGGTTTTTTTTACATTAATGTAGAAATTTCTATATAGTGCAATTTTTCGTACTTAACGCCTCTGGTTATTCCTGTACTCGTAAAATCTTCATCAATTTTAAAAGTAAAAATACATTCCCTCCAATTTTGATTTTAGCTGTGATGATAAATTTCAAATAATTTGCTCCCAAAGCGACGTCGAGCAGGGCGTTTAAATCCCCTGTGATGTTTGCATTTATATTTTCAGTTGCGCCTTGATAAATTTCAACTGATTTATCATGAAAGATGAGTGTGGCTTCCATTCCGCTGGCATTAAACAAAATAGCGCCTTTCAACTTTTCTGCTTTTTTTTGAACAGGTTTATAAAATAAATTGGCTCTTAAAATGTCTCGTAAAAAGTAGCCAATTAGATTCATTTTATCCGGGTCGAAAAATTTTACTTCCATATCTGTTTTATTTTAGCTATATTTTGATTTGCGTGAGTGGATTAATTTTCATAATTTTGGTTATTGGGCATTGTTATTTATTTGTATTTTGTCTTTTGTTATTTGTAATTTTAGCGCCGTCCTGGAAAAAGTTAACAAAATTAGTGGTAGTAAATTTTCTTTCAGATATATTTGTACTCTTTCAACCAATCAAATGTTTTTTTGAATGTGTCTGCAAGAGGCGTCAAAGTAAAGCCAATTTCTTTTTTAGCTTTATCCGAACTGACGTAATGTGTGATAGATGTCATGCGTGCAATGCCGGAAGAAATTCCCGGGTTAAACCGAAATAAGGTGCCGGCAGCCTCTGCTAAGTAACCCGTAATCAGCGTCAACAAAAATGGAATCTTAATTTTAGGCGGCTTTTTTCCAGAAAATTCATTGGCCATGGTGATGAATTCTTTATACGTTAAATTTTCATTGGACAGAATATACCTTTCGCCGATTTGACCTTTTTCCATGGCTAATATATGGCCCTGAACAACATCATCTACATCTACTATACTAAGACCGCCACCGATGTAGTACCACAACTTGCCTCGCGCCGCCAACACTAATAATTTGTTGAGACCCGGATGTTTGTCCCACGGTCCCATAACATAACCGGGATTGACTACCACAGCCGGTAGACCCGATTTACAATATTCTAATATTTTTTGTTCTCCTGACCGCTTAGTATCAATGTACGGCAATTTGAATTGACCCAGATTAAACTCCGACTCTTCGGTGGCAGGATTTTTTTCTGTTCCAAAGCCAATTGCTGCAATAGATGATGTGTAAACCAACTTTTCGATTCCCTCTTCCAATGCAGCTAAAGCAATGTTTTCACTGCCCTGAACATTTATCTTTTGGAAACGCTCGCGTTCAAAAGGTGCGATTTTCAATAATGCCGCGAGGTGATAAATTCGTTTACAGCCTTTGACGGCTTTTCGCACAGTTTGATAATCTCGGATATCGCCGATATGTTCTTCGATGGCTAATCCTTTCAGGCCCAACATATTACTCCAGTCACGGCGTAAGATACGCACAGTTTCGCCCTGGTTGACCAGTTTTCTAACTAAATTGGTTCCTATAAAACCTGTTGCGCCTGTGACCAGAATTGACATTATAATATTAAGTAGTCAGTTTTTTGGATTATTAATTATAGGTGCAGTATAAAATGAGAAGCGAAAGACTCGCTTCAAATACTAATTATGTTTAATCCTTATGCCCTTGGATCAGTGGCAGATTTAATCTATAATTATCTCAAATCCACAACTTCTGCATCTGGTGGAATTTTGAAATTAAAGAGTGCGTCATCCAATTCCAGATTTTCTTTAACGTTTTTTACCTGATATGTGTTTACATTATCATTGATATCCACTTGTCTAATTTTTAAAGTCAGCCATGTGGATTTATCCACCCAAATTTGCATCGATACAATAAAGGCTTCTTCGTCTTTAGGGATGAGATTTAAGCCGTAAGTTAAATTGCCGTCTAATTTTTCTTCACCGATCCAGTGGGGATTGTAATCTTCTGAATATTTAAAAAGCAAATCTTTGGGCAATTGATTTTCTTCGGTTTTATTCAATAGATCAATGATGACCTGGTTGTTTGTCTTTGAATAAGTCCAAACATTTTGGCCGTTTGTAACAACAATTTGACTTTCTGTTTCAATTCGATAATTATTTCCTGATTTTAAATACAAAGTTCCTTTAAGGATATGGGTCTCGCCGGCCAGTGACCAGACATATTCCTGTTCAAAATCCGCTTTTAAACTGAGCAGTTTTTCATATTTTTGTTTAACCTTTTTAATAATGTCTTTGGCGTTTTGCGGTCGCGTCAAATATTCACCATTTATGTTTGAGAAGACTAAATTTGTGGTTAAAATAATCGACAATATTATGTAGTACATTTTTTCTCCAAAATCTGATGATTAAATAAAGTAATCGTTCTTATTCAATTACCCCCGATTCTTCCAGTTCTTGTTCATTAGCAATTAATACTTCCCTGGCTTTGCTGCCGTCAAATGGCCCGACCACACCTGCAGCTTCTAATTCATCGACTATACGTGCAGCGCGGGCATACCCTACTTTCAAGCGTCTTTGAATAAGTGATATCGAACCTTGTTGATGACGCACGATTAATTTCGCAGCTTCATTGAATAACTTATCTCGCGAAAAACCAAAACCATCATCCCCCGGACTGCCAAAGGTTTCCTCTTTTTCGACTGGCAGCAGGTGTTTTGGATATTTGGGTTGTTTTCTGATATGAGCAATTACTTTTTCTATTTCTTCCGAAGATATATAGGGACCATGCAGTCTTATAGGCTCCGGACTGCCGGCTGGAACGAATAGCATGTCGCCCATTCCCAATAATTTTTCTGCGCCATTAAGATCGAGAATTGTCCGGGAATCTGTTTTCGAAGCTACTTGAAAAGCAAGTCGAGCCGGGAAGTTGGCTTTAATTACACCCGTAATTACATCCACAGACGGGCGTTGGGTAGCTACAATCAGATGAATACCGACGGCACGTGACATCTGGGTTAACCTTGCGATAGGTTCTTCAACTTCCCTGGCAGCGGTCAACATCAGATCTGCCAATTCATCTACGATTATGACAAGATATTCCAAAGGTTCAAATGGTTCTTCGTTTTCTATATTATTCAATTGTCCGCTTTTCAATTTCCTATTGTATTCCCTGATATTGCGAACGCCGGCACGAGCTAAAATTTCATAGCGTTTTTCCATGACTACTTCAGTACTCTTCAAAACGGAAATTGAGTTTTCAGCAGAAGTAACCACTTCTTCATTCAGGTCCTCGCGGTAAGTAAGATGGTGATGCCGCAAGTTGCTGTAAACAGAAAGCTCCAGCCTTTTCGGATCAATCATGATGAACTGAACTTGAGTGGGATGCGCTTTGAACAGGATACTGGCAATGATGCTGTTTAAACAGACGCTTTTACCAGAGCCGGTAGAACCAGCTACGAGTAAATGCGGCATGTCTTCTAATTTTGTGATATAAGGTTGCCCTGATATGGTTTTACCCAGGGCAATAGTCAGTGGAGAATCCGATTGTTGAAATGAAGTGGATTTAAGTACATCTGAAAAATACACGGTAGCATGTTTTCTATTCGGAATTTCAATACCAACGGCCGCTTTACCTGGAATGGGTGCGACAATACGAATTCTTTTGGCTCGCATGGCCAAAGCTAAATCATCCGCAAGGGAAGATATGCGACTTATTTTTACACCAGGCGCAGGTTCAACTTCGTAACGTGTAATGACGGGTCCGGGTTTAATATCTACCACTTTGCTTTGAACGCCAAACTCTAACAGACGATCTTCTAAAATCTGAGCATTGGCAGTGAGTTCTTCCTTGGTAATTTCATCTCCATTGTTCTCAGGCAAATCCAATAATTCTAAAGGCGGATATTTATAATTATTTTTTGGAATAAACAATTCACTGTCTGAATTGTATGCATTCAGATCCATTTCTAATTGAGGATCTTTTGACTTAGTTTCATTTTCATCAGGAGGTGTTTTATCAACTCTTTTCCGAGTATTTCTTTCCAGTGACGCTGCGAAATCTTTTTCCAGAGATTTTGGTGGTTTTTTAGATTCAGGTTTACGCATCCTATGCATTTTTGTAAATCTTTTTTTAATGGAGCTGAGAACGGAGGTTATACTAAGTCCTAAATTTGCAAGGAAGGCTGATATACTAATATTTGTTGCGCTGATGACTGTTATCATAATGAGCGACAGCAGTATCACTATACTGCCAGCGATACCCAGATAATTGAAAAGAATCTGAGCAATAACTCCGCCCAACAATCCAGACAATGAAAATCCAAGGTCGGTTGTACTTGGCGATGTAACTTCAGGAATGGCTAATATGATTGAAGTATAAATTGCAAATACCAGAAGATATCCGGACCAGCGAAAGGCTTTTAATATTTCACTTCCTCGTATCAGATGCCAGCCAATTATAAAAACTATTACAGGAAAAACAAAGGATGGATAGCCAATTACATATTGAATTAGAAAGAAGGAAATATAAACACCAGCCAGGCCGAGCTGGTTTTCAATTTTACCAAGTTTAAAATTGCCGGGCTGCTCCAGGGAATTGTATGTCATCAGGCTGACAAAGATCAAAATCCCGAGAGTAATCAAAAGTATGCCAAGAATTTCCTCTTGTCGGGAGGATTTTATGTTTTTAGCTCGCCCCATTTAATTTTAGTATTAAAATTATTCTTACATTTTTTGCAGCATTTTTTTGACAGCATGGTTTAGATTTTGTATTTTAGTCTCTTAAGCGTGTTTATAAAGAAAGCGAATGCTTAATATGGTTAATCTTTCGTACAAATTCCATTGTGCTAGTGCGTACATTCTCAGATTTTAACAGAGCTGAAATTACGGCCACACCATCTGCTCCTGCGCGAAAAACAGGTTCCAGGTTTTCTGCAGTAATACCTCCGATAGCTACTAAAGGTAAACTCGTTTTCGGACGTAAAAGTTCAAGTATTTTGGGCCCCATAACCTGTAATTTATTTTTTGTTTGAGTCGGATAAATGGTGCCAACGCCAAAATAATCAGGTTTACAGTTTAATGAAAAATTGAATTCCTCCAGATTGTGTACCGACACTCCTAATATTTTATTCTCTCCAATAAGACTTCTTGCAACATCAAACGGTAAATCGTTCTGACCCAAATGGACGCCATCCGCATCTAATGCTAATGCTATATCAAGTCTGTCATTAATGATCAATGGAATATTATATTGATTTGTTACTTCTTTAGCTTTCAGGGCTTCAGCAAAAAAATCTTTTGCAGAAGATATTTTATCCCTTAACTGAACTATTCCAGCGCCTCCGCTAATGACCTCCTCAGTTAAATAAGCAATTGATCGATTTTGATTGAATTCCTTATCCAGTATGGCATATAATGACCAGGCAATTTTGGATTTTTCGAAAATAGTGCTCACTCTAATAAGGTCGTTGATAAAATGGTGTTTTGACTACCTCCGCTTCTACTTCTTTGCCACGAATAAAGATAGCGATATTGGTGCCAATTTCAGTGTAGGGCAGCTCCATATAGCCAATTCCTATTCCTTTTCCTAAACTTGGAGAAAATGTACCGCTGGTGACGGAACCAATTTCCTGACCATTTTTGTGAATTTTATACCCATGCCTGGCCAGGGCGCGCTCTTTTAATAAGAAACCAGCTAATTTTCTGGTAAGCCCTTCTTGCTTAGATTTCAAAATGGCATTGCGACCAATAAAAGCGCCTTTGTCTATTTTTGTTATCCACCCCAGGCCGGCTTCAATTGGATTGGTTGTTTCATCAATATCATTTCCATATAAGTTATATTTCATCTCCATTCGCAGGGTGTCTCTGGCGGCCAAACCTATTGGCTCAATTTCAAATTCTTCACCGGCTTTTAATATGGCATTCCATACGTTTACAGAATGTTTTACATCAACACCTATTTCAAATCCATCCTCACCAGTGTAGCCTGTACGTGCGATTATGGCGTCAACTTCAGCAAGTTTTCCTTCTTTAAACCAATAGAATCTGATTTCTGATAAATTAGTGTTCGTTAACTTTTGCAGGGTTGCTTCTGCGTTGCGGCCTTGCACAGCAAAAAGACTGATTTCATCACTCTTGTCAAAAAGTTCGGCGCCGGGCATTAAATGATCCTTCATCCACTTGAAATCTTTGTTGAGATTAGAAGCGTTTACAATTGCCATATAATGATCGGAGAAACAATAAATAATTAGATCATCGACTATGCCGCCATTTTCGTAGCACATTGCAGTATATTGGGCTCTGTTTTCCACCAACTTCGACACGTCATTCAAAGTCATTTTTTGTAAATATTCCTGAGCCCGGTCGCCTCTGATAATAAATTCGCCCATGTGTGAGACATCAAAGATACCTACTGAATTACGTACTTTATTATGCTCTTCAATAATGCCTTTGTATTGCACAGGCATCCAGTATCCGGCAAATTCAACCATTTTGGCGCCAGAGTTTTTATGGACTTCGTATAACGCTGTTTTTTTCGGTTCCAACACAGTTCCTTCGTTTAATTGCAGTCGAATGATGATAGATTAAGTAATCAATGACTCTGTTGAGTAAGTAACCTTCCGAAGGTTCCTTTTAATTTCATTTTCGATATGTAGTATTTACTTAATATTTAACGCTAAATACAGAATGTCAAAAAACCTTCGGAAAGATTTCCACCATTTAATCAACAAAGTAATCAATGATATAAATGGTATTTTCCAGGCTATTGTAGTTAGCCATTAAATGTTTTTCAAGGCATTTTTTATACGTTCAAGTCCTTCCTGAATATTTTCTATTGAGTTAGCATAAGAAAATCTTAAATATCCATCACCAAATTTGCCAAATGCTGTACCAGACAATATAGCAACGCCGGCTTCATTTAACAGATAACCTTCAAGTTCCTGAGAACTCATATTTACTTCTTTAACGTTTGGAAACGCATAAAATGCCCCTTTTGGCATGATACAACTCACACCCGGAATATCATTTAATCCTTCCACAATGATTGTCCGGCGTTTTCTAAATTCTTCAACCATGGCATTTACTTCTTCGGTTGGACCCTGCAAGGCTTTTATGGCTGCATATTGTGAGAAAGTGGCGGTACAGGAATTGCAATTTATCATTAACTGTTCAAGCTTTTTAGCCAGATCCTGGCGCATGACACCAAATCCTAATCGCCAGCCAGTCATGGCATACGTTTTTGAAAAACCGTCCAAAAGAACAGTATTTTCCTTCATGCCAGGTAACGAATAAATGCTTTGATGTTCACCTTCGTAAATTATGTTTTTATACACTTCATCTGAGAGAACCATAATATTGTTCTTTTTAGCGACTTCAGCAACTGCTTCAATATCCTCGCCGGTCAGAATCCCGCCGGTTGGATTCTGTGGCGTGTTAATAATAATTAAGCGTGTACGGTCAGTAACCAATGAACGGAATTCGTCTGGATCAAATCGAAAATCCTTTTCTTCCCGAAGCTGGAGCGGTACCGGTGTGCCGCCAACATATTTTATCGCCGACTCGTAGATGGGAAATCCAGGATTGGGATAAATAACTTCATCTCCTGCTTCGATACATGCCAAAATTAAAAAAAACATGATTGGTTTAGCGCCGGGTGTAACTACAATTTCTTCAACTTTCGTTCTGACTCCACGACGCGCATATACTTCCTCGACTATGGCTTCCCTTAATGGCATGATCCCGGCAGCTGGCGAATAATGGGTTTGGCCATCTTGCAATGCAGCTATTCCGGCTTCTACAATATGTTTCGGCGTGTCAAAATCTGGTTCGCCGATTTGCAAGTGAATAATGCTTTTCCCCTGCGCTTCCAAAGCCTTTGCACGAGCCATGACTTCGAAAGCGGTTTCAGTTCCTAATCGATTCATTCTTGATGCTAATTTCATATTACAAAACTCCTCATAATAAATGATTTATATGATTGAGAATTCAATTAATTCCATGAGTTTCATTATAAGTCAGGTTCGTTAAACCCAAAAAGATAGTAAAAATAAATTCAATAGTCAATAGATACAAATAAAAAACCAGCGCTTTTAAAAAACGCTGACGTATTATAAATAAAGAACTTACTTAGTGATTGAACGAAAACTGTCCTACACTTTTTGCGTAAATATGACTATTTTGCCTTTCAACCAGTAAAAACTGAGTAAAATGAAAATTTAAAATGCAAAATCACAAAAAATACTCGCTTTTATCATACCATAATTCAAGTCATTATATTCTTATCATTTTAGAGTATTTAATGAAATCGAGACTGGATTATTGTTCAGATTGAAATCCTTCATGAGTTTTTGTTTTTGCCAAAACCTTAAAATTGAATTCTCAAATGTTGGAAAGACCAGGCAAATTAACCATAGCAAAATCTAATTGTGACCAACAGATTGATGAATCTAACGGATGTGAAAATAATAAAAATATCCGTTGGAAACATTTTGGGGGAATAATTTCTTTGCATAATAAACAAAGAGCGGTTAAAATATATCTTAAGAGCCAAGCAAAGCATTATAATCCTTCAATACCGTCTCAAGAAAATCACCGGCCAGCATATCTGATTTTATGCCCATTTTATTTTCGAGTGCGGTCTTGGTTTTAAAAGCCAGGTGATTCGCTATTTTCGTGTTTTCAATTTTTACATGTAACACTTTTTTTATGATTGCAATGTCGCTATCGTTTAACAGAACTACCTGTGAAAGGGTGGGTTGATAGTCTACTTCCAATTGCGCCAGAATAGTATCTTTTAATTTCACATTTGATTTCATTTTAATAACGGTCGTTCCAGCCGCTAAATCACCGAGCCGCTGGCCTTTGCCATTTATTAGTATTGTGAAAATCGCCACCGCACCGGCCAGTATTGAAACATCGATCAACCGAAACAGCCATCGTAAAAGGTAATCACCGATTCCGGGCTGTGAGTCGTCAAGTTTAACAACCCTGATCTTCATAGCCCTTTTCCCGATGCTCTGGCCGTTCATGAAAATTTCGCAGGCCAAATCGTAGCAAACGTAAGGCAATAGAATAATCGTCATAACAACTATACTTCCCTGAAGGATCGAATCAAAAATATTAGACAGAAGGCTAATGCCAATGATATATCCTGCCAGCACAAAGTAATCGATTAAAGCAGCCAGTATCCGGTCTCCCAGGCCAGCAATTTCGTAGTCGATGGCGACATTTTGCGCGGTGTTGATTTGTACCGATTCCATATCCTAACTCAGCCCTCTTGCTTTCAATTCGAGATATTTATTAATAGTGCTTGTAGTCAGGTTTTGCGGAGTTGTTAAAATCGCATGAATACCGTGACTGACGAATTCTTTGACTATTTGCCTTTTTTCATAAGCAAACTTTTCTGCAATGGTTTTAATGTAAATATCCTCGGTATTTTCTCCGGGTATGTCCAGCAGTTTTTTCAGCTCCGTATTTTCAAAAAATATCATCACCAGCAAATGATTTTTTGCCAGGCCTCTTAGGTAGGGTAACTGCCGCCGCATCGAAGTTACTGTTTCGAAGTTGGTAAAAAACAACAGCAAGCTGCGCTGTTTGATCTTTTGCTTCACTATCGCACAAAGATATTCAAAATTCGATTCAAGAAATCGAGTTTTTTGATTGTATAAAAGATCAAGAATTTTTTGCATTTGCGTATTCTTTCGGTCAGCCGCTAAAATGGAATTAACCGTTTCTGAAAATGTTATGATACCTGCCCTGTCCTGTTTGCGAATAGCGATGTTTGAAAGCGCCAGACTGGCATTAATGCCGTAATCCAGAAGACTCATGCCCTGAAACGGCATTTCCATCACCCTGCCCATATCGATGATGCAGTAAACCTGCTGCGACTTTTCATCCTGAAATTCATTTACCATGATGGCTGCTTTTCTGGCGGTTGCTTTCCAGTTTATGGTGCGATAATCATCTCCCTGCACATACTCGCGAATGTGCTCAAATTCCAGGGTATGGCCGATCCTTCTAATTTTCTTAATCCCCAGTTCGGTTAAATGGTTTGAAATAGCGTGGAGCTCATATTTGCGCATTTGAATGAAAGATGGATAAACGGCCACAATTTTATCCTGAGAAAATTTGTATCTTCTTTTTATGAAGCCGATTGGGCTGGTGACGAACAGATTCACAGCGCCAAAAATGTATTCGCCCCGTGTTACCGGTCTGAGTGAATAGGCAATTGTCTGGCGCGTTCCCGGAGCAAGTGTGATGTGGAATTCCTGGTCGCGGATTTGAAATTGTTCCGGCAGTTCATCGATTATGCCAACTTTGACTTGAAAGGAATAGAAATTCTCCACAACCAGATAAATCTGATTTTTATCACCGTTTGAAAGCCGTTCCCCGGTCTCTCGGACAGCAGCCAGGCCTTTTGGCGTTCGGAAAAGCAGTACCAGATCAATTCCACTTACAAAGGCTATTGTGAAAAGTATTAGTCTGGCAAAAAAAGCCAGTTTAGCTATGAAGAAGCCGAACACAAACAAAAGAATGACGGCGATGAGACTAATAAAGAAGCGCTGGCTGAAATAGAGGTTTTTGACTAACAGTGTTATCGCGGCACCTCAATTTTTTCGATGATTTGTTTAATGATATCTTCAGGTTGGACGCCTTCCATTTCTTTTTCCGGTGTGAGTAAAAGTCTGTGATGCAGAGTCGGATAAGTGACCGTTTTTATGTCCTCCGGAATAACAAAATCCCGGCCGCGCATAGCAGCAAAGGCTTTGGCGCCAGACATCATCGCCAACGAGGCCCGTGGTGAAGCGCCCAGATACAGCCCAGGATTCGAACGGGTCTGGTGGACAATCTGCACGATGTAGCGGATGAGGTGCTCTTCAATCAAGATGGATTTGACTTTCTGCTGATAATCAAAAAGTTCCTTCGCAGAGAGGATCGGTTTAATTTTGCTTAAATCGTGCTGATTTTTGTTCTTGTGAAAATCGGTCAGTAATTGCGACTCCTCTTCGAAAGAGGGATAGCCTATCTCGATTTTGAACAGGAAACGATCTATCTGCGCCTCCGGCAGGCGGTATGTCCCTTCCTGCTCAATGGGATTCTGGGTCGCTATTACAATGAACGGCTTTTCCATGATATAGGTCACACCGTCAACCGTGATTTGCCGCTCTTCCATGACTTCAAACAGAGCTGCCTGGGTTTTAGCCGGCGCCCGATTTATTTCATCGATTAAGATTATATTGGAGAAAACCGGGCCTTTATTAAACTCAAAATCTGATTTTTTCATATTGAAAACTGATGTGCCCAAAACATCCGAAGGCATGAGATCCGGTGTAAACTGGATGCGTGAAAATCCGACGGAAACAGTTCTGGCAATCAACTTGGCGGTCAGGGTTTTGGCAATCCCAGGAACCCCTTCCAGCAGAACATGCCCATCCGCCAGAATCGCGGCAATGAGAAAGTCTATCATCTGCTGCTGACCGACGATTATTTTGTGTAATTCGTGATTAATTTTTCCAACGGTTTGCTGCAATCCGGTTAAATCAATCCGGTTCAAGAAATCGCTGTCTTTTTGTGTCATTCGGGACTCCTTAATATTCATCCGATGACTTTGAGTCATCGGATGAATGATGATTAGTATAATTTTTCCATTTGGGCAGGTGAAATTAACTCATACGATGCTTTATAAAACTCGCCCCTGTCATCTGGTAAATCAAGTATTTGTTTTGCCAGCTCCTGGTTGCATAATGTGCCATTTCGCATTCCAATATAATCAACGAATGAAGAAAACTCCCAATTTTCCATTTTCTTAAATAAACCAGCTTTATACGGATTTTGGTGTAGGTAATGAAAACAAATAATTGGATAAATTGACGGCAGTTTTTTCCCGGTATCCTGGTTATATGTAAGACATTTTGCTTTTGTTTTCTGTTGGAACAAACTACCTGTTCGTTTTTCCTGTTTATTGATGGCTCTGGTGTAAGATCGCAATAAAATAGCAAAACCATCATTAAGTAAATGTTTTTTGTTTGAATCCAATGTAAGTAATGATTTAACATATACCAGGAAGTGGAAATGATTGGGCATCAGGCAATAACATAGTATTTCACAGTATGGCAACAACTCTTTTCTGACTTTCTGTAAGAAAAACAAATAATTCTCGTGTCTGAAAAAAATACGGGCTTTATTGTTACCTCGATTGTAAACATGAAAAATATTTTCGGGTTCAAATTTCATAATGGTTGCAATCAATATTCATCCGATGACTTGGAGTCATCGGATGAATAAACATTGGATGAATGATTAAACAGTTCAATTGCTCTGGTCAGCTGAATCAGTTCACCCTGGCTAATTTGGTCTTGTTGATTTATTCTTTCTATTTTAGAAAATAAGCCTTTAACTTCCTCAAGTGCAATTCCAGATTTTTCTGACAAAGCATTAAGAAAGTCATCATTAATGTGATTCGTTTTTAAATAATACTTTGACCGAATACTTTCCAGAAAATAGGCCGTCTTTTTCTCTGCAAGATTTTTGTGGTCGCTACTCTGGTAGTACAACCTGCCGATTGTTTCGACGAATTCCAGAGTTGTGTTGGAAAGCGGTTTAATCACCGGAATTATACGTTGCCGGCGTTTGCTTTCGAAAATGATAAACACAATTAGTGTGAAAAGCAATACATAATATGCCCATTTCAAAGATTCCTTGCTGAGGATAAATTTCAATGGCGTGTTAACCAGTCGCCTGTTTACTTTGTAGTATTCGTCCCAGATGGTTTTCTGCACTGGCAGGTAGGACAGGGCTTTGAAAATATAATCAATATTATTTTGGAATAACAAATTATAATTTGTAAAAGCAAGCGGTACCGTACTTAAGAGTAAGTTACCTTCGCCAAACGGCACTTTAATGTAGTTGATTTTGTCTTCATTCGTCTTTCCCAATACCAGCGTTTTCGATGTGTCGACCTCGGAAAAATAAAAAGAAACCGTGCCTTTTTTGTAGACATAGTCACCTGTGCTACGAATAGATGAATTGACAAAATTGATTTGCACTGAATCGCTTTCCAGCAATTCCACGCCAGTTTTTATACCCAGGGTGTCTGCAAAATTTCGCGAAAAATTCTGGGCAGCAATAAAAACGGTGTTGCCATTTTCAACATATTTCAACAACTGCCGGGTGTCCAGGGGATCGGGTGCAAAGGATTTATTGATTATCAGGTAATTGGTGCTTTCAAGCATACTGTCCTCAAGTGCGTTGTAGGAAGGAAGCCAGCTTGATTGAATTTCTTGGTCCGGAAAAAGATCCGGTAGCAAAGTAAATAAAATGTAACTTCCGTATGGAATTTTATCGTCTTTTGAAAAGCTTACGGTCCAATCCACAGGCTCAGGCTTGAGCAAAGTAATCACAACTACAATCAGAAATGTAGCGCCCAGGATAATTGAAAATTTCAGGTCGGACTTATTTAGTATCGGCATAAATTATCCACTCAAAACTGTTTCATTAAAATCCTGAAACTGACTGGACGCACTCAGAAAATGGTCATCATCAAGCTGAAATTCCCCATACCAGATATACTCAAACAGCCGGGTTATTTCAGCGAAAGGCTGTTTTATATTCGAGAGATTAATTTCCCGGAGATAATCATTGTTAGTCTTATCCAATTTCCAGTCGATGTGACCTTTTATTGTGAGGCTCTTCAGTACGTTCAAATAAAGCAGACGGATTGCCCTCCGGTATTTTTTCTCCCGGACGGCTTCTTCGATTAAATCCTGCAAAGTACTCGTGCCGATATTTTCATCAATTTCTTTGAAATCAAGGGACACTTTTTCCGAGGTTCGGTAAAACAGGCCGCTGACGTTGACTTTCATCAGACGGGATATGACAAAGACCAGCACGACTGCGACGATAAGATAGGGCAAAAAACTCCAGAGAGTTCGCAACGTATTTGAAGAGAAAAATCGAAATATTTTGTCCCAAATCCAGAATTTCAATTTCTGCAGCAAAGTATTCGTCTGCTGCGGTTCGCGGTCGTATTGAAAATCAGGATCAGAAAGGAATGGCAAAATTTTCTCAGCAGTCGGCTTCCTCACGTTGACATCCGTCGAGTCTAACAAAAGCCGCTGTATTACCGCAGGTTTTTCCTCCTGAGCCGCAGTAACAGACTTAACAAAAAGAACCGAAAGTAGAGTGATGAGTAAATAATATTGTATCCGCATAAAAAATCCCGATGACACCGCTTATTCTCCAATCGAATCAATTTCACCTATCAAACCGGTGGCTTCTTTTCTTTCAATTAGGTTATGGTAATGAAATGCAAATCCGGTCAATGGAATGGCGTAGAACAGGTAGTAACCAATTGTTGCAATGAAGCTCGCGGCAATGGTTAAAAAATTGTAGCTACCTGTCACCGCAGTCCCTTCAGCGGCATGAAAACCCGCGATAAAAGACACTACTAATTGGGGTACATAAAAAATGAGCATTAAAACAATCTGGATTATCACAAAAATAATGATCAATCCAAATGTAAACCACCAGTACCCGCTCACCAGTTCTTTAGACCTGGACATGGCTTGAAACACCCCGGTTTTTTCCCGAACGAGAGCTACAAAGGTCAGGGAAAAAGCGATGGCAAAATAGATTCCTGGTACAAAACAAAACATAAAACCAATAAACACCACAATACCCATGACAATAGAAGCCCCAATATATTTCACGAGCAGATTTTTGGCTGCATTCCACACATCACTCACATCAAATTCAGTAAGTTCTTTTTCAACATATAATGAAATGTATTCATAAACCACAGCAGCTAAGAGTCCGGTTGAAATCATGGCCAAAATGAAATATGCCAGATAAAGCTGCCCCAGGCTGACAAAATCCTCGTTTAGCTGCGCTTCTAAAAGGCTCTCCTGGAAGAAACCTGCCAGTAAAGCTGTCAATAATACAACCGGTCCAACGAGAAATAATATGCACTTCCCAAGTTTTAAAAAATTCTGCCGCAGGAATGTAAAGGTCGCGTTGATGATTTCGCTCAATTCCCTTTGCTTGAAAAATTCTATTTTTTCAATGGCTTCCATGTTCCTTCTCCTCTTTTTAGCAATTTTGGATAAATTATAATGTAATAAATAACAAAAATTAACGAACCAAAAATAATAATTGAGCTCAACCATAAAGGCATTTCTGTGTGTCTGGTTACAAAGCCTTCTAAAAAGCCGGCAATAATGAAAACCGGCATCATGCCCAAGACGATTTTCAAACCCTTTCTTGCGCCGGTGCGAAAGGACTCCCCGCGCTTATAAGTGCCCGGAAAAAGCAGGCTGTTTCCCATCACCAGGCCGGCGGCGCCGGCGAGTATTATCGCGGATATTTCTAACGTGCCATGAATCCACACGACTTTCAAAGTTGTTAGCAACAAGCCTTTCTGGTAAAAAAATGTATGGAAGGCCCCTAACATAATGCCATTGTAGAAAAGCAGTAAACCCGTGCCGATGGAAAGCAAGACTCCGGCTGTAAAAGCGAAAAACGATACCTTGATGTTGTTGAATGTTATGCCCAAAAACATATCCGCTTCATTCATTTTTTTGTAGACTGCCATTGGATCTTCATTTTTAATGTTCTCTAAAGTAAGATTGACATAAGAATCTCCGAGAATCAGCCGTACAAACGTGTCGTCGTAGGCGGTTGAAAGTATGCCAATCAAAGCGGCCAGAGCGAAAATTGTAAAGGAAGTGAGCAGTTCCTTCCGGCACTGCAGCATTAAGGCCGGGTACTCTGTTTTCCAGAAGGTGAGCAGCCGCTTTTTGCTCTCTTTTTTCTGGTGGTAAATGTTTTGATGGACATTCGCGGTCAGGTTATTTAAGTATTTAGTAGTGTTGCTTTTAGGATAAAAAGTCTTAGCGTACGAGAGGTCATCAGTAAGCTGCACGAAGAAATCCGCCAGAAGGTCAGGATTCAATTTATCCTGTCCTTCCAAGTGAGATTCTATCTGCTGCCATTTTTCAGCATTCTGTTTTAAGAAAACGATTTCACGCATTTTTCTGCATAAGTTTTTAGTTTTATGCGCCGCAGAATTCCCGATAACGCAAAGGAAAAAGATTTTTGCTCTATTGAATATAGACACAATTTTATAGTCAAATTTGGCATAATTAAAAAATTTTTTTGTACAAAATAAAGTAACTCTGCAGTGAGTAGTATGTTGAAATTCTAATCATTTGTTTTTGCGGTTAAACCGCGCTGGGTTGTTTTAATAAAGTTTATGAACTGCTGTTCAGTGATCCGCAGTGCAGCATCAGGCATCATGTTGAGTAAACCGATGTGCAATTCACGGATATCCTGATGCAGGGCATGGTCCAGAGTCAGGACTTCATGACCGAGCTGGCGCAGATGGTCAAACGTAGGTAGCGCAATGTGATTAACTAAAGGCATAGTGGTTTATTTCCCTGATTTTGATTTTTTGTGACTCAGGTATCCTTCTACTCCGCTCAGGATGAAGGTTAATTCCTTTTTCAACAGTCTCGTTTGCGATTGTATTTAACAGAGACAACAAATTTCTCACACAGTTGACAAATCCAGCCTTGTAAAAATGCAGATTTGAAAATCAAAAGTCAAGTCCTGATTGTCACCTTTTTGAAACTACACCGGTAGGATTTAGTTGGTTTTCCATGGATTGGGGTGGTGTTGTCGAAGTTTAACGTCCGGATGGGCCAAACAAGCTTATGCTCCTCTGCCTGACCTGCCTCAATCTTCGAGAAATCATAATCAATCATTAAAAAGATAAACATAATAGTTATAAATGTAATCCCGTAAATCCTGTTCATCCTATCAAACTGGTTGATTTTCTGTGTCTTTTCCAGTGTTGTTCTGTGGTTTATGAATTAATCAGGTTTTGCTAAATCGTGTCTTTGGTCAATTCGGTCAAGAGCTTGACATTTCAAAAAATTATCAGTAATTTTACCAACCAAGTGTTATCAGCTCTGCTGCATTACCACCAATTTTTAATTGCTGCTCTTACTGGAAGGAGAAAGAATGGTTTCATCGAAGACCTATGATCGTCGGGCTGTTTTTGCATGGGCTATGTACGATTTCGCCAATTCGTCTTTTTCTGCCTTAGTTTTGACCTTTATCTTTTCTACATATTTTACTAAAGCCATTGCTTCTGACGAGATTGTCGGAACGGCGCTATGGTCCAGAGGCCTGACTATTTCAGCTTTTACCGTTGCGCTATTTTCACCGTTTATGGGGGCATTAGCCGACGCCGGCGGTTTTCGAAAAAGAATTCTTTTTGTACTGACCGTCATTGCAGTAGCAGGGACGGCCGTCTTATACACTGTTCAGCCTGGACAAGTATTTAAAGCGCTTTTTTGGTTCGTGTTCGCAAATATTGGTGTGGAAATGGGCATGGTGTTTTACAATGCTTTTTTACCTGATATCGCCCCTGCGGAAAAGATCGGTCGAATTTCAGGTTACGGCTGGTCATTTGGTTATGTGGGCGGTCTCCTCGCCATGCTGATTGCTATGATTGGATTCATTGAAGCAGACAGTCCATGGTTTGGTTTCTCGAAAATAGGCGGTGAAAATATTCGAGCCACCAATCTACTGGTTGCTTCATGGTATGCTATATTCAGTATTCCATTTTTTATCTGGGTGAAGGAGAGAAAATCCCGAGCTAATCAGAATTTAGAGCGCGTCTTTTCTACCACATACAAACAATTAAAAGAGACATTTCATGAAATAAAACAATACCGGCAGATAATCCGACTCCTTGTTGCGCGATTATTTTATAATGACGGCATCCTCACCATATTTTCCTTTGGGGGTATCTATGCGGCCGGCACTTTTAATTTTTCCTTCACAGAAATTTTAATCTTCGGAATTGTCTTGAACATCACCGCCGGTCTTGGAGCGTTTGCCCTGGGCTTTCTTGATGATGTAATCGGCGGCAAAAAGACCATTCAAATCAGCAATTATGCGTTTATTCTGGCCACGCTGATTGCCATATTTGCACCCAACAAGTTTTTTTTCTGGGTGGCAGGCATCATGGTAGGAATATTCTCCGGGCCCAACCAGGCTGCCAGTCGTTCACTCATGAGCCGGTTTGTGCCGGCAGACAAAGAGACAGAATTCTTTGGCTTTTATGCCTTTTCCGGAAAAGCTACAGCGTTCATTGGGCCGTTAATCCTGGGCATTCTGACCGAAATGTTCAACTCTCAACGGGCGGGAATTTCAATTGTGCTCGTATTATTCATTGTGGGCAGCTTGCTTTTACGGCTGGTAAATGAAGAAGAGGGGAAGCAGCTATCAGGTAGGTCTTGATTTTTCAAAGTCACTTTCAAAAACTATTTAATGCCAGAACGAAAACCTATAAAAAATCATTAAACTCGATAATCAATCTGGATAGTTGGCATACCATTGCTTTGCCGCAATCATGTCATGCGGTGATAGTGTTACTTTCTCCGCTGCAAATTCAAACTCATAACCTTCTCTTGCAATTGTATCTACTATTGGTCCAGCATCAAAGCGGAAACCGTTAACGCGGGATGAGGGCTGTGTGGCCAGCCAAACAAAGGCTCGACCCAGTTCAATTGGATCTGTCCATTCTGCCTTCGTCTCTTTGGGAATTGTCTCCAGTTCATCCCAAGTTATTCGGGTTGGCTTAATGACCTTTCCTGGGCCAACCGAGTAAATTGAAATATTATGAGGAGCAGCTTCGAGGGAAAACGCCTTGATAAATCCTTCCTGCCCATGTTTGATAGTGCAATAGGCAGTTTCCTCTTTAAAACCCTTTTTGCTGGAACCACTTGCAATACCCACGATATGTCCACCGCCCTGGGCTTTCATGACCTTCCAGGAAGCGTTGACTGCGTTATAGAGTCCGCCTAATCCTACATGTATTTGACGCCACCAGTTCTCCGGAGTCAAATCTTCGAAAAACACCAGAGGCATGTAGATTGCGTTATGTACAAGCAGGTCCAACCTTCCCCAACGTGTAACAATTTGATCAACCACAGACTGAAATGCTTCCAGATCGCTTACATCAAGATGCAAAGCCATCACTTTGGTACCGTCCTCCTGTAGATCGGCAGTCGCACGCGCCATTTCTTCATAATTAATATCCACAATACATACACGGGCTCCATCCTGGCCCAGGGCTCTTGCAATACCCCAACCAAGGCCGCGGCCCGCGCCTGTAACCAGGGCCACTTTGTCATTTAATCGTTTCATGCAAACTCTCCTTTTACTTCTTTTAAATCCAGATCGCTTTCTGGATTACAAGTATTAAAATGGACTTGTTTGTCCTTTCATCGTTTCGTCGGATTTTAGTGGTAATTTAATCCACTGATGCCAGCGATGTGATAAAGTAACAGCATTGATGATTTCTTGAACCCGGGCGCTTTGAGCAAAATTGCCCTGGTTCGCTCCATTGGTTTCTACTATTTCCTGGCAAAAGTTATGTACCAGATTACCATAAAATGCTGTATCCCAGGTGTCATTTTCTTGAAAACCAGGGGGAAAATATTTAACAGGAATCACTTGCTGTACAAATTCCACAGCATCTGGTTTTGCCGTATGAATTGTTTGAATCACGCCAAATTCTTCCACAAGCCGAACCTTAATTGCTCCTTCTGATCCAAAGATTCTGGCTTCTATACCCGGGTAATTCCCAACGGTAACATAACTTGATTGCATTGAGAATAGAGCGCCGTTGGAGGCTTCACCCATAAACATATCTGCATCGTCAATGTTGATTCTTTCGCGAAGAGTATCAAGATTAGTCCTGCGCCGCATGGGTACCATGTTCGCCAGGATGCCAACTACCCGGGTAAGATCACTGCCTACACATTCCAAACCTATGTCGATAGTTGGTGCGCCATAACCTTCCAGAGAGGACACTGTAATGCCTTCTCTGGTGAAATCGTTTCCCCAGGGCGGTTCACCAACAGGTTTGGTTTTATGTATTCTTTTATCCATAGGATTATCTGGATTTAACCATTGCGAGTTTTGCTCATAGCCATTAAAAACAAACGGCTGTCCGATAAATCCCGAACGAATCAAGTCAAACATATACATTACTGCCGGGGCATAACGGAATGTAAGGCCAACTTTTGTTTTTAATCCCTTTGTTTCAGCAATCTCATTAGCCCGCCACACATCCGTATAATCATGGCAAACTGGTTTTTCAACCAGGCAGTGTTTACCGGCTTCTAAAGCAGCAAATACCAAATCCTGGTGATTGCCACGAGTTACAATATCAACAACATCAATATCTTCTCGGGAAAGCACTTTTTCATAGTCTGTTACCACTTCAGGAATCTCAAATTCCTTAGCCCTGGTTTCAGCGAGCTGTCGATCAATGTCGCAGATCATCACTAACTCAGACAACGGCGATCTGTAGAAGCCCGGCAAATGAGCCGTTTTCGCCCAACGTCCCGCTCCAATAACACCTATGCGTAACTTTTTTGCCATTACTTCTCCTTACAATTAAATTTTTATTTTACGGAAGGTCGAATTGCCAATGCAGTTTTCGTCTTGCAATAATATTGTTGGTACCATTTTGTGCATGCTCAATAAAATTTTTCAGCGTGATGACAAGCCACCCAATGGGCAGGTTCAGCATTACTCAAATTGCGAAAATCCGGACTTTCCTGATTACAAACCTCAGTTGAAAAAATACACCGCGGGTGAAATCGGCACCCATCAGGTGGATCAGATGGACTTGGTACATCACCCTTAAGAATAAACCGTTGCCGTTTAGCCTCTTTCTCCGGATCCGGGATGGGGACTGCCGAAAGTAATGCCTGGGTGTAAGGATGTAACGGACGATCAAAAACTTCATCCCGGGTACTCAATTCCACGATACGTCCAAGATACATGACTGCGACACGATCGCTTATATAACGTACCATCGATAAATCGTGAGCAATAAAAAGATAAGTTAATCCCAGTTCATCTTTTAGGTCG
>CAZIKB010000074.1:0-31553 GCA_964539665.1 uncultured Cytophagia bacterium
ATGTGTTATGTCTTTTAATTTACAATTAGTTAAATGGTTTTCGTTCAAACACTAACTATGGGAAGCTTTAATCAACGTAATTAGACTTTAACCGAAATCAGCCACTCAATCAAGTACGTTAAAATTCGCTATCGCGGTCGGTAAGAATCAGTATTTTTAAAAAGCAAAGAAAGCGTCGCAATAAATTCCTTCATTTAGGTTTAAATCCTTTTAACTCTGCTCAAGATTGGAATTCGGATATTATATCAAACGGAACTTTGTTCATGCTGCTGCAAAAGCGAACCATCCTTTAAATTATATTAAATATTTTTTAACAAGAATGCAAGAAAAATATCATTAATTTCTAAATATTTAATATCTTGTAATAATATATGTCAATTCTCTAACAACTCATACACATTTTATCCCAATGTATCGCTGGTATAAGGTTTTTGAAGAACAGCATCGCCAGGTTTGGAGTACAGCCCTTTTTTAGAAAAAAACTGACAAATCACAAGCACTCTTAAGAGAAACCAGTGCTAATTTTGGCGATTTTCAAACAGTGAGAAGTAGATTCGTAATATTAGAAGCCGTAGTTCCACCCAAATTTCTTGAAGAATAACTTAACATAATAATTTTAATAAGGCAAGAATTATTTAAAGAATTTGTAACTGATCGGTTAATAGTGTTGAAGTAGTGCTCTAAGCAGTCAGTCAAACTAACTCCATGCTTCAGGTCCTATACATTACGAAATCAATAACTGCGTTTACACTATTGGCAGACTTATGGCGGTGTGATTTGATTTAAGTTCTTTTGCGTACATCTTATGTAGCTTGGAGCGCATTTTCGACAGCGTATAGAAGCTCTGCCTGTCTGAATGGTTTATAAAGCCCACAAACAGCTCCAAATTTTTGAGCCATTTGCAGATAAGGTGTCTCAATTGAACCTGTTATGGCTATTATGGGTAATAGTGATTTAGTTTTACGCAGGATACGAATAATTTCAATACCTTCCATATCTGGCATAATGATATCAGTAACAACCAAGTCGGGGGTGTGTTCTTCGATCATTCTCAGCCCTTCGTTACCGTTACGTGCGTCCACAACATCATAGCCACCTCTCTCCAGCATTTCTCGAATGGTTGCGCGTGCTGCAGGTGTGTCATCGATGATTAGCACTTTTTTCATTTTTTGATTCACTTGATTTTCATACTAAATAGTTAACAATAGTCTTGTATTTTATGCCCTTTATAACTTTAGTCACTTCAAACTTTTATATATTTACTTATTATCGTAATAGTTATGTAATTCTTAAATTTATATTTTTCTATTTCTGAATTTATATCAGATCCTGTCAAAAATATTACAGGTAATTCTGGATTGAGTGCCTTCATTTATTAAGTTACTAATTTTAAAAAATCAGGCATACCTGCCGTCCGGGAATTGGAATTTAGCAATTATTCAGTGCAAGCTGGATTTGTGTGGCATGGAAGGTTTTAGGGCGCTGCCGACCCATTGACTATTTACTTTTAATCTTTATATTCGCGTTTCAGGAATTCTATCAGGGCATCGACTGCACGTTTGTCATCAAAGTCACGTAGCGCGAATAATGCCCTGGAACGAACTTCACGGCTGGGATCGTTCTTGGCCGCTTCAATCAGCGGTTCGACAGCTCTCGCATCTTCAATGTCCTCCAGAGCGGAAACGGCGCGTAAACGAATGGTTTTGTCCGGGTCATTTTGTAATGCATCAATGAGGGCTGGTACAACTTCCGTAGTGCCAATTTCTTCTAAAGCATATAATGCCCGCATGCGAAGATTGGTATTTTCATCATGAGCCAGCACTTGTGTTAAAGCAGGGATGGCCCGGGTATCGTCAAGTTCTTCAAGAATGTAAAGGGCACGCAGACGCAGATTCTGGTTCTTTTCCTTCTCTAATATTTCGACAAGAATGGGCAGACTTTCCGGGGATGCCATCTCTTCAAGTATATACATGGCCCGCAAACGTAAGTTTGTATCTGCTTCGTTCTTAAGTATGTGTAAAATTATTTCACGAATTTTACTGAATACTTCTTCGTCGTTATAATCCTCCAGAGCATACATGGCCCTTAGTTTCAAATTTTTATCAGTTTCATTTTTCAGCACATGTATCAGGGCGTCAATAGCTCTATCATCTTCCATGTCTTCAAGCATATACAGCGCCCGTAATTTTAGATTTCTATTCTCATCTTTCTTTTTTAATATTTCAATCAACGTTGGGACAACCCGATTGTCGTCAATATCTTCCAGCGCATATATGGCTCGAAGGCGCAGATTAGGTTCTTTCGCGGTTCTTAAGACTTCAATCAATGCTGGTACAGACTCACTGCTTTCCATTTCTTCCAAAATATACAGCGCGCGTAAACGTAAATTGGCGTCGGTTTCGTTGCGGACAATTTTTAATAGCGCGGGTAATGCTCGTTCATCTTTCATCTCCTCCAGGTAATAGAGGGCTCGTAGTTTAATGTTCTTGTTAGTTTCACTGCGCAGGACTTCGAGAACCACTGGCAGAGCTTCGGGCGCTTCAAGATCTTCCAAAATCATCATGGCTCGTAAACGTATGTTTGGATCGGTTTCCTTCTTTAATATATTAAGGAGAACCGGAATGGCTTTGCGATCCTTTAAGTCTCCCAGGGCAATAAGCGCCTGTAAACGTGTCCGACGATTTTGATTTTCTAAACCTTTTTCAACAAAACGTCGGTACTCTTCTTCACCTGATTTAACAAGCTCACGCGCCAATTCCACCATTTTGGTTTCAGCATCGTCCACCCAGACACTTTTGGGATAGTTTAGAGTGAGGATTTCATAGTTTTTGAAAGCCTCATTTAATTTGCCGGGTTGTTTTTCCAAGCAATACGCGATCCAGAATTGTGCATCGTCTGCAGAAGTACCGTCAGGATATTCTTTAAGAATCTGTTTAAACAATTGGATAGCCGAATCCCACTCTTTTTTGTCACGCAATAACCTGCCATCGCGAAGGAGTTTACTGGCAGATTGTTGATTTCGCCATGATGATTCTGGATTATGACTTAAATTTAACTCATGGGCAAAAGTAATATTTGAATAGATGAAAATGACTGAACTCAGAAATAATGAAATATATTTATACATATCTTTATTCTCCCAAACGCTGTACATTTGTAATTTGATTATATAGAATTATTAACCTTATTTTTAAAATTAATAGTCTGTTAATGTTTTATATCGAAGACCTGTCTTTTTGTCCTGGTTCTTTTACTTTATTGTTCAGGATGATTTCTTTCAACTCAATACTTTTAGCATCGAAAATTTCAATTTTAATGAGAATGTCCTGCCTTAAAATAGTTGCTTTAAGCATTTCAATATCTGATTTTTCAAGTGTGTCTTTCAAGTTGGCTAAATCGAAAAGAAGAAGTTCCAGATTTTCAACCGTACCTTTGAGATCGTCCAGGTCTGTTTTTTGAAGATCTTTTTTGATGAAAACGGTTTTTTCCAATAAATTTTGTGACGTATTTCGTATGCTGCTTAAATCTAACTGCTCCTGTTCTGGCTCGCTGTTTTTTATCTCCATCAACAACACTCCGGTCTGGTCAAAGTAGTTTTCAATTTGCTGGGCCAGAGCAGTTCGAATTAATTGTTCTCGATTTTGTTCACTTTCTGTCTCTTCTCGCGATACTGAGAAAGCCTGAGAGGTCTCCTGACCTTTTTTACTTAATTCCAATCTTTGTGAATCAATTGGTTTCTGGAGCCGATTTGTGAGCAATATAACCAGCACTACAACGGCAAAACCAACCTGGACTGCGCGAATATGGGCCGGCGGGCTTATGATTAATGTTTCAAATAGCCGGCGCAACCAATGACTAAACCTGGTGAGGCCAGAGGATTTGTGCGTTGATTCAATGCGTGAAACTAATCCTGGCCAAAGATTCTTTGCTGGGAAAGCTTTCTGCATCTTCTGCTGAAACAGCGAAGTACTAAATTGAAAATCTTCCAGAATCTGTCTGCAACTTGAGCAGGCATCTATGTGCTTTTCCGTTTGCTGCCATTCAGATGCCGTGATTTCGCCATCCAAATAGGCGGAAATTAGAATTTCAACTTGATGACATTTCATCGTTAGTTACCTCTATGCTTGTAAATAAGGGCGCAGTTTTTTATTAAGTAAAGTTCGCGCCCGGAATACGCGTGTTTTCACATTGTTTATAGAACAATCCAACATTGTTGCTACTTCCTTATATGAATAGCCTTCAATTACGCCTAAAATAAATGATGCACGAATGGTCTCGGGTAATTCATTGAGCGCTTTTTGCAGTGTCTGTTCCAGTTCAACCTGTTCAGTTTCATCACCTGGATTATTTTGTTCGCCAGTTTCTGCCATCATCACGTTGTCAACAAAACTTTGTTCATAATTTTCAATCGAGTCAAATGCTTTACGCCGGTGTTTATTTAAATAATTTATAGTCTCATTTTTTGCTACCCGAAACAGCCAGGCTGTAAAATATTTTGACTCGCGCAGTGTCGGCAGCTTTTGATGCATTTTCACGAATACTTCCTGTAAAATATCTTCTGCATCATGCACTCTGCCAATCATACGCAAGACAAAATTGTACACGGGTACTTTGTATGCTTCAAAAAGTTGTTGGAACGCATCTGTTTCACCTTGCTTTGCCTTTTCGATGAGCTCCAGTTCGTTTTTAATTTGTTTCAATATTCCTTTCTGGTAATCATGAACCGTGAAAACCATTTGTTAATAATAAAGACAAGATAATAACTTCGAGGTTACAATATATATGAAATAACAAATTTTACCCTTTGTCAAGTAAAAAATGCAAGGCAAAAACATAGAAGGGTAGGTATTTAAGGAAACACTTGAATCTTTGAAAATATTGTCTATTTTATAACATATTAGTTCTATAAATAGCATTTTGGTGAAATCAAATGAAATATCTTGAATTTTAGGAGACAGATTATGCTGATGCAAAAAAGACTAATAATACTATTCTATTCTTTTCTATTGCTCTTTCACGGATTTGTGGCTGCACAAGAGAAAGATGCGAATACCGCACCCCGACCAATCGGAATCGAGGATGCCATTGCCTGGAAGAGCATCCGCACTACAATATTATCAAATGACGGGAATTGGTTTGCATATCAACTTTCTCCCAATAAAGGTGATAGTGAAATCATTATCAGGAATACAAAATCTGAAAAAGAATTTGCCTTTCCGATAGGCGAAGCGCCCCGACGGGGATCGGAGGAAGCTATTGCATTTTCAGAAGATTCAAAATGGCTGGCCTTCACAATTTATCCCGCAGAAAAGCAAGCGAAAAAGCTTAAAAAACAGAAGAAAAAACTTTACAACAAAGGTGGATTGCTTGAATTAGCTACTGGTGAAAAACTTGAATTCGATAAAGTTAAGGCATTTGCTTTTTCCGGAGAAAATCCTGCCTGGTTCGCTTTACACAAATACCCTGGCGAAAAACAAAAAGAAGGCCAGGATGAATGGACGGGAGCCGATTTGATTTTGCGCGAATTGGCAGCAAAGTCAACGTTAAATATCGGCAACGTTTCGGAGTTCGCTTTCAACAAGAGCGGAACATTACTCGCGTGGCTTATCGACGCGCGTGATAAAAGTGGCAATGGGATTCAAATTCGAGATATGCATAAAAGCATAGTTATGTCCCTTGACAGCGATACGGCTGCTTACAAAAGCTTAAACTGGACCGAAGAGGGTGATGCGTTTGCGGTCTTAAAGGGCTTAGAAAATGATGATTATGAAGATAAGCTCTATAGTCTGTTAGGGTTTAGCAGTTTCTCTGCCAGAAAGCCCCAAAAAGTTATCTATGAACCTGACAGCGATGAAAACTTTCCCGAAGATATGACCATAAGCCCCAATCACGAACCTCTGTGGACAGAAGATCTAACTGGTATTTTATTCGGGATTAATGAAACGAAAAAGAAAGAAAATGAAGAGGGTGACGAGAAAGGTGAGGATAAAAAGAATGAAGATAATGAAAAAGATAAAATTAAGACATCTGAAAAAAAGAAAGGCAAAAAGGGTTCTGAAGATGACCCGGCGGAGCTGGTGCTCTGGCATTGGAAAGACAAACGGCTTCAATCCAGACAGCAGGTTCAGGAAAAACGGGATAAGAATTTCAGCTATCTATCCATCTACCGTGTGAAAGAAAAGAAGTTTATCAGACTCGCTGATGATGAATTGCGACAGGTAGAACCGACGCCGAGACAGCGTTGGGCTATTGGTTTTGATAATCGTAATTATGAACTTCAGGGCAGCCTTGAAGGCCGGCGTTACCGGGATATTTATGTTGTTGATTTGAAAACAGGCGCCCGTAAACTGGCGGTTGAGAAAAACCGCTGGTACTACGGCCCGTCTCCCGAAGACAGCCATTTTTATTATTACAACGACGGCCATTTTTATACATACGAACTGGCAACCACTAAAATTTACAATATTACTGAGAATGTCCCAACATCGTTCATCGATGAGGAAGATGATCACAACGTAATTAAACCACCGATACGGCCATTAGGCTGGACAAAAAGTGACCGATCTGTTCTGCTTTACGATAACTGGGATGTGTGGAACGTGCCGGTGCAAGGCGGGAAGGGTACAAATTTAACGGTTATCGGGAAAAAGGACGGTATCCGCTATCAACGTCGATTTCAGCTTGATCCCGACGAAAAGGGCATTGATCTGTCAGGTTCAGTTTACTTCACGGCCTACGGTGAGTGGACGAAAAAAGGCGGTATTGCCCGTGTGGATAAAGGCAAACCCGGGACTAAAATGTTACTCTGGGACGATGCGATTTTTTCAGATTTGCTTAAAGCCAAAGATAAAGATGTTTTACTGTATACTAAGCAAACGCATAATGAATACCCGGATTACTACTCCGCAAACAAGGCTCTCACGAATGGTCAGAAAATTACAGATGTTGGTGATCAGCAAAATGATTACCTCTGGTCGGCCGGCTCCCGCCTGATCGATTATCAGAGTGATAAAGGCAAGAAACTACAGGCAGCGCTGTTTCTACCCGCAAATTACGAAGAGGGCAAAAGCTACCCGACAGTGGTTTATATTTACGAAAATCTCTCCCAGTGGCGCAATCGCTTTTTTACGCCACAAGTTGGCCGCTTTAATAAATCCTTGTACACAAGCCAGGGCTATGCCGTGCTCATGCCGGATATTGTTTACGAGGTAAATGATCCGGGGATGTCGGCGGTCTGGTGCGTACTTCCTGCAGTCAAAGCCGCAATCAAAACAGGGATAGTTGATGCACAAAATGTGGCAATTCACGGCCATTCCTGGGGTGGATACCAGACGTCATTTCTCATTACACAGACGGAAATTTTCAAGGCTGCCGTGGCAGGTGCGCCCCTAACCAATATGATAAGTATGTTTAGCTCAATCTACTGGAATTCTGGTAGAACAAACCAGTCCATATTTGAAAGCAGCCAGGGACGATTCACTGGCGGTTATTGGGACAACATCGAAGCGTATACTCGCAATTCTCCGGTCTATTATGCCACTAATGTGAAAACGCCGCTTCTGCTTTTGCATAATGACAAAGACGGCGCGGTAGACTGGAACCAGGGCATTGAGTATTATAATACGCTCAGACGCCTTAAAAAACCTGTGGTTATGCTGCAGTATAAAGGTGAGAATCATGGCCTGCGCAAGCCAGAGAACATGCGGGATTATTCCTACAGAATGCTGGAATTTTTCGATCACTATTTAAAGGGAAAGCCAGCGCCAAAGTGGCTTGAACAAGGCATTCCCCATTTAAAACTCAAAGACCATCTAAAAGAACGAGCCCGGAAGAAAGAAACACAGAAGAAACCGAAAGAGAAACATACGGATTAGCCGGATTCAAATATTTCTGCATGGCCCTGGTTGTGTTCTGGAAATTAATCTTACCGGGGTGATTTACCTGGAGTGTTGGAGGATGGATTATTGGAATAATGACAAATAAAACCAAATTTGAATTTCAATAAATCCATTACTCCATCTTTCATCACTCCGTTACTTTAAAATACCATTATACTTATCACCATATTTCCCCAACTACACAAACTCACTTTCACAGGGTGGTATGTTTAGCAATCCTGCCGTCCATAAGATTTATTATTTTTTGACCATAGGCAGCATTTTTCTCGGAGTGGGTAACCTGGATTATCGTGGTGCCTTCTTTGTTTAATTTCGTAAACATCTCCATGATTTCTTCACCCTGGCCTGTATGCAGGTTTCCGGTAGGTTCATCCGCCAGAATGAGTTTTGGATTGGTAATCATGGCTCTGGCAACACCAACTAATTGCTGATGCCCGCCTGATAATTGATTGGGGAAAAGATCTTTTTTTCCGACAATACTAAACCGATCAAGCGTATCAGACACGATCCCTTTACGTTCTGCGCCTTTGATTTTCTTGTAAAGCAGCGGGGTTTCAAGGTTTTCATAAACCGTAAGCTCATCGATAAGATGATAGCTTTGAAAGACAAATCCAATATTTTGTGAATACAGTTCGGATCTTCTCTTTTCATTTAATCTATGGACAGGAAAATCGTTAAAATAATATTCGCCATCAGATGAATCATCGAGCATGCCAATTATGTGCAACAGAGTTGATTTTCCTGAACCAGAGGGCCCCATAATCGTAACAAAGTCGCCAGGTTCTACTGTAAAGTTTATATCACGCAGCACATAGGTATTTCCAGCGCCGGTTTTGTAATATTTAACAATGTGATTCATTTTTATCATTTTTCAGCTCCATATTGGTCAAAAATGAGTGACGTATTTTTTTGATATTAAATTTATTGAAAAAGTATCATTCATGCAATGATTTTATTCAAGTGCACGGATCTTTATTGTATTACCAATAAAGTTATATTTGTTTTGCAAAAGTATTTTGTTTTAATTCTCATTGCTCTACTGTTACAATGCTCCATTGTTATATTGTTTGCATAATAACAATGCAGCAATGAGACAATGAAGCAATCATTCTATTATTAATCATAATTATTGAATTACACTTTATCATCCCTTTACACACCATTCAAAAGACTACTCGAAATTTGCATTAATCAATGGCAAAAGTCTTAGAAACTTAGGATTGTTTTTAGCATAATTCAGTACGCCGATTTGAATGCCTTTTAGCCTTTTTGCAAAATTGAATATGCCAATGGTGACACCTATCTGATCGCCGCGTATATGGTTAAATGCACTCACAGACACACCTTCAAAATAGCCTCTTTTTTCTATTTTAAAATAAGCGGGCGCGATGGCAAAACCTTTAAAATCCAGGCATCCTGCTGCTACGCCGGCTGCTGTAAATCCTACGATTTCTGGGGCTCCAACTCCAACACCGCCAATGTTTATGCCTTTAAGAACGCCCCCGGCTCCGACGCCTATTCCACCGATGGTCACTCCCGTCACATTTCGGCCCGCACCTGCACCGATCAGGGCAACAGAAAAACCGGTAATATCTCTGCCGGCTCCCAAACCTATTCCACTGATTGTGATACCCTTTATATCTCTACCGGCGCCTACACCAGCGAGGGCAATAGAAATTCCATTAATATCGTTTCCTGCTCCTAATCCTATACCGCCGATGGTAATGCCCGTCACATTTGCGCCAGCACCTACACCCAATCCACCGAAGGTGAAACCCTGAATGTTCCCGCCACTTCCAACACCCATGCCGCCAATCATAACACCTGTGAGATTACCACCGCTTCCTAAACCTAGCCCGCCAATGCCAATGCCTTCTATGTTTCCGCCACTTCCCATTCCGAGACCACCGATTGCTATTCCTGAAATACGGTTACCGGCGCCAAGTCCGAGAAGACCAAGCGCTATCCCGTTTATGGAATTCTGGCCTTGAACTCCGAGAACTCCAAAAGATATGCCATTTAATGTTTCAGCGCCCGGAATGGTTAAGCCGATGGATAAACCATTGACCACGCCATGAGGCGGCTCCTTGGGTTTCCAAATTGTAAAATTGAGACCGTTAACTTTATCCAGCCGGTTATCCTGAAAATTAATCCGTATCCCGTTTACTCTTCTCGAGTTTCCAATGCTTAAACCGTAGCCTTTTATGGTTAAGTCCAGACTGGGTGACTGTTGAGTCCAGGCCGAGCTAAAATGAAACAACAAAAGCAAGATTAATCCGAAATAGTTTACGACATTCTTGGTATTCATAGTTTTTCTCCCTTCTCTCCGTTTCATATTGTCAAATATAACCGTTGAGTACGTTTAAAATAATATTTCAATTAACTTTCAATCTTGGGGTATTCTCCTCAAAGTGCCGCTGCAACATAGTAAGGCGTACTTGCTTCATAACTATTTTTCTGTGGTCGTTAACTCTCAATAGTGAGCAGGTATAAACTCTTGAATTTTTTGTGAAATGTATCCTCATTCGGTTCCATTTGTATAATGGATTTGACCAATAACTCGAAGATTTGTTGCATTCCAACAATCTATTATGCAGGAATAACATGTCAGGGCTGTTTTCGATCATACACGATACTACATGATGAGCAGGAAACGGGCCAATGTATCTACCAATATTAACAAGTTAATATTCGAATACGACGTTTGTTAAATTATGTTTCTGCGAGCGATTTTAATGAATATCGGATAGGAATGACACAACAAAATATATTTAATATTTCACTTGATTAAGCTGAATCAAATTTACATATTATAAAATGTTTCGCAGTCAACTTAAAACTCAATAAACCCGGAAAATTACACATGGAATTAAATAACAAAGTCGCTTTAGTTACTGGCGCTTCCAGCGGTATTGGTAAGGAAACAGCTTTATTGTTTGTAAAAAACGGTGCAAAAGTAGCATTGCTTGGCAGAAAAATCGAAGCTCTTCAGGACACCAAGACGGAAATCGAAAAACTTGGCGGGCAGGCAGTAATGACTCCTGCTGATGTAACTTTTGAAGACGAATGTCAACAGGCTATAAATAAAACGCTAAACGAGTTTGGCCAGTTGGATATTTTAGTGAATGCAGCAGGGATAATCGGGACTGGTTCCATTTCTGATACTTCACATGCAGCCTGGAGGGAAATGATGCTCGTCAATTTAGATTCAGTTTTTTATTTGATGCAGTTGGCCCTGCCGCACTTAGAAAAGACTAAAGGAAATATTGTAAATGTTTCCAGCGTTACCGGAGTTCGGGCGTTCCCAAATGTTCTGGCCTATTGTGTAAGTAAGGCTGGTGTTGATCAACTAACTCGCTGCACAGCGCTGGAGCTGGCGCCAAAAGGGATTCGAGTCAATGCTGTCAACCCGGGTGTGGTGGTCACCAACCTGCATCGTCGTGGGGGCATGGACGAAGAAAAATACACAACTTTTCTCGAACACAGTAAGACAACTCATCCGCTTGAACGGGTTGGCCAGCCGCAAGACATTGCTGAATCGATTTTATATTTGGCATCAGAACGAGCCGGATGGGTAACAGGGCTCACACTAAGTGCCGATGGCGGCAGGCACCTTACCTGTGCCAGATGAGTGCGAAATAAATTGCAAAATAAATCTGTTTAGTCTGATATATATGTTGTACGGTCAAACGTACTTTGTGAAAATTGTGTAAGAAAAATAGAGTTTAGTGATGAAAATAATAAAGAATCTTCAAAACTTTGTAATAAAATTCCTTTGACTAAATTATTGAAAATTTTGTATATTATTAATTAAAAGGATTTGTGATGTTCTGGCTAAAATTTATCAGTAAATTTATTAAAGTCTTACGTTCGGGGGAATCACCACCGCTAATCGCCGGTGGATTTACAATGGGCTTTGTGGTTGGCCTCACACCATTCTGGTCCCTGCAAAACATAATCATCCTGGTTGTGGCTGTTTTAACCAGAGTAAACCTGGCTGCTGTTTTTTTCTCGCTTTTCCTTTTCAGTTTCGTGTCCTACTTGTTTGATCCACTGTTTCATGATTTAGGATATTTACTGCTTGCCAAAATTGAAGTATTCAAAGGAATGTGGACAGCCCTTTACAATTGGCCGCTGGCGCCTTTTACACGATTTTATAATACAATAGTTATGGGTAGTCTGATTATTGCCCTGGTGTTAACTTTCCCTGTTTACGTTTTTGCTAAAAAAGGTATTCTGGCTTACCGTAAATCCTGGGCAGATAAATTAGAAAAGTCAAAATTCATGAAAGCTTTAAAAGGAAATATTCTCGTTAAATGGTATGTTAAAATTAGAGACTTGAGGGGGTAACCATGAGACCAAAGGGAATTATTATACTTGTTGTACTGGTGGGATTGACAGTCGGCATCGCTTATCTTCTCAGCGATAAATTAATTGAGAGGAGTATGGAGAGCGCCGGAGAATCCATAGTCGGCGCTAAGGTAGAAATTGATAATCTAAATTTCAGCCTGCTAAGTTTATCCATATCTCTGGAACGTTTGCAGGTGGCTAATCCTAAAGATACCTGGAAAAATATTTTTGAAACAGGTAGAATGTCATTTGATATGGAGTTTGCACCGCTTTTCAGAAAGAAAATCATTATTAATGATGTAACAATGGCCGGCCTTCGGATTGGCGCCAAAAGAGAAACTGACGGTAAAATCCTGAAAAAGAGCACAGACGAAACACCTGGCTGGGCAGACAAAATCAAAGCAAACCTCAAGAAACGAATCGCGTCGGCGCCCGTTTTAAACCTGGCTGTTTTAAAGAAAAAAATAAATGTAGATAGTTTATTTGCTGCAATCGACATACAATCTATTAAACAAATAGAACAAATAAAACTGGCTGCAGATTCAACCCAAAAAAAATGGCAAACAGCCATTAAAGAAGTTGATCCAAAAAACGAACTGGTAAAAATTGAGAAAGAAATTAATCAAATCAAATCCCGGGAAATAAAAGGCATAGACGATTTGGTGAATACTCTTGAAAAATCTAAACGACTTTATGACAGGTTGAGCGATTTTAAAAAAGATATTGACCAAAAAAAGAATCAATCAGTAGACGATTTTAAGCAATTTGCGGTCATGTTCAAGAGCGTTGATAATTGGATTGAAGAAGATTTTAATGTTTTGAAAAGCAAAGCGAGTCTTGGCGAATTCACCTCCCAAAATATTGGTACAATGTTATTTGGAGAAAATCTCGTTCAGACCATTACTGGTATTTTGTCATATATTGACCTTGCCAGAAAATACATGCCAGTAGCAGAAAAATTTGCCAGCGCTGGCAAGGTTGAAAAGCCACCCAGATTTGCCGGACAGGATATCCGCTTTCCATTACAGCATCCAAAACCGAATTTTTTAATGGAGAATATCTCGCTCAGCGGCGCTACGAATCAAGCGGATTCTAACGATGTTGTATCTTTAAGCGGAAATTTGAAAGGCATCACTTCGCACCCCCGCATATATGGCAAACCACTGACATTTGATCTTGCTGCACATTTACCGCGATCAAAAATTTATCAATTATCCGGCGAGGTTGATCACACAAAGGATATTCCTGAAGAACGCTATGAATTAATAGCATCCGGCATTGCTTTGGGGAGAATTGATTTACCCGCGCGACCATATCTGCCTTCAAAATTAAACGTGGAGAGCGGGGATATCACAACCAAATTTAATTTGTCTGGCGAGCAGCTTGATTTTAATATAGAAATTAACGCGCGACCGGTGAATTTTAGCTTTACAGATAGCTTGGCAAAAACCGATGTTATTTCACAAATATCCACAGATGTTTTCAATTCAATAGATAATTTAAAATTATCTGCGGGCATTAAAGGAACATCTGAGGATTTAAGCCTTCAAATCAGTTCAAATATTGATAATATTTTAGCCAATCGAATCAATGGAGTCATTGGTAAATCGGCAGAAGTCGCCCGGTCTGAACTAAAGAAAAAACTAAACTCAATCGTTGGGCCTAAAAAACAGGAAGCCCGGGAGTTAGTAAATAAATATCAGGATCAGATTAATAGTGAAATAAAAAAGCTTGAAAATGGTATTAATGATAAACTGGTAATTGTAGAGCAAAAGAAAAAGGAAATCGAGCAAAAAATAAAAGAGGAAAAGGGATTAAAGACGTAACTAAAAAATTGAAGAACATATTTAAAAAGAACTAATGCTAAATGATTCACTTGTATCATCAAAAAAGACTAATTGAAAGGAAAAATATAATGAAGCGTTCTATAATAATTATAGCTTTTTTGCTATTGATAATATCACCAGGATTCATACAGGCCCAGTGGTCTGTAGCGCCCCACGTGGTCATTTCCATCCCCAATGCCGATTTCGCCAACGTTAGTGGAACTGGAGGAGGCTTTGGTATTAAGGCAATACGTGATTTCAGATCTATGCATGGTATCGGATTGCGTGGAGATTTTGCCTTTATAAGTCACGGTAAAGATTTTGGAACGGTTGGTGGTTACATATCTGAAATCCGTCACCAGTCTTTTCGTTTGACTTTCGGACCCCAGTATTCCCTGGGTACACGAAAATTTAAAGTGCACGCTGAGGTTTCAGGTGGATTTTATATTTTTAGAACAAACGAAGACATCCAAACAAATTTCGGCTTTTTCCAGGATTCTTCCGGGGATGCCGCTTTAGGTTGGAATTTTGGCGGTGGATTTCAGTATGATATTGGTTTAGGACCGTGGTTAGATGTGGCGCTGGAATATCAGACCATTTACAACATTCCACAAATAGTTGGCATAGATGAAGCGACACTTAAGTCAATTACAACAGATATCACTGCACATGAAATAACTTTGAAAATAGGCGTGATATTTTTTCTTAAATGATATATCATTCATAAAAACGAATTACTTCGCGACTAATTTTATTGCTGATAGAATCAAGCAGTTCATTCATAAGCGTAAATAGCGGCCGAGGATTTCTTGGAGCGTCAATCAGATAACGTTTATTTTCAGGCAGATCGTAAATGCTTCCCTGGTAAGCTATCCAATGTGCCACATCGTTTAGATCTTCTTCAAGTCTTTGTCTGTACAAATACTTGCCTGTTTCGGATTCCAGTATAAAATAATCGACATAAATTCTGACCGTGCGTGATTTGGTATATTCGCGATAAAAAATTGGTTCAGTTTCTTTGACTTCTTTTCCGGCAGAATCCTTTACAGCTATGGTTTTTTCATATTTAAATTCTGTAAAAGACTCTGGTTTGTCTTTTACATTTACTTTTCTCACGTTGCCCCAGACTATCGAATTCAATCCTTCATCATTAGCTAATTTCAACAATTCAACTTCAAGTATCCGGTTTTGTTTTTTACTTCGCAGCTTATTTAACAGGGCATTCATATTCGCTTCTGATAGAAACTCAGCAAACCTGATATTTGCATGTATAACTCGATTTAAAATTCCGCTGGCAATGAAATAACCATCTACGGTATATTCGCTTAAATTTTGAAATGGAAAAACGCCCACATATTGTACTGCGTTATCAAATGCACGCTGTACCCAGTCGGTTGTATCCTTGTATTCTTCAATTATTTTTTGAGTTTTTTCAAATTGTTCTAATGCCTCTCGATACCGTTCTTCTTTAAAATATTGCTTTCCTGCTTGGTAGTGACTTTCAGCAATTTTTCCAGTTGCTTTTGAATGGTTTGGAGCAATATCTAAAACTTTATGGTAGGCAGTTAAAGCATTCGAAAAATTCTTTTCAGCTAACCAGCGGTCACCTGAATTAAGAAATGATTGAATGGCTTTTTCAAAGGAATTGTTGTAGTTTTCAATAGAATCATGCGCCTTAAGATAGGCCAACCCGGCTTTCTGCCAATTTTTGGTACTGAAAAAAGCTTCGGCATTCGAGTAATGATATTTTGCAGCTTCTCGTTTTGTATGCAATAACCGCTGCTTTATATTTACCGTTTTAAAAACCACGCCGTATCGAGCGAATCTTCGCAGTAGTCCCTGTATCCGTTCGTATTCCCTGACTGCCGGATCCCAGTTTTCTGCAGCTTCATAATTTTCGGCTCGATTTATCAGTTCGTCGTAAGCTTTTGGTGCGACTGATTTTAAGTGTACAAGCGCTTCTATGAAATCCGGCTTTTCACGCAGCGCTTTCAGATCTTGTTCAGCAGATTCCACATAAAGTCCGGAGGCTTCAAATTCCTGTGCTTTTTTATATGCCTTTTTTGAAGAAGAACAAGCTGAGAAAATAAATAATATTATGAATATTAAGTAAAAGTAAATTCTCCTCATTGTTTTCCCCGGTTTGATTGAATGATTTGTACAATTTTGAACGTGAAGTTTAGTTTACGGGCTTCACGCATTTCGCTCTCCGACTTTTATCAAAGTATTTCCTGTTAATCCCCGTGCAAATACGTGGTGATAAGTTACTGTTTACCTTATAACAGGGACATACGGCGTTATGGCTAAAATTTCCCCATTTTTTAATTGCCGTGCTCTTGCTATTTGTTTAAGCACAGATTTTGTTTCAGCAGGTAATGCCTGAATGAAATTCCATTCTGAAAGTTTGTTTTTAAATAGTCTGGCCGAGACAACGCTGAATTTCTCAAGCAATGATTCCAAAAGGCCTTTAGGTTGTGGATAAACAATCCATTGGGTTGGCGCTTCCGGTTCAAGTCCGGCCTTTTCTTTAGCCAATGCAAGGGCCACATCCAAACCGCCTAAAGAATCAATAAGTCCGTGTTGAAAGGCTTGTAATCCTGTCCACACGCGCCCCTGGGCAATCTCATGAATGTTGTCCCAGGTTTGTTCACGCCCGTCGGCGACCTTTTGCACAAAAGTATTGTAAATATCATTAGACATCGTTTGAAATATTTCCCATTCTTTTTTTGTTAAAGGTCGTTTATCAGTGAGCATATCTGCATGTTCACCTTTTTTAACTGTTTCCCAATCGATGCCCAGTTTATCATAGGTACCGGCCAAATTAAAAATAGTACTGACGACACCGATGGAACCTGTAATTGTAGTAGGCTGGGCGACAATGGCCTCACATCCCATGGCAATCCAGTACCCGCCAGATGCAGCAACATCTGACATGGAAACGATAACTGGTTTTTTCTTTTGCACCTCTTCAATTTCTGCCCATATTATATCTGATGCCAAAGCACTGCCACCCGGGCTGTCTATCCTTAAAACCACTGCTTTTACGGAGCTTGAATTTTTAGCAGTCTGAAGCATGCTCACGATTGATTGCGAACCCATTGTTCGTCCTGAATATGGATCGTATCCGCTATAACCGGGTAAAATAGTACCAACTGCATAAATAAGGGCAATTTTACTTCCCTTTTGTATTCCTACTTCTTCGGCTGGAATTTTCGCGTAACGTCTGGCGCTGATTTTTCTAAGCGAACGGTTTTTCCTGTTTAATTTATCTGAACCGTATACTTTTTCTTTCATTAAATCCAATACCTCTGCTTCGTACTTAAGCTCGTCCACTAATTTCTGTTCCAGAACTTCGTCAGACAGGTAAATTCCTTTATTCAAAATGTTTTCAAAAGACTTTCTTTCAATGGAACGCCTGTCACACACAGAATGCACAAATTCTTCATAAAATTCGTTGATTAGGGCTTCTGTTGCTTCACGGTGAGCTGGACTCATGGACTCTCGTTCATAAATCTCGCCGGCGCTTTTATATTTACCAATGCTATTTACCTGAGCCTCTGCTCCCAATTTATTAAACATCCTTTTTAAAAATGGAATCTCAGCGGCAAAACCATTGAATTCAACATAGGTGTGTGGTTGGAGGTAAATCTCGTCGGCTGGTAGTGCAATATAATAGGATATTTCATTGCAGACGATTAAAAACGCGGTTACAAATTTACCGGTCGTTTTAAAATCAAATAATTCTTTTCTAATTTCCTGGGCTTTGGCCCAACCAATATTGAGGCCACTGATACGTAAATAAACTCCACGAATGCGCTTGTCTTCTTTAGCTAAAGCAAGGGCTTGTCGAATGTCATGCATTTGTACATTTGCCCCTTCAAATTCTCTGGCAAATGCATCTCTTGAATTTTGTTCGGTAACCAGTCCGCCAAGATTTATTTCCAGCACCGTATCTTTTTTTACAATAGGTTTATCATCTAATGCTGCTTTTATGCCTAAAATAAACATCACTCCCAGGAACATAAAGAATCCGAAAATTATGAAGAAAGTAATCCAGCCTTTTTTTCTTGCCATAGTTTACCTCCTGAAGCATGGTATAATAATTGTATATTGAACGCTACAACAATAAATTTGAATTTCTGTTTAATTTAATGTAAAATATAGAAAAATCAAAGAAAAAATATAGTGCATAATGATTCACGTTTACTATTCTTTTAAAATTTAGTAAACGTCAGCTATTTAGTTCTGTTTCGGCAAATTTATCTGGCATGTAACTTTTACATGGATTGCATGGTTTCTTCTTACAACGAGTCCTTCCAGCGTTCTCCCCGGGCATCTTGAAGACAATCCTTTAGATTGCATAATTTCAACACCTTAAGCAGCTCATAGAATAGCATTTATTTTTTTGGCATCTCTTTTGTATGAAGGATGCGTAGTTTAATTTATTAATTATAAGCATGGAGGTGTTTTGTCATGAAAAGATTTTTATTTACTATTATTCTTATGGGGCTAATGGTTATATTTATGGAACCAGCAAGTAACTTGATGAGTAGATTTTTGCGATTAAACGGACCAGAAACCCATGAGATTCAAAATGGGGAATGGCTCAGTAAAGTTGCTGTGCAATATTACGGCGATGTATCTTACTGGAAAGAGTTGGCTTTAGTAAACCGTGCTCCAAACGGTAATTTAATTTATCCTGGTGAGAAAATCATTGTACCAGGTTTTGATGCTATCCAAAAGATCAGGAAATCCCGAAGCCTGTCCTCAGTTAATGATATTGTTGGCATTCAGCAAGATATTTTAGCTGGCAAAGTTGAACATAATCTGGAGCCGTTGTCCGAGTTGGAACAAACCTCTGGAACCATGGCTGCACTGGGGGAAAATAATATCGACAATAAAACGCAAATGCCGGTTCAGGATACCCAGGCAGCGGAACAAGAATCATGGGCGCTAGATGATGCGTTATTAGGGAGCAGCGAAGAAGAATCTTCAGTTTTACTTTCAACACCTGTTTTAACCGCTTTGGTTTTTCTGGGAGTAATTTTGGCGATAGGTCTCTTTCTGTTTCTTCGAAGTAGAAAACGTCAGGAAGAAGTCACATATTATGGCGATTCACCTGAAATAGTAAATGAAAGACCGGTTGAAGACAGCAAAGAGAAAAGCATATACTTTTTTGGGGATGACAAAGAAGAAAAACCAAATAATGGCAAGAAAAATAAGAAAGAAGAATTAGAGATCGTTTAGTTCCCCATCGCGCTAAAACTGTTTCCTCGAGCTACCCTGCAGCAATTCGCTTCGGTTTCCGCCTTGTGAAGCGCGTTCAGACGGCTCCATCCTTGTGTAACTTTTTTACAAACATAGGGATGGAGTTCTCTTTTAAATGCCCGGTATTTTTATAAACATGAAATATCTTTCCTGTTCCAACCTGGATATCCTTAGCTTTACTCCTGATTTTCGCTCAAACAATAAATAAGCTCTAACAGTAATTTAGAGACCGTTTCCTTGATATTATTTTGATTTTTAAATATTTTTATGTACTTTGAGTCTCTGTCTTTTGGAATTACTTATAAAATAAACTTGACATTTTGAAAACGGAGGATAAGCTAAATGAAATCAAAAAAATGGCCATTCTTACTGCTCGCGCTGATAATTGCTTTACCGCTAATTATACAGGCGCAATCCAAAATCGAATTGGATGTTGCTACGATAATGCAGGATCCGAAAACGTGGGTGGGCTCTTCACCAAATCGTCCTTTTTGGTCAGAAGACAGCAAGTGGATTTATTTTTCCTGGAATCCTGAATCTGTAGATGCAGATTCACTCTATAAAATTTCTGCAAGGGGTGGGCAGGCAATTAAACTTACTCGCGAAGAACGTCAACAAGTAATACCCGGATCAGGAGTCTATTCACGCGACTACCGGTACAAACTGTTTACACGTAACGGTGATATTTTTCTTTACGATATAAAACGTAATTCAAGTTTACAAATAACCGGTACAACTGCGAGAGAAAATAATGCTGTGTTTTCTCAGGATGAGAGTGCGGTTATTTTTCGAAGCGGCATGAATCTATTCCGATGGGATAGATCTACGGGCGCCACCACGCAAATAATCGATTTCAGCCGGGGTAAAAAACCCGTTGAAGAACCTGAACCAAAAACCGACTCGGAGAAATTTGTCAAACATGAAGAGACATATCTAATTCAAATTCTGCAAAAAAGACGAGGTTTACGCGAACGCACAAGAGTAGCCAGAAAAGCTGAAAGCTCGAATGCGCCATCAAAAATATATATTGGTAAAAAAAAGGTTCAGTCTCCAGTTCTTTCTCCCGATGGAAAATTTGTTACAGTGCGATTAAGCCAGCCGGCTAATAACGCCAAGAAGACGATTGTCCCGAATTACGTGACCGACAGTGGTTTTACTGAGGATTTAAAAACTCGAACAAAGGTCGGTTCTCCTCAAAGCAGCTGGCAATTTGCATTCGTCGATTTGGAGCGGGATACGTTGATTTACATTAAACAGGACAGTCTGCCTGGTATTTATGATAAAGCTGAATTTACTGAAGTAAAAATCAAATCTCAAATAATAAATTCCAAATAAACAGCAAAACAACAACCACGGCAAGTAAGCTATTTTGGGCCTTTCTGGAGCGATGACGGTAAAAAGGCATTTGTGGATGTTAGATCAGTTGACCATAAAGACCGCTGGCTTGCTGCGCTTGACCTGCCTTCAGGAAATCTCTACACTTTCGAACACCAGCACGACGAAGCCTGGATTGGCGGCCCCAATATTTCCGGCAGGAGTATGAGCGGTCTGACGGGCTGGATGCCCGACAACAAACGAGTGTGGTTCTGCAGCGAGGAAAGCGGTTACAGTCATTTATATATTTGTGATCCTGCTACAGGTGAAAAAAAAGCTCTCACTCAGGGTGAGTTTGAAATCTATGATCCACAAATCTCTCGCAATAAAAAATACTGGTATTTTGCAGCAAATCGAGTGCATCCAGGTGAGCGGCATTTCTACCGCATGCCAATCGAAGGCGGGCAATGGCAGAAGTTAACCAGCATGCCAGGAAGGAACGACGCAGTTGTTTCACCTGATGGGAAAAAGTTGGCAATCCGGCACTCATATATAAATAAGCCCCCGGAATTGTATGTTCAGAATGTACGCACCAATGCACAAACTTTGCAGCTAACCCAATCTACTACTGAAAAATGGCGTAGTTATCCCTGGCGTGAGCCACAAATTGTGCAATTTGCAGCACGGGATGGGGCAAAACCTTTTGCAAGATTGTACCAACCTGAAAATCCAAATGGCGCCGGAGTTGTATTTGTGCACGGCGCTGGTTATTTACAAAATGCGCATAAATGGTGGTCTAACTATTTCCGTGAGTACATGTTTCACAATCTTTTGGCAGATAAAGGGTATACCGTGCTTGATATCGACTACAGAGCAAGCGCCGGATACGGCCGCGACTGGCGTACAGCCATCTATCGTTATATGGGCGACAAAGATTTGACTGACCAGGTGGACGGTGCAAAATGGCTGGTTGATGAACACAACATCGAT
Source organism: uncultured Cytophagia bacterium (assembly GCA_964539665.1). Taxonomy (GTDB): domain Bacteria; phylum Zhuqueibacterota; class Zhuqueibacteria; order Oceanimicrobiales; family Oceanimicrobiaceae; genus CAZIKB01. The sequence continues at coordinate 21,647 of CAZIKB010000074.1, forward strand.
TCAAAGCGCATTGGCATTTACGGTGGTTCTTATGGCGGCTTTATTACCTTTATGGCTATGTTTACCACGCCTGATGTTTTTGCAGCCGGCGCTTCTCTCCGACCAGTAACAGACTGGGCGCACTACAACCATCGCTACACTTCAAATATTCTCAATATTCCACAGGCAGACACTCTGGCTTACCGGCGCAGCAGCCCAATTTACCATGCTGAGGGACTTAAAGGTCATTTGCTCATTTGCCATGGAATGATTGATACCAACGTGCATTTTCAAGATACGGTACGTTTAGTACAGCGACTAATTGAATTGGGCAAGACCAATTGGGAAGTCGCGATTTATCCACTTGAAGGTCATGGATTTAGAGAACCGAGCTCGTGGACGGATGAATATAGAAGGATTTTGAAGTTGTTTGAGGAAAGGCTCTAATACTATTCACTACCGTACACTTTTCCCTTTCATGCATTCTTTATATGTTATTCCCGCATTTAAAGATTTCGGGAATGATGTATTTAAAGAAAGAAAGGAAAAAATGTGCGGTAGTAAGATCCGAATTGCTCATTTTGACTTAACAAACCGTGCTCCAAGAATTCCTGAAAGCAGCCCAAAAAAATGACCTTCCCAGGAAAGGTGCGGGAAAATTGGCAGCAATCCCCAGAGGATTCCTCCATATAAGAAAAGAGTGAGAAAAGCAACCAGAAACGAACTCAGCCTGCGATCATACCATCCGCTGGCTACGAGAAAACCAAAGTAGCCGAAGATAAGTCCGCTTGCACCCACGTGATATGAAGAGCGGCCAAACAGCCAGATAGCTATTCCGCCTAAGAAAATCACAAACAAAGAGAGCTCGACAAATTGTCGTGTTCCTTGAAGAATAACAAATCCTCCAAGCACAATAAAAGGAAGAGTGTTTAATAGCACATGGCTGATACCGAAATGCAGAAAGGGGCTCAAGGGGATTCCAATCAGTCCTTGTAGGGTTCGAGGTAAAACACCCCATCTACAGAGTCGATGTCCTATCGTCAAATTTATTAGTTCTACTGCCCAAATTAGCATGATAAATCCGAGAATCCAAAAGACTCCGGACTTCAACTGTTGGCTTAGTTTTATATTAGTATCGTTATGTTGCACAAATACTCCTCACTCAATAGATTATTTTAAAGTATAATATTTATGTTGATAGCAGGCATTACTTAGCCTTTGTATTCAAAGATACCATAATTCAAAATGATGCTGATAATATGTTATTATTTTGTAAATATGTCAAGAAAAAACCAATAAAATGTTTCCGTTAAGGCTTTTCAAATTCATTTTAAAATTTAACTCATACTTGACTTATTAGAATGAATTGCGTAACTTTTATTGAATAAAACATATTGGTATTCATGAATACCGCCACATTGCAAAGTATTTATTATAAAATGAGTCAATCAGCGACTAATTGCGAAGACGAAATGGCAGGAATCGGCAGGAGCGCTGCTTTCCTGTCTGTAATCCAGGAGGCCGGAAAACTTGCAAAGATACCACGTCCTATCCTGATTCGAGGTGAGCGTGGTACTGGAAAGGAGCTGCTGGCGCGTTATATTCACAAGGAAAGCGGCCGTGATGACAAATCGTACATTGTCATAAACTGTGCGGCTTTTCAGGAAGAACTCTTTGTGTCTGAAATGTTTGGGTACGAAAAAGGCGCCTATACCGGCGCAGTTGAAGCGAAAGCCGGAAAGTTAGAGCTGGCAGATCATGGGACTCTTTTTCTGGACGAAGTCGCAAACATGTCCCGGCCTGCTCAGGAAAAACTTCTTCGCGTACTCGAATATCAAAAATTCGAAAGAGTCGGCGGTAACAAATCAATTGAAGTAGATATACATATTATTGCCGCGACAAATGCCCCTTTGGAAGAGATGATGCGCGACGGTGAATTCTTGCGTGATTTATATGACCGTCTCTGTTTTGCTGAATTGACGATTCCTCCACTTAGAAAAAGGCGAGAGGATGTTCAGGCTTTGATCGCTTATTTTGTAAATCAATTACATAAAGAAATACCCGACCTTGAATTAAAGACTTTTACCCCGGCTGCTGTTAGAGAGCTTCAGGCGTACCATTGGCCTGGCAATATCCGGCAGCTAAAAAATATTGTTGAACGGCTCTACATATCCGACGAGGACGGCATTATTCATGCCTCCGAACTTCCACTGGAAATTACTTCAGTCGATCCTCTTAGAGGAACCTTTCAGGAAAAAGTTATTGCTTACGAGAAGTCGCTTTTGCTTAACGCGCTAAAAGACACATTGGGTAATCAACGGGAAACTGCCAGACTTCTTGGAATGACTTATGATCAATTTCGGCATTATTATAAAAAATATAATCTTGGCGATTTGTTGGCGTAATTCACCAATAATTGGCGTATTTAACCATTTCAATTAATTATGTAATCAATAAAAACAGTTACTTACTTATGGCACACATCTTGCTTAACTCATGTTTGTTAAAATTAATTAAATGGTCGTGAATTAATGATTCTTTTAATCTCTAATTACAAAATGATTAATATAGAAAATAACAATCACGAAAAAGAAACAAGTAAAAATGAAGAAAAGATATTCATTCATGCTTATCAATCCGCGGGAGCTTTAAAAAGTGAGATTAGAAATAGAATTACTATGCATAATCAATTGAATAACAAAATTGATAAAATTTATAGTCAGGGCCCATATATTTATCTAATATTTAAAAATGAGGTATCATAATGAACTTACTTAAACGAATCTCGGAGCTCATTTCAGCTAATATAAACTATTTATTGGATGAGGCAGAGAACCCGGAAGTCATGATTAAACAAATTATTCGGGATATGGAAGAGAGCATTATTCAGCTACGCAGTGAAACAGTTCGAGCCATAGCACGTCAGAAACATTTGGAAAAGCAAATTCATGCAGCAACAGATCGGGGTAAAGAATTTGAAGAAAAAGCCAAGCTTGCTTTGAATAATAAGGATGAAGAATTGACCAGATTGATTGTAACTAAAAAGCTGGATAATGCAAAGAGACGTGAAAAACTTCAAATGGAATTGCAGGAAGCTAAAGAATCGGTTAGAGATATTAAATCGGATTTAGCAAAATTAGAAGACCAGGCACAAGAAGCCAGACGTAAAAAAGAAGAATTGATACGTCGGAAACGAACGGCAGATGCGAAACTGAGAATCCAAAAAACCAAAGGCAAAGTGTCTGAAGCTTTTGACGCAGCTACCAGGACGGTCTTGAATTTTAATGAAACCCAAATGAATATTGATGCGTATGAAGAAGCTATTTCAAAAATGGAATCAGAAGCAGAAGCCTCAGAAGAATTATATAAAGTCAATTCACAAAAAAACAACGAACTTGATAAACACATAAAAGACGATGCAATTGAAAAAGAGCTTGAAAGATTAAAGAAAGCACAGAAGAAAAGCTGATGAACTCTAATATCTATAAGCGCAGCAGCGTTATAATATGCGCTTCAAACAAATTGTAGTGGATTGCTGGAGTAATGGATACATGGAAGCTCATGAGTCAATTACTCCGGCATTCCAATACTCCACCGACTTTGAAGCTAAAGATTCCAAAACAATAACATTTATTTTCCATGAAACAAAGAATTGAAATGCAATGTGTTGACTTTTCAGTTGGATTTGTTTATATTTTTGAGAAGTGAAAGATCGAGCATTTACTTTTTTATAGGAGAATATCCAATATGGGGCTTAAGGATTTATTTAAGAAAAAAGAAGAGGATTTTGATCCTCTAAAAGATCTTGAATTGTCAAAGCTGCGTGTGGGCTTTTACCTGGATTACGATATGAAGACCTGGGAAGTCACGGGTTACGTTAGATATGATTATGGGGAGGGGTACATTACCGATGAATGGGAGTTAACAACAGGTCGTGAAAAATGGTTTTTAGAGCGCTCTGAAGATGATGAAGTCGAATGGAATTTGTCGAAGAAATTGCCAATAGGGGCAATTGAAAGTGACATTCGTCAGTATATTATTGAGCATGAAGATCCACCAAATCAAATTGTTAGTAAAGGAAAAACCTATTATTTGGATGAATCCGGACCAGGAAAAATGCAGAAAAAAGGTGAAACAGCTAAGGAGTTCATTTATTGGGATTTTATAGACGAGGAAGACGAACATTTTTTAACCATCGAACAATGGGGTGAAACCGAATTCGAAGCTGCTGAAGGCTATTACGTTCAGGAGTATCAATTTACAGATATCTTGCCAGGTGAAATGAGCGACTGAATTATGCTCCATTCATTTAGAGCAAATTCATATACGGAAAAATTTCGTGTGATTCATTCTGATATTATTAAAAAGGGTAAATGTGGTTGATAATGATTAAAAATAATAAATTAATAAGAACCCAAAAGGAGAGTTCAAACATGATGAAAAAGAAAAACATTCTATGGTTGTTCTTGGCATTATTTGTAGTATCCTGCGCGGCATCTTCCCCGCTTGGGAAAGTCAAAAGCCAATTGAACAAATATCCTGAGTATTCAATTATGCTGGAAGACATGAAAGAAGAAGGAAACTTCTTCAAAGACTATTATCATCGCTATAAAATAGTCTATGGTGAGAAATCTGGAGGCTCGGAAGAGTTGGAATACCAGAACGAGATAACCGACTGGTATAAAGTGAAAAAGAAAGAATTCCAGAAATACTTCAATAATTTAGGTATGGTACTGGTTTCGAAGGGCAAGGATGGAAAAATCGATGATGTTCAGCATCCACCAGGCTACCAATATGTCGGCGACCAGCGTTATGGTACCTGGAAGCAAGATAGCAGTGGCAACTCGTTCTGGGAATTTTACGGCAAGTACGCTTTCTTCAGTCATATGTTTGGCATGTTTAGTCGACCCATTTATCGCTCGGATTGGGGTTCATACCGAGATTCCCGTTCACAAGGCAGACCTTACTACGGCTCAAATCGCCAATACGGCACAACTGGTGAGTACACGAAACGTACAAACAAAACATTTTTTGACCGACGCCAACAGAAAGAGTTAGCTCGAAAATCCCGCTTCACTGAAAGAGTTAAACAAAGAGCCCGAAGAAGTAAAATGAGTGGGGCCCGGAGTCGCAGCGGTGGATTTGGTAAATAGTTATTATAAAACAGTTCATGAAATATTGGATCATAGCTAATAAATTGAGGAAATGGAGGATAACATGACTATAGATCAAGTTGTAACTGCTTTTATCTATCTGGTTGCAGTGTTTTTTTTGTTTTTTGTAGGTAAGTTTGTTTTTGATAAACTAAACAGAAGATTTGATTTACGTGCTCAATTAGTTAAAGAGGATAATTTTGCTGTTGCAATCGCCGTAGTTGGTTATTATCTCGGATTGGTATTTGCAATAGGTGGAATTCTGCTCGGCCCTTCCACGTACTGGCTGGACGACCTCATTGATATATTTTTTTACGGTATCATCGCGATAGTCCTGTTAAATTTATCTGCTTTTATCAATGACAAAATCATTTTATATAAATTTGATAATGTTAAAGAAATAATCGATGATCGTAATGTCGGAACCGGTGTTATTCTGGCAGCAAATCATATTGCCACGGGTCTGATTATTTATGGAGCCATTTCAGGAGAAGGTGGTGATTTAATCACGGCATGTGTGTTTTGGATTTTAGGTCAAATTGCTTTGATTATAGCAAGTTTGATTTACAATTTGATCACCTCATTTGATGTTCATGATGAAATCGAAAAAGACAACGTGGCGGTTGGTGTTGCTTTTGCCGGTATGCTCATTGCAATGGGAAATGTGATCTGTGTTGGACTTAGCGGTGATTTTATTTCATGGAGCGTTAACTTAACTCAATTTGGCGCTTTTGTTCTGTTTGGTTTGATACTGCTTCCTGTTTTACGCTTTGTCACAGATAAAATATTGCTGCCTGGCGAAAATCTTACCAAAGAATTGATCCACCAGGAAACACCAAATGTAGGAGCTGGAGCCATCGAAGCATTTTCATATATTGCTGCTTCTTTTCTGCTCGGGTGGGTAATCTAATATATTAACAGGAGTGTTAGATGAGTTCAAAAACAATAAAACAATCCCTGCTCACCGACGAGGAATTTTATATTCTGGCAAAAGAAGGGCAAAAACAAGAACTAATTGACGGGGTAATGATTGTGGCTTCACCTACATTTATTCAACATAAAAATATTCACGGTTTTTTATTTACACTGTTAAGAACCTACGTTACTAAAAAGAACCTCGGAATTGTTCTGGGTTCGCGTACACCTGTACGCTTTTCAAAGTATAATGTATTTGAACCAGACATTTCTTTCATTGCAAAGAAATATTCTTCCCAAATTAAAAAAACCTACATTGACGGGGCGCCTGATCTGGTTATTGAGACCACCGCTCCAAGCAGTTACGTGTTTGATACAGGTGTGAAAAAACAAAATTATGCAAAATACGATGTTTTAGAATATTGGTTAATTGATCCGGATAAAAGAAAAGTAAGTTTTTACCAACTCAAAAATAATACCTGGGAAGAGACTCAACTAAATGATTCTGGTGTTTACTACTCCCCTGTTGTAGAAGGCTTCTGGGTGGATGTAAAATGGTTTTGGGATTTGCCGATCGAATTTGATATTATTCAAAAACTGCTTCAGGATTGAATTATAGAATATATTATCGAGAGGATTGAATAATTGCCAGAAAACGTTGTTACAAATTCTCCGCAATCTCGGGTTGGTGAACAGTCAACCAAAGAGAAACAACGTATTGATCGAAACTTTGTGCTCAAGGCCTGCATTTTTGCAACAGGTTTGGCCGGCATTGTGGCTGAATATGTACTGTCCACTTTGGCCAGTTATCTGCTTGGAAATGCCGTGTTGCAATGGACGCTCACTATTTCAATGATGTTATTTGCCATGGGACTCGGAAGTCGTTTGAGTAAACATTTCCGTGGACCGTTGTTAGATCAATTTATAATTATAGAATTTGTCCTTTCAGCGCTGTGCGCCATTAGCGCCTCTTTGATATATTTTCTCTCAGCTTATATTCAGAATATTGCGCCAATAATCTATCTGAATTCTGTTGCGATAGGGTTTTTGATTGGCCTGGAAATTCCGTTAGCAACCCGGCTCAATGATCATTTTGAAGAGCTGCGTGTGAATATCAGTTCAGTGATGGAAAATGATTATTACGGAGCGCTCATTGGCGGACTGCTTTTTGCGTTTGTTGCGCTTCCCCGGCTGGGTCTGACATACACACCAATTGTTTTAGGCTCCATTAATTTTTTGGTCGCTTCAGCTTTATTTTTACGTTATCGGGGCAATCTGAAATTTAAAAAAACGCTGACAATTGTATTTATTTTCGTGCCTATCTTTCTCACTACTCTGGCTTTTATTGCGGAGCCCGTGTTGCTTTATGGCGAGCAGCAAAAGTATAAAGATCGGGTTATTTACCAGCAGCAAACGCCATATCAACGTATCGTAATAACCCAGTGGAAAAATGATTACTGGCTGTATTTGAATGGCAATGAACAATTCAGCAGTTATGATGAAGAAAGATACCATGAACCGCTTGTGCATCCGGCTATGAATATGAGTGTTTCGAGGCAAAACGTGTTAATATTGGGAGGAGGAGATGGGTTGGCCGTTCGGGAAGTACTAAAATATCCAGAGGTGAAAAGCGTTGTTTTGGTCGATATTGATCCCGCCATGACGGAACTTGGTCGAAATCATCCTGTATTTTTAAAATTTAATAAAGGTGCATTGCTTGACTCCCGTGTCCGCACAGAAAACCGGGACGCGTATGTCTTTCTTATGGAAGACGACTTGCTGTATGATGTAATAATAATCGATCTTCCGGATCCAAAATCAGTTGAACTTGCCCGGCTTTATAGCCGGCAATTTTACCAGTTAGCGCTGCGCCATTTATCAAAAGGTGGAACGATTGTTACCCAGGCAACCAGTCCATTTTTCTCTAAAAATGCTTTTTTGTCTATATTGAAATCCATGCGTGCTACTGGAATCCCGGCAATTGCCTATCATAATCATATACCCACTTTGGGTGAATGGGGCTGGGTCTTAGGCATGAATGCACCTGATATGGAATCAAATGCTTTAAAAGAGAATTTATCCAAACCTGGATTTGATAATATTCAAACGCGGTTTTTAAACAAAGAAGCTATTATCAGCATGCTTCACTTCGGTAAAGGCATTTTTGATCAGTATGAAGAGATCTCAGTAAATGACGAGCTTAATCTGTCGGTCTATCATTATTATCGAGATGGAGCATGGGACATTTATTAGAGAGGTCGAATAATTTATAATTATGCAGATATTTGACCGAGTTCTAAAAATTTTAAAGTTTATACAAAGAGAGAATCTTCATACGCTTCTTTTGATTGTAGTTGTTTTAATTTTATTTGGTACTCTGGGTCTGGCAATTTTCGAACCGAACATGACGTGGATAAACGCGGTTTGGTGGAGCTTCGTGACATTAACTACGGTTGGTTATGGTGACATTTCACCAACCACCCTGGGCGGTCGAATTGTTGCCATTATAATTATGATAATGGGCATTGGCATTTTAGGACTGTTCACTGCAACCATTGCAAGTATTTTTGTAGAAAAAAAGATGAAAGAGGATCGAGGCATGCGATCATTTGATTTTGAAAACCACATTATAATTTGCGAATGGAATGAACGCGCACGGGAAATCATTCGTGAACTTCGAATGGATCATCGAATTGAAACAGCTCCGATTGTATTAATTGCAGAAATTGAATCTAAACCCATCGATGATGATAATTTGTACTTTATTCAAGGCGGGATTACCGAAGAAAATTTGCAGCGGGCAAACCTGGAAAAAGCAAATACAGTCCTCATTTTAGGTGATGATGATGTGGACGCCAATGCCCGGGATGCCAAAGCTGTTTTAACCACGCTGACTGTTGAGACTTTAAATCCAGATGTCTACTCCATTGTGGAACTCGTAACTGAAGCTAACGTGAAACACTGCGAGCGCGCCAATGCTAATGAAATAATCGTAGGCAGTGAGTTCAGCAGTAAATTGATTTCGAGGGCGGCTCTCGATCATGGCATCTCGAAAGTCTTATCTGAATTATTAAGCTCGCGTTTTGGAAATGACTTGGTTAAAATTCCGGTTCCGGAGTCCTTGCAGGGGAAAAATTTTATGGATATTTTTACAGAAATGAAGCGGACAAATCAAAGCATAATTCTCGCCGTCCAAAAAGGCAATGCAGGCAGTGTGATATCAAATCCTCCAGTGGACTATAAGACAGAAGCCGGTGATTACTTAATTGTCATTTCAAAGGGAAAACCGAAATCACTGGTATAGCAATAACTGAGTTTCAATTGTTGAATCGATAAAAATGAATATATTAAGCCGCATAATTAAAGTAATTAACTCTAATTTATCCGATCCTGATTCAGATAGGAATTTGCAGGAAGATTTTGAATACACAAAAAATCATGACACTTTAGATGAATCCCAGTTCCAGCAAAATCGAGCTGACTACGATCCTGAAATTGCTGGCTATTATGCTAATCTGGAACTGCCGTACGGCTCGGACCTGGATGCGGTTAGGGAATCCTGGAAGCGTCTGGTTAGAAAATATCATCCGGATTTGCATTCTACCGATCCTAAAAAACGACACGTCGCCAATGAATTAACGCAGGGCTTGAATCGTGCGTACCAGGAGTTAGAAAACAGACTGGAAAAAGATGAATCTGAACAGTAGCGCGCTAAAGGATCGTGTTTAAAGTTAAAAGAACCAAAAAAGTTTGAAGTTTTTTGTTGAAAGTTAAGTATCAATATTCTATTAAATAATCTAAAGGCTTCTGCAAAATATACATAATTGTCATTCTGAGCGACCTTTGGGAGCGAAGAATCT
>CAZIKB010000075.1:0-31202 GCA_964539665.1 uncultured Cytophagia bacterium
GTCTTAATGTACGTGTATTAATATAGGAGTCATATTATGTCTACTCGACAAAAACGTCTCAGCCTATTACTCATTTTATGCATGATTTTCACAGTGGGATGCTTACTGATACAAAAAAAGATCGATTACAGCAAAAATTACGACTACCTCATTCACGACGGAACTGTCATCGACGGCTCGGGCGTGTCAGGCCGAAAAGCCGATATTCTCATCCAGGGAGATCGGATTGTATTTATCGGGACGGTAGATACCACAAAGATTACTGCAGGGGAAATGATTGACGCCAAAGGAATGGTCGTCACCCCGGGTTTTATTGAAACGCATGCTCATGGCAGCCCGTTAAGAACTCCTGAATTTCAAAACTTTACGGCTATGGGAGTCACGACACTTTTCCTGGGACAGGACGGATCAAGTGCGGCAGAAATTTCAGACTGGATGAAGCAAGTGGAAACAGCCCGGCCCGTGCCGAACATTGCCACATTGATCGGACACGGTACAGTACGCAAGCACGCCGGAGTTGAGCTGAACCCAAATCCATCAACTGAAGATTTGAAAAAGATGGCAAAGATAGTGGACGAAGCTTTGGAATCTGGCTGTTTCGGCCTATCAACTGGTTTGGAGTATCAACCGGGAATTTTTGCAAATCTGGAAGAACTCATTGCGATTGCTCAGCCTGTTGGCCAACGAGGGGGAATTGTCCATAGTCACATGCGAAGCGAAGATGATGATGCAGTGCAAGATGCAATATCAGAGCTGATCGCTCAGGGTAAAGGCGGTGGTTGTGCGGTTCATATATCTCACTTGAAAGTAGTCTACGGTCACGGAACAAAGCGAGCCGAAGATATTCTGGCTCAAATTGATGCTGCTCGTGAGAACGGGATTCCAATTACAGCCGACATATACCCATACACGGCCAGCTTCACTGGCATCGGTATTGTGTTTCCCGAGTGGGCCAAACCCCCTTACGATTATAATGAAGTTGTTGCCACTCGCCGGGATGAGCTGGCCGCGCACTTGCGTAAACGGGTAAATCTTCGAAATGGTCCAGAATCCACGTTAATTGGAACTGCCCCCTGGGCCGGAAAAACCCTTGCACAGGTTGCAAAGGGAATGGACAAACCTTTCGAGGAAGTGTTAATCGATATTATCGGTCCCAACGGCGCCAGCGCTGCATATTTTGTCATGGACCATGAGCTCCAGGACCGGCTTATTATTGATCCGCACGTGATGATTTGCTCTGACGGCAGTCCGACTATGCGCCATCCGCGAGGTTACGGTTCCTTTGCAAAAGTGATCCGTTATCATGTTTTGGAACGCAAGCTGTTAAATCTGGAAGAGGCTATCCACAAAATGACTGGATTGCCAGCAGTTACTATGAAACTGTTAGCCCGGAAAAGAGGTCTGCTGAAGCCTGGTTTTGCTGCAGATATTCTGGTTTTCGATCCGCAGAAGATTCAGGACACAGCCACTTTTGAGAATCCCCACAAGTTGGCCAAAGGTTTTGACTGGGTGATGATCAACGGCACTTTCATTCGTGCGAACGGAGAATTCACAGGTAGTCGCAATGGGAAAATGCTACGAAAGCAGGTTGATTGAGTTAAATGACAATTGTAACAAATTTTATGCAGATAAGGAGGTTTCTTAATGAGCTTTTCGGGTAAAAATGTACTTGTTACAGGCGCATCTCGCGGAATCGGAAGAGTGATTGCGAGAGAATTTGCCGAACAGGGAGCTAATATTGCAATACATTACAATCAAAATCTTCAAGCTGCGGAACAAACCTTAGCCTCTTTGAAGAATGGACAGCATTTCATTGTACAAGCTGAAATTGGTGATGCGAATTCAGCTCAGGAGCTTGTGAACACCACAGTCCATAAAATGGGTAAAATTGACATCCTGGTAAATAATGCAGGTGTATACAAATTACATCCAATTGCGGAATGCGGTTTTGAACAATGGCAGGAAGTGTGGCAGCAAACCCTGTTTACCAACCTGTTCGGACCTGCGAATATTTCCTTCTGTGCAATTCAACACATGCTGAAACAAGGCGGGGGACGCATTATAAATATCTCATCACGAGGAGCATTTCGTGGTGAACCAGATGCGCCAGCGTACGGTGCGAGCAAAGCGGGACTAAATGCGATGAGCCAATCAATGGCAAAGGCGTTAGCTCCTCACAATATTTTTGTTTATGTTGTTGCGCCCGGCTACGTAGAAACAGACATGGCGAAGTCCATTCTAAACGGGCCTTCTGGTGATGAAATACGGAACCAAAGTCCTTTAGGCCGCGTAGCGCATCCCGAAGAAATTGCACGCACTGTGCTGTTTTTGGCTTCAGAAGGCTTAGACTATTTGACAGGGTGCATTGTAGATGTGAACGGCGCTTCTTACTTGCGCTCTTGATTAATCAAGGGCTACTGAAAAAATCATTTATCAGGCAACAAGCCTGTTTTGTTGTACGCTGATTATCACTGATGATAGCAGATCAAAAAATACATAGTTAAACACTTTTAAAAATCAGCAGTTATCTGCATTTATCAGCGTCCAATTTGAATAATTATCGGTCAAACACAAATGGATTAAGAAAGAAAAGCATTAAAAATAATTGGATTCGACAAAACTCCAATATAACGGGATATAGTCAAATAAAGCACGGCTGCTGTCATAATACCAACCCAGACCACCGAGAGTTAGCGCCGATAATATAATAACAAATATTACCGCTTTAAACACGGTTAACCTGAAAACCACTATCAATCCACGTGAGATTCTTGTCAAAGACCATACAATAAACAGAAGAAATAAGAAAATTACCGGTAAGGTCCAATTTGTTTTATTCACTAACCTGAAATAAACAGGAATAACAGGTAGAAACCAAACAAGGTTGGCGCTCGCCCAGAATATCAATGTGAAGAGCTGGCTAATAGGTAAATTCTGCCCTAAAACGAAAGAAATGAATCGAAAAATTACAAGCATAAAACCCGTAATAAGATAGAACAAAACCGATATAATTAAAATGAAAATTATGGGACGCCAAATCAATCTTATTATCTGGAGTTTAATTGAATTTGAGCCAATTAAAAGATCAAGAATTTCATTCAACAATAAATCATTTCGAAATTTATACAATATGCTCGATAAAACTATGCTGATTACTGTACACATAATAAAACTTAACAGGAATGTGTGCCCCATTGGAATTTTTCTTTTATCCAGTATTTCAGTATAAAAGCCATGCGGATATAAAAAAATTCGACGTAAATTACCTCTGAATTTGCGGCTTCTGTTGAAGTTAAACAAAAACAATATAATCAAAGCCAAGCCCAATAATGGATAGACGCTCGGATTGTGATTTATGGCTGACTGGTCAGGGACGGTCAACTTTTTATTCATGGTAAACGCTGAGCGTACAACTTCATAACCAAGCCTTTTTTCGCGATTCAAACTAACTAATCCTGATCGATTGAGAAAAGAATTTTCAGTAGCTCCGAAAATCAAGTTAGGTCGGTTGCCTGGCCAATCAGCATAGGTATGGATAAAAACTCCTGCGACCTGCTGCTCCAATTCAACATTTAGCAGAACCCTTTGTAATTTAAACGCTTGCATTTCCTGAAGAGCGACCTGAGTTGACAAAACACTTGAAACCTCGGATTGTCGACTGTCAGAAAAAAATGAAAACGACATTAAATGCCTGGCCTCAGGAAATAATGGATAGCCGTAAGTTACGACAAATGGCTTTTTAAAATGTCTGGCTTCAAACTGCTTAACAATGTTTAAGAAATCATTCGGTTCTTTACCATACCCCTCAAAAATGATAAAATCTGCAGCATCTTCGAGCAAAATATCTTCTGCAATAATACTAAGCCCTAAATAGGTTGGTAGAGCCGATTGTTTCCTCACTATCTCTTTTAATGTTTTTAAAAAATTTTGTGTCTCTATTTTATTATATTCAAGGGCGCTACCTACTCCCCAGGCCGCTAATGATACATGCTGAGATTTTCTCTTCAACACTTCTTGAAAATAGTTGGTTGCAGTTTCAACAAATTCGCGTTCGTGAAATCTAACATCAGGAATTAAAGATAGCGGAAATTCTAATAAAACCAGCAAACCAAGCTCATCACATATATCCAAAAAATAGGGATGCGGCGGCGATCCAATAACTCTGATGGCATTTACTCCCAATTCTTTTATCCGTGAGACCTCTTCTTTGATTGTTTTCCAACCGGCAGCAGGTCCGGTTTCAGGATAATTTTCAAGCCAGTCTATGCCGTGTAATATGAATGGCTGGCCATTTAATAAAAAGGTGTCTTCAGAAATTCTAAACTCACTGAATCCAACCTTCAGGTTAACTTCATCTAAAATATTTTTCTTTTGAGATAAATAAACTCTTAGTTCAAATAATAATGGATTATCCGGACTCCACATTTCAACATTTTTAATATTTATGGACTTATCCAACTGCAATACAAATTTATCAGATAAGAAAGTATCATGGGATGAACGAGCAATCAATTTCTTGCTATTGGAATCCCTTATTTCGAAATATAATTTTATATTATTCTCATTGCTTTCCCTTTTATTTTTAATTACAGTCTTAATATCTACTCGACACTGTTTATAATCGTCAGAGAAAAATTGTTTCAAAAACACATCATCAATATTTACCTCGGGAATGGCCAGAATAAAAATATCTCTGAAAATACCGCCGTAATTGCGGGCTATTCGAGGATTGTGCATTAAAGGGAGATTATTTCTGGGTCTCAGGGAATTATCGACTACAATTCGAATTTCATTTTCACCGTCAATTATTAGTTCATCATTACCCAGATCCATAAAAAATGAAATGTGCCCGCCGACATGACCGCCATGTACTTCATTATTTATTAAAAATGTGCAACGGTTATTGATGCCAAATGCAATTAGCTGAAAGGAATAACCAATAAAACTAGAGTCTAATTGAAATGTACGTTTAAATTCAACTTCTCCCTCAAAATCAAAAACGCCTGGGACCCGAACCTGTTTCCATTCCGTTTCGTCCTGTTTCTTCGCCTCCCAGAGACCATTTAAATTTACTAATCTGCGAGAGCTGCCATATTTTTTTTCAATTATTTCAGCTATGTCCGACTCCTCTTCCGCCCTGTGCAGATAATCAGCCACCCAATCTCCGGCTGACACGGTTCCGGCTAAATTAAAAACAATAAAAACGCTGCATAATGTAAAACGTAATTTTTTAGCTAAAAATCCGAAAATTCTTTTAGTACGATTCACCAGCATTAAATCAACTCCTTACCGCTAAAATGATTTTAAGCATTGCTAAACTTAAAAAGTCGCTCAATTTAATAAAATTTCATCTAAAATCAAAATTTTTCTTCTGTAATTTAATTCTTTACTTTTTTGTCATTTATTGTTATAATGTCTCTCATCTTTCTGAGGTGAAACAGTCGTTTTTTCACTTTGTACCCTGTGTTCATTTTCGACATTACTAACTTTATTTAAGAGATAATTATGCTTCCATACCTAAAACCATCGGAAATTGCAATTTTTAGTTTAGTATGTAATTTATTTATATTTTGCAACAGCGCTGTGGCGCAGGAAGAATCGATACAGCAATTTGAGCCAGGAACTGAGCTGGCACAACTCGACATTCAAATTCCAAATCTCGCTTTAAAAGGAGTAACATTTGATTTGACTATTCAGGCTTCGCGAACGGATGGCACAAAAGCATCAATGTTTTCAGGAACTGCCAGCATTAATGCTTTAGCTGTTAAGTCTGAATCTGGCCAAATCAGCACTATTGAATCTCTTGATTTTATAAATGGCACAGCAACCGTCTCAAATGCAGTGGCTCAAAAATCAGGAATCCTTACCATAATTGTTGAAGCAAATGGAATTAAGGCAGAGGAGGAACTTCGCATTCTTCCCGGGCTGTTAAGTTTGCTTCCTCCTCTGCTTGCAATTGCGTTAGCCTTTATTGCCAGACAGGTGTTAATCTCACTGTTTTGTGGAATCTGGTTGGGGAGTCTTTTCATTTACAACTACAATCCTGTAGTTGGATTTCTGAAGACAATTGACACATATCTGATCAATTCGTTAGCAAATGCAGACCATGCGGCAATTCTGATATTCAGCCTGACTTTGGGTGGCATGGTTGGGATAATTTCTAAAGCTGGCGGTACACAAGGGATTGTTCAAAAATTATCAAAGTATGCCAATCACCCGCGTGGTGGACAACTGGCGACATGGGCAATGGGAATTTTAATATTCTTTGATGATTATGCCAACACGCTGATTGTCGGCAACACCATGCGCCCTTTTACTGACAAGCTTAAAATCTCCCGAGAAAAGCTTTCATATATTGTTGATTCCACCGCGGCGCCAGTTGCCTCAATTGCCCTGATTTCTACCTGGATAGGTTATCAAATCGGACTCATCGATCAGGCTTTCAACGCGCTTAATTTACCACACAATGCTTACAACATTTTTCTGCAATCCATTCCATTCTCAACTTACAGTATTTTAGCTATTATTTTTGTATTTATTATTGGCATCTCGTTACGAGATTTCGGCCCAATGCTCCAGGCTGAATTAAGAGCCTCGAGTTCAGGCAAGGTACTTCGAGACAACGCCCAGCCTTTAACAGACAGCACCGCGTTGGATATGCTCGCAAATGAAGGAACGCCTCTTCGGTGGTACAACGCATTAATCCCAATTGCAACCGTAATTATCGTCACAATTGCAGGCTTGTATTTTAGCGGCAAAGCAGCATTAGGTGCAGCAGCATTTTCATCAACGCTTGGAGAAATATTTGGCGCGGCTAATTCTTTCGCAGTCCTAATGTGGGCTTCTTTTTCTGGCCTATTCGTCGCGACTATTCTATGTTTGAGTCAAAAAATATTAAGCTTAAATGAAACAGTAAATGCAGTAATTAGCGGCTACAAATCCATGTTACTTGCTGCCATGATCTTGATTTTAGCCTGGGCAATTGGAGATATATGTAAGGATTTGCATACTGCAAACTATGTGATACATTTAAGCAAAGGTATTCTTTCTCCGCACATGATTCCATTCGTCACATTTGTCGTAGCCGCTATTATCAGTTTCTCTACGGGTACCTCCTGGGCAACCATGGCAATTTTAACACCTATTGTCATACCAATTGCATTTCAACTTCCAATTGAGGCCGGTATCACAGATAGTTTAAGCCACGAGATTTTGATTGGAACGATTGGCGCTGTACTTTCAGGCTCAGTATTAGGCGATCATTGTTCCCCTATCTCTGATACAACTATTTTATCTTCCATGGCTTCAGCCGCCGATCATGTCGATCACGTTCGCACACAAATACCCTATGCGATTTTAGTCGGCGTTGTTGCATGTTTAACCGGATATATTCCAAATGGCTGGGGTTTCAACACCTACATTTCATTATTTATTGGAGTTTTAATTCTGGTGGGAATTGTCTTTATACTGGGAAAAAAATCTCACAAAATTACAAATTAATTGACAATAGTTATCCGGCGATTATTAAATAATGCTTGACCGGAAATAATTTATTTTGTCATTAAGTCAATTACAACAAATGACTTAATGACAACTGCATGACTGTTAATAAGCAGAATTGGACGATTCATTTATGCTTATATTGAATATACGGTACTTTGCAATCACACCACGAGTTAGAACAAATTCAATTCTTGAAATCCGTTATTCAAATAGGTCGCGCTGTACTTAACATATCTATCAGCAGAACTTTGGATTTCTGCAATTTCTTCATCAGTGAGAGACCTTTTTACTATTGCGGGCACCCCTGCCACTAATGAGTTACTTGACACCTTATCGCCTTGCAAAATTAAAGCGCCAGCAGCAACCAGGCAATTGCGACCAATTCGCGCACCATCTAAAATACGCGCACCCATGCCGATTAAACAATGATCTTCAATTGAACATCCATGTAAAATCGCTGCATGTCCAACGGTTACATTGTTGCCAATATTAAGAGCCGCTTTTTGGTAAGTAACATGGAGGGCAGCGCTATCCTGAATATTTGTTCTGCTGCCAATGCGAACAGAATTCACGTCTCCTCTTACCACCACGTTAAACCAAATACTTGACTCTTCTCCAATTACAATGTCGCCAATAATTGTGGCGTTTGGCGCTATAAATACTGATTTCGAAATATCAGGTGTGCAGTCTTTGTAAGAATATATCATGATACCTCCAGAACTAATTTACATTTTGACAAGAAATATAGGTCGTTATAATATTAAGATGAATTCAAATTAAAACAATTTGTTGGCAATTTTAACAGATCTAAGAATAGCATCTGCAACCAATTCCGCAGCAATAGTACCTATTGACAAGACATTACTGTTTTTCTCGCCAAGAGAAAGACAAAATACAACATCGCCATCAAATGGAGTATGAGCTGGTCGAATTGTTCTACTCAATCCATCCTGTGCCATTTGTGCTACTTTAATAGTTTCTTCTTTGGTTAGTTGTGCATCAGTTGCAACCACAGCCAGAGTAGTATTTGTCGATTTTTGAAATCCTTCAATTTGATGTGTTTTTAAATATTTACATGAGTCTAAAAAATCACCAGATTCCGGGTCTCTGGCTCCAGCAATAATTTTCCCGGAATTTGGCTCGACCACATCCCCCAGGGCGTTAACAACTGCCAACACCCCGACACTAACGTCGCCACTTTTATATGAACACGTACCGATCCCTCCCTTCATGTGGTTCTCATGACCCAGAACTTTGCCCACTGTTGCTCCCCTTCCGCCCCCTACTCTTCCCTCTTCAGGATGATTCGTTGAAGCATTAATGGAGGCTTTATACCCCATATTTTTATCGGGACGAATTTTTGGATCTCCTTCACGGAGGTCAAAAATAACTGCGGAGGGAACGATTGGAACTTTTGTTACACCGACATCATAACCAACACCGCGTTCTTCCAAAAATTGTTGAACGCCTCCCGAAGCATCTAATCCAAAAGCGCTGCCGCCGGTGAGTAAAATAGCATGAATCTTTGGCACTAAACGTACAGGTTTCAATGTTTCGACCTCTCTCGTACCCGGCGCTGAACCGCGAATATCGATACCGCCAACCGCACCATTTTCAGGTATAATCACCGTGCAACCTGTCTTAGCAAAATCATTTTGAGCATGTCCTACCATGATACCGGGGACATTGCAAATCGATCTTTGTTGTGCGTTCATTGTTAAAAGATTTATGAGCCTCTGCGGGAATGGGATCTAAAAAATTGAAACTTTTTCATTATAGGTATTCTTTTTGAGGGGACTTCAAGAATCAGGCTATTATCATTAAAAAAGAAAAGATCTCCGATCATAAGTCCGATTGAGCGTCGTAAAGGTTTCCAATTATCTCTGTATGCAAAAGCATCTACTTTCGTGCCTTCCCTGCCCTTATTGATCAATCGAACACGTTGCGGATATTCTCGGTTTATCATGAACGGTGAATGAGTCGTAAAGACTAGTTGATTCTTTATAGCTAAATCTTCCATAACTTTAGTCAAATCTTTTTGACCTGCTGGATGAAGATGTATGCCAGGCTCATCGAGCAGGAAAAAGTATTCATTTGCTTTTGCTTCAAAAGTTTGAGCTATAAAATTAATATAAAATGATAGATACCATCGAAATCCAAGACTTCGGGATTCAGGAGTATCGTATACGGTAGTTCCATCAGAAATGTCTATATACAATACTTTGCCGTTAATATTGAGTTTTATTTCTATGGTCGGTTCCTGCGACCATACACGGCGAATTTGCTGAGTAATCAGTTTACCTGCTTCCTCACTTGCTCGCCGGCCGCGCGTTGAATCTTCAAATATGAGTTCAATACTATTTTGAAGACCACCTATTTTAAGTAAATTCAACTCAGTGGTATAATTTTTATCTCCATTCATTAGAGTTTCAAGCTCAACTCTGTTTTTAATTAATGAAATGTTGTCAAAAAAGAGAATTTTGGGTAAATGATTTAACAACCTTTTCATATTCGAAACATGAACTTCTTCATTATTTATATAGACCTGATAATTCGAAAGATCAGGCCCATCTTTTTTTACTATAAATTTTTCTGCTTCCTTAAACATTTCAGAAATGGGAATCAGGTTTCTCCTGTTTTCACGAGAAAGGTGCGAAAATTCAAATGTTATTTCAGGGCACTTGCCCTGATAATAAAAATCTGAGTACTGGCAAGTTAAATTGCTTGAAAATGGAAAGCCTGGTCGGAATGATTCAATAGACCGAAGAATATTTGTTTTACCACTTTCATTCGGTCCAATCATGACTGTGATTTTAGAATCAACAGGATAATTAAATTCAAAGATTGATCGAAATGCCTTTATATATACGTTTGATATCAACATGCATTCATCCTAATAATTGAGTTGGCAATAAAACATAAATATGGCTAATATTCAAATCAAGGAAAAATTTACCCTTCTTCGCGCGGCAGGAGATTCAAGATTTATGAGGAATTGTGGTAAATTTTAATTAAAACGTCAGTTAATTAAAGTGTGTGGACTTGAAGTCAATAGCACATCTTCAGGTCCAATCCTCAGTTATCCCTCGATTTCTTGTTCTTTTGGTTTTTGAGGTTTTTGTTTATTCCGATTTTGATTGCCATTATTCTTTTTACGCTTGACCTCTGTGAAATCTAACTTATCGCCTTTTTTCTTAACATGAATCTGGCAGCCTTCATTAAAATTACCTTTCAGAATTTCTTCGGCTATTGGATCTTCAATATATTTTTGTATAGTTCGTCGTAGAGGTCGGGCACCAAAAACCGGATCAAAACCGATATCAACAATATATTCTTTTGCACTTTTTGTTAGCACAATTTCAATATCAAGATCTTCCGTTTTGTATAGCATTTCATTCATAACTATATCGACAATTTTTAACATGTGTTCCTTTAAAAGAGACCGGAATACTACAATTTCATCAACACGGTTGATAAATTCTGGATTAAATAGTCGTTTAACCTCATCCATTATTTTATGTCGCATGGAATCATAGTCGATTTCATCAGAGGTAGAAGAGAAACCAATACCGCTGCCCTTCCTGATTTCTCTGGCGCCAATATTTGAGGTCATGATTAATATAGTATTCCTGAAATCCACTTTTCGTCCTAAACCATCCGTCAGTTGACCATCATCTAAAATTTGAAGCAGGATGTTAAAAACATCAGGATGAGCTTTTTCAATTTCATCAAATAATACCACCGAATAGGGGTGTCGTCTTACTCTTTCAGTTAGCTGGCCACCCTCCTCATAACCGACATATCCCGGAGGTGCACCAGTCAGACGCGAAACAGAAAACTTTTCCATATATTCAGACATATCCATTCTCACCAAAGCATCTTCGTCTTCAAAAAGACATTTAGTCAATTCCTTGGCAAGTTGGGTTTTACCTACCCCGGTAGGACCTAAAAAGATAAATGAACCAATTGGCCGATTCGGATCTTTAAGTCCGGCTCTTGTTCTTCGGATGGCCTTACCTAATAATTTTATAGCATCATCCTGCCCAATAATTTGTTTTTTAAGCTCTATTTCTAATCCTAAAATCTTATCAGATTCAGATTGCGCGACTTTGCTAACCGGAATACCCGTCATCATAGCAACGACCTCGGAAACATCGTCTTCAGAAACTGTCGCTAAAAATTCATCTTCAGAATCTTTCCACCGGCGTTTTGCGGCGTCTAACTTTCTATTCAGTCTTTTTTCTTTATCTCGCAAAACTGCTGCCCGTTCAAATTCCTGAGCTTTTATGACCGAATCTTTTTCCCGTCTTACTTTCTTAATTTCTTCTTCTAATTCGGTTATTTCTTTTGGCACAACAATATTAGCAAGGTGTACACGGGCGCCTGTTTCATCCAGTACATCGATGGCTTTGTCTGGAAAGTACCTATCAGTTATATAGCGTTCTGAATATTTAACCGTGGCTTTAATCGCCTCATCAGAGTATTTCACTTTATGATGTTTTTCGTATCTATCTTTAAGTCCTTCTATTATTTTTAACGTTTCATCAGTAGAAGGAGGATCTACCATAATTTTTTGAAATCTTCTTTCAAGGGCGCCATCTTTTTCAATATATTGACGATATTCATCCAGCGTAGTAGCTCCTATACACTGCAATTCTCCCCGTGATAATGCAGGTTTAAACATATTTGATGCATCGAGAGAACCAGATGCACCGCCAGCGCCGACAATAGTGTGCAATTCATCAATAAATAAAATTACATCTTTGGCTCTCTGAAGCTCGTTCATAATAGCTTTCATTCGTTCTTCAAACTGACCACGATATTTTGTTCCAGCTACAATTGCGCCAAGATCTAAAGTGACGACTCTTTTGCTGTGAAGAATTCTCGGCACTTTTCTCTCAATAATCCTTAACCCCAAACCTTCAGCAATTGCTGTTTTCCCAACCCCGGGTTCTCCAATTAGAACGGGATTATTTTTCTTTCTTCTGCTCAGAATTTGAGAAACACGTTGAATCTCATTGTCTCTGCCAATGATGGGGTCCAATTCTCCTTTACGAGCTAATTCAGTAAGATCCCGGCCAAAATGGTCAAGCGCCGGAGTTTTAGACTTCTGAGGGCCTGCTTCGCGACTCGATGGTGCGCCACGAAGAATATTTTCTAACTCCTCTCTAACTGTATCATAAGTCACGTCATAGCTAAGAAGTACCTGAGCGGCTACGCCATCTTTTTCTTTGACCAGGGCTAAAAGAAGATGCTCTGTACCAATTATATCGGATTTGTACTTTTCTGCTTCAACATAGGCCATTTTTAGAATTTTTTCTGCACGCTTGGTAAATGGTATATTTCCAATTGTCATGGTTTCACCGGATGCTTTTACCGAATCTTCCACGGAACGCTTAATTTCATCTAAATCGCACCCCAAATTTCGTAATATTTCAATGGCGATGCCTTCACCCTCCCGAATTAAACCGAGAAGTAAATGTTCAGTGCCTATATAATCGTGGCCTAATCGCAATGCCTCCTCCCTTGAAAACTGGATAACCATTTGAACCCTGCTTGAAAAATTGTTTTTCATTCTTTCGACCTCATAACTTAATACATAAATATTTATCAAATGTTAATTACTTCAAACACAATAATAATTGATTAACTTCCAACTTTTTTAAATCTAAATTTGCAAATTCTGTTTAATAAAATCCGCTCGAGAAATATCTCGTTCCTGCGCGTCTAATTTTTTATTATAAATTTTTTGTAAATGTGCCGGTTGAATCAATACCATAAGTTGATTGATGGCTAACCGATTAATATTATTCACCAGGCCTAACTCGCATCCCAGTCGAACTGAAGATAATAATTTCATTGATTCTAAAGAACTAATGATGCGCGCGTTTTTTAAGATACCCTGAGCCCTGAAAATAACGTCTTCCAATTTCACCCTATCCTCTTCAAACAAATTATTACGCGCCTCGCGTTCGATATCTACAATTTTTTTTGCAATCTGTGTCATTCTTTTGATGATGTTTGTTTCTGTACGGCCAAGCGTATGTTGATTCGAAATTTGAAAAATGTTTCCTACTGTCTCGGTACCTTCTCCATAAAAACCACGCACAGCTATTTCTGAAGTCGGTAGTTGATTTATAACTGCATTTATCTGGTTTTTTATCGATAGTGCCGGCAGGTGTGCAAAAAATGAAACCCGTAGTCCCGTGCCAATATTGGTTGGGCACGCCGTTAAGTAACCAAACTTATTTGAGTAACTGTACTGTAATTTTTCTTCTAATTCATCATCCGCTGTGCTGATTATTCTCCAGGCGTTTTTTATGCCTAAGCCGGCCTCGATAGTTTGAATTCTTAAATGATCTTCCTCATTCACCATTATACTCAAGCACTCCTGCGGTCCTACAACAAGTAAAGCTGGACGCTTCTTTTCAATAAATTGAGGACTGGCTAATCTCCTCTCAACAAAATAGTTGCAATCCCAATCAGAAAGCTTATCAATATTAAAATATAACGCCTGATTTAAGCTTTTACATTTATTGCAAGCCTCCAATGTTTTATCTAAAATGTTGACTAAATCTGCTTTTGAAGCCTTATTAGGAAATGGATAGCCGTTCAGATTACGGGCTAATCTAATTCGAGACGAGATGATTATATCTGAATATTCGTCTTCATTTGTGAGCCATCTGCCAAAATTCCACAGTAAATCATCCACATCGTTCAAAGATGATTTTTGATTGACAGGTAAGTCATTGATTTTTTGAGGCTCATAAGATTTCATCGTAATATACCATCGTTTTCTCTTTTGTCAATTTCTCTCTGTACATCACGAATTATGTCCCGTAGTTCTGCGGCTTTTTCAAATTTTTCTTGTTTAATCGCTCTATGAAGATTCTTTTTCATTTTGTCCAGTTCGGTATCATCAACTATTTGTCTGCAAGATTTTGGACGACTACCAATATGCTGATTACTGCCATGAATTCTTCTGAGTACATGATTTAGGTCAGTCTGAAACGTTTTATAGCAATTATCACACCCAAGAAGCCCGTTTTTTTGAAAATATTCCCAAGTTGTACCACATTTAGAACATTTATTACTTTCACTCTCTTTTTTCGTTTTACTAAATTCTTCTCCTATTAACTCTGTAATAAAATTACCAAATATTTTAGGTAAATTCATAAGTGGATTATTCATTCCCTTCTCTTCGGCGCATTTCTTACAAAGGTTCGTCTCCATTTTTTTGTTGTTTATAACATGAGATATTTTAATCTCAGCAGTTTTATTTTGACAAATTTGACACAACATATTACACTATTTGATTTAACTGTTCATTCTTGATACGGCCATCAAAAAGTTCTATCACTTTATCAGCGCTTTCCGCTAATTCGTGATTGTGAGTAACAATAATAAATGTAGTTTTGTATTTGCGGCTTAAATCCCAAAGTAATTCATGTAATGCATTGCTCGCTGCCAAGTCTAAATTTCCTGAAGGCTCATCTGCCAAAACGATTTTCGGATCATTCAACAATGCTCGGGCAACAGCTACTCGCTGTAATTCCCCACCAGAAAGTTCTCCTGGCCTGTGATTTAAGCGGTGCTCTAAACTGACCTCGCGTAATAGATATTTTGCCCGGTTGATTATTTTACTCTTTGAGCTCCCGGCAATTAGTCCCGGCATTATTACATTCTCAAGGGCGGTAAATTCCGGTAACAGGTGATGAAATTGAAATACAAATCCAATGGTGCTGTTGCGGAAATTTGCTAATTTTTTATCATCAAATTCGAACACTTTTAACTGGTTAATTTCAACACTGCCTTTTGTCGGGTGATCGAGGGTGCCTAAAATATGCAATAAAGTGCTTTTCCCAACTCCGGAAGGACCAATAATAGCTACAATCTGACCGGAGGAAACTTCCATGCTGATCCCTTTAAGGACATGCACACTACGCCCTCCCATCGGGTATTCCTTGAATAAATTCCTGGTCATTAAAATTGTACCATTCTGTTGCATTTTCACTCGTACCGTATTGCTTCTACTGGTTCTAATTTAGCCGCTTGATAAGCTGGATAAACTGTTGCAAAAAAACAAAGTCCGATCGCGGCAACTGTAATGAAAAGAAAATCTGTACTTTTCATTAATATGGGTAATGCACTGATAATATATACATCTGCTGGTAATGAAAAGTATTGATATTTTAATTGGGACAGGCATAACAAATATCCAATTAAGCAGCCCAATAGTGTTCCAATTATACCGCCACTGAGACCATTATAAATAAAAATTTTCATTATTCCGGTAGATGTGGCGCCCATGGATTTTAATATACCAATTTCTTTGGTTTTTTCCAATACAATCATGAACAAAGTGCTAACAATATTAAAAGCCGCCACCATCACGATTAAACTTAAAATAATGAAAGCGCCCCATTTTTCAATCTGCATCCATGAAAATAAATTCTTGTTCATTTCGAACCAGGTAACCGTGGCATAAGGATAACCTAACTTCTTTTCAATTCTGTTTGCAACCTCATCTGCATAATTTAAATCATCTAATTTGATTTCTAAACCCGTGATCTTGTTTTTTAATTCAAAAAGCCGTTGTGCCTCTTTTATAGAGATATAGGCAAAAATATCGTCAAATTCAAATATTCCTGTCTCAAAATACCCGGTAACTTGAAATGTGCGCAAATACGGCATTTTAGTCATTAACGGGGATATACCTGACGGGCTTAATATCTGGACTTTGTCCCCTAAAAGTACACCTAATTTATCAGCCAAATATCTTCCGATTACAATTCCAGGATAGGCTTTTTGTCCATTCGTTTTAATGCTGCCAATATCAAAAGTTCCATATATTACGTCATTTTCAATGTCTGATACTAAACCTACTTTTTGACTATCGACCCCTCGAACTGCCACGCCAGATTGTTTATTCTTTGAAATGATTAAGGCCTTTTCATCAATATACGGTGAGATTCCTATAATGTGCTCGAAGTCTTTAATTTGGTCAATAGTGCTTTCATAATTTTCTAATCCAACATGGTGGTATTTTCTTAATTCAATATGTGCACCAAATCCAATGATTCTTGACCTGACTTCACTTTCAAATCCATTCATGATTGAAAGAACAATTATCAGCGCCGCTACTCCAATCATCACGCCGATAATTGAAATATAATTAATCAACGAAATGAAACCTGTTTTGCGCTTTGATTTTAAATATCGATTTGCTATAAATAGTTCGTATGACATATTATAAATTTATGCTTTTTCTGGCCGCATTTGTGGAAAAAATATCACATCTCTAATGGATGTCTGATCTGTAAATAACATGATTAATCTGTCAATCCCCATACCTAATCCCGTGGTTGGCGGCATACCGAATGCAAGCGCTTTTAAATAATCTTCATCTAACATCTGAGCTTCCTCATCACCGGCATCCATGAGCTCTTTTTGTGCTAAAAACCTCTGTCTTTGATCCACTGGATCATTCAATTCTGAGAATGCGTTTCCGACTTCCCTGCCGCCTATAAACGGTTCAAATCGCTCTACCAATCCTGGAGTATCCCGATGTCGCTTGGCCAGCGGCGAGAGCTCGATGGGATAATCGATTACAAATGTCGGTTGAATTAAATTAGGTTCTACTTTCTCGCTAAAAATCTCATCAATAATTTTGCCCTCCCGCCAGAAAGACTCGCTTTCAATGTGCAGTTCATCTGCTGCATTTTGTAATTCATTCAAGGACTTACCGTATAAATTTTTCCCTGTATATTCTTCGATCACTTCAAACATTTTTACCCGCCGCCATGGAGGCGTTAAATCAATCTCTGTTCCCTGGAATACGACTTTTGTATCGCCGAAAATCTCTTTTGCTATGTAACTGACCATATCCTCTACTAACTGCATCATATAAATATAGTCCTCATAGGCTACATAAAGCTCCATCATTGTGAATTCCGGATTGTGGAATCTGTCCATGCCTTCATTTCTAAAATCTTTTGATATCTCATAAACACCATCATAACCACCGACAATCAATCGTTTCAGGTACAGTTCATCAGCGATACGTAAATACAATTCCATATCTAAAGTGTTGTGATGGGTTATAAATGGTCGCGCCGAAGCGCCTCCATAAATGGGTTGCAAAACCGGCGTTTCAACCTCAAGAAATCCTTTTTGATCTAAATATTTCCGCATACATGAAATAAATTTTGAGCGCATTCTAAAAACTTCTCTGACTTCGGGATTTACGATTAAGTCCACGTAACGCTGTCGATACCGCTGTTCTAAATCTGAAAATTGATCGTAAATTAATTTTTCATCCCCTTCCCCCTTTTCTTTTACAATAGGCAAAGGATTGAGTGTTTTTGATAACAACTCAAAATGAGTTACTTTAATTGTAGTCTCCCCAGTTCGAGTTACAAAAACCTCCCCGGTCACCCCAATTATGTCGCCAATATCCAACAGCTGAAAAATTTCGTATTTTTCAGCACCCACTTCTTCCTTTCTGACATAAATCTGAATTTTTCCTTGTGAATCCATTAAATGCCCAAATCCCACTTTCCCATGCCCGCGGATGGACATTAGTCGGCCGGCCAAAGAAACTTCCTTCCCTAAATAGTTATTCGGCTGTTCGAGGAGATTCATTGAGTAATTTGTGCGTTTAAATTTATAAGGATAAGGATTTACACCAAGCTCATTTAAGCGTTCCAGCTTTTGCCGCCGAATTCGCATAATCTCGTTCAAGTCGTCGATTTCATTATTTTGTTTATTTTCTTGCATGTAAAGGATTCAATTTTTATTTCTAAAATTACTAAAAATATTATCTATTATTTTTTTGCAAAAGCAACTTTAGTTATCTCAGACAGGATTTTAACATTTTAAAATGGACTCCGGCTTTCTTGCTCCCAAAGTTTCAATAAATCACGTGCCCCATGAATAAATCCGACAATATAAACATTATCATCTGAATAGTGATATATCAAACGATAACTTTTAACAAATAATTCATTGAAAGTTGGATCTCCTAATTCCGGTACTATTCGTCCCCTTTCAGTCAAACTTTCTAACGATCTCGCAACAGTTTTTACCTCTTGTATAAATGTTGCTGCGTAGTAGGGAGAATCCTTAGAAATATAGTCTGCGACTTCTGCCAGGTCACACCAAGCTGATTCAGTCCAGATTACTTTTCTAGCCATTTGGCCATCCTTAGCTCAACATCTTCTTGAGTAAGTACACGACCCTCTTCTATATCTTTGAGACCCTGTTTAATTTTCATGAGTACGTAAATGTGGTATTGGATCTCATCAAGCGAAGAATCATCTGGAATTCTATTAAGTATTTTTTTAACTTCTTCTTTTGCTGTACACATTTTCAATTTACTAATATTTGTATACTCTCGGCACCCTTTCGGTAATCCAACAGGTAACCTCATAAGGAATAGTACTCAACTTTTGGCAAATCTCATAAATTGTTATCTCATCATTTCCCTGACGTCCCAGTAAAACGACTTCATCGCCAACTTCCATACTATCTTCATTCCCAACATCAATTATAATCTGATCCATGCAAACACGCCCAATGACTGGATATCTCTGTCCCTGGATTAATACTTCACCCTGGTTCGACAACAACCGATTATACCCATCACCATATCCAATTGGTACGACTGCTATGGTTGTTTTATGTTTGGTCCGGTATGTCCGATTATAACTAATATAGATTCCTTTTTCAACACTTTTAATTGAAAGTACGCGTGATTTAATTGACATGGATGGTTTAAGGGGAATACATTCAGTAGTTTGTGAAGAAGGATAGTAACCATACATACTCACACCCGGTCGAACCATGTCTAAATAGGACTCGGGTAAATCTAAAACCGCACCGCTATTTGCAGCATGTTTTAAAGGAATGTTAATATTATTTTTCTCTAACTCAGAAATCACTTTTTGAAACCGGGTTAATTGAGTTATTGCATAAGACTTGTCTTTTTCATCTGATGTTGCAAAATGGGTATATATTCCGGCAATTTCTAAATAGTTGAATTCTGCTATTTTTTGTACAAATTCTGCTGCCTTTTGCCAGTCTATTCCGATGCGCCCCATACCAGTATCAACTTTCACATGCACTTTAGCAGGCCGGCCAATTTCCCGTGCTTTATCAGCAAGACCTTCAGCCCGATGCATATCAAACAATGTCATTTCTAAATTAAATCGAAGGTAATTCTCAATTTGATTTTCAAAGAAACCACCAAACACTAAAATCGGCAGACTGATTTTATTTTCTCTTAATTTAATCCCTTCTTCCAAAAGTGCAACTGCTAAATACTTAACTCCATTTGCAATTGCTACCTGTGAAATTTCTTTTAACCCATGTCCATAAGCATCGGCTTTTACTACCGCCATTATTTGCGCAGGCGCAACTTTTTTTTCAATCTCCTTTAAATTACAATCAACCGCGTTTAAATCAATTTCAGCAAATGTAGGCCTTAGTTCCATTAAGAATGTTTAGAACAGCTAAGTAACCTAATCATAAGTTAAACAGATACATCTGATTTAGTTACCCTGCTCGCTTTCCCTTCCTGTTTCATGAGAAATGCATTGATAAACAGGTCAATTTGACCATCCATCACACTTTGAGTATTGCCTGTTTCAACATTTGTTCTGTGATCTTTCACCATATTATAAGGATGAAACACATACGATCGGATTTGACTGCCCCAGGCAATGTCTTTTTTATTTTTTTCAATTTCCGAAAGTTTTTCTTCCTCTTCGTCTTTCTTTTTTTGATACAAGCGCGACGTAAGAATTTTCATAGCGCTGTCTTTATTTCTATGTTGAGAACGCTCACTCTGACACTGAACGACAATACCAGTAGGATTATGGGTAATACGAACAGCCGAGCTGGTTTTATTAACATGCTGTCCCCCGGCGCCGCTGGCGCGGTAAGTATCAATCCTTAGATCGTTCGGATCAATCTTAATTTCAACATCATCTTCAACTTCTGGATATACAAAAACAGAGGCAAATGATGTATGTCGACGAGAGTTGGCATCAAAGGGAGAAATTCTTACTAACCGATGAACACCGCCTTCGGCTTTTAAATAACCAAAGGCATATTTTCCCCGAACTTCTATTGTAACGCTTTTAATCCCGGCTTCTTCCCCGCTTTGCAAATCAAAAATTTCGTATTTATAGCCTTTATTTTCAATCCAGCGAATATACAAACGCATGAGCATTTGCGCCCAATCTTGCGACTCTGTACCACCGGCGCCAGGATGGATTGTTAATAAAGCGTTGTTGGGATCATCTTTTTCCCCTAACATATTTTGGAATTCAATTTCAGCAATTCTTTCTTGTAACTGCCCAAGCTCCTGTTCAACTTCTTTAAAGGTATCTTCATCATTTTCTTCTTTTGCAAGTTCTAACAGAATCTCCTGATCCGTGTGTTTATTTTGAATTTCCTGAAATAATTCGATGAATTCTTTATGATTGCTTATTTCCCGCATTACCTGCTGTGCACTCTCTCGACCATCCCAGAATCCAGGAACAGCGGTTTTATCTTCTAATTTTTTAAGGAGTTTTTCTCTTTTAGAGACGTCAAAGACACTCCTTCAAATTTTGTATTCTCTTGTTTAGTTCAATCAAATTATCTTTCAATTCGAGATACATTTTTTACACTCCAGATATCGGTTATGATAAATAGAACTGCCATTTTATAGTCTGAAAATATACAATAAAAATTCCACATTGTCAAGCCTTAAGGTCATGGAGTTGTAGCTAAAAAGAGCCTGCAAAAAATTAAATTTTCTATATTTTTAAATTGTTAATCACCAATGGTTTATTAATTAGAAATGAAAACAGAGAAGAGGTAATGACCTGGTTATGACCGAAGACTACTTAGTAGTAAAATCAAATACGCCGTCCCAGTTCTCCGAAGGTGGATTTTCGATAAAATCCATACACCGTTTAATATAGACACGAGTCGGCCCATCGGTTGGAAAATAGCGAAGAATTCGATTGAATTCGGTTAAGGCTTT
This sequence comes from uncultured Cytophagia bacterium, assembly GCA_964539665.1. Lineage (GTDB taxonomy): Bacteria > Zhuqueibacterota > Zhuqueibacteria > Oceanimicrobiales > Oceanimicrobiaceae > CAZIKB01. The sequence goes on from CAZIKB010000075.1 coordinate 21,539, forward strand.
ATACCATTTGAGTTCTTTATAATAATTATGCGCCTGGCCATAAACATCTATTATCAGGTCTTTTTCAATTGCAGGTACTGAGCCCATTCCGCGTAATTCATAAATGCGAACGGGTTTGGTTTTACCCTTAACACGGACTAAATCTAATTCCCTGACAACAACCTTTTTCCGAACCGATTTGTATGTGGATTCACTAATAATGATGGCTGTGCCATACTGTTTATTCGCACCTTCCAACCTGGCTCCCAGGTTAACTTCATCACCAATTACTGTATAATCAAAAAGTTGTGACGAGCCCAAATTGCCCAATATGACTTTGCCGGTATTAATGCCGATACCAATCTGAAAATAATCCAGGCGATTCTCCGACCAATACTTTTGAAGAGAGCGCAATTTAGCGATCATTTCCAGAGCCGTTATGCAGGCTTTCTCGGCGTGATTTTTATATGGATGTGGTGCGCCGTAAACTGCCATAATTTCATCCCCAACAAATTTATCCAGAGTACCCGCATTTGTAAAGATTAATTCGACCATGGCTGTTAAATATTCATTAAGCCTTTGCACAACATCGTGGGAAGAATGCCGTTCTGAGAAAGTAGTAAATCCGCGAATATCAGAGAACAGGATGGTTAACTCTCGTCGTTCCCCGCCAAATTTAGGTAATTTACCTGAATCCAGCATGCTGTCTATTACATTCTTGGCCATAAAATGCTGCCAGGTTTTTTTAGTACGAATTCTCTCTCTCTGTTCCGTGAGTGTTTGATGCACCGTATTCCCAACAAAACTTAATAGAACGGCCATTATTGGCGAAGTAATTTGAATCCAGACTAAATTGTTGATAAATGCATACACACTCCAAATCACGTAAGCTAAAATGATACCGAATACAGCAAACATGCCCCTGAAAGGTTTCAACCATTTTATAGCAGCCATGGTCAGCATTGATAAAAACATGACCACTAAAAAAACTGTAAATGGATGCTGCGTTTTGATAAAATCTTCTCTGATAAGAGTACTCAAAGCGTTGGCATGGAATTCCACGCCAGGCAATTTACGTTGAAAACCTTTATAATCAAAAAACGGTGTAAACTTATTATCCTGAAGCTCTTCCGCTGAAGCGCCAATAAAAACTATTTTGTCTTTAAACGTACCCTCTAATTTGTGCAACTCAAATATGTCGGTATCTTCATCTTCCGACAAATTAAAGTTTTCATCATCAAGTATGGAAGCAAATGAATAGGTTGGAAACGATCTCGTCGGGCCGCGAAAATTTACCAGCATAGAGTGGTAATCTTTCTTAGGTATATGACGGCCTGCAATAACAAAATGTCCATCATCTTCGAAAACTATTTGCCCGTTGTTGTTATTCGGGTATAATTGTAATAAAGCCTGTACACTAAGCGGGTAATAATATTGCTCGTTTCTTTCCTGGAAAAGCAAATAACGTCTTAAAAATCCATCCTGATCTTCATCAACATTGACTAATCCCCACCTGGCATTAGTATTTAAAAGTACAGGAATAGGGCGTGAAATATAAGAATTTACATTATCATGGGTGACAATTTCTGACACCAGTTTTCCCGATAAAATTACATTATTAGCTCTCCTGACCGCACCGGCTAAAATGAGATCCTGATTAGCTGTTCTTTCACCTGGCTCGGTAATTTCAATATCCAAAACAATTAATTTAGCTCCGGCATCATGAAGATTTAAGATTGCTTTAGCAAAAAAGCTCCTTGGAAATGGCCACTTTCTCTGCAATCCTGTAAAACTTTGATCATCAATGGCTACCAATACAATATCGTCTGATTCGGTATCTAACGTACCTCGCAACTTAAACCTTGTATCATAAGTCTTTAATTCTAAATTTTCAAACAAGGGGATATTGGCAAGCAGGAGCGCCAGCACAGCCGACACCAGGGCGATAATTACACCAATTAACCACTTTTGATTCCAAAGCTTAACTAAGTCCAACACAGAACTCTTCTTTTAATTTCGTTTTTGAAAAAGGGAGGTCAAATTAAAAAACATCGCCTTTTTAAACGCCATAGCTGCAGAAAAGTTCTAAAATCTTTTTTCATAATAGAGGCGAAAGATTCGGTCATTGTAAAATTTGGGACTGTTCGGAATCAGTGGATCAGTATTTGTTTTTTGGGTACCGCCATTATCATTGAAGCGGATAAAGTGAGCATCAATGAACACGAAATGTCCAGTAGAGATTTCAAAGCGTGCGCCTGCATTTAATCCAAGGCGATTATAATCAGTCAAAGTTTGGGTAGTATCGGTAAGCGTTGTCACGCCTGAAGCATTGGTATAATTCATGCCAAAATAGGTTTGGAGCTTTTTGTTAAAAAGTAAATATTCTGCTTTTGCTCCTAACATATTGAAATTGAAATTATTTGTTCCACCTGTAAATTTGTTTTCGTTGCGAGCGAAATTTAGGGTAGTGGTCAGGGGAATCTGGTATTGAGTGCGAACTGAAAAAAGCTCAACATTGGATGAAGTTTCTGTAAGATTCACCCCATCCAATCTGGTCGCCCCAAAACGGTCATTGCGATTAGAAGTAATGTAGCTGATGGTTAGCGAATTCCTGAGTTGAAAGAAATTCACATCATAGTTTAACTGGACGCTTATATCTCTGGTAATATTATTATCGCGATTGTCGGTTGTATCTAAAGTAGCTGGATCAATATCCAGCGTATCTTCATTATTATCCCGATTATGGCTGCGCATATTGAAGGTCAGATTTGGTAGTCCGGAACCTGGAAATATAGATAAACCGGAATTAATTGTTTGAAGCCGGGTAGAGGGATTATCATCATTTCGTGCAAAATTGTCATTGAAATTATCATATCCTAAATTAACATAAATTTTATTTTTATATAATCTAAAACGATCCATAAAATAAAAACCCTGCAGGTTGGCACGTAAAAACGAATTGCCTAAAGATACATATTCCGACCCAATTGATTTATATCCGACCTGAATGTTATTGTTAAAATAATTGAATCTGAAATTTAAGTTATAAGCAAGGGAGGTCAGGTCTCTGGGATCGAGAGGCGTAGTACTGGAATTAAATATTATTATATAATCATAATCTGCTGGATCAATGGGTAAATCAACATCAAATTGTTCAGAGATTTGATCAGCCGTCAGGCTGCCGCCGGATATGTCATTAGACACAACACTCAAAGCGGCGCTTGCCGTCAATTCAATTCGGTGGTTATCAAAAGCAATCAGCAAGTCTGAACCCACCACCAGATTGTCTTTCGGGGGAGTACTATAGTCACTTACAGGCAGGTTGTATTGACCCAGAGCTAACGAAGATGTATCATCTTTAACTTTGAGTAGATTGAATCCCAACTGGAAATTTCGCCCGCTGCCAAAACTTTGACGTACGCCTAATATTTTTTGACGAAAAACGCCCGATGATTCTAAAGAATCTGCTTGAAAAACATTGGATTTAAATACAGGCGTCACAGCACGAACAGTTTCACCATGAATGATGTCTATATTAAAAAAACCCAAATGTAATCTGCCATGAATCCCACGGACTCTTTTGCCCCAGAGCATTAAATCATTAAAACGAGGGTAAGTATCCCCGATAGTAAATCCTAACACAGGCAATTCTAAATTGAAAGTAAATCGATTTCTCGACTGGTAAAATTTATTTTCCCGGGTAGTGACAAACACCCGGGCGTTAAACTTGGCCATGCCGTATTTACCCGAGATATTACCGCCAACGTTGTTATCGCTAAACTCCTCGTTACTAATTTTTTCATGACGCGTTTCAGCAAAGACCAGTCCTCTGACCCAGGAATCTGTGGCTTGCTTTATCGGCTCCCCCTTCACATTAAAAGACACGTTGACAGGAGGCAAGGCTACGCCCGTAGTGTAATAACCCTGAAGCAAAACATGATGTTTGCCTGGTTGAAAATCCGACCTGGAATACGTCACCACACTTTCTGTTTTTTCTGTTTCTAATGTGACATTTGAGCCATCAAGAAATAAATTAATGCTATTGACATCGATTTCAGACTCTGTGAATCCATAAGAGGCCGCGATTAAAACCTCCTCCCCCACACTAAATTCCTCCCCTTGTTCCGGGCTTAAGATCAATATGGGTGTATCCAGCTCCTGGACAACAGTATCAACGCTTGCCGTTTCAGTCATTTCAGGTAGCGATTCAATCTTTTCAGGGATCGTCTCTGTTGGCGGCACATCAATGAAAACAGGTACCGGGATTTCAGGTTGAACATCTTTTGGCATACCCGAAGAAGCAACTGAAACAATCATTGGATTGCCATAAGGATTCCATTCAGGAAAAGTAATCACCGACTGATCGGGCAGAAGCGCTAAAATAAAATAGTGTAATTCTGGCCCTGAATAGTTTGATGGCGCTATCTCACCAAAATATCCAGAGGAGCCGCCTGACATTTCAATATAATCAAAAGACTGTTCAGCTTTTGACTTAAAATAAAGCCGCATAAAAACTATGCGTTCGCTTGAGCCGTCAACTCTGGCCTCAACAACAAATTTGTCATTCTCTCTTAATGAGGCTACCGGAATATGAATTATTTTAGCCTGCAAAAATTCAGATGCAAATAACGTATTATCTTCAAATAGCAATCCCCCTATAGCTGTATTTAATATTGACACCAAAATAAATATTAATTTGAACTTCATGGATCGCCTCGTAAATGTAGGATTACTTCTCATTCCTTGCATTTATTTGCAAAGAAAAATCAAATCTCAAATAATAGATTACCAGCAAATCTCAAATTACAAATTCTAATTTCCAAAAATTCAATCCTCCCTCCAGGAAGTCTGTGATTGCACGGGATTTGAAAATTGATTAATGTATTTGGGAGTTTATTTGTCATTTAGTTTTGTGTTATTCGCGGATTCACCGCGCCAGGATTATATTTAAAATTCAATTATAAGTTTTTTCTTGTTACCATTTTCGTCTTCAAAATCTATCTCTAGTTTTAATGTTTCATCGTCGTCGCTCAAATCAAAGATATCGCCTGGATCACCTTCAATTCGTTGAGGAGGAGAACCCGGCTCTAAACGACCCATCTCATTTGCGCCTAACAATATACTTCCATATTGATTGAACATGTCAATCAATCCTTGTTGACAATAAATAAAAAAATTATCGTTGGCGTACAAAGCATTAAATTCAGTGCCCTTTACGGTAGCTACGCCAGACGGCGTCTCAACCCGCATTGAAGTATTCTGTCGGGTTACTTTCGCCCATAACTGCCCAAAGCTTAGTGATAAAGTTTTTATAATAGAATTCTTTTCACGCCTGCCGATTATGGTAATATTTGAATTTTCACGAACTTTCAAAAGGGTCTTGTCATCGGTAAACACTAAAGCTGCTAAAGCGCCCTCTCCTGTACGAATCACCTCGCCGGAGTTTATTCTTTCACCTCTTTTAGCAAATGACCATCTTTGTCTGCCCTGCTTGTTTAATTCCACTTTACCTCTTGTTTTTAGCATTAAAGCCACTTCCTTGTCATCCAATGCATTTAAAGGCAAACAAAAAATTGTCACAAGCAATATATAAAACAATGTAACCTTCATTATATTCATCATTAATTAATCCTTTTAAATGAAACTATCACAGTAATATTATTCAATTCGATAACCGCTATAATTCGAATTTATTTTATTCATTTGTTGAATTAAATCGCCCAGGGTGACGCTTTCTCCATTCAGAAGAACCCGGGTGGCGCGGTACTCTTCAAGCTCGCCGCCCTCGCCAAATAATTTTTCATAATCTGAACCTAAAATATTTCTTAATATAAATTGCATCTGTTGTTTGCGGCCCCCCATCTGATCAAGCTTGGCTATTCTAAAACAATAGATTTCACTTTCCATTTTAAAATCGCCGTTGGAGCTGGTTACAATGCCAACTACGCGCCAATAATAAATTTTACCCGGTCTTAAGGTTAAAATTTCACCGGAAGCGGGATATTGGAATGAGGTGCCGGGGAGCTCTCTGAATCCTCTCGACGTTGGGCTGTCATCCGGAAGAATATTGACCATATTTCTTCTATTAATAATAAACTTTCCAACAAATCTCGGCTCCTGATTCAAAACACTTTCCGGGTCTTCTCCGGGACGGGCTTCCGCGATGATAACCCGAAATCGCCGCATGTCCGATTCCCAGCGAAATTGCGGAAGATTCGTGAAAATTTCCTGACAATCACCCCGGCGGCGCGTTACGGGCATTCCCGGAAAAATTAAATCCAACTTTTTGGGATTCGTAATATCCACTTGAAATTGATCTGAATTAGGCGAGCCTCCCGATATTTCACTAATTTCAACTTTGAATACATAACTGTCATTAGGAAGCTTGCCCGTGGCAAGAATATGGTCTTTCAATTTTTTTGCCGCATTAGTAATGTTGGGACTCTGCAGGCTATACATTCCGTTTCTTGAAAATAAATCTCTGTTACTCAATTCAGTCCTGGTTTGCTCTAACCAGAAAGGATTCGTTTGAGCGCTCAAAAGATTGCCATAATTTGAGCTTCGTATACTAAAATCAAGTCGAACCTCTGTTGGTCCCGGATAAGGTTTGGTTATTACTACCTGAAATATTTTTGGAGCGGATTTTGGACCAAAAATATCAAGATTGCTAATAAAAAACATCTCTAAATTTTGATTCACCAGGGTTGTCTGGACGGTTATTTGTTGAGCATATAAATCACCACATAGTAAAAACAATAATAGATATGTCCATATTGTTATTTTTGATGTCATAATTACTCCTTCTATAAAAACTCGGGCAGTTTAAATTGAAATATTATATTAAATATCAGGACTGAAAAATATTCTATTGTTTCACCTTAATACAATCTATAAATACAACAAAAATATCAAAATGAAGAAAAAATAAGTGTATCAGATTGAAATAATTTTAATAGGGTATGTGATTATTAAAGCCAGGATGGATAATTTCAAAAATGAAAAAGAACAGCTTTAGAAATACAAAACTAAAAAGCTTCCAGGCCAGTATGATTCCTAAAAAAGAAAAGGCCGGTTGACTCATAAACCTTTTAAATTTAAGAGCCAGATTGTCGGGCATAATTAAAGTTATGACACTGCTGCCATCGAGGGGTGGGAAAGGAAACAGATTGAAAACAAACAATATTATATTTAAAATCAAAAAAATGCTTAATAATTTCGCCAGTACAATCCAGATTCCCTGATTTGCTACAACAATACTTGTAAAACTGATCTGATTAGGATCAGGCGCTGAAAATACTCCGGAAGAAAGTCCCATCTTCATGAAAATAAACGCCAGCAGAGCAATTAGAAAATTCGCTGCCGGGCCAGCAGCCGCCATCCATGCCGCTTTTCGAGGATAACGTTCTGCCCAATTCGGATCATAAGGTGCGCTCGCCCAGCCTATCATCCAGCCGAAATAGTAGAAAGACAAAATGGGTATGACCACGGTCCCGAACAGCGAGCGTTTTATATGTGGTATGGGATTCAGGGTTGCCTGGCCGCCAAGATAAGCGGTATAATCTCCCCCTTTCAAAGCAGCAAAAGCATGGGCAGCCTCATGTGAAGTGACCGAAATAATAAATGCAATGTACCAAATAAACAGGTCTGAATAGTTTATATCAAGCATATTCAATATTAGTAAATCAAATTTTAAAAGTCAACAATTGAGTTTAATTATAAATTACCAATAGCTCAAAATCTTACTTGACAAAACTTAAATTATTATTTATCTTTAACAATTGTTATCGTCCTGTTACAGGGTCTTATCTGCGAAACTACCTTTCACCAATCTCCAGCGTCTGAACGCAAAGAAGGGGATAACATGAAAAGACCAACGCTGACCATTTTAGAAAAAGTTAGCGTTTCCATAGAAGCCGCAAAAGTCAAGAAGTGTGATCAAAGAGGACAGGAGTTGAGGATGACTTATTTAAGCCCACAATCCGACAACACAAACAAACCGAAGCTGGTTACGCGAGTACGAGAGGCAATTCGCACCAGGCACTACAGTCTGCGCACTGAGGAAGCCTACGTGCAAAGGATTCAGGGGGTGAAATAAAACCAAATACCATGATTAATAATAAATCCATTATGTCTTTTTTGCCTGGAAAATCGGAGTTTCATTTATCAGGTCTATTTCACACCCTAAAGCGCTTTGTCCTGTTTCACAAAAAACGGCATCCTACTGAAATGGGTGAAAAGGAGATTAACCAGTACATAACCTATCTGGCCGTCAAAGGCAAGGTAGCGGCATCCACTCAGAATCAGGCGCTTTGTGCAATACTGTTTCTTTACAAACATGTCTTTAAGCAGGCAATTGTAGACTTGGGCGAAATTGAATGGGCCCGGAAGCCCAAGAAGCTGCCTGTGGTATTCACACGCACAGAACAAAGGCGGTATGGTGTTCGCAGTCCGGCTGACATGTTGCAATCTTAAGTTGTCTTCGGGTTTATTTGCGCGTAATAAACCCGAAGACGTTAGGCGCAATAATCAATAGTTATACCATATAGTGAGGAGGAAATCTCATTATGAGTAATCAAAGAACTTTAGTCTTATGTGCGCTCATTTTTCTATTCCTGGTATCAAACGCATTTACCCAAAGTGTATCTGTTTCAACGAACGCCGTCGAACGAGGCCAGACAGTTGTGACCTCATGGTCTGGTTTCAGCGGCAATGTGAATGTCGAAGTCTGGAAAGGAAATTCTTTCTGGACTTATGCAACCACGACTGGTTCATCAAGTGGCTCTCTGAACTTAGTAACATCGGGTTGGGAGCTTCGATCAGATTACCGCGTTAAGGTCGTTCAAAAATCGAATACAAATATTTTTCGCTTTTCAAGTTACTTCTCTGTCAGTCAACCGAGTGCTTCGGTTTCTCCCACATCAGCTACTATCGGGGGATCAGTAACAGCAAACTGGTCTGGTTTTTCGGGAAATGTCAATGTCGAGGTTTGGAAAGGAAATACTAATTGGAAACTCGCAAACAACAACGCATCTGGAACTGGAAGTCAAATTCTGACAATATTCTCAGATTGGGAAGCCCGCTCTGATTATCGTGTTAAGGTTTCACTTAAAGCCAAAACAAGTATTAATAGGTTTTCTTCTTATTTTTCAGTAGACGAACCCGTACCAGCAACGCCAACCAATTTCAGCATTGCCGATATAAACGGCGGCTTCCGGCTTAGCTGGAGCAACGTCAGCGGGGCCAGCGAATACCAAATCTACTGGGGCACCAGCAACAATGTCACTACAAACAACTACTCCGGTATTCTCACCACCGGAAGCACACCATTTGACCACACCGGACGAATCAGTGGTTCGACCTACTATTACAGAATCAGGTCACGCAACAATGCTGGCAGCAGCAGCTTATCGAACACCATCTCCAGAAAGTACGAACCCGTACCAGCAACGCCAACCAATTTCAGCATTGCCGATATAAACGGCGGCTTCCGGCTTAGCTGGAGCAACGTCAGCGGGGCCAGCGAATACCAAATCTACTGGGGCACCAGCAACAATGTCACTACAAACAACTACTCCGGTATTCTCACCACCGGAAGCACACCATTTGACCACACCGGACGAATCAGTGGTTCGACCTACTATTACAGAATCAGGTCACGCAACAATGCTGGCAGCAGCAGCTTATC
>CAZIKB010000076.1:0-30809 GCA_964539665.1 uncultured Cytophagia bacterium
ATTTATACCAAATATAACAAGAGGGCATTTGTATTTCAATATAGGAACTGAGAAATCCTTCGACGTTGCTCAGGATAAACTCCGTGACGAAGAATCTGTGACCACAAAACTATCATTTTTACAGTATGTTAGTGGACTCAGATTCTTTGCTCCCAAAGGTCGCTCAGAATGACATTTATGTATATTTTACAGAATCCAGAACATCCAATAGTAAGTACAATCTAACACTAAGTGTAAAAAAAATTTACCAAATATAGTATAAATTCCCAAGGCAATTAATTACTATGTTGACGAATCATACTCATTACTAAAATAGCTTATTGTGGTATATGAAACTTTTATAGGATAAGTCACATCCTGGAGAGTTAAAATAGAATGGCAATAAGTCAAACCCTGACATCGAAGGATATTGATGCATCCTCTCCTCCAAAAAAAATAAGCACCAATTACAGAGTCAGTTATTTTGCAATATTTGTACCAAAACAGGTGTCAGTTATAATCATGTCTTAGTTGACCAACATAATTCATTAAAAATATTGTTTATAGCTCATACAGGATAAACTGAGGATAAATTGCATCCTTTCAGGTATGCAATTTTTTTCATAGTTTAAGACATAAATTTGCACAGATGGTGAAGAATTAATAAATTGGAACTATCTAAATGACATACTGTGATTGCGAGCCTTCCGGAAACAATGGGCAGGTGTGCCACGTGGCGTTCGCAATGACGGCCAGAATGCAGAGTTTCAGTCAACCACTAATAAGCGAAACTTCACCTCAAACCGACAAGTGCTTTCAGATAGTGTAACTGGTTAAAATTAGACTATTTGCAAAAATAATTAATTTCCTGGATTCAAAAAAGGTGCGATTGATAATACTAATGTAAATCAGGCGCTACGACATCAATTCATCCAACAGCGCAAATAATTACAAATCATATTTTTTAACTTTATAACGCATGGTTCTCAAACTAATATTTAACATTTTTGCAGCTTCAGATTTGTTTCCACCAGCCTGTTCAATCGCGTCTAATAAAATTAACTTCTCAACCTCTTCTGTTTTCTCTTTATATGTCTTGCCTGGATTTTGCAAAAAGTCCAGCTTAATACTTCTTTTTGATTTGGCAAACATACCAAATGGCAAATGTTTACGCAATATGGTTGAACCATCTCCTAAAACAATCGCATTTTCAATAGCATTCTCCAATTCACGCACATTTCCCGGCCATTCGTACATTAAACAGAGTTTTAAGGCTTCATCAGAAATAATAGGAGCAGGCATTGTATTTTCCATGCTAACTTTTTTAATAAAATGGTCAATAATCAATGGAATATCACCTTTTCTTTCACGGAGAGGCGGTAATACAATGGGTATCACATTCAATCGATAATATAGGTCATCCCGGAATTTGCCCTGGTCTAATGCTTTCTCAAGATCGCGGTTAGTGGCAGTAATGACTCGAACATCGACATCAATGGTCTCAGTCCCTCCCAGCCGGGTAATCTGTCGTTCCTGCAAAACCCTGAGTAGTTTTACTTGAACACTCTCAGAAATATCCCCTATCTCATCTAAAAAAATGGTACCCCCCTGTGCTAATTCAAAGCGTCCTTTCTTGCTGTTATTGGCACCGGTAAAAGCTCCTTTTTCATATCCAAAAAGTTCACTCTCCAAAAGGGTTTCGGGGAAGGATGCACAACTAATTTCAACGAGTGGTTTATTCATTCTCGGGCTGTTATAATGAATAGCGCGAGCGACTAACTCTTTCCCTGTGCCGCTTTCCCCTCGAATCAACACGGTCGATTGTGTTTTGGCAACCTTAACAATTATGCTGAATATCTTCTCTATCACTTCGCTCTTGCCCACAATATTCTGGAAACTATAAGTCGATTTCACCTGTTTCTTCAACTCGATATTTTCATGCACTAAATCTTGTTCAGCAATCGCTTTTTCCAGAATAACAAACAACTCGTCTAAATCTAATGGTTTGGTCAGGTATTCATAAACACCTTTTTTCATAGCTTCAACAGCGTCTTTCACAGAACTGTACGCTGTCATCACAATCGTTTTCATTTCAGGAGCAACAGGCAGTGACCGTTCATAGAGCTCCATCCCACTCATATCCGGCATTTTCAAATCAGTGAGTAGAATATTAAATTTATCATTTGCCAGACTTTTTAATGCTTTCTTAGCGCTCTCCACACCTTCAACCTCGTAGCCTTCCTCGCTTAAAATTTCCTCTAAACCAGATAGAGTATTTCGATCGTCTTCAACAATTAATATTTTAGCCATTTGGATTCTATGTTAGTTCTTGCTTATTTTTAAAAATACGGGCTTGTTTTCAGAAATCTATACAGATTAAAACTCTAAAGTATTCTATTATGTTTAACGCTTATGAAAATAAAATACAAAATTACCAATGAAAATGCAACCCATTTAAGTAAAGGTACTTTGTGGCACAGATTAACAAGTAATAGTCCATCCAGGCATGAACCATTCGGTTGAAACAGTTATTACCATTAAAAGACCAGCGCAAAGTTAATATTCGGGAATTTCAGAATACTGGAATTTTACAATTAATTACAGCTTTGCATCGCTGTCAATTATAAGCATTTATTATTGTTTCTGAATAACCTCTGGATTGACAATATTTTCAATACTATTATGGTGTAAAAAGTTTGCCACACTATGTGCAGTAACCTCAGCCACTCTTTGTAGCGCTTCAACGGTGGTAGCCGCTAAATGCGGTGTTGCAATGACATTGTCTAAACCTAAAAGTGGATTCTCCCCTGGCGGTTCTTTTTCATATACATCCAATGCAGCGCCGGCTATGGTACCGTTTTTTAACGCTTGATATAAAGCTCTTTCATCGATAATTCCGCCGCGGGCTGTATTTATTATCCTTGAATTGCTTTTACAAATTTTGAGGCTTTCTTCTCCAATTAAATATTTTGTATATTTTGTTACAGGAACATGGATGGATATGAAATCGCTTTGACGTAAAAGATTTTGCAAATCACTTTCTTCTACTCCGGCTGCAATAAAGGAATCGGATTCAATAAACGGATCATAAGCAAGTATTTGCATGCCGAAAGCCTTTGCCCGTTTGGCGACTTCGCGACCAATTTTCCCTAAACCAATCAGCCCCAATGTTTTTTGAAATAATTCTACTCCCATGAACGAACTCTTTTCCCATTGGCCATTTGTCAGGGACATGTGCGCTCGAGGGATTTCCCGGCTCAAAGCCAACATCAAAGAAAACGTATATTCCACAACCGAAACTGTATTTGCCGATGCGGCATTTAATACTGCGATTCCTTTATTTGTGGCTGTCGGGATATCGATATTGTCAACTCCGACGCCTGCCCGGCCAATGACTCTCAGGTTTTTACCATGCGCAATTACATCAGCGGTCACTTTGGTTGCACTGCGAACAACCAGGCCATCAAAACTTTCAATCATTTGACAAAGTTCAGTGGGTGCGACTCCAGGCGAGTATTGAACTTGCAGCCCCCTGGATTTTAAAATATCTATACAGATTTCAGCAACCTGATCAGAAATAAATATTTTTTTTGTGGACATTGTGATAAATCCTATTGTTGTTTATAATAACGCTGACGATTAGCCTCACCAAGTAAAAGACAGGCTGCATGGATCAGGGAAAGCGATGAAGCATTTTCTGATGTCATGGGAATGCGCACAAATCCATTGCATTTACTTCTCAATCCACCAGAAAGTCCCCGTTTCTCGCCGCCTACAGCCAGAGCCACAGGTGCAGAACAATCTACTTCGTAGATGGTACGCTTCACATTGGCAATGCATCCCCAGAGTTTGATATCAAATCGGTCCTGCCTGGAAACCTCCGTTGCTTAAGAAAATTTAATTACTGGCAGTCGTTCAAAAGCTCCGGAAGAGGAACATGATACAGAAGTCTCATCGAAATCCCAAGGATGTTTCTTCAGCAGAACAGTTTGTGCGCCTAAAGCCTCAGCCGAGCGCAGCATATATCCCAGATGCCGTGCATCCTCTACGCCTTCTAATACCAAAAGTTAAGGCAGCCCTGAGCTCTTTTGCAAAATATCACCTAAATCACTGAAAGTGTTGAGCCGTTTACGACTGAAAAGCGCAATGATGCCGCCGTGGGATTTACCATGCGCAATGTAGTCAAGTTTATCGGTGGAGAGGAACTTCATTGGTACATTCTGACTTTCCGCTTCGGTCAAAACATTCTGAAATCTCTCTGTTTTCGCGTTAGCTTTTAACAGGGTTACTTCAAATTTTCTCTGACGGACCTTAAGAGCAGAGAGCACAGACTGTTGGCCTTCAAGCTGCATAAATCACAAGTTAGTAAAGTGCGTTTCAGAATAAATATAAATGAATCGTCAACTATTTCAATCCAATGCGGTAGCAAGCCCAATACGGGAAAAAATCAGTCAAACTTCACGTCAGGTTTGTTCTTCTGTGTAGAGTCAGTTTCAACCTCGCTAACTTCCAAATTAATATCATCAAACCAGGTATAAGCGCTTTGATGAGAATTATCAGTATCCACCATGATTGCCAGAGCTGTAATCATTTCCGGAGATTTGCCAAATATTTTCTGGTAATCAAAAATTATGTTTCTTTCTTCCTCAATCCATTTATTCTTATTTTTATCACCGCTTTGAACAACTACAATAGCAACGCTATTAGCGTAAGGACTTTTGAAAACGCGGCCAACAGGCTCTTTAGCTGCCCAGACATAGCAAATTGACCGGGTTTTCCAACTGACAAGGTTCGGTTCAAAGACAACATATAATCTGGCAGCGTAGTCATCGCCTTTTTTTGATTTTTCAGGAGCGTCACCGGAAAGGCTGTTCTCCACTTTCCAACTCCAGGAAAGTTTACCTCGTCGACCAGGCTGAATTTCTAACATGCGCCACAATGCCGAAGCAGAGTTTTCACTGACCACCATAAGAACTGAATTGCTGTCCTCTTCAACCACCTCATAATTGGCAGGCTTATCGTATACCATTCTTTCCACCCAATTTTGCTGCCAACCTTTTTGAAAGTCCTCTGTACTTTTAATCGTGGAATTTTGTGTGAAAGCAGCACTCACCAAAATCATCGTTAGAGAAAAAAAGAAAACGATTTGTAGACATCTATTTAATGAATTCATCAATTGCCCTTTCTATTATTTGGAGTATCAAAGTATTTTAGATTTTTTACTGTAAAATTAAGTTAAGCACTTTAGCTCACGTTAGTTGGGACCTGTTGCAGCTTTGCCAGCCAGGTTTAAGGATAAAGAAGACGCTTTGACCAGTTGCTTTTCTCTCGTGTGTAAAGCGTTCTCACATGAAGTCGGTATTCTTGTCTTTCCCAAAATTCAATCAGTTCGGTGATTAATCTGAAACCAGACCAGAATGGAGGACGGGGAATTTCTTCACCGGAATATTTTAATTCAATTTCCTGAATCCTGGAATTTAACTCACTAAGCTTTTTTAGTGTCGAACTTTGTTTTGAAGCCCAGGCGCCTATTTGACTGTCCCGAGGACGACTGGCAAAATAAGCGTCCGCTTCTTCATTTGTGACCTGTTGCACCCGCCCTTCTACTCGTACCTGGTAGTGAACCGGCTCCCAATAAAAGCAGAGCGCCGCGTGAGGGTTAACCTTGAGCTCCGCAGCTTTGCGGCTGTTGAAATTTGTGTAAAAAACAAAACCCTGTTCATCAAATCCTTTCAGTAAAACCACACGTGCGGAGGGTTTGCCACCGGCTGCCGCCGTGGCCAGGATCACTGCTGAGGATTCCTGAACTCCTGATTGTGAATATTTTTCGTAAAGTTCAGCGAACATTTTTATTGGGTCCGACTCAGGATTCATATTTTACCTGTTCAATTTTAAAAATATAGAACACGTCAATAATAAATAAAATATATTTATTATGCAACTTAAAAGGAAATATCTTTATATTATGGCAATCCTGGTGGGATGGAGATCATACTTCGATTCAGCTCAGTATGAAGTGTGATTGTTTGCCTGAGTTAGCTTCATGGTGAGTCCCGAAGATATTTCGCATTGGCGTCAACTTAAGGGTATTGAGTAGAACCTCCCGAAGGTTTTGGAGTAAATTGGGTACTGTTACAAGCCTTTTGTTGCATTTAAAAGTTGAATTTAGATATAGAATCAAACCTTCGGGAGGTTAGGTTGACCCCCGTACAGTTTTTAATGGGCAGAATAATTTTAATCTAAAAGCTTAAAATTTACTTGCTTATGCTTTTCAATGGCTGTATCTTTTCCCAAATTGGGACATGTTATAATTCCAAAACAATGACCGTAAATGCTCATAAAAATTTGGAGGGAGATGTCATGATTAACGAAATGTTTATTGGCGCCACTAATAGGCTACTTTGTTTTACTTTCTTATTTCTATTTACCTGTGCAGCGCATGCTCAGGAGAGCAAAAGTGTTAAAGATAATTTAGTCATTCCAGATTCGAATTATGTGCAAATCATTAAAACGCGTTATGGTTCAACCCTTATCGGTCGTATTATCGAAATTGGTGAAAATGAAATTAAGTTTCAGACGCAAATGGGTGAAATAAAGATTGCCATTGCAAAAATCGAAGAAATTAAAACAGCGCCGGCAACTTCGATCAAAGCTGGTAAGTATTGGTTCCCGAATCCTAATAGTACTAGACTGTATTTCGCTCCGACGGGCCGGATGCTCAAAAAGGGTGAAGGGTATTTTTCGGACTATTATTTGTTTTTTCCCGGGATCGCGTATGGAATCTCAGACAATTTTACCATTGGTGGCGGTATGTCACTTGTGCCAGGGATAGGACTGGATGACCAACTGTTTTATTTCACACCGAAGATAGGAGGCAAGGTTTCCGATAAAGTTAATTTCGCCGGAGGAGCTCTTATCATCGCTATACCAGGTTTTGAAGATGATGATGACAGTCCTGTTGTTGGTATTCTTTACGGTGTAGGAACCTATGGAACGGATAACAGCAGTTTTACAGCAGGCCTGGGATTTGGATTTGTAGATGGTGATTTTGCAGACAAACCTATGATAATGCTTGGAGTAGAACACAGATTATCTCGAAGGACAGCATTTGTTTCAGAAAACTGGATTATGCCGGGTGTGGATAACCCGTTAATCTCATACGGTATACGATTCTTTGGCGAGAAATTAAGTATTGATCTTGCATTGTTAAATACAATAGGCGAATGGGCATTTTTCCCAGGATTTCCTTATATTGATTTTGTGTTTAATTTTTAAATGGTTACACAAATTGAATCAAAATTTATCGAATTGGCAGCAAAGCTGCCTGATATTCCGCGCTGGATTGATGCGCGCAGCCTGCTGCTCTCTGGCCGATGTGAAATATATGGCTTTCACAATAATCGTTCGTTAAATTTCGCCTTGCGGAATTGTGATTTTCCACTAATCTGTGTGGTCGGTGAACCGTCCCAGTCGGCTATTCAGCAGGCCATATCCGCAGCAGGGACATCCGCGGAAATTTTAGCCACCCCGGAAAACTGTCATCATATTAACTCCATACTTAGAAATTGGCAGAAAGAAAGGGCAATTTTACATAATTTGAAGCAACCGATTGACTCTGTAGAAAGAATTAAGCAGGATGTGAAGTTCGTTTCAGAAGATGAATTGCTATCTTTAAGAACTCAGGACCCGGAACTTGCAAATGAATTATTAAAAGCATTGTCTTATGCCCCTATAGCGGCTGCCCTGTATAAAAACCAGCCGGTCTCCTTTTGTTACGCTGCAGAAGAAACCGAAACACTCTGGGATATCTCCATTGACACACTCAAAAAATTTCAAAGAAAAGGTTTTGCCCAAAAATGTCTGAAATTTATGCTCCGTTACATGCTGAAAAAAGGCAAGCAGCCGGTCTGGGGAGCGGTGGAGTCGAATCTGACCTCATTGAGATTGGCTGAAAAATTAGGATTTGAAGTTATGGATGAGCTGTATTTATTTTCTTGAATTAAAGCAACTTATTTCATATTTTGAAAACTTCACAACAATCGCCTATGGTTACATCAAAAAATAAATTGTCAAATATATTAAACGAGCGCATCCTGGTCATGGACGGTGCTATGGGAACCATGATTCAGCGCTATAATTTATCAGAAGATGATTTTCGCGGCAAACAATTCAAAGACCATCCCCATGCGCTCAAAGGCAACAATGATTTACTCTCACTAACCCAACCGCAAATTATCAAGGAAATTCACCATGCCTTTTTTGAAGCGGGCGCCGACATCATCGAAACAAACACCTTCAGTGCGAATCCCATTTCCCAGGCTGACTACAAAATGGAGAAGCTGGTTTATGAAATGAATTTAGCCTCCGCAATCATTGCTTGTGAGGTAGCATCTGAATTCAATAAAAAACAACCGGATACACCCAGATTTGTAGCTGGCTCCATCGGGCCAACGAACAAAACACTATCAATGTCGCCTGATGTAAATGATCCCGGATACCGCGCGGTCTCGTTTGATGGAATGGCTGCTGCTTACCTTGAGCAGGTAAAAGGACTCGTCGATGGCGGAGTGGATATTCTGATCGTTGAAACAATTTTCGATACCTTAAACGGTAAAGCAGCGATATTTGCAATCCAGGAGTATTTAAATCAAAAAGCCTTGATCCTGCCGGTTATAATTTCCGGCACAATTACCGATGCCAGCGGCAGAACGCTTTCCGGACAAACCCCGGAAGCATTCTGGATCTCGGTTGCGCACACTCAAAATCTGCTCGGTGTGGGTTTAAATTGTGCGCTGGGATCCGATCAGATGCGCCCATATATTGAAGAGATCTCACGGGTTGTTCCCTGCAAAGTGAGTTTATACCCCAACGCCGGTTTACCCAATGAATTTGGCGGTTATGACGAAACCCCTGAATACATGGCCAGTCAATTGGAGGAATATGCCAAAAGCGGTTTTGTGAACTTAATCGGCGGTTGCTGCGGTTCGACGCCGGAGCACATCCAGGCGCTGGCAGAAGTTGCTGCAAAATACCCACCGCGAAAGGAACCTGAAATTAAGCCTTATCTCAGGCTAAGTGGGCTGGAACCCCTGGTAGTGCGTCCGGATTCTAACTTTGTAAATGTCGGAGAACGCACCAACGTAGCAGGTTCACGTAAATTTGCAAGATTGATTTTAGAAGGCGATTATGAAGAAGCGCTGACTATTGCCCGGCAGCAAGTCGAAAACGGCGCCCAGATAATCGATGTCAATCTGGATGAAGGTATGCTCAATTCTGAAAAAGCCATGGTGAAATTTTTGAATCTACTAAGCACAGAACCGGAAATTACCCGGGTGCCAATTATGATCGATTCCTCAAAATGGTCGGTCATCGAAGCCGGTTTAAAATGTCTGCAAGGTAAGGGCGTGGTGAATTCGATTAGCCTTAAGGAAGGGGAATCACAGTTTAAAGCGCGCGCGCGTAAAATTCGCGAATACGGTGCGGCTGTCATCATCATGGCTTTTGATGAGAAGGGCCAGGCCGTTACATTTGAACGCAAAATTGAAATCTGCCACCGGGCTTATAAAATTCTTACCGAAGATATTGGTTTTCCCCCACAGGACCTCATTTTTGACCCAAATATCCTCACGGTTGCCACAGGCATGGAAGAGCACAACAATTATGGTGTGGACTATATTAGAGCTACTAAGTGGATTAAGAACAATTTACCATTCGCTAAAGTAAGTGGGGGTGTAAGTAATATTTCATTTTCCTTTCGTGGGAACACTCCTGTACGAGAAGCCATGCACTCGGCTTTTCTTTATCACGCTATCCAGGCTGGCATGGATATGGGCATTGTCAATGCCGGCCAGTTGGAGATTTATGAAGAAATTCCAAAAGATTTGCTGCAGTTGGTAGAGGATGTTTTGTTGAATCGTAGTCCGGATGCCACAGAACGCCTAGTGGATTTCGCCAAGCAGATCAAGCAGGAAGACAGTATTGAAATCAGGAAAGAAGAATGGCGAAACGGTTCGGTAGAGGACCGTTTAAAACACGCGCTGGTGAAAGGAATCGTTGATTTTATTGAAGAAGACACTGAAGAAGCCCGTCAAAAATATCCCGCACCGCTCGACATAATCGAAGGACCGCTTATGGACGGCATGAGCAAAGTCGGTGACCTGTTTGGTTCGGGTAAGATGTTTTTGCCCCAGGTCGTTAAAAGCGCGCGGGTGATGAAAAAATCTGTGGCGTATCTTTTACCGTTTATTGAAGCTGAAAAAGCGAAATCAGGAGATACAAGAATGCGGGCTAAAGTACTTCTGGCAACGGTCAAAGGCGATGTCCACGATATAGGCAAAAACATAGTAGGCGTAGTGCTCGCGTGCAATAATTTCGAAATTATCGATCTGGGAGTGATGGCGCCTTGCGAAGTAATCCTGCGAACGGCCAGAGAAGAGAAGGTTGATATCATTGGATTGAGCGGCCTCATCACACCTTCTCTGGAAGAAATGGTGCATAATGCCAGCGAAATGGAACGACTCGGATTTACAGTGCCTTTGCTGATTGGCGGTGCAACAACATCACGCATACACACTGCTGTAAAAATTGAGCCTCATTATTCGAATCCAACGATTCATGTACTGGATGCTTCCCGCAGTGTTACAGTAGTGAATAGTCTGTTAAATGCAAATACAAGAGAGACCTTTATCAAGGAAATTCGCGCTGAATATAAAAAAGTCAGAGAAGACCACAGTCGGAAAAAAGAGTCGAAAACCTATTTAACTCTTGCAGAAGCCAGGGCCAACAAAGTGCAGATTGATTGGGCTAAATCACCGATTAAGGCACCTAATAAATCAGGCACTACGATTTTAAAGGATTATCCACTTAGTGAAATTTGCAAATATATTGATTGGTCGCCATTCTTTACCACTTGGGAGATGAGCGGCAAGTATCCAACAATATTAAAAGATCCAAAAGTTGGTGAGGAAGCCCGCAAACTCTTTGAAGATGCCAATCAGCTTTTGGATAGAGTAATTGCTGAGAAATCGCTTACAGCGAATGGTGTACTTGGACTTTTCCCGGCAAATTCAATTGGCGATGACATCGAACTTTACGCCGATGATAAACGCGGCCACGTGCTAACAGTTTTGCACACCTTAAGGCAGCAAACGCGAAAAACGAGAGGAAATCCCAACCAGGCATTAGCCGATTCTATCGCCCCGAAAGACACCGGAATCAAGGACTACCTCGGAGCTTTTGCAGTAACTGCCGGCACAGGAATTGAAGCACTCATTGAGCAATTTGAGAAGGAGCATGATGACTATAACAGTATCATGATCAAAGCGTTGGCTGACCGCCTGGCTGAAGCCTTTGCAGAATTGCTGCACAAAAAAGTCAGGCAAAAATATTGGGGCTACAACACTGCCGAAAAATTAAGTAATGAAGAGCTTATCAAGGAACGCTACCCGGGCATTCGTCCCGCGCCGGGCTATCCGGCCTGTCCGGATCACACCGAAAAGAGCATTCTCTGGGAGCTGCTTGAGGTGAAGAGAAACACCGGGATTGCATTAACCGAAAGTTATGCCATGTATCCAGCGGCTTCTGTTTGTGGGATCTATTTCGCTCATCCAGCAGCGAAATATTTTACGGTTGGGAAGATTGGCAAAGAACAAGTTTTGGATTATCAGAAACGGAAAGGTATGACACCTCAGGAAGTGGAGAAATGGCTGCGGCAGAATCTTAGTTATTGATTGATACCATCACAAAATAGCCACAATTTTATCTTCGCTCAAAAAGAAATATTTGGTATATATCACACAAAACAAATCCTTCCACGCAGTGAATCAATGCCCGAATCTCAGGGGTCAGCTTTCTTGTAAAAAGGGCTCTATATGGCGGACTTTACACTTACTCCCACCATCTTGAAATTCACAATCTCCCCAGTAAAGACAATTCACTGAACAAATTGGCTCCTTCTTCATTAAACCTCTATCTGGATAGTCTTTCGAATACCTTTTCACCTGATGACGCCACTTTCTTTTTTCAATAATCTCCCTAAATCCTTTTTTGCCTAACAGGTTAACTCTGGTTAAAGTTGATAAGTCTTGCGATGCTTGAGATTTGGGATTATGCAAAAGAAATGGCTTCATCGATTTTACAGACTCGCTGACTCCCGGATCATAGGAAATATAGCCCAGGTATTGTATGTTTAATGATAACAGTTCCATAGCCGCAGCTTGCACAGCCATCCCTTCCTTAATGTCATCTTTTTCTTTCACCATATTCAAAATCAATTTGGGCTGCAAAGAATCCAGAACATTTCTACAAATTTGATGAGCTCCTGAATCAATTTGTTCAATCTCATGCAATAACTCATTAACCGTAAACTGGATTTTGCCCGGTCGGTTGATTTTTTGTTTTGTAATAACCGAGAGCGCCTCGGGATGATCTTTAAGCGAACGATTGAGCTGCCGCATTAAACAGATTTTAATAAATCCAAAAGCCTCAAAGATTGACGTTGGTTCAGGAGTTACTACTAATAATTTTTCATCAGCAAGCAGAAAAAAATCAATGACATTATAGGATGAACCTGCTCCAAGGTCTAAGATGATATAATCCGCTCGCAGCTTTTGTAGTTCACGAATGAATCTCTGTTTTTGATAAAATTTTGGATTGGCTAAACCTAATGTCCCGCAAGCGCCGCTTATCAATCGTAAATTTTGTATTGGTGTTTCCAGGGCAATTTCGGTTAGTGTATCTTTTTCTAATGTATAAAAATCAAAAAAGGTAAATTTGGGCTCCAATATGCCCATGCAGGTGTGTAAATCCGGACCGCCAAGATCCCCATCGACCAAAATTACTTCGCTTCCCATAGATGCCAGGCTTACACCCAGCGAAGTAGATAAAACAGATTTTCCCACCCCACCTTTTCCGCCTGCTAAAGCATATATTTTGTTTTGATATTTTCCATTATTAGCATTGAAGGAATATTTTAAATCAAAAAAATTTTCAGCGAAATCCCATTCTTCTGAATTGTCGTTCCAAACTAAGTCATCTTTCGCGAATTTCCCCTTTTTTACTAATCCCTTAATTTCCGCTAACGATAAGGGACCAAACTCTTTTTCATCAACTTTAATAATGAAACTGTCCATCAATATTTTAACCTATCTTGTTAAAAATCTCAAGTAGCTTTGTTAAACTCGACAATCCTGCAATAATGCTTATACCGGTGTTATGATGTCAGGCTTTTGACCTCTATTCAACATACGGTTTCAGAAACTAAACTATGCCTTCCGGTCATATCCAAATGAAGACTAATTGTGAACATATTGAATGAAACCGACTTTTTAAAAGAATTTATATACTCCCAAAATGATATATCATAAACATACAATCGAGTATAATATATAAGATTTTGAAGTAATAGTCAAGAATTGCGCTGGTATTACAAAAACTTGATTAATGTGTATAAATTGAATTGCAAAACAATAGCTTAATAAATTGCGAAAGTATTTGGAATCTTGCTCTTAGGCCAATACTAATTTTCGGTAAATCGATTTAAAACTTGACCATTTACTTAATATTTTGTATAATAAAACAGTAATATTTATGTAGACAAGATTAACCTAAGCGGATAATTTCAACTTAACATGTATGAGAAGACCCAAAATTATGCAATTTCAACTTTTCTGTATGATTTGACAGAAAATCAAATTGCAAGTCTGGATCAGGAAGCTACTGATGGTCAAGGCTGGTATTTATATTGTGATAGTTACATTAACAAGCCAATTGTATTCAAAGACAAAATTTCTGGCAAATTTAGAAATTTTTCGGAAGACTACTTTGTTGAAGTAAGAGTAGAAGAAAAACAAATAACCACATTTTGCTCTACTTGTAGAACAGGTGAAATATGTGTACACGCTGTAGCTTTATTGTATTCTTGGGTTTATGATAGTGACGGATTTACAAATGTTGCCGATTCAATCAAACAAATCGAAGGCAAGGACAAAGGTGAATTAATTGAAATCATTGCACGAATGCTTCTAAAAAATGCAGGAAATTTAGAAGTAATACATGAAGATATTTCTGAAGAAGATGACTTCAATTTAGACGATCTAATGAATTAATATTCAACATTTTAATTGGCCTTCCAACCAATTTATTTTTACTCTTTTTAAGCCCTCCTTGAAATTAGCAGTTTGTTACACATGCTCATTGTATTATTTTTTTTAAAGATTTTATTAAAGGTTTGGAATGGAATTTGCGAAATTATATATACAGATTAAACAATATATTTTCTTTTTAATATTACTTTGTGAATTCATCTATGAAAAACAGTACCTGCTTTAAAGAACACAGAAGTCACCTCATAATCCTGCTTTTATTTTTGTTTGCAACTGGTGCATCTGTCGCACAAACGAACAACTATTCTACCGATTTATTTCCAACGCCCGAAGTCCTTAAACCAAATGTAGAATTTTGGAAAAATATTTATGCAAAATATTCTGAGAGTGAAGTTGTTATTCATGACTCAAGAGAGCTGAATATAGTTTATGAAGTTGTCAATTTGAAAACTTTGTTTAAGGGGATAAATGTAAGTGCTCGATTACAATGGAAAAAAATTAACCGTATCAAAAAGGGATATGTCTCCATACTATTGAAATTATCCAAACGGAAAAATTTAAAAGTAAATAACTTAAAAGGAAAAGAAAAATTAGTAGCCTCACTTTTTGGGGACAATTTGAATCCAAAACGTTTGCGCCGGGCGGCTAAAGACATTCGTGCTCAAAGTGGCCTGAAAGAGCGTTTTAAACTGGGATTGGAACGTTCAGGGCTATATCTCGATAAAATGTATGAAATATTTCAGGAAGCAGGACTGCCGCTTGAGCTGTTAGTACTCCCTCATGTTGAATCCTCTTTTAACTATAAAGCCTACTCAAAATTTGGAGCCGCCGGTATCTGGCAATTTACTCGTTCCACTGGACGTCGTTTTATGAAGATAAATTATTCAGTGGATGAGCGCCTTGATCCCATCCGAGCTACAGAGTGTTCTGCTAAGCTGTTGAAAATAAACTATAATTCACTCAGGAGCTGGCCGCTTGCAATAACCGCGTACAATCATGGACTTGCTGGCATGAAAAGAGCCAAAAAGAGACATGGTAACAACCTGGGGCAAATCGTGCAGCGTTATAGAAGCAGGAGTTTTGGATTTGCTTCCAGAAATTTTTATGCAGAATTTTTAGCTGCGCTGCAAATTACGCGTAATTATAAATATTATTTTGGTGATATAGAATTTTATAAGCCTTTAGAATATCTATCATTTAAAACGCCTGATTATATCACATATAAAACTTTAATCAAACATTTAGAAATCTCGCCCAAAGTGTTCGTGCAGTTTAATCCGGCTCTACGTTCGCCAGTGCTCAAATCTCAAAGAAGAATACCCAGGAATTTTACAATTCGGATTCCATATAGAAAGGATTTAGATTTAAAAAAACTTTACGCTCAGATTTCTCCTGAATATAAATTCAACGATCAGGTTCGGTCTGACTGGCATAAAGTCAGATCTGGTGAACATTTAAGCAATATTGCCAGAAAATACCGAGTATCCCTGAGAGAAATTATGGCCATGAACAAAATCCGCAATCCACATCTTATCTATGTCGGCCAAAATTTACAAATACCTTCCAGTGATAAACCTCAACTGGGAAGTTTCTATGTCGCCACTAAGAAAACCGACGCCTCAAAACAGTTAGCTGAAGTCACTGATTTAAAGAAAAAAGAACAGCCCAGCATTCTGGATGTTCCCCAAACAATTCAACTTGAATCCAGGACTGATGACACAAAATATACAGAAGCACGGGAAATTGCAACAGGTGATTCAGAAACCAACCTGGACGAGACAATAAAACAAAACATACCTTCACGTGTTGTGAAAGAGAAAAGGGCAAAACCCGATATCGAGTCAATTGAAAAAGATATGCTTTTAGCCCTGCCAAATTATTATGTGGAAGTAACTAAAAACATGGATGCCAGATTTGTCCAAATCCCGCAAGAGCAGATTGAACAGGAACCTTTTAGAGAATTAAAATTTCCTGAAAATGGCCAGGTTATAATTGAGCCGGATGAAACACTTGGACATTTGTCCGATTGGTTGAGCGTTTCAACGCAAAAGCTGAGAAACACAAACGGTCTTTCATTCGGACAATCCATTCAAATTGGTCAACCTCTTTGGCTTACTTTTGAAAAAGTCACCCCCGAAGAATTTCATCGACGACGGATGGAATATCATCAAGGGATTGAAGAGGACTTTTACCGAAACTACTCAGTAGAAGGCAGCAAAATATATAAAATCAAAAAAGGCGAAAGTATCTGGATAATCTGCAATAATATTTATGAGATTCCTTACTGGCTCGTTAAGAAATACAATCCACAAAAAGATCTCATGAAATTAATGGCAAATCGAGAAATTGTTATTCCTATCGTAGAAGCTAATTCTCCTACAGGTTTAATGAATGATGCTCTAGAATAAATAATCATGAAAGAAGCGCAAAAAAACAGAATGTGAAGCATCATTTAAGGTAGAGAGGTATATGGTTATAAGGTATGAGGCAAATCAAATTGTATCATATTCATTTATTTCCCTATAACCTAATCCCCCTCTATTCTTATCCCCTTGATTAGCGAGTTCTGAAATATTATAGCTTGTATTTAAAGAATCTTTACTTTAAATAATTTTTTAAGCATATTGGGGCTCGTTTTTTAATTAATCAAAGGTAAGACAATTATGTTGATTGAAGGCGTCTTCAAAAAGAAATTGAAGAACGGATTGACTGTTTTAGTGCGGGAAAATCACTCAGCGCCAGTAGTAGCCATTTTTACATACGTGAAAGCTGGTTATTTTAATGAGCCAGATCGTCTTGTCGGCATTTCGCACTTGATAGAACATATGTTCTTTAAAGGCACAAACAAGCGAGGTCCTGGACAGATTGCAAACGAGACAAAAGCACTGGGCGGTTATTTAAATGCCAGCACGATTTATGACCACACTTTATATTATACAGTGTTACCACGTAAAAACATCTCCTGTGGATTGGACATTCAATCTGATGCGCTAATCAATTCTATTTTTAATCCGGAAGAGTTAAAAAAAGAAACCGAAGTTGTCATCCAGGAAGCCAAAAGAAAAATAGATTCGCCTTCTGCCGTTGCCGTGGAGAAACTCTTTGAACTGGCATTCCAAAATCATCGAATGAGGCGCTGGCGAATAGGGACAGAGGCAGGACTAAAAGCGCTAACTCGTGATGATTTCCTGACATTTCATAAGAATGTCTATCGCCCGGAGAACATCATTCTGGTGGTTGTTGGGGATGTTAACACCCAAAAAGTCTATCAGGAAATTGAAAAAAATTACAAGGATTTTAAAAAAGGCAAGTTGATTAAAGAAGAGTCACCTTCAGAACCATCACAATCAAAATTAAAACATAAACACTTGACTGGCGATATTCAGCAAAGTTATTTAACCATTGGATTTCATACTCCGGAAATATTTCATCCGGATTCTTTTGCGCTTGAGATTCTGGCATTTATTCTTGGCCGCGGTCGAAGCTCACGTCTGTTCCAGAAAATAAAAGAAAAAAGAAATCTGGTCAACACCATCTCAGCTTCAAATTACACGCAAAAAGATTTGGGGATTTTTTTATTGGAAGCAAATGTTCAACCAGAAAAACTTCGTGATGCAGAGGCTGCAATATTTAATGAATTCAAAAATGTTCGAAGTGAAGCAGTAACAAAGAATGAATTAATTAAAGCTCGCAACATAATTGAATCTCTATTTTTCTTCTGTGTGGAATCCGTATCCGGTCAGGCCAGCATGCTTGCCGAATATGAAGCATTAGGCGATTATCGTTTAGTTGAGGAGTATATGCAAAAATTATACGCTGTGACTGAGGAAGATATTTTAAGAGTCGCGAATAAATATTTTGTTCGAACTAATTGCAGCCTTTTGGAATATTTACCCAGAAATTCCGACATTAAACCATCCAATGCAAAATCAATAGAATCTTCTTTTAAAAAAAGTTTACCCACTGCTTCTTTACCAGATTTTGCAAAAGTAAAGGAAAATGAACCTACAAAAGAAATATTCGCCTTTGTATCCGGCATTGGAGAGGAAAGCGAAGTTACGCGCTGTTTGCTTTCAAATGGAACCACTCTTTTAGTGCAAGAAAACCATCAAACACCTCTGGTTTCTGTAGGCGTGTTTGCAAAAGGCGGTCGGCATCATGAAATGGCGGGAAATGCCGGAATAAGCGCTTTGACATTACGCACGGCCCTAAAAGGCACACGCAAACGCACCGCAGCCGAGATAGCATACCAGATAGAAAATCTTGGTACTGGAATTCAAATTAGCAACGGCCCGGACTTTATGAGTTTTTCTATGAATATCTTGACAAAATATTTTCATTCCGGATTCGAAATTCTGGCAGATATTATTACCGAGCCCGTCTTTTCAGTAAAAGAGATCAGCAAAGAAAAGGAAAATATTTTAGCTCTCATAATGCGTGAAAAAGATGATATGTTTCGACATCCTTTGAAGTTAATGTATTCAGCATTATTTAAAGGACATCCCTATGGTTTTCGAGCTGATGGCACACCCGATTCTATAGCAAATATAACTAAAGACGATCTGTTGTTATGGCATCGCGGGCATTTTACTCCCGAAAATTTAATTGTGGTTTTAGTTGGCGATATCCAACAAAATAAAATTATAGATATATTTGAAAATAACCTGGCCCGGAATAAATCTGTTGCAAAACCCCTGGAAGTTGATACAGATTTAAATACTCCCCAATACATCAAGGAATGTGTAGAACAAAGAGATAAAGAACAATCAGCCATGGTTTTGGGATTTTCCGGCCCCAGATATAAAGATGCTGAGATGTATGCTCTCACCGTACTACAAAATGTAATTTCTGGTTTAGGCGGGCGCTTTTTTGAAGAATTACGAGGGCGTCAAAGCTTAGCATATGCGGTTTCCACTTTTCTGGTGTCACGTTTATATGGGGGCGCGTTTATTTCTTATATCGCAACCGCGCCAGAGAAAGAGGAGATTGCAATGAAGGGTCTGAAAAACGAATTTGCTAAGTTGTTGGATGCGCCTGTAACAGAGCAAGAACTAAAGCGAGCCATACAATACACTATTGGTACGCATCAAATTAGTCTGGAGACTTGTCGGGCTCAAATGTATCATTATGCTGTAAATGAAATACTTGGCAGGGGTATTGAAGAAGTAGAGATGTTCCCTGAAATGATCGAGAAAGTTACAGCCGAGGATGTATTAAAAGCAGCACGAAAGTATTTCGATCTGAATCGATATGCGCTGGGGGTGGTTCGGGGAAATGCTAAAATGTAGATTAGAAAATCCCCACCTATTTTATACTGCTAAATAGTTGGGGATTTAAAAAGGAAGAGTATACAACTTCATTTTAATACTACAACGATGCGTAAATTTTCGAAGACTCAACTTTTAACCATAAACTCAATTGTATTCTTTTTAGTTAGAAAAAAATGGGATCAGGACCTGGTCCATCTCTCGGATCACCGTTCTCGCCTTC
Source organism: uncultured Cytophagia bacterium (assembly GCA_964539665.1). Taxonomy (GTDB): domain Bacteria; phylum Zhuqueibacterota; class Zhuqueibacteria; order Oceanimicrobiales; family Oceanimicrobiaceae; genus CAZIKB01. The sequence continues at coordinate 19,572 of CAZIKB010000076.1, forward strand.
AAAGTAAAACATGATTATTGTGGATAACATAGCGACCTCCTTTTATAAGTGTCCGTAGGCTTCTGCAAAATGCTCTTTTTATGTCATTCTGAGGAATCCTTCGACCTTGCTCAGGATAAACTTCATGACGAAGAATCTGTGACCATGAAAATATTGAATTTACACAATGTTAGTGGCCTCAGATTCTTCGTTCCCAAAAGGTCGCTAAGAATGACATTTATGTATATTTTGCAGAAGTCTAAAGTGTCCGTATTATCAAAAATTAACTATAGATTACACAGCGAACTTTTTATTAATTATAAGAACCTGTTAATTTAACAGATGCCCAAAAAAAAGGATGGGATCGGTTATTGTACATCGGATTATCATTCATTCGTTTAATCATTTTCAGTTGCGCTTGACGTAGTGCTTCAGCCTTGCTGAATTTCCCGGACAGCCATAATTTAAAAAAAGCAATCGTTAGAACTTTGGCGCTTTTATCCTCAATTTTCCAAAGATTGGCTATAACGCAGCTTGCGCCTGCTATCATAAAAGCTCTTTGCATTCCGACAATCCCTTCCCCTTTATATAGTTTCCCGGATGCGCTTTCACATGATGATAGATATACTAATTCTGTTACATTTAGATTTAATTGCTGAATTTCCTGTACATTTAATAAACCGTCGTTTTCTGAAGATTCTGTATAGGTAGAATCCTTACCTAAAAACAGTGCTGAGTAATAAGGCTTCTTTTCATCAATTTTGCTGTGATTTGAAAATAAAAGAATATTCACGTCAGTCTGCAATTTATTTCTTAGAGCCAGCTCACTTGCATCCAATCCTACGAGATAATCAGAATTTGAATTAAGAGATGCAACTTCTATTGCCTCTTGAATGGCGTGTTCTAAATCAAGATTTGAGGCTACCGATAACAGATGTTTATCATATAATTCGATATCCTTTTTAAGTTTCATTTTTTGCAAACTCTGCTCTAATATTGTGGCGCTCGGAATATAGGCAATTGCAAATTCTGTGATTAAATATTCATCTTTTGAATTGATTAGTGTTGTAAAAGGAAGATAGTGTAAGGTTTCATCCGGAATGAAATAGACCAAATCAGCATTCGACAAATATTTTTCAACAGGTAAAATCAAATATTCATATAATTGTTTCCCCAGTTCTCGTGTGCGGGCATAGGAATAATTGATTGAAGAATCTGGTTTTAAATTTTCAAGATTGGTACATTCACGAAATTCGGCAATCCATTTATCAAGTGTTGCTCTGTTAATATTAACTTTTACAGCTTCAAAAGCTTCGTGACCAATAACCCAGATTACCAGACTGCTGTCCGTTATTTCGTATTCTATAGTGACTGTTTTAGTGTCTAAATTGGCCTGCAAATCGGAAAGGAATCGCGGATTATATGCATTTGTATTGGGTAGATTCATCCCCGTACTGGACTTCAACGTGACCTGAGTGGGCAAGTCATCAGGGTGGTCTTGCAGGAGGATATTAAAAACCTGCGCACGTTCCTGTTCGGCATAAAATAGAGCCTTTTTTTTATCGTTCATATTATACTGAAGAAGTACCATATTTTCAAAAACGGGTTGAATCTTTTGCGAAAAATTGGTGCGCTGTTCGTTGTTAATAAGCCTGGTGGCTACGTTTTTCACAAATGAAATAGATTTCCGATAATAACTTTCAGCTTTCTGAATTTGATTTAAATCTTTATAAATATTGGCCAAATTAAAATAAGTGTTCCATTCGTGAACCATTTGAGGAAATTGAGTTTCAATATTTATGGCTTCTTCCAGAATTTCTAAACCAGCCTCAAAATTTCTTAATCGTAGATGGACTTCGCCTAATAAATTCAAGGATTCAACCTGTCCTGCACGTACTTCAATCTCTTCAAATAATTTCAACCCTTGATTAAAAGAATGTAATGCATTCTCTAAATCGCCAATTTGTAATTGGAGTTGTCCAAGATGTAAATAGTTGTTGGCATTCAACATTCCAAAATCATATTTCGAAAGTTGCTTTACAGCATCTGCTGCGCTTTCCTTCGCTTCATTTAATTGGTTATTCATTACATAAACTTCGGTGAGAAACATCAATGTTTGAGCAATTGTATGCGGGACTTGTTCATCCTCTAATATTTTCAAAGTATTGAGTAGATATTCTACCGCTTTATTGTAGTCACCCAAATCATTATATAATACACCCAGATTCATTAGAGCGATAGCTTCATTATGCTTATCTTTCACACTTCGAGCAATCTCTAAACCCTCCTTATAAGATTTTTCAGCCTCGGAGTACAATCCCATTTCCCACTGAACCAAGCCAATCCCGAGCAGATAGTACATTCGCGCAGAAGATTCACCTGATTGTTTTTCAAACTCAAAGCTTTTATTGTAAAATTCTAATGCTTTATCAAATCTACCCAATCTTCTGTTTACAATGCCCATTCGCTCATACAATCTTACGATCATAGCATCATAACTGAATTTCATATACATTTGAAGTGCCAACTCGAATTCAGTTAGCGCCTCCCCAAAATGGCCTTTATCAATCAAAGCATTGCCACTATAATAATGTACACGGGCACAATTAAGCGAATGCTCGAAATTACTTGATTCTTCTATTAGATACTTACCAAAGGCTATGGCTGTACTGGTTAATCCAAAACTTTCGTAAAGAACATATTGTAGTCTTGCCAGCGCTTCCAGCTCTCTTTTGTCATCACCTATTTTCTTAGCTTTTTTTAGACAAGTACCAATATAATTGAGAGCGCCTTTGGGATTACTGATGAGCAAATTATACATTTTTGAATAAATAAGCTCAAGCTCCAATTTGGTTTTCAACTGTTGTGGTTCTAAATCAAGATAAAATTCAATCTGTGATTGGTAATAATTTATGTTCAAATACCTGTCGAACTGTTTCGATATCCAGATGACGGATTCGATATTTTTTTCTTCAGGAAGTTTTTTATTAGAAAAATGGTGTTTCAGATAAACATCCTGATTTAGAATATTAAAAAACAATCTATTTAAACTTATACGATTATTAATAAAAAACAATGAATCTTCTTGAACAGAATCTGCCTTGTTTAGCACTAAAATTTTTTTAACTAATGAAGAATCCCGTTTTGTAAGAAAGGGATTTTCTGCTATACTGCTGTCAATCTTTGCTGCTTCAATTTTTGAAAGCTGATATTTTTCAATAAATTGGAACAGGTTTGTTAATTGAGTACTAATTTCATTATCAGAGGCATTCTCAGAAGATACAGTTGACTCAATGGTTCCGAGAGATACGGGTGTTTTTAACCTGTATATAGTATAAACTAAAGCAGTTACAACTACTACAAATAATAAAAACAGAATTTTTTTTGTCATTTGTACAAAAGAAGTGAGTTTTGTGAAGTAGAATTAACCTTTAATAAAGCAATATCATTAAAGAATTGCAAGGATTTTTTTAAATTCCATACAATATTGTGTTGTCCAACTTTTGCACAAATGCAATTATAAATTAGATGTGGCTTTTATCCTTTTTAATCCTTTCTGAAGTTTCATCCAGTTTGAGTTCATTTACATTAATTTTATAGGCTAATTTATGAAAACGTTTTGCGTCTGGATTAGTATCATCAAATCTGGTACGGTAAAGAGAGCCTAAACACGAAAGAGCGATAGCTTTGTTAGCAGTGTAGTTAACCTGGTTTGCAATTTCAAGTGCTTGCTTATATTTAATTTCTGCTTTATTACATTTCCTTTCTTTTTCTGCACCTGATTGTTTTCTGGCCAAATCAAGTTGAATGTTCCCCATGCCGATTAAACATCTTACCCTGTTTTTAAGAACCAAAATTGGTTTTATATCCTCGGTTTCACCAATTCTTAAAGATTCCTCGTAATAATGCTCGGCAAGATTCAGTATTTGTAATCTTCGATATACCAGGGCCAGCCTTTCAGATAAAACCATAATTGCATAATGAGATTTTGTTTTATGCGCTAACTCAAAGGCCAGCTCAAATTCTTCTTTGGCAGAAATGGGATTTTTAAAATCAATCCAAATATTGCCATTATGAAAATGAGTCCAGCCCTGAATCGTATCATAATTATTAACCTTGAAAACTAAATACTTACCTAAGCTCATGGCTACGTTTGGGTAATTTTCAATTTCATATAAAACATAATGGCATTTTGAAAGAAAATCGAACTTCCGTTTCTCGTCATTTAATTGTTCTGCCAGCGAAAGTCCCGATCCGATTAAGCTAATGCCTTCATTTTTATTATTTTCGAGAGTTCTATTGACTAATTCATAGCAATTGTCTGTTTTCAGCTTCATTTTCAAATTATCACCTTCAAGTGATCTGGCAAATTCATAGTGAGCGTTAATGAATGTATTATCCAAGCTGTTAGAAATAATATTAGCATCCGAGAAATAGGAGTTTGCTTCGTTGGTTTGCATCTTAAATTTCAAATACACTGCTCTATTAATAAGTTCATAAAAAGATTCTTCCAACTCACAAATCGTATTAGTTTCTATTTTATGGTATTTTGGCAATTCAGTATCAATATGTAGATAATATTTTGACAAAAAGTACTCTTCTATATCGGAATCACTTGGTACCTTGCCTTTGTTTTCTTGAAAATAGTTTTGCACGATTGATGCTGCTTCAGCTTTTTTCTCTTCATAAGCATGTGATTCACCCAATTCGGATTCTAATGCTTTTAATTTTTTAATGGTATTCATTTTTGTTTCCTCCTTAATCATTACTTGAAGACTCTCGGCAAAAAATAAGCTATTGTTTATTAATCAATAGGATTAAGCTTAGCAAATTTACACCTCTATCTACTCCAACCTGCAACTCAATAATTACCATTAAGTTACCACGCAAACCAGGACCTTTGCAATACAATAGATTTTAGCCGTGAGATTTATTACTTATAATCCCCATTCTATTTATAGATGACAACAAAAAACTACTATGACTCTCAAAAAAAATATTTTTCTTAAACTTATATTGACTATTTTCCTTAGATCGTGAATGATGTGAATCAAAACGAACAAGGACTTGTTCATTTTTGTACAGTTTTGGCTTAGAATTCTATGACGTCACGAAATCGTAAAATACAAATTTAGCTTATAGGTAATTGGAAATATAATATTTATATTCCAATAAATATTAGAACATCTTACTAAAAGCTATCTGGTATGTTTTTTGCATAACAAATAAAGAAACAGCGCTCACAATGTAATTATTATGCTCCTATTTAAATTAGGAGGTTGCTATGGAACAGAAAAATTTTAAGCAGTCAGACTATATGTCATTGCAATTAATGGAAATCGAAAGCTTTCGAGTATCATTATCTCAACAAAGCAAAGAGCATATTTCATTTTATGAAGCTGTTATGTTGTGGGTAGCACAAGGTTATGCCGAGGAATTCCAAGCCGGATATCCACTTAAAAGAGAAATAATCGAACCTGCTATCGCGTAATAAGATTTAATAGTAATTTTTAATATATTATTCTATATATAAACGCCTGGAAAATTTTCAGGCGTTTTTTTTGACATCATTTTGGGAATTGAACTTAAAGTAACACAATTATTGGTTTTGAATAAAAATAAACATTTCAAAATCATGTAACTAATTTCCAATATTTACAACTGGGATTTTTAACTTCCTTTCATTTTTCAACGATTTCATTCATTATATATATTAATAGTCGATTAAATAATAATTTCAGGTAAGATGGAATAAATTTATGTTTACAAAGTATATTTTCCAGTACTTATTTTAAAAATCGCGATAATCTTAAATTTTGGAATAAAGTTTTGGATTATTTAGTTTTTTTTGATAAATTAAACATTAGCAGTAATTATTATTCATATTTTATATATGGAGGACTTGAGAAATGCAACACAATTTACTTTGGAATAACGGAAATAATTCCAATTATAAATTTCGCGGTTGGATAAAAGTTGCACACTTTATACCTCTGCTTTTTTTGATTATTTGGAATTCTGCGGCTTTCGGACAGTTCGGTGATTATTTTGGATTTGGCAAAAACAAAGTTCAATATAAATCTTTTGACTGGTCTGTCATACATACGGAGCATTTCGATATACATTATTACACAGAAGAACGGCAGGCAGCTATGGATGCTGCTGAAATAGCCGAAAGATCTTATGCTTACCTTAGTGAAATCCTGGATTATAAATTTAAGCAAAAGATACCTCTATTACTTTATGCTTCGCACAACGACTTTCAACAAACTAATGCGATTCAAAGTTTTATAAGCGAAGGCACTCAGGGTGTGACCGAATCTTTTAAAGGCCGGGTGATTTTACCAATCACAGGTTCTTTCGCTCAGTTCATACATGTGTTGACACATGAAATGGTTCACGCATTTCAATTTGACATATTACTTTCGGATGGTCCGGCCGACCTTGTTCGCCGCTTTAATCCTCCGCTTTGGTTCATTGAAGGTATGGCAGAATATCTTTCCGTTGGCATGGATAATATAACTCGTATGTGGATGCGCGACGCTGTTTTAAACGGTACATTATTGCATATTCCAGAAATGACCATGGTTTTTGACATCCGGGTATACCGAATGGGACAGGCAATCTGGTATTATGTCGGCGAAAGATATGGTAAGGAAGTCGTGGGCCGCATTTTTAAAACAGCCCGCGCAACTGGCGATATAAATCGGGCATTTAAAGCACACACAGGATTAGACCTGAAAGAATTATCCAAACGGTGGCAGGATGATGCACGAATTCGTTATCTGCCTGATACTGATCTCTTGGTACGTCCAGGCGAGGTTGCTGAACCTCTAAATGATCCCTGTATTGATTGCACCAGATTAAATATTGTTCCAGCCATTTCTCCTGATGGTGAAGATATAGCATACATAGGTGATAAAAATTATACCCTTAATATGTTTCTTCGCAAGGTTGAAGACAAAGATATATCTGATAAAATAGTTAAAAGTGGCAGCAGCGCCAGCTATGAATCATTACGATATTTCAATACGGCCATGAATTGGTCTCCGGACGGCAGGCAATTTTCCTTTGTATCAAAGGCAGGCGGCACTGATGCAATTTATGTAGTTGATGCTAAAAAGAAAAAAGTGGTTAAAAAATTAAAATTCGAAGAAATAACCGGCATGTCTGCCCCAAGTTGGTCACCGAATGGTGACAGGATGGTTTTTTCTGGCCTTCGTGGCGGTATTTCTGATCTTTATCTGGTTAATAATGACGGCTCCAATTTACAAAAGGTTTCAGATGACAGATATTCCTACCTTCATCCTCAATGGTCCCCCGATGGCAAAAAAATAGCCCTTACGACAGATCGCGGCCCAAACACGAATATTGATGATCTGATTTTTGGGAATTATAATATTGCGATCTATGACATTGAGTCCGGAAACGTAGATTTATTCACAGAAACTGGCGGAAATCATATAAATCCAATTTGGACAGCAGATGGGACTGAAATTTATTTTGTTTCTGATATGAGTGGTATTCCAAATATTTATTCCATTGATTTAGAGACGAAAGAGACTTTTAGAATTACCAATTTTATAACTGGTGTGGCTGGTATTATAACAGAAAGTCCGGCAATCACTTTAGCGACTGAAACAGGCCGGTTGGCGTTCAGCGCCTTTTCAAATGGTGGCTGGTATATTTATACACTTGATGAATATGAAAAAGAGAAAATTGACATATCTCAAATAGCGGTTTTAGATTCTTTAGAAGACCCAAATGATAAATACCTGGAATATTCGTTAGGCGATAGTACAGAATTTTTATTAGCGGACTATAATTCCAAGTTGAGTCCGGATATAGTTGTTGGCGGGGGTGCATTTGCAACGAACGTGGGTTTTGCTGGACAAACCGCATTTTTATTTAGCGATATGCTTGGAGATAAAATGTTAATCCTGCAAGCCTCGCTATATGGCGATCCACTTGAATCCACTATAATTGCTACCTATTATAATCAAAAACACCGGCTAAACTATGCTTTATGGGCACTGCAATTTCGAGACGATTTTGGATTATTTACCACAAGCGGTGAAGCTAACATTGTGAGCCAGGTTTTTCGCGGTTTGGGTGGCGGAGCAGCTATTCCCCTCAACACTTTCACGAGAGTAGAATTTGGATCGAATCTATATTTTGTCAATAGAGATGTGGTAAGCCTTAATTTTGCTACAGGTTTATCTTCCAATATAGAAGTAGACAATGCAATCTTTGCAAGCGTTGACGCCTCTCTAGTTCGTGATTCTGCATTCTGGGGGATTTCAGCGCCAATCTCCGGTACCAGAGCTAGAGCTTCAATTGTCCAAAATGTTGGTGATTTGCGCTATACTTCTGCTATCTTAGATTATAGAAAGTATTTCGCTATAAGTGTTCCAAGATTTTCTTTAGCTTATCGTTTTACAGCGGGAACAAATTTTGGAAGAGACGAACGGATTTTCGGGATTGGCGGTCCATTTACATTCAGAGGGGCAGATTACGGTGAATTAAGAGGTACGAAAACTTTTTTCCAAAACATTGAATTGAGATTTCCATTATTCCCATATTTATCCATGCAATATGACTTTCTGACCGGCCTTCTATTTTTCGATGCGGCACAGGCCTGGGGCAAAGACTACTTCTTCAATGGCTCCAGTAATGTGATAGAAGACACTGCATTTGATTTCGATAAAATTAAAACTTCCTATGGTTTTGGAATAAGATTTAATTTGGGCGGTTTGTTAGTTCTGCGATGGGATTTTCCACTAAAGAGATATATAAGTCCATTCACGGGCAGACTTTCTCCTCAAACTCATTTCTCTATTGGGCTTGATTTTTAATGATGTAAAATCAGACAATGTTTTGGAAACTCTGTTTTTATAATTGCGTAAGATGTCCTGGATGCAGTGAGAAAATTAAATGAGAACTTGTTAAATTAAACAATGTAGGGAAGCACTAAAATTCTGGACGCATATAGAGAGGTCAATGTTTGAAAATTAGCAAATTAAGATTTATAATCACTGTCGGATTTATTCTGGTTAGTTTTACCTGGATTATTCATCAAACAGTACAAATCAAAAAATTCGATCACCAAATGTTGGAATTGCAGAAGCATACACAGTTATTAAAATCGTTTACCAAAATAGACAATCAACATAAGGAAAATATTAACAAAGTATTGTCAGTGATAAATCGATACAACAATTCCATGCCTGTTAAACAAAAATACGCCATTGCCTCCGAGATTAGCAGCGCAAGTATGAAATACGATAATTTAGATACGGATTTGATATGTGCTACCATTACACATGAGTCAGCATTTACATGGGATGTATCAATAACTTCACCGGTTGGCGCATTAGGATTGATGCAGGTTATGCCTGCCACCGGAAAATTTTTAGCAAAAATTGAAGGCATAAAATGGAAATCTGCGGAAGATATTCTTTTTAATCCTGTTCTAAATATTCGACTTGGTAGTAGATATTTATCAAGTTTAATTGAATTGTATGATGTTGATGGCGGTTTAGCAGCTTATAATGGTGGCGGTAGAAGAGTGAAAATGTGGTTAGCGCAAAACAGAGCTAATGGGATACTTTATGAAGAGACGCAGAATTATGTTCCGGCAGTATTGTCTCTGTACAGGGAATTCAGAAACTGATTTTTTGTAAAAAGTTACTCTTTATGAAAAACTTAAGCTCGGTTCAATACCGGGCTTTTTTATTTATATTTGAGAATTTAAATTTGAATAGGTCTCCATTTTCTTCAAAGCATAATTGCGAACCATCCGGTGATAATGTGAAATATTGAGATTCAAAATGAACGCCTGATTTTGTTATATTTCCGTTAAAATCACTTACCCAGATTTCATCCTCATGCAGAAAAAATATCAGATTTGACCGGTGAAGAAATACTAATCCCGGACGATTTTCTGCCATTTGAGTAGCAAATATTATCGTTTCTTCTGCAGATTGCAAATCAAGAAATAAAAGTTTAGCGCCATACTCATAGACTATTTTATTTTCGTCTGGTAAAAGCTCGATCGTCTGGAATGTCTTTACCGCCGGACCGCCTAATATTTTTGTAGTCAACCGGGAATCAAAATCATATTTCCAGACTTCAAAAGCGGTATCCTGATAATAGTGTAATTTATCATAAGTGGAAAGAAACAGAAATTCATTATTCGTTCGCCAGCCAATTAACCAGTTGGTTTTTTCTAAATGCGTGGGGTCTGTTATATATTTCGAATCAGCATTGCCGATTTCATTCTTTAAGCTATTTGTTAATCTGTTTATTGAAATGACTAAAACTCTCTGAATAAGATCAGCTTGTGTCTCAGCATCTCCATATTTTGCGTTGAATGCAATTTTTTGACCATCCGGGGACCATTTGATATCTGTGATTTCAAAAGAAAAATTATTTTGACTTAACAATATTTTAAGGCCAGAGCCATCTATGTTGATCTGGTATAAATTTTCTACCAAATTCCAATTTTCATTAATTTCCCTGGCAACAAAAGCAATTTTATCTCCAGAAGGAGACCATGAAAATTTGGGAGTTATCTCTCGACTTTCACTTCCCTCAATGATAATTGAAACGTAGCCACCGCCAGTCCCGATGGCATAAACACCATTTTCCCCATTTGTATTTTTGTAGAAAGCAATTTCACGTCCGGTTGGAGACCATTTTGGATGGCTGCATTTCTCGTTAAAAGTTAGTTGTCTTTTATTTATCTCAGACGTATCAGAAAGAATGATGTTAGTATTCAGCGTATCTTTTGAATCTTCTTCAGAATTTATCAATAAAAAAGCTTCAGAATATCCGATTTTTTTTATGTCGCTTAAAATGGAATCCACTGCTTCCATAGTGTAAAATGGTCCCAGACGAATTCGATGAAGCAATTCATTTGAAGTATTTGAAGTAGAATCAATGTAGGCAGGAAAATTTGATTTTCGCAAATGTAATTTTATTCTATTAGCATTTTCTTTAATTTTAAAAGCAGCTACCTGCACACTAAATGACTTCACGTTTGTTAAACTATCATAAAAAGAAGATGAATCATTTGGAAATTTTGAAGTCTGTGCAGGACCACTATCGGACGAATCCTTTTTACTACAATTACAAAGATTGCTAATTAATAAAATAGAAATCAGAAATTGATTTTTAACTATCAAATGTTTATTCATTATTTTATAACTAACATTTCTCACTTCAAATTAACGGAACAGCAGTGATATTGACATTATA